>JALNZC010000024.1 GCA_023229525.1 Bacteroidales bacterium
AACAAATTCTGATGTTATTGACAAAAAAGAAAAAAGTACCAAAAAAGAAAAAAGTCAACAAACAACAAAAGAGTTTAATAGTTATTGAAAAAAGTCAACCTATTTCAGTCATCATCAATCTTGTATCTTTAATCTTGTATCTTTAATCTTGGATACTGCATCTGTATCCTGCATCTTGTATCCTGCATCTTGTATCCTGCATCTTGTATCCTGCATCTTGTATCCTGTATCCAGGAATTTGCGTCATCTTCCCCGTGGAAAAGCAATCCTGAAAATTGTTCCCGTTGGGCCCTCGGCTGGATCGGTATTGGAATCCACACGTATTTTTCCTCTATGCATTTTTACAATTCCATAAATCAAGGCAAGTCCTAGCCCGGTTCCTTTTCCCATCTCTTTAGTCGTAAAAAAAGGAGTAAAAATTTTATCCATATTTTCTTTCGGAATTCCCGTTCCGGTATCTTTCACCAGGAAAATAATATCACCATTTTCCCCTTTAACACTTACGGAAAGAATTCCTCCAAGTGGCATTGCCTCAATGGCATTCTTCTCAAGATTGGTCAGAACCTGCATCATCTGATCAATATCCAGCAAAGCAATAGGATCCTCAATATCAGGTTCAAATGCAATGGTGACATTGTCTGGTTTGATAATGGAATCGATACTGTGTTTCAGAAATTTTACCACATCGGTTTCTGTCAGGTTGACCTGGTTTTTCCGTGCAAAGTTCAAAAGTCCATTGACAATTTTTTTACATCGTTCCGCTTGATCAACAATCAGTTTAAGATCCTCATGTACGGCATCTCCCTCCGGGGCTTCATCTAATAAAATACTGCTATACATGGTGATCACTCCCAATGGATTATTTAATTCATGAGCGATACCGGCAGAAAGTTGTCCCATATGAGCGAGTTTTTCCGATTGCTTAAGGGCAGCTTTCGCCCGGGCTAATTTTTCATTGGATACATTCAGATTACCAATTGAATCATGCAGTTTCTCGATGGTATAAGGGAGGCACATTTCGGTTTCCGCATGTCCCTGGACAATGGCATTGGCATGATCAATACAAGTGTCGTAACCACAGGCTCCGCAGTTCAGATGATCCTGTGCCGAAAATTTCCCCATGGCGTTAAGCGCTTTCAAAACCTCTTCATTTGAAGCCGGAGCCAGCCGGCGATCATCTGGTGTAAAGCGCTGTGAAAGATCCAGGATACTGTATTCTTTCAAATCCTTTTCCCATGTCTTTATATCCATCTTTTGTAACTTCTTTCCAACATATTCTCCAACGGCAGCGCTCCGCGAAAAACGCTTTCCTCCCGGAGAAGTCCCCGGTCCCATAATACACCCTTCACAACACAGAAGCATCAGATGCTTGTCACGAATGTAACCATCCTCAAATTCTTTTATTGCTTCCTTGAAATTGACCCTTCCTTCAGCAATCACAACATGTTCCTCCGGGATCGCTTCCTGACTGTTGGAAGTATAGTAAAGGCCCCGGCTTATTGGAAAAATTGAGCCTTTCCCGCTGTGGGGCGGATCAAAATCAGATGATGGAGTATTATCCTGACGGATATCGTGATGTTGAAACATTTCCCGTAACTCTCGAAAAGTAAGCACTTCTTCCACCTCTTCTGTTTCCGCTTTTTTGGCAAAACAAGGTCCGATAAACACCACCTTTAAATCCTTGCCGTGTTTTTCTTTCATAACTCTGGTCATGGCCAGCATAGGAGAAGCAATGGGCGCTAAATAAGGCACCATTTCGGGGTGATAATGGCGGATAAAATAAACAATGGCTGGGCAATCCGATGAAATATCTCCTTCATTTTGTCTTTCTTTAAGACGGTTTTCATAAGCGTGGGCAACTAAATCGGCACCAAATGAAACTTCAGTAACAAAATCAAATCCCAACCTGCGGATCATCCCCACCAGAACCCGGTAATCCCTGATTTCCTCAAATTCTGCCGGGAAACTGGGCGCAACACAAGCGGCTATGAGATGTTGGGAAGAAAGTAATTCTTCAACCTCAACGATGGAATTTAAAGGGTATTTTGCTCCCTGGCTGCATACCTTAACACAATTCCCGCACCCAATACACCGGTCGTTAAGTACTTCTGCCTGGCCATTGATGATCTTAATGGCTTTAACCGGACATTCCCTGACACAGGTAAAACAAACCCTGCATCTGTCTGTCACAGTGAAAACCAATTGCCGGTGATAGGACTGACTCATTACAACTCGACTGGACAACGTGAAACATGAAGGAGCTCTTTGTTCCTGTCGCTGTTGGGTTTGGCAAGAAATTTTTCATACAGATCCTTGATGATTGGATTTTTGTGAGCCACCTTGATGATCTCCTCCTCATCTACATCATAAATAGTTTTCATTCGCATTTTCAGGCTCTTTTCATCCGAACCTTTTGGTTGCCCACCACCGTTAATGCATCCGAAAGGACAAGTCATGACTTCGACAAGGTGTATATCATTTCTCCCGGCTTCTATTTCATCAAGCAGGGTCTTCACATTGGCCAATCCGCTTACAGAAACAACATTGATGAAATGTTTTCCGATCTTTATCCGGGTCTCTTTTCGCGATTTTAATCCGCGCAGATCATTTATTTTCAAGGGATTCATCTCCTGACCGGTCATCATGAAACCGATGGTTCTTAATACTCCTTCAAGATGCCCTCCGGAAATTCCAAAAAGTTTGCCTGCTGAACTTCGGATACTGAAAGCCGAATCATTGGGCTCAGGTTCCAATCCTGAAAAATCAATACCAAGTAATCTGATCATTTTAATCAGCTCCCTTGTGGTAATTACAGCGTCGACAAATGGGACTTCAGATTCCTTCTGGTTATCCAGGCCTGCTTCATATTTCTTGGCGGTGCAAGGCATCACGGAAACTATGAAAACATTTTTAGACTTCTGCCCGGCTGAACTGGTGATATATTGTTTTATTAACCTCCCCATCATTTGCTGTGGAGAACGGGCAGATGAAAGATTTTCAAGAAATTTTGGTCTGATATCTTCAACAAACTTAACCCATGATGGACAACACGAAGTGAACATCGGAAGGGATCTATGTTTATTGAAGCGGTCAGTAAATTCAGCAGCCTCCTCCATAATGGTCAGATCTGCTGCCATCGATGTGTCAAATATTTGTCTGAACCCCATTTTCTTCAATGCCGCCCGGAAAAGGTTCAAAATATCTTTGTTGGTTTTCAGATTGAATTCCTCGGCAATGGAGGCTGGAACTGTCGGGGAAAACTGGATGACCGGATAAAGATCAGGATTATTCAGGACCTCAATTACAGACTGGAATGTTTGTTTTTCCGACAGAGCCCCTGTTGGACAAACTTGAATGCATTGTCCGCATTTTACACAAGCCCTTACATTTAATCCTTTATTGTAAGTAGTCCCGATGCGACTTTCACTCCCGCGACCAATCACATCAATCGCACCAACCCCGATGATTTCATCACAAATCCTGATGCATCTTCCACACAAAACACATTTGGCCGTATCCCGTTCAATACTGGGACATGCTTTGTCAATCTGGTTTGAGTTCCGTTTCGATTGGTATTTCCGCTCCCGGACATCCAATTCTGCAGCAAGTGCCTGGAGTTCACATTGACCATTTCTCTCACAATAAAGACAATCGTTTGGATGACTTGCGAGCAGCAGTTCAACCAGTGTTTTACGTGCTTTGATAACCCTGGGAGAATGTGTCCTTATTTTCATCCATTCCTCGACAGGATGAGAACAGGAAGGTACTAGACCTGGAATACCATCTACCTCTACGACGCACATCCTGCAGTTTCCGGTCGGAGAAAAACCGTTCATATAACATAATGTAGGTACTTTTATACCGATCCTGTCCAAAACATTTTTTATGGTTTCCCCTTTTTTCGCAGTTACATGCTCTTTATTGATCTCAATATCAAATTGCATTTTTACGATTATTTAAAGTAGATAGCGCTGAATTTACAACTGTCAAAGCAAATACCGCATCCAGTACATTTTGATTCAATAATGAAATGAGGCATTTTTACCGAACCAATGATGGCATTTTCGGGACACTTTTTCTGACAAACATTGCACCCTGTACAAAGTTCGGGATCAATAAAATATGTTCTCAAATCATGACAGACACCAGCCTGGCATTTCCGGTCGAAAATATGTTCTTCATACTCTTCCCTGAACCATTTCAAACTTGAAAGAACAGGATTTGGGGCATTTTGACCAAGGCCACATAATGAGGTATCCCGGATTACCTCAGCCAACGTTTCTAGTTGAACAACACCTTTGAACCGTTCGAGTGTATCGTGAGAACCCTCTTCCTTAGGTCGCCGGATAGTACTATCCAGTATTTCCAGCATTCTTTTCGTTCCTTCCCGGCATGGAATACATTTTCCGCAACTTTCTTTCTGAAGGAATTCCATAAAGTACCTGCATAGATTGACCATACATGTATCTTCATCAAGAATGATAAGTCCGCCCAGACCAAGAGATGCACCGATCACCTGCAAAGAATCAAACCCGATCTCCGTTTCCATATCCTTCAAGGGTATACAAACGCCCGACGGGCCGCCCAATTGAACAGCTTTCAACTTCTTACCATCCTTAACTCCACCGGCAATCGAATTAACAATATCAGAAATTTTAATCCCCATGGGAATTTCAATGGTGCCTGAATTAACTCCCTTACCAGTAAGACTAAAGACTTTGGTGCCGGTGCTTCCTTTTTTGCCAATGGATTTAAACCATAATGGACCATTTTCCAAAATAGCCGGAATGTTGGCAAGGGTTTCAACATTGTTGACGATGGTAGGATGTCCAAACAAGCCTTTTTCAGCAGGATAGGGAGGCTTCTCATGCGGGATACCGCGTCCACCCTCCAAACTTGCAATCAAAGCTGTTTCTTCACCACAAATAAATGCACCAGCCCCCTGGTGTATTAAAATATTGAGGTTAACCCCGCTCCCGAAAATATTTTCACCTAAAAAACCATATTCTTTCGCTTGTTGCAAGGCATTCTGTAAAATCGACAGGGATTGCTTGTATTCGGATCGCAAATAAATGTATGCCTTGTTGGCTCCAATTGCGTATGCGGCAATGGCAATCCCTTCAATGACCCGGTGTGGATCACCTTCCAGCAGGGTTCTGTCCATAAATGCTCCAGGATCACTTTCATCGGCATTACAGATAAGGTATTTCTGATCACTCCCGGTATTTAAGGCTACCGACCATTTTTTACCGGTTGGATATCCTCCTCCTCCGCGTCCCCTTAATTCACTCTGGTCAATGATCTCACAAACCTTTTCAGCCGTATAATTCAGAACAGTTTTAAATAATGATCTGTAACCGCCATTGGCCAGGTAGTCATTGATATTAAATGGTGAAATGTTTCCTGTATTGCGGAGTACATTCCTGCGTTGTAACGCGAAAAAAGGAAGTTGCTCAATATACCCCAGACCAGGCCACTCTTCATGTGAATGAAAACGGTATTGCCCTATTGCATTTTCAGACATCACCGTATGATGAAAGACAGCGTTCAGCAAATCCTCAACCTTTTCTTCCGTGACATGCTGAAATGATATCCTCGTCTTTCCGGGTAACTGAACATCCATCAATGGTTCAGCGGAACAAAGTCCGAGACAACCAACCTTTACCAATTCTGCATCCACTTTATTCTCCTCAAAGTACTTTTCAGCAGCCCTGAAAGTTTTATCCGATCCGGCGATCAACCCACATGTACCCATCCCGATATAAACAACCGGATGTGAAATTTTTTCCCTTTTAATCTGAGCGAGCAAGTCTGCAGTTCCCTTATCAAAAAAACCGGAATAGTTTTTTACGATTTTTTCAACCAGAAAGTCTTTTATTTGTTGGGTATTTGGAGCTGACATTTTATTCTTCTTTGTCTTTTAATGAATGAATGATCTTGTTCAGGTCCCCGGGTGTGACGCGGGTGTAATATGTTTCATTCACGAGGATTACCGGCGCCTGATCACACGAGCCTAAACAAGTGACAATTTCAAGGCTGAATTTTCCATCACGACTCGTACTTCCGGCTTTAACCTTTAATTGTTTTTCCAGTTCCTTTAAAAAAGTGGAGGAACCGAATAAATAACATGCAGTTCCATTGCAGATTCGGAAATGATTCCGGCCATGAGGATGAAAATGGAATTGATCGTAAAAAGCTGCGACACCATATATTTTATTAATGGGAAGATTAAGGTGTAAAGAAACATCCGCCAGAACGTCTTCGGTCAGAAAGCCCCTTTCTTTCTGAATTTCCTGAAGAATAGGGAGTAAACCTTCTTTTTTACCGGCAGGGTATTCTGAAAGTATATTTATAAATTGTTGGTCCATTGTTTATTCATATATCATTTATTCCATACAAATATACATCTTTAAATGAAATGAAAAAATTTTACTTGTGAAAATATTAGCATTGTGAATAAATAAACAATAGTTTCAATTGACTGTTAACCCTTTTTTTTAAGGTAAGCCATTTAAAAACCCACAGATATTCATATCTTTGAATTCATTATAAGGAACTATGCTTACGGATCCCCTGTTGAAAATTCGTCAAGAATTCTGTATCAAGTGTTACTCCTGCGTCAGGATATGCCCTGTAAATGCCATCAGGGTTGATGTTAATTCTGAATTTCCTTCAATCATTCCTGAACGCTGTATAGGTTGTGGAAGTTGCTACCGGGCCTGCTCTCCGGGAGCAATTATTTACAGGAGTTCAATTGAAGAAACCAAAATACTGCTTTCATCCGGCCAGAAAGTTGCAGCCATCTGCGATCCGATGATATCCGGTGAATTTCATGATATAACCGATTACAGGAAGTTTGTAGAGATGATCAGACAACTGGGATTCTCTCTTGTCAGTGAGACCTCTTTCGGGGTTGATCTTGTCGCCCGGAAATACAAGGAAATATTTAATAATTTCAAAGGAAAATATCACATTTCTGCCAATTGCCCATCCGTTGTCGCATTTATTGAAAAATATTATCCCGAGTTGATTACCAACCTGGCCCCAATTGTATCTCCAATGGTTGCCACAGCAAAAGTCATCCGGCAAAAGTATGGACCCGACATAAAAATCGTATTCATCGGCCCTTGTATTGCTACTAAAGATGAAGCGCTGAAATTTGAAGGAGATGCAAGAATTGACGCTGTTCTCACTTTTGTTGAGTTACGGCAACTCTTTACCATGTTTAATATCCGTGAGAGCCAGCTGGAATTTTCTGATTTTGATCCTCCTTACGGGTTTAAGGGTAATCTTTATCCCATCAGTAATGGAATCTTACAGTGTGTTGATATCAATGAGAATTTGCTGACCGGAAACGTAATCACATCCGAAGGACGCCACAATATGCTGAACTCCGTAAAAGAATTCGATTCCGGAATTGAAATGATAAAACGCCACTTCAATATTTTTTATGACGACGGTTGCCTGATGGGACCCGGAACTTCTGCAGGAGGAGAAAAATTCGTGCGTATGTCACTCGTCGTTGATTATGCCAACAAAAGACAAAATACAGTTGACAATACCACCTGGAACACAGATATATCCTCCTGTGAGAATATTGACCTTTCCCGTCAGTTTTTGGCTGATGACCAACGGTTACCAATTCCCCCTGAAGAGAAAATCGATGAAATATTGAAAATGATCAAACGGGAAGGAGAAAAGGATAATGAGGTTGGATGCGAAACCTGTGGCTATACAAATTGCCGTGAATTTGCCATAGCCATTTCCCAGGGACTTGCAACGACCGATATGTGCCATGTTTTTAGCAGACGAAACCGGCAGGAATACATCAAAACGCTTCGGACAACCAATGAAAAACTGGCAAGGATAAAGGTCGCTTTGAAGGAATCTGAAGAAAAAGCGAAACAGGAACAGGAAGCTCAGAAAGAAACCGGCGATATTATCTCCACCATGCTTCAGAAGCTCCTTTCCGGGGTTGTCATTGTTGATGAAAAATTGAAGATCGTTCAATCAAATAATGCTTTTATTCGTATTCTGGGAGAAGAAGCATCAATGGTTGATGAGGTCATTCCCGGACTTGCTGGTGCCGATTTAAAAGCACTTCTTCCGATTCACATCTATAAAATGTTTTCTTATGTCCTCGCTACCGATGAACCGATAGAAAATAAAGATGTTCAACATGAAGACAATAAAATCAGTGTTTCCATCTTTCCTATCCGGAGTCATAAATATGTAGGTGCTATTTTACGCGACATGTATGCACCGGAAGTCAGGAAAGAACAAATTGTTAAGCGTTTGACCGAGGTGATTGATGAAAGTTTTGATACCGTTCAGAAAATCGCATATCTGCTCGGGGAAGGAGCTGCCAAAACAGAACAAATGCTCAACTCTGTCATCGAATCCCATAAGAATCCAACAAAATCGTAAATTTCCTTCGTGGACGAAAAATTTTACATTGAGGTAACCTGTCAGCAGAAAAATCACGGTGATGCCCGGGTTTGCGGTGATGTTTTTATTTCCCGCCGGATCAAAGAGGAGGGACGGATCATTGTTGTTTTATCCGATGGGATGGGACACGGAATCAAGGCTAATATATTGGGTACACTCACTGCCACGCTCGCAGTAAATTTCACGCAGGAACATAAAAGTGTTCAGAAAATCGCCGAAATAATCATGGGAACTTTACCGGTCGATAGCGTGAAACATATGAATTACTCAACTTTTACAATTGTTGAAATCGATGTTGAAGGGGAAGTGACAATACTTGAATACGAAAATCCGAAAACAATAGTGTTCCGTGGGATACGGCTTCACGAACTGGAATGGAATTGTATTATTCTGGAAGGAGAAAAGCATGCGGGTAAAGAAGTCCTGACCGCCAAATACCGGCCGCGGAAAGAAGATCGTATCGTGTTTTGTACCGATGGTGTTACCCAGTCTGGCCTTGGAAGTGAAAAATATCCGATGGGCTTGGGAATCAGTAACCTGGAAAATTTCGTGATAGAAATCATCCAGGATGAACATGATATTTCGGCGGTTAAATTGGCCTCTAAAGTTATCAACAAAGCCAATATGAATGATAATTTTCATCCACTGGACGATATCAGTTGCGGTGTTATCTATTTCAGGGAACCAAGAAAATTAATGATCTGTACCGGACCACCCCAGAATCGTGAACAAGATCCGCTCTTCTGCAGCATATTCAAAAAATTTCAGGGACAAAAAATCATTTGCGGAGCGACAACAAGTGATATGGTTGCACGTGAATGGAGTGAGAAAATTCACGATACCATTGTCATGTTTGACCCTGATCTGCCTCCGGTTTCACATATGAATGGGGTAGATCTTATCACTGAAGGGATACTGACCCTGAGTAAGGTGAGCGAAATGCTGAAAAGTTACAACAAGAATTACAATTTAGGTAAAGGTCCTGCCGACGAGATAATCAGGATGATCCTGGAATGCGATGAGATCCATTTTCTTGTCGGTACCAGTATTAATGTTGCCCATCAGGATCCTACATTACCGGTAGAATTGGAATTACGTCGTACTGTTGTGCATCGCATCGCCAGAACCCTTGAGGAGATATTTCTTAAAGAGGTATCGATGACCTTCTATTAAACTTATTTCATTTCATTCTCAATATATGGGACAAAAATTCATCATTACTGCTGTCTTTCTGATAAATATTTCATTTTGTCAGGGACAGAATCATTTCAGAAGCGGGATCTTCCTGCACCACTCAACAGGAGGTTGTATCTGGGGCCCCAATGGCAGCAACACATCTGTACCACTCGAAATAGATGAGTATAACGCCCTTCATGGATATACCGGTACAGATGCAGTTACAATGAATGAAGAATGGTGGGCGCCAGGCGACAATGAATGGGTAACCCAGCATGCCTTCTTTGAAGATCCGAACCCGGTAACCGGTATCGGATATTATCTTCCTGGAAACAAGATAATTGTTATCAAAACCTGCTTCCCTGCCTCAGCCATGAGTGAAGCAGGTCAACCCACCGATACATTGTCACCTGAAATGAAAACGGTCTATAACTATAAGTGGCACTGGCGTCATATTATCGAAGTGATGAGACAGCATCCGGAAAATTTTTTCGTTATCTGGACCAATGCACCCCTTGAACCAAATTCTACAAATCCGTCTGAAGCCTTCTTGTCACATTGGTTCTGTACCTGGGCAAAAGATACCTTGGCTCAAGGTCTCGATCTCCAAACAGGTGTCTTTCCTTCAAATGTCTATGTTTTTGATTTTTTTCATAAACTGACCGGACCTAACGGAATGATGTTGGCTTACTATGCAGCCGGCCCCGGAGATTCTCATCCGAACGCCGCCGCAACAGCGTTGGTTGCTCCTCAGTTTGTTTCTGAGATTTTCAATAATTCTATCGCTTATGAAAATATCACTGGTTTACCTGTGCTAATTCACAACTTCAATTATTTAACTGCCTCACCCAATCCATGTTCAAAAGAAACCTGGGTCGCCTTCGAAATATTGAATGATGAGGATGTTGAACTTACCCTTGTGAATATCATGGGAAAAAAAGTCTTGACACTACTAGACGGTTACTGTAAAAAAGGGCGTTATGTTTATGCATTATCTTCATCGGGATTGGCTGATGGAATATATCTGTTGGCGATCCATTCGGGGACTGACCGGAATACATTGAGATTAATAGTTCAAAATCCATGAAAAGCGAAAACCTGACGGAATTGCTCCCGTCAGGTTTCACCATTCGTGTATTAACCAAAAAACACTTAATTGTTGTATTCTGCAACAATATCTTTAACCCCGTCAGGGGAAACACGACCATAAACTTTTTCACCAACAAGTACCACCGGAGCAAGTCCACAGGCACCTACGCAACGCAAACAACTCAATGAAAATTTTCCATCCGGTGTAGTCTCCCCAACCTGGATATTTAAAGTCCGCTTGAACTCTTCCAGCACTTTTTCAGCCCCTCGCACATAACAGGCTGTACCCAGACAGATTGAAATGGGATGTTGCCCGTTTGGCGTCATGGTAAAAAAAGAATAAAAGGTCACAACACCATACACATGAGCAGCAGAAGTATGTAATTCCTTTGCAATGATTTCCTGAAGTTCAGCAGGAAGATAACCGAAGATACTTTGTGCTTTATGAAGTACATTGATAAGTTCACCTTTATCATTGTTAAAGGATTTGCAAACTTCCTTGAGTTCATCAAGCTTCTTTTCCGAAAGTTTCACCTTTGCCATATTAACTTATCTTTATGTCGTCTCTTTGTATTATTCATCAATAAACGCACCTGCACTTTTATCGAAATAATGGGTATGCAGAAAGTGATGCGATTTCTTACCCAACGGTTTGTCTAAGAACTCATTATACAATTCAATAATGAATGGATTTTCATGCGACTTCCTGATGGACTTTGCTGCATCTTCACGATAAATGGCTGCAGCCCTTTGTTTCAGGATTTCTGATCTCCCATGATGATAAGGTTGTCCACCACCGCCAATACACCCTCCCGGACAGGCCATTATTTCAATGGCATGAAATTGGCTCTTTCCCTCTTGGATATCTTCCAGTAATTTTCTCGCATTTCCCAAGCCATGAGCAATTCCAATATTTATTGGTATACCATTGAAATCAATCGTTGCATGGCGTATTTTTTCCATTCCCCGCAATTCTTCAAATACCACATTCTCAAGTTTTTTCCCGGTATACAATTCATATGCAGTCCGGCAAGCCGCTTCAATTACTCCTCCGGTATTTCCAAAAAGTACCGCAGCCCCGGTTGATTCACCCAAAGGATTATCAAAATTTTCTTCAGGTAATGAATTGAAATCAATATTGGCCTGCTTGATCAATTGTGCAAGTTCACGGGTCGACAGGGAATAATTAACATCGGGATCGCCGTCCACTTTGAACTCGTCACGCTGACATTCATATTTTTTAGCGAGGCAGGGCATGATGGAAACAACAATCATATTCCGGCGATCTATACCCAGCTTTTTTCCGAAGTATTCCTTGGCAATCGGACCGAACATTTGCTGCGGTGATTTTGCCGTCGATGGGATATCCCTCATTTCCGGGAAGTAGTGTTCAAAGAAGTTGACCCAGCTGGGGCAGCAGGAAGTGAGAATAGGTAGTTTCACATCCTTATCACCCTTGAGGTAACGGGTAAGACGGTCGAGTAGTTCGGCGCCTTCTTCCATGATCGTAAGGTCAGCTGCGAAGTCAGTGTCGAAAACATAGTCAAAACCAAGTCGTCTTAGTGCGGCGACCATCTTACCCGTTACAAGGGTGCCTGGCGCAAGGCCAAATTCTTCGCCCAGAGCAGCCCGGACGGCAGGTGCTGTTTGTACAACCACAGTTTTAGCAGGCTCAGCAAGAGAATTGATCACATTGCCAGAGTGGTCAACTTCGGTCAGGGCACCGGTGGGACATACAGATACACATTGTCCGCAATAAGTGCAGGGAGATTTCTCGAGATTCATTTCGAATGCCGGAGCTACTACTGCCATGAAACCTCTGTTGACGGCAGAAAGCGCACCAACCGTCTGAACATCATTACACATCATTTCACACCGCCGGCACATGATACACTTGTCAATATCCCGGATGATGGCAGGCGAAGTATCCTTTCGGTACTTCGACTGCTCACCCTGGTAGGGTAGTTCCCTCACGCCCAGTTGCTGTGCCATGCTCTGAAGCTCACAACTTCCCGATTTAGCACAGGTAAGACATTCAGCAGGATGATCTGAGAGAATTAGCTCAAGAACGGTTCTGCGTGCGTTCAATACCCTGATGTTGTGTGTGTAAACTTCCATACCCTCTGCAACCAAAGTATTACAGGCTGGTGCGAGATTTCGTCTTCCCTTGACTTCAACCACACAAATGCGGCATCCGCCCGGACGGTTTTCAATGTTCATGTCCTTCAGTTCGAAGAAGCAGAGCGTAGGTATATCGATGCCAATAGTTTTGGCTGCCTTTAAAAGCGTTGTATTTTCAGGAACCTCTGCGGTCTTTCCGTCAATGATCAGCTTTACCTTATTCATAACGTTCCTTCCTTGTTAATTGATTATGATTGCGTTGAATTTGCATTTTTCCATGCAGGCTCCGCATTTGATGCATTTTTCCTGATCAATCAGATGTGCTTGCTTGCGCTCACCGGTAATGGCATTCACCGGACAATTACGGGCACAAAGTGTACATCCGATGCAATTGTCGGGAATGATCAGATATTGCATCAGCGCTTTGCAAACCCCCGAGCGGCATTTCTTTTTGTTTATATGCTCAGAATATTCATCGTAGAAATTTTCAATGGTCGATAAAACCGGGTTTGGAGATGATTGACCAAGACCACAAAGTGAGGTATCTTTAATAACTGTGCTGAGGTTCCGCAACTTGTCGAGATCTTCCATAGTACCGTTTCCCTGGACTATCTTTTCGAGAAGTTCGAGCAAACGTTTGTTTCCGATACGACAAGGGGAACATTTACCGCAGGATTCCTCAACAGTGAACTTCAGGTAAAACTTGGCAATAGATACCATACAATCATCTTCGTCCATGACAATGAGGCCACCTGAGCCCATCATGGAACCCGCTGCGATCAAGTTGTCGTAATCGATGGGTATATCCAGATGCCTCTTTGTAAGACAGCCTCCGGAAGGTCCTCCGGTTTGAGCAGCCTTGAATTCCTTCCCGTTTTGAATGCCACCGCCAATCTCGTAAATCACTTCGCGAAGAGTGGTTCCCATGGGGATTTCGATTAGTCCAACTTTATTGATTTTTCCGGCCAACGCAAATACCTTGGTTCCTTTGGATTTTTCGGTACCAATGCTGGAAAACCATTCCCATCCCTTGTTTAGAATTACCGGAATATTGGCATAGGTTTCAACGTTGTTGACATTGGTTGGTTTCCTGAGATATCCTTCTTCAGAGGGGAAAGGAGGTTTCACAGTAGGTTCACCCCGTAACCCTTCCATAGAGTGAATGAGGGCTGTTTCCTCGCCGCACACGAAGGCTCCTGCACCGAAACGGATCTCGATGTCGAAATTAAAACCGGCGCCTAAAATATTTTCACCCAAAAATCCGTATTCCTTCGCCTGTTTTATAGCGATCTTGAGTCTTTCAACAGCCAGGGGATATTCTGCGCGGATATATACCAATCCTTTACTGCCACCAGTGCAATAACCATTGATCGCCATTGCCTCCAATACCGAATGTGGATCACCTTCAAGTATGGAGCGGTCCATAAATGCACCGGGGTCGCCTTCGTCCGCGTTACAAACTACATATTTTTGAGCTGCCTGAACCTTCCGGGTTATCTCCCATTTTAATCCGGTAGAAAAACCACCGCCACCACGACCGCGCAAACCGGATTTCTTGATGATATCAATGGTAGTTTCGGGAGAGAGTTCTGTCAACACTTTGGCGAGGGCAATATATCCATCCCGGGCAATATAGTCCTCAATCTGCTCAGGGTCTATGATACCACAATTACGTAATGCTATTCTGATCTGACTGGTCATGGTTATTCCCTCACTTCACTAATTGAATATAACTGTTTCGTAATCCTGCGGGATTATTCCCTCTACCAGTTCTCCTTTACGTATAAAACGTTCAATAATTTCATCTGCCTTTTTGTTTGTCACAAAACCAAATATTACAGGATTCTCTCCCGGAATGGTTATCTCAACCGTAGGTTCTGCATAGCAAAATCCCATACACCCTGATTGACTAACTTTTGCAGGAATGTTGCGTTTCGCTAGTTCCTCCTTGAAAAAATCAAAAATAGGACGGGATCCCGATGCGATACCACAGGTTGACATAGTTACTTTAACCTGGATGATACTGCTGGAGTTATCCTTTTGTGCTAAGCCAGCAGCCTTTGCTTTCAACACGTCCCTTAACTTGTTTAATTCCTCTTTGGATCTGATTTTCATCATGACATAAGGTTTCTATGTTTCTATGCGAATGAGTATCAGGAAATGATGTTTGTTTCTGTTAAATAAATCACAAATAAAAATTATTTGCAAAAGTATAGTCTTTTATATTAGCAAACAAACATTGTGTGTTAATATAATCACAATGTTAATAAATTCACAAATAAATTGACTTAAATTAATTATAATTAGCGTGTTAAGCCATTTGTAAAAAATTACAATGAATGTTGAAATCACTGCAATACGTTTCTTTCTTTCCTTTCACTACATTTGACTCAGTTTATCCGATATAAGCTGTTGAAACCTGTTATTAAATTTCTTTTCCCAATTTTAAGCTTACTCATGCTGGGCTCTGGTATCATGGTATTCCGTGATTATGGAATATCATGGGATGAAAACACACAGCGAAATTCGGGAATCGTTTTTATAAACCATATTCAAAAAACCTTTGATATAAAACCAATTCGTCTCTCCGATAGGGTTCCGAAGCTTGAAGATTACCAGGATAAGGAATTTGGAGCTGCCTTTGAAGTTCTGCTTTTTGCCACAGAAAGGTTATTTCAGTTTAAGGATTACAGGGAAGTATTTTTTTTCCGTCATTTGGTTAATTTCCTGGTCTTTTGGATGGGGGTGACCGTATTTGCCTTTGTTATCAAAAATCGTTTTGAAAATTGGTTTTATCCGTTGATCGCTTGTTTGATTCTGTTTCTGCATCCACGCATTTTTGCCGAATCCTTTTATAATTCAAAGGATATTATTGTGATGGTGTTTTTCATTTTCTCATTCTACTCTTTTGTACGGCTATCTCAAACAGGACTGCTTCGTCACGTCATGCTGCTGGCTTTCCTTTCAGCCATTACTTTTAATGTCAGACCGGTTGGCATCCTCATTCCATTCCTGGTTTTCATTCTACTACTACCTCGTTTCGTGAAGTATCCAATTTTACCTATTAAACGAAGGCGTCATTTTATAAATCTGATGCTGCTTCCGGTTTTGTTTCT
This sequence comes from Bacteroidales bacterium, assembly GCA_023229525.1. Classification (GTDB taxonomy): domain Bacteria; phylum Bacteroidota; class Bacteroidia; order Bacteroidales; family FEN-979; genus CAIVAT01. The sequence continues at coordinate 15,951 of JALNZC010000024.1, forward strand.
TTTCTTTGTCTTGGCCACCAATCCGTACCTATGGTCTGATCCATTTGGGCGTACCTATGCCATCATCGTCAAATTTCTCAATTATGATGTCTCGCATACGGCTGGTAACATCCTGTTTCTAGGAAAATATATTCCGACCAATCAGGTTCCTTGGTATTATCTTCCGCTTTGGATCGGTATTTCAACGCCACTGGTTTACCTGGTATTTTCCATGGCCGGTATGCTGATCGCTCTAATAAGAGTCCTTCGCATGAAGTCTGAGTTCTTCAATCAGGATTATTCTACACAGGATCTTTTTGTTGCCGGATGGCTCCTGGTTCCGATAATCATTGCCATTCTGTTTCATTCGACACTTTATGATGGCTGGAGGCATTTTTATTTTCTCTGGCCCGCAATCGTCTACTTTGCTATTTATTTTCTCAAATCATTCATAGCATATTTAGACCTTCCCGGGAAGACCTGGAAAACTAAAGCTTGGAAGTTGTTGCTGTTCTTTGTTGTTGGAGGTACTTTTTTAGCTAACATTCAAACAGTTATTCACAATCATCCGCATCAGTATTGCTATTTCAATGTCATCGCTCCGGAACCTTCAGATAATTTTGAACTTGATTATTGGGGTTTATCCTATCGTGATGCTTTGGAACATCTTGTCAGGGCTGATCCTGCAGATACCTTATCTGTCAAGGTACTTAACCTTCCGGGATACCTGAATGCTTTCCTGTTAAAACCGGAGGAACGTCATCGGGTGTGGTTCGACTATTCGCTTAGGGAGAATTACAGTATCCGGATTGATTCTTATTACCCTTTTCCTTCCAAACCCAACGAGTTACTGCCCGGCAAAGGACCTGTATATTATATTTCCAATTTTAGAGACCCCAGCTCCCCCGATGAGCTTATCAAATACAGGAAGCATGAATATCCTTATATTAATCAGGTTTATTCGCTGAAATACGGCCAAATGGAGATTATGGGGATTTATAAGCTACGCTAAGAAACCATTAGATTAACTGACGATGATACGGAATCCATTCCCGTGTATATTCACAATCTCAACGGATGGATCGACCTTCAGGTATTTTCTCAGGCGTGCAATAAAAACATCCATGCTTCTTCCATTGAAGTAATTATCCGATCCCCAAATCTTTTCCAGGGCTTCTTTACGCGATAAAATACCCTCTTTAGCTGTGCAAAGCATCCGGAGAAGTTTTGCTTCTTTGGGAGAGAGTTGCTGTACCTGGTTTTTCAGCGTTAGTGTACGCAATGCATAATTGAATTCTAATTTTCCAATTGGAATTGAAATGAGATCGTTTTCAGCTTCACTCTTTTGGTTATTTCTTTTCAGGATGGCTTTAAGCTTGAAAAGAAGGACTTCCGAATCGAAAGGTTTGGTTATGTAATCATCTGCTCCTGTTCTGAAACCTTCCAGCATATCTTCTTTCAGCGATTTAGCCGTAAGAAAAATAAACGGGATCTGGCTATTTGCCTTTTTAATTTCCCGTGCAAGGGTAAATCCATCCATTTCCGGCATCATGACATCCAGGATACAGATATCGAATCTCATTGTTTTGAAAGAAGAAAGTCCTTGCTTCCCGTCTGTTTTTAAAATAACCTCAAAATCATTCAATTCAAGGTACGATTTCATGATGGTTCCGAAATTGGGATCATCTTCTACCAAAAGAATTTTTATCCGTTGATTCATAGCATTTCCTCCCTTAAGGAATTGAATTTGCGTTGTTGAATTATTCCGTCGTTCCATTGTTCAAAACAGGCTCATGTTCATGCTTGAAACTTTCCGGAACCAACGGTAGACTGATTTCGAACCGGCTCCCTTTTCCAAGCTCACTTGAAATGTGAACTTCACCGTGGTGCGCAAGAGCAATTGCCTTCACATAACTAAGTCCCAATCCGAAACCTTTTATATTATGTATATTCCCGGAAGTCAGTCTGAAAAATTTATCAAAGACCTTACGCTGCGTTTCAGCACTCATACCCATACCCTTATCCTGCACACCAAAATAATATTTCCCTGATCGGTTAAATGAAAAGACATCAATCTCCGGTTTTGAAAGGGAATATTTATTCGAATTATCAAGCAGGTTGAGTAAAACATTACGCATATGATCCTCATCAATTTCCACAAACGGATTATCTGCATGAAGTAAGGTTGTTATAACCCCATCCCGTTTTTCAATCTGTAGCCGGAAGTGTTCTACTGATTTTTCAATCAGATAATTCATGTCAACGACGCGTGGTCGAAGATGGAAGTCATGACTGTCAAGCATGGCCATCTGTAAAACCTGTTCAACTCTCGCGTTCATCCGGTTATTCTCCTCTTTGATAATCCTCGTATAATTTTTTATCGTCGCAGGTTCTCCAATTACCTTAGGATTATTAATGGAATCAGCAGCAATTGATATTGTAGCAATTGGTGTCTTGAATTCGTGCGTCATATTATTTATAAAATCAGTCTTGATATCAGAAATTTTCTTTTGCCTGATCATGACGACAATGCTTGCTCCTGAAGTAACAATAATAATAATTGTAAACAGGATCGATCCGAAAAGCAGAAGTGACAAAGATTTTAAAACATGTGTCTTTTGGTTGGGGAAAAAGACAAGCAGCAGGTCAGGTTTTTGAAACAAGTCATTGGGAAAAAGTGAAACCCTGTGTTCTGTGGATTGATACTCTTTTTTAAATCCATTTGAACGGATTGGTACCGGATTGCTATCGTTCGAAGGGGAGAAAACTGCGAATTCAAAGGGCAGCTCTATTCCTTTATCAGCTAAGGCTTTAGTGAGGGTCGCCTGGAGATTTTTTTTATTGATTCGTTGTTGTATAGGAGTAGGTTTTGTTTCCAGTTCAATGGCCATTTTTTTTATTACATCCTGGATTTTCCTTGCTTTATTATCCAGTTTCTGAATACTGTTTTCCTTAATATCTTTCTTTCGTCCCATATTAGGGGGATGAGGATATACAATCCGGGGATCCATCATTTGAGGCATGTGAAACCGGAAGAAACGAGGACCCAGCGGATCGGGGTTTTCCACAAATAATTCTCCTTCAAGGTTGGCAATCTGAACATCCTCGGGAATGTCCTCCCGAAGCCGGAAAAATGCACTTTCCGATTCAAACATAGAATCTATCAGGGCCAGTTGATCATTCCATTTGAAATTAAACTCATTCAAAGCCGTTCCGGGTGTTTCCTGAAAAAAGCGCTCGATCTTCAATGAAATACTGTCGGTATTTTCCTGTATCGGTACTACATTGTAATGATATGCGTAATGAACAACTCCCGGAGATGGTGGTGGTGGAGGTGGGGGTGGTGGGGATTGATTGCCCGGACATGTCTTTTTTATACAAGGTTGTAATTCATTCGAAGCAAGCAATGAATCCAGTCTGTCTTTAATGATTTGGGTGGTATCTTTTGTAAATGCCTGAACGATTGACATTATGCTGTCCCCTTCAAAATTCCTACTGATGAAATACATATTTTCCCTCGTTTCCATTTTGTTCACAGCACTACCTAATGCATCATTGACGCCACGGTCAAACTGCGATTCTTTTACGCGCATGGCATTTTGAATCCAGAAGAATTGGACAATGATGATACCCACTAATGAAACACAAATACCTGCAATGAGAAAATAGAGAAGCTTTTTATTCATGGTACAAAAATATTGAAAGAAAAGGGACCCAATACAAGATTAACGTATTGTTAACCATTTTTAACGTTTCATTAACAATTTCAGTAACTTACTGCAAGTAGTTTTGTCATATTAACTAAAAACCCAGGAGGCCCTATGAAATTTTTATCAGTATTAAGATCATTCAGATTGGTTTCAGGATTGACTGTATTTCTGACCATCTTCATTCTGCGACCGGTTTTTTCGCAGGAAACTGCAAAAAATGAGTCTAAATCAACTATTAAACTGAAAATAGTGAATGAGAAGAATGGGAAAACCACTGTTTTCGATACCACATTCAATTCGACTGTTCCTATCGATCAGAATGAAATTAATGCGATAGTTAAGGACATGGATATTGACATGAAGGAACTTGCGGAAGATATGAAAGAGCTGCGTGTTAATATGGATATTGAAATGCCGGATTCACTCGTCCCTGATTCGGTGCATAAATTAATCGACAAAGTGATCACCATGGGATTGGGGAAAAAATGCAGGGAAATGAAAATGAAGCTGGGAACATGTGGCCATTTTGATCAGTTTGAGTTTCCATGTATGCCTGAATGTCCGATGCCGCCTGAAGAATTGGAAGACCTTGGATGGAATGAATGGACACCTGGCCCCGACCCGCAAGTCAGACGTTATTTCAACCGCCGGGAATCCTTATCGGATATGATTGGTGATATACCTCTTGATAAGGTCAAAAGTTATTCCATTAAGGACAGGAAAGGCGGAAAACGGATCATCATAGATATTGATGATTTTCCCATGTTTGAAAAGCAGGATAAGATTTTTTATATGGGGAAACCAAATTCCGGAGCAAGGTACCGTCATTTCCAAAAAACTCCGAAAGACGTTCGCGTGATCATTAAGACCGATAAAGATAATCCGGAATAACCTGAATAACCTGAATAACCTTTAATGCAGGAGCCTTCATTAATACCGATTGAGATACCCATGAAAATCTGAATATTTTCCGTTCTTTATACATACATGTGTTAGTAAATTTGCGCAAAGCTGCCGTCAACATGAAACGGCAGTTTTTTTTATAAAAAAAAGGCTGTCCTTCAGGGACAGCCTCACAAGTGTAGCAGAATAGCTAGTACCTCTTACGAGGTGTATAGTGAGTATGGAGTAGTTCATGGGATTTATGTCCCAGTGGTTTTTCAAGAAAATCTTTATAGATTGCAGTGATTTCAGGGTTTTCATGAGATTTACGGATCGGCATTCCCATATCTTCTTCGTAAATGGCTGATTTCCGTTTTGATCGAATGTCGCGGTTCGTGGGGATCGGTTGTCCGCCACCACCCAGGCATCCGCCGGGGCACGCCATGATTTCGATAAAATGGTAATTGGCTTTTCCATCTCTCACATTCTGCATCACTGTTTTCGCATGAGCGAGACCGTTTGCAACCGCACATTTCAACTCGACCCCTTCCAGAAAACGCCATTCAGGTTTAACCTTTTCAATAAGAATGGTAGCTTCACGCACTTCGCCTTCAGTTCCACGTACCGGTGTGATATTAAGCCCGTCGAATGGAACTTCGCGACCGGTGACAACCTCATATACAGTACGTAAGGCTGCTTCCATAACACCACCGGTAGAACCGAAGATCACGGCGGCACCAGTGGATGTACCCATGAAACTATCGAAATGCTCTTCGGGCAGTGCCTCAAATTCCAGGCCGACCTGTTTAATCATGATTCCAAGTTCGCGGGTTGTCAGTACATAATCCACATCTTTGTAACCACTGGAGCGCATTTCCGGACGGTTGGCTTCAAACTTCTTCGCCGTACATGGCATGATCGATACAGAAACAATGTTTTTTGGATCGAGCTTGCGTTTCAGGGCATAAAAAGTTTTTGTAAGAGCGCCGAACATCTGTTGTGGTGATTTGCAGGTAGAGAGGTTGGGAAGGTATTCCGGGAAAGTATGTTCAATAAATTTGATCCAGCCAGGAGAGCAGGAAGTAGCCATCGGAAGGGCAGTTTTCGGATCTTTATCTACCAGCGCTTTTTTGAGACGGCTAAGCAGTTCATGGCCTTCCTCAATGATGGTAAGATCGGCAGTGAAGTCGGTGTCCAGAACAGAGTCAAAACCGAGACGTCTGAGTGCGGCAACCATTTTTCCGGTCACAATTTTTCCTGGCGCCATACCCAATGCTTCACCGAGGGCAATACGGACAGCAGGAGCGGTTTGTACCACAACATGCTTTGTAGGATCATAAATGGCGTCCCAAACCTGGTCAATATAATTCCGTTCGATCAGAGCGCCGGTCGGACAACGATTAACACATTGTCCGCAATTTGTACAAACAACTTCAAACAGCGGGTTCTCAAAAAATGTTGAGATTTTCATCTTGTCGCCCCTGTAAGCAACGCCCAATGCGCTCACGCTTTGCAATTCTTCGCAAGTGCGCACGCAGCGCTGGCAGCGGATACAACGACTGTCATCTTTAATGATAGCCGTGTTGAACCTGTCGATGGTATATTTTTTATCGGGTACCAGGTCGAGAAACATATGGTCGCCGGTAAGCATCTGGGACGCCAGTGTCTGAAGTTCACAATTTTTGTTCTTATAGCACTTGGTACAATCAGCATTGTGTTCGGAGAGAAGTAGTTCGACAATGTGTTTACGCGCCAATCGAACCTTCATGCTGTTGGTATGGATCACCATGCCTTCAGTAGCCGGGGTAGCGCATGATGCAGGAAGATTTTTCACATTTTCCTGTTCCACGACACAAACACGGCAGTTACCCGCAACGCAGAGGTCTTCATGATAGCAAAGGGTGGGAACATGAATGTTCAGGCTGCGTGCGGCTTCGAGTATCGTTTTTCCTTCTTCAACCGAAATGTTGATGCCGTCAATTGTCAGATTAATTTGCTTTGTCATATCTTGGTTCACTGTTTTCTAGTTAATACTGGTTTAGTAGATCATCTCTTCTTTGAAATTATTCACGATTGATGAAAATGAGTTAGCAACCGATTGGCCCAAACCACATTTTGCCGTAATTTTCATACTCTCGCTAAGTTTCATGAGCTGATCGAGGTAAACGGATTTTTTATCACCTTTCTTGACTGCAACAATCCCCTTGCGGAGTTGCTGACAACCTACCCGGCAGGGCGTGCATTGACCGCAGGACTCTTCTTCAAAGAATTCCAGGTAGTTGTGGAGTACGTTGTACATGGAACGGGAACTATTGAAAAGCATCATGGAGCCTCCTGTGGGAACGCCTTCAAAACCGATCACTGTATCCTTGAATTTTTTACGGGGAACGCAGAAACCCGAAGCGCCTCCAACCTGAACAGCCTTTGTATCGCCATCACCGAACTCATCAACGAATCGTTCGAGGGGCATGCCGAGCTCCAGTTCATAAATGCCGGGGATGGGGGTGTCGCCTGAAACAGAAAACACTTTGGACCCACGGGAGTCGGTGGTACCAAGTTTCTTATATTGATCAGGCCCCAACCTCATAATCATCAATACATTAACAAATGTTTCCACGTTATTGATGACGGTTGGTTTACCAAGGTATCCGGATGTTGTAGGATAAGGTGGTTTATTTCTTGGTTCACCACGGTCACCTTCCATTGATTCGAACAGGGCACTCTCTTCACCACATATATATGCTCCACTGCCAAGGCGGATTTCAATGGAGAAATCGTGACCAAGTTGTTTTGAAAATTCATGATACTGATCAAGTTCTTTCAGGAGATCAGGCAAAAGAAATTTATATTCACCACGCAGATATAAAAATCCTTTTTTTGCCCCAATTACTTTCCCACAAATAGCCATCCCTGAAAATACCTTACGCGGAACACGGGTGAGTATTTCCTTATCTTTGAATGTGCCGGGTTCGCCTTCATCAGCGTTGCACACTACATATTTTTCATTTCCCGGTGTTTCTGCGGTAAATTTCCATTTCATACCAGTAGGGAATCCTGCACCACCTCTGCCCCGTAAACCTGAATCCAGAAGATCTTTTAATATTTCCTCATTGGAACGAATCAGGGTGTCGGCAAGCACCTTATATTTAACATTGGAATATTCGCCGAAAATTAGATCTACTCTTTTTAACTTCGCATCTGACATGATGTTATCTCCTTATTGTTTAATTATTTATGCATATATTCGCTGATAATATCATGGATTCTCTCCAGGGTTAGACCTGAAAAAGGTTTCTCATTGATAAGCATTGCAGGTCCCTCATGACACCATCCAAGGCAGTTAGTTTCTAGCAGGGTAAATTTTTTGTTGGGTGTTGTTTCACCAACTTTAATCTTTAACATATCTTCCAGTGTTTGGATGATTAGTTTCTTCCCGTGCATGTCGCAAGTAATGGTTTTACAAACCCGGATGACATATTTGCCGCGGGGTTCAGTGTCAAGAAAAGAGTAAAAAGTGGCCGTGCCGAAAACCTGAGCTGCAGAAAGGTCAAGTTCTTTTGCAATTTCAGTCATGTCCTGATCGGAAAGGTAGTTTTTTTGTTGGACAACTTCTTGGAGAATTGGCATCAGGCTGGTACGTTCCCGGCCATATTTTTCAACCAAATCTTGAATTAAATAATCGCTTGTCGCCATTTTTAATTTAGTTTAAATTATTGGTTTTAAGGTTATAAATAATGACTTTGAAATGGAGGTGGCAAAATTACCATTTCTTTTGTTAATAAACTAACAATAGAATGTGAAAAGTAGGTTATAACCCCATATTTATAGGTGGTCTAAATAATCTCATATGTACAATCCATTGATTATCCATATTCTCATTCCCGGTTTGAACCCCCGTGAACGCATTCCCCGATGCTTGAAATGGGGCTAGCAGGTAAAAAGTCAAATTCCTTTGGGATCGTAGAATCCACGTGTCTTGCCACGAGTTCTTCAATTAGAACAGTTAAGATGGGTATCTCATGAACAACCAGAAAAATCCGATTCCGATTGCGAGTAATCCTCCCAAAATGGAAATCCAGAATAAAAGTTCATGACGATGATCCCCTTCAAGTTTGGTCGCCAATATACCCAACATAAAAGTATACAGGATCATGGTAATGATTGTTCCCGATCCGAATGAAGCAAGATACAAGACAGAATCCATCCGGGATGGGAGAGCGAGGGATGGAAGCACAGCGAGTAAATGACTGAAACCAGCAAGTCCGTGAATGATACCTATCGTTAAAGCAGTCAATACAGGCTGGCGATAGGACTTCACATGGGAATGTTCATGTGTGTGGGATTCCTCATGAACATGTTTGTGGATGTGAAGTTCGGGAGGATTGTTCTGATGAATATGAGGATGCGTATGGGTATATTTGTGCATGAAAGACTTTCCCAGCATGATTTGCCTTAGGATAGACCATACTCCAATCAGGATCAGCATTAAACCAACAAGCTTTTCACTGTTCCGGGAAATGGCATCAATGGGGATGATCTCCCGGAATAGGATGAAGATGAAACCAATTACAAGCATACCACAGGTATGTCCGATTCCCCATGAAAATCCAACAACCCAGGCTTTCTTGCGGAAATCAAGGGAAAAAGGGGTAACTGCGGCAAGATGATCTGGTCCGGTAACCACATGAGCCACACTGGCAAAGAAACCGGTTAACACGATTAACATAGGAAAAGAAGTGTTTCAAATATTCAACATGCTGTATTTCATTATACAAAGTTTAATATATGTTTCCGAATAGCAAAAGAATTTTCGGAAAGATAGTCATTCAGATTCTATTTTTTTTCCCTAAATTTACAGGTCAACGTTATGCCGGAACTTAAATCTCGTAACCATGATTCATCCATCTTACCTTACTCCTGCTTTAACCCGCACGCTCCTCGTGCTGGTTTTATGGCTGATAGCCATTCACTCCATTTGCTTTGGAATTTCCCTGATTGTATTACCCTGCCGGGTCATAGAATTTTTTGGTTTTTCACTTTCAGAAAAGTTCTTTGCAGTCCAGGGCGGGGTTTTTCATTTAATTATCAGTTATGCATATATTACTGCCGCACTGAACCCCAAGGGGTCAAAACAGATGATCATTTTATCATGCATAACAAAGTTCTCTGCTACCCTGTTTCTCTTCGGATATTATCTGTTTGTAAAGCAGATTCCGATGGTGCTGGTTTCCGGAGTCCTTGATTGTTTGATGGGTGTCGTCATACTAATATTATATCTGATGTTTATTAATGGGATTCACAAAATAAAGAGTGAATCCGGACTTCCTAATTCTCATAACACTATTTAACTATGAAACCCCAGTTTCCTTCACTCATCATTACCGGTGCATCCGGATTTATCGGCCGGCATTTTCTCGAATTGGTAAAAGATCAGTTTCTTGTATTTGCCATCGCACGAAGATCGTCAAAAGAAGCCAATATTAATCATCATCCTAATATCCACTGGATTCAATGGGATATTGCGAATAAAAATCAGATACCGGAAGTCATAAGAAAAATTCAATTGCAGGGAGGTGCGGATTTTGTAGTCCATCTGGCTGCATTTTATAATTTCGATTATACAGATAATTCAGCGTATCAACTAACCAATATTGAAGGGACCCGCAATATTATTAAGGTAGCTGAGAGTTTAAATATCAAAAGGTTTTTATTTGCCAGTTCACTTGCTGCCTGCATTTTCCCTCCCGTAGGTTCATTTGTCACTGAGAAATCCAAACCTGATGCCGACTTTTCTTACGCCAAAACAAAGAAAGCAGGCGAGGAAATGCTCCGGGCCGCGAATTTTCCAACATCTGTTGTTCGTTTTGCAGCAGTATTCAGCGATTGGTGTGAGTATCCGCCTTTATATAAATTCCTGCATACATGGCTTTCAAAAAATTACGATTCGCGGATTCTCGGGGGAAAAGGTGAGTCGGCAGTTTCGTATATTCATATCAATGATTTAACCAAGGTTTTGCTGACCATCATCCACAAAAGTCACCTTTTACCTGCTTTTGATATCTATTCTGCAAGTCCGGACGGAAGCACCTCACATAAACAGTTGTTCGAAATAGCGACCCGTGATTTCTTCGGGGAACCCGTAAAACCGATATTCATTCCAAGGCTGCTCGCATATCCCGGTATTTTTTTCAGGATTCTTATGGGAAAGCTGAAACTCACTCCAACACCGTTTGAACGTTACTGGATGCTGAAATATGTTGATTTGAAATTGAATGTGGATTCTTCCTATACACGAAAGGAACTTAACTGGGATCCCTCCCAAAGATATCTGATTGAAAGAAGATTGCTGTTCCTTCTATCCAGAATGAAAAGTAATCCTGTGGAATGGCATGCCAGGAATGAAGCAGCATTGAAACATATTTCGTTCCGGATTAACCTGCTCATATATGAGAACATGATGGCTAGCAAGGAGAAAATTCTTACTGCCATCACCCTGCGTATGATTGCACAGGAGAGTGCCGTTTTATTCTATCATTATCAGCAGATGGATATTAGTGAACTTGGAATAATCCTGAATATCCTTTATGACGTCCTTGCCGCTTCAGTTCAAAATGCCGACAGGAGCCTGATGATCAATTATATCAATGACATTGCTGCATCAAGATATAAAAGTGGTTTTAGCGCCAAAGAGATCAGCGATACTTTTGTTTTGGTGAATGACATCACAATCAGGCATTTGCTGAATGTCAGAGATAATAAGTACACCAGGCAGGAATTGTATGATTATATCAGTTTAACATTGCAATTGGCCCAGGATGAGATCGAAGAAAAGTTTGAATTGTTTGCAAAGAAACGTCAGGAGGAAGAGGCCTCTGAACAGGTTAAGTTACAGATAGACGGATTGGAGATTTCAGTAGAAAAGGGGACCTCAATTCTGGATGCAGCAAAAGCTTTGAATATTCAGATTCCGACATTATGTTATCATAAAGACTTAAAAATTGCCGGAAACTGTCGTGTTTGCCTTGTTGAACTTGCCGGCTCCAGACAATTGGTTGCTTCCTGTGCTACTCCGGCTGAGGAAGGGATGGAAATTCATACGAACAGTTTACACGTCCGTAATGCAAGGAGAACCGTGATTGAACTATTGCTGACAGAACATAATGCCGAGTGCACCAATTGCTATAAAAATGGTAAATGTGAACTGCAGTTTTTAGCATCTGAATTTAAAATTATTAATCCTTCATACATCCACTTGTTAAGTGAGAAGAAGGATAATATTGATGCACTCTCACCGGCCATTATAAAAGACGATTCCAAATGTATCCGATGTCAGCGTTGTGTCAGAACCTGCACACAATTACAGGGAGTCGGAGCGGTCGGAGTGGCCTATAAAGGCAGTCATACCAAGATATCTACTTTTTTTGGTAAGCCCTTATACGAAGTGATATGCTCAAATTGCGGGCAGTGTATTGATCGCTGCCCAACAGGGGCCCTTGTTGAAAGAAATTATATTGAAGAGGTATGGAATGCAATCTGGGATCCGTCCAAACACGTTATTGTGCAGACAGCTCCTGCTGTGAGGATCGCATTAGGTGAGGATTTAGGAATTGAACCGGGGAAAAGGGTTACGGGAAAACTGGTTTCTGCCTTGCGCCGCCTTGGTTTTGATTCGGTACTGGATACCGCTTTCTCGGCCGATCTCACCACAGTAGAAGAGGGGGCAGAGTTTCTGGAACGACTGAAACGACATTACGTTTATCATGATACCTCCGTCAGGTTACCGATGACGACATCCTGTTCTCCCGGATGGATTAAATACATGGAACACCTTTTCCCTGAATTCATTGAACATGTTTCAACGTGCAAATCTCCTCAGCAAATGTTCGGAGTTCTAGCAAAAACATTTTACGCTCAAAGAATGGGTTTGAAGCCTGAAAATGTGGTTACCGTTTCTATCATGCCATGCACAGCAAAAAAATTTGAAGCCGACAGACCTGAAATGAGAACCAATGGACTTAAAGATGTTGATTATGTTCTTACAACCCGCGAGTTAGCCATCATGATTAACCAAGCCGGGATTGACTTTAAGTCCCTTCTAAACGATCACTACGACAGTTTGATGGGGAGATCCTCAGGCGCTGGTGTTATCTTTGGGGCAACCGGCGGTGTAATGGAAGCTACCCTGAGAACTGTATATGAAAAGATTACAGGAAAAGAGGTCCCGTTTGAAAATCTTGTAGTAACACCGGTCAGGGGTATGGAAGGGATCAAAGAAGCTGCCTTGCTGATTGAAGGTGCATTACCTGAATGGAATTTTCTGGAAGGAGTAGAATTAAAGGTGGCAGTAGCGCATGGTCTGGCAAACGCTAAAAAGGTGATGCAGCAAGTTAAGGAGGATAAAAACCGATATCATTTTATTGAGATCATGGCATGCCCCGGTGGATGTCTTGGCGGTGGGGGCCAACCCATCCCGACAAATCCGGAAATCCGCCAGAAACGGGTTCAGGCTTTGTATGCTGAAGACCTGGGTCTCGAATTGCGGAAAGCGCATGAAAATCCTGAAATCATTGAATTGTATAGCTCTTTTCTTAATGGCCCTTTAAGCGAAAAGGCTCATGATTTGCTTCATACACATTACATCTCAAGGATTATTTATTAGGGCTCCTCAGGGTAGCGGTATATTCTGGTCAAGTGGTTAATCTCAGTTAAGTATTCCTGACGTAGAACAAATTTGTTGTTCGGACAACATCATTTCTATTGACTCCTGGACTTTCCTGAGAATTTTAGGATAACATTTTCTGATTTGAGGAGAGAAGTCGGTGCTGAAAACACGATCTTCAATGATCTCTATTGCAATTATCCTGATCTTAAAGGGAAGTCTCATTCCGGTCCTTTTACCAAGTTCGAGGGCAGTCAGGAAATCGATGTCATGAATGTTTGAGAGGTGCAGGGTTTCCTCAAAATCCTGGGGAATAAAAAGGTGAACAGTTCCGGGTTTGTTCAAACCGGTTTTCAAAGCATCGATAAAAATAACTTCATCGAAGTCCTTTATCAGGTCAAGGAGTTCCATTCCTCCCAAAAAAGCCTGCCGGAAAATGATGCCTTCCGGTAACCGACCTTTATTCAGATCATTCACCAACCTTGGGCCAATACCGTCATCCGTGAGTATATCATTACCGATGCCGACGATCAGAATGGATTTTTCCGTTTGCTGGATTTGTTTCATAAGAGATGGAGTACCAGTTTTATCCCCTTTTGATGGTTTTTAAAACATTTCCATCTTTATCCCTGAAGTTGACGATCATGCGCATCTGTCCCGGTAATGAATGGGTAGCACAGGAAAAACAAGGATCGTATGCCCTGAATGCCATTTCGATCATATTTAATGTTCCTTCTGTTGCCGGAATACCTTTCTGAATTAAACCCTGGGCCGCCTTTTTTAATGACATGCAAATAGCTGCATTATTATTTGTTGTCCCAACAATGAGGTTGACTTTTTTAACCATTCCTTTGTCATCGGTCCAATAATGGTGCGTTAGCGTCCCACGCTGGGCTTCAACGATTCCAACACCTTCTCCGATAATTTTAGTCAGGGGTGCTCTCAAATCTTTTCCGGTAATATCAGGATCCTGAGACAATTCCAGGCAATGCTCGGCAGAATAGATCAACTCAATAAGTCGTGCCCAATGCATGGCAAGAGTGGCATGTACAGGCTTGCCTCCCAATGTGGCAAACATGGCATCGTATTCCTGCTGGGCAATCGGTGTTGCCATGCCATCGGCAGCATTCAATCGTGACAGTGGCGTAGCCTGGTAAACCCCGGAATCCTGCCCTTCCACGAATCCCTTCCATCCGATTTTTTTCAGGTAGGGGAATTTGAGATAGCTCCATGGTTCTACCCGTTCTTCAACGAATTCGGTATATTCATTGGGCGAATACTTGTAAAGCTCTTTCCCTTCCAGATCAACCACACGCACTTTCCCGTCATAGAAATTGACCTTATTGTTGGAGTCCACCAGTCCCATTGAGTGGAGTTTCAATGAATAAGGGCCGTTGAGGATGATATCGACATAATCTTTATTCCCAAGAACGACATCCTTAAAGAGTTGTATCGAAAACTTGGAAAAGTGAATGAAACCTTCGGCCTTTTTCACGAGATCATCCCTTTGTTCCTCAGTGATTCCCTTTTTCACACCTCCCGGGATATTCATAATCACTTGTGTCTGATGTCCGCCAATCATTGCCTGAATTTCCTGGGCTATCCGGCGTTGTTTGATCACTTCACCTCCGATTTCAAGTCCGACTTTAGCAATAACCCCAAGGATATTGCGCTCAGAAGGATTGGAGGTTGGTCCGACCACGAAATCAGGGGCTGCAAGGGCATAGAAATGCGCGATATGGCTATGGATAAAATGTGCCATATAAAAAAGTTCCCTGATTTTTTTTGCAGTAGGTGTCGGTTCTACTCCAAAAACAGCATCTACGGCTTTCCCGGAAGCCATGTGGTGGCAGCCTGGACAGACTCCGCATATTTTTGTGACAATGGTGGGTAGTTCCTCAACCGGTCTGCCTTCGCAGAATTTTTCAAAGCCTCTCAATTCGGGTACCTGGAAATAGACGTTATCAACACTTCCGTCCTGGTTCAAGAAAATTTCAATCTTTCCGTGTCCTTCAAGTCGGGTGATCGGGTCGATGGTGATTTTGCTCATAACAGTTTCCTCCCTAAAATTGAACCCGGCAGACTGAACCGGTAGAAGAGCCCGGCGGGATCTACAATAGTTTCAATGATTTCATCAATTTCTTCCGGTTTATTGGCATCGATCATAGTACCAATGGCCGACATCATTTTTGCACCCGGATCGGGAGAACCGGGAGGAGGGCCGTAGCAACCACGGCATGGTGAGTTTCCAACGACACACCTGACACCACAACCTCCCCGGGTGGCAGGTCCCATGCAGATAACCCCCTGTTCGAGAAAACATGTTTCTTTATCATCCTGTATTTCCCATGGACGGTAGAACCGCTTAATCAACTTATTGTCAGTTTTTTTACGCAAACATCCGTCGCAATTGGTTTTTTCGAGGGCGCCAACGACTGAACCTTTGGGAGGCAACCCAATACCGGTCACGATTGCTGTGAATACTTCAATGAGTCTTTCGCTTTGTGGAGGGCAACCAGGAATGAAATAATCAATATCGACGATCTGGTTAAGGGTATAAACATCATTAAAAAATTCTGGAATACTCAGGGTTCCTTCTTTCACCTCGAATTGCACAACAGGTCGTACTTTATCAGGATTCATCGTAGATTCACTTTCTTCGTAAGCCCGTTTAAAGATCAAATCTTTGGAATACAAATTGGCAAGTCCCGGAATACCCCCCATATAAGCACAGGCGCCATAGGCAACCATGATTTTGGATTTTTTTCGCAGTACCTCAGCCATGTGTTTATTTTCACTATTCCGGACAGCTCCATTGAACAAGGTTAGATCGATGGACTGGTCAGGCATCGCTTCAACATCTTTGTATTTAATATCCATGGCTATAGGCCAGAACACCAAGTCGGCGTTGGCGACTATGTCGAGAAGTTTTTCGTGGGTATCAAGAACCGATACACAACAACCACCGCAGGCAGCGCCCCAGTATATAGCGAGTTTAATTTTTGGTTTCGGGTTTGAGGTGTCGGAAGGCATGGTTTATTGTTTTAGATGTTCGACTTCAAGTGAACTTTTAATTTTGCTAGGCCCCAGTATCAACAAGGTTTTGGTCATGTTATTTACCAGTTCGGCAAACTGTCGTCCTTCACTGGCGCTGATCCATTCGAGTTGAAGGCGGTCCTTTTCTATTCCCATTTGGTCAACGTATTTCTGAATCAGTTTGAACCGGCGTAGACATTTGTAATTGCCTTCCTGGTAGTGACAGTCTCCGGGATGACAACCACAAATAAGGACCCCATCGGCCCCTTGTTGGAAAGCTTTCAGAATAAATGTCGGCTCAATTCTTCCCGAGCACATGACCCTGATGATGCGGATGTTGGGAGCATATCGCAGACGTGAAGTTCCTGCCAGGTCGGCTCCGGTGTACGCACACCAGTTGCATAGAAAAGCGACGATAGTTGGTCTGTAACTCATATTTATACTCCTTTAAATGACATAGACATGATTCCTTCAATTTCAGCAAGTATCTGGCGGTCAGTAAAATGTTTACTGGTAATCGCCCCGGCAGGGCAAGCTGAACCACATGTTCCGCATCCTTTACAAAGCACCTCGTTTACTTCTGAAGATCGTTTTTCTTCATTATAGGAAATGGCTGAATAGGGACATACTTTGACACAGGTCTGGCAGCCGCAGCAAAGCTTTTCATTCGTACTGGCAGTGGTGACTTCTACCGCAACGGAACCAGTGGCAATTGTGGCTAAGATTCGTGCAGCTGCGGCCCTGGCCTGTGAAACCGAATCAGGGATATCCTTAGGGCCCTGACAGGTACCCACAATATATACCCCACCGGTAGTTGTCGCAACCGGATCCAATTTCGGATGTTTCTCGATGAAAAACTGGTTCCCGCATAAACTGACACCGATGGCATGCACTACTTCTTTAACATTTTCATGAGCCTCCATATTTACCATCAGAATGACCATATCGACAGGAACCTCTATGGATTCACCAGACAGTTTTTCATTCATCCTGATGACCATGTTGCAGTTATCATTCCGGTCGGCTTGGCTTATAACAGGCAGCCGTTCCTGCTGATCATACATGAGGAAGATAATCTGCTTATGGGTGGTCAGGGCATAAAACTCTTCATGTCCTTTCCCATAAGCACGCATATCGGCATAAATTTCGAAAATATTTGCTGATGGGAGAGAGGCACGGATCTGGTGGACAAATTTCAGGGCTACCATGCAACAGGTACGGGAGCAATATTCATGATATTTCTTATTCCTGCTGCCTACGCAATGGATAATTGCGATATTACGGGGTTCTTTCCCGTATTTTGTCAGAACCTGACCGGTTCCAAGCATTTCCTCAAATTCCATGGAAGTGATCACATCTGGAAACTTACCGTAACCATACTCTTCAATTTTAGAGGGATCAAAGGGCTTTAGTCCCACGGCCGCAATAATATTACCGAACCTGAGCTCGGTACTTTCGGTCTCATTTATCCTGATAGTCGTTTTGAAATTTCCGATATATCCGGTAACATCCCGGATCTCCGTATTCAGGAAAACATCTATGTTCGGATGGTTTTCAACTCTTTGCAGGATCGGTCTGATCATTTGCCGGGCGCTGGAAAGATGGGGAAAGGTCAGGTCGAATTTTATCACATGTCCTCCTAACCGGCCAGTCTTTTCGATCAGGTACACTTTTTTGCCGGCGTTCGCAATCTCAAGAGCTGCAACCATTCCGGAAATTCCACCACCTATGATCAGGGTTGCCGGATCCACATTCACAGAACGTTTCTGTAATGGTTCATGAAATTGAACTCTCCGGATGGCTGCAACGACCAGGTCGATAGCTTTTGATGTGGCCTCGGTACGGTCGGTGTGAACCCAGGAATCCTGTTCTCTGATGTTGGCCATCTCAAACAGGTAGGGATTGATCCCTGCTTTTTCGACAGCTTTACGGAAAGTCAGTTCATGGATCCTTGGAGAACAGGCTGCTACTACCACGCGGTTAAGTTGGTGGCCATGGATATCTTTAACGATCAGCTCCTGTCCCGGATCCGAACACATATATTTGTAGTTTTTGGCGAGTACCACATGGGGTAATTTGCCGACTTCCGCGGAAACCGCTTCCACATCAACCATCTTCGCGATGTTTGTTCCGCACCAGCAAATATAAACGCCTATTCTTGGTTCTTCCATGTTGATATTTTTTCTGTACCTGGTTGCGTTCTTTTATTTTAAAACAGCATTCTTTTTCAGCTGAGTGAAATAGACTGCAAATGGCCTGTAAGCAAGATGTGACCATTTTGAGAAAGGGACTTCGATCAGGATCATCGGAACAAGGACAGCCATATGAGTGATGTATGAGACATAAGTTGCCATGGGCATTCCATTGATTCTGAAGATATGGATAAAGATACCTGTAATGACCGTAAGGGTAAGCATGACAAGGAACAGCCAGTCACTGACATGTGAAAACCGGAATTTTATATCTTTCTTTTTCAACCTTCCGAAGATGGCAATAACGAGTCCGAACAATAAGCCGAATGTAGCATAATAACCCAACCAACGTTGAGGATCCCATACAGGTAGGATTTTTTCTGTCTGAAACCAGGGAAGGAAAACTACGATAACAATAAACATGATGGTGTACCCCGACATCAGGAACCAATGTGCTCCCCAGTAACGTTTATCATCACATTTCGAAAATTTCGGTTGAACGGCGAAGTTGAAGATAAGTAACCAAAATTCGCGGATGTGGACCCAGAGTGAAACTTTGGTGGTGCTGTTTTTCCAGATAATTTTATAGTACATCCTGAGGATGTTGGAGATAAGCAAGGTTGCCACGATGATCGCCATAATCCAATCAAAAGCTTCTATGATTGGGATGGGGGCAAAGGAATTCAATTTAACGCCACCTTCTGCCGTGAGTTCAGTGGTGAATTTATATCCGAAAGAGGGGAGTATAACCAGAAAGGATATTATTACCAGTGCAGCAAAAAACAAAATCCAGGCCAGTTCCCATATCTTCGATGTATAGAACTTTTTAGAAAGCCCTGTCCAGTCATAGGTTGAAGTCAGATATCGTCGCAACGACATCATCAATTCGCCCGGGTTTGCATCGCGCGGACAGGTTTTTGTACAATCACCGCAATAATAGCATAACCAAGGCTCAACACTGGATTCAAGCGGACCTTGAAGTCCCATTTGCATGAGCCGGATTTTCTTTCGGGGGAACAGAAAACCTTCTTCCGACAACGGGCAGATGGCCGTGCATGTGCCGCAGTGATAACAGGCATTCCAATCGCCGATCCCAAATTGGATCAATTCATTTCTCAGATCGGGGTTAACACGGATACTCATAATTATTTCTCCTTATACTTGAATCGGTGAAATCTCATTGATATGGTTCTCGATCTCTTCAAGGGTAAGTCCTGAAATATCTTTAGTCACTCTACCCCTGAGAATATTCTGGATGACGCGTGCAGCAGCAGCGGAGCCCTGTGCCACAGAGTCGGGAATGTCTTTAGGCCCCTGGCATGTTCCTGCAAGCATTATGCCTCCCCTGAAGGTACCTGTAGGATCTGTGTTGTAATTAGCTTCTTCAAGCCAGCCGCCATCCGAGGTTGGTATACCCAGCATCTCACTGATCTTTTTTGTATCTTCCCCTGGTTCTAGTCCTGTTGAAAGGATGACCATATCCACAATATTTTCAATAAGTTCCGATCGCAGAATATCTTCCCCGCGTATCAGAAGTTTGCCATTCTTTGCCTCTACTTTTGCAGTTTTTCCTCTGATGATTGAAACTCCCTCTTCTTTGATTCTTTCATAAAACTCCTCGTAACCTTTACCGAATGAACGCATATCTATAAAGTATTCAAATACCTCAGCTTCAGGTAATTTATCGAGGATCAGATGGGCAAATTTCAAGGAATACATACAACAAACGCGGGAACAATATTTATTGTAGTTTTTATCCCTGCTGCCGACACAATGAATGATGGCCAGCTTTTCAGGTTTTTCAGCCTCGGTGGAAAATATCCAATTCCCTTTTTTATCCTGGGTGCGGTAATGAATATTTCCCCCTGTCGGACCGGACGCGTTCAGGAGTCGTTCGAATTCCAATGCTGCCAGTACGTTCGGATACTTGCCATAACCATACTGTTCCATCCTCGCAGCATCGAAAGTTTTATATCCGGTTGCAACGATGATATTCCCAACCTTGATCAGAACTTCTTTATCCGGCTCATCGAGGTTGATACAATCAGGAACAGGACAGGCTTTGACACATGCCCGGCACTTACCGGTTTTCAGGTAAATGCAGGATTCCGCATCGATCAGGTACTTATTCGGGACTGCTTGGGGAAAAGGCATATATATCGCCTTTCGCATTGTCGTACCTGAATCAAACTCACTTGGCGCTGTGGCAGGACATTTCTCGGCGCATGTACCACAACCAATGCAGGTTGTAACATTTACCTTGCGCGCTTTTTGCAATAACTTCACTGTAAAATTTCCCGCATCACCAGTCACCTCCCGGACTTCGCAATAGGACATCAGCCGGATATTGGGATGTTGGTTCACTTCCACCATTTTTGGTGTAAGAATGCAGGCCGCACAATCAAGAGTTGGAAAAGTTTTATCAAAAGTTGCCATTTTCCCTCCGATTGTCCCCGTTTTTTCAATCAGGTAAACGAGGGTATTGCCGTTTGCAATCTCAAGTGCAGCCTGAATTCCCGAAATTCCACCGCCAATGATCATGGTTGCCGGATTTACAGGAGCATCACCGGGCATGGCAGCAATTTCATATGGAATATCCCTGATTGCACAAATCAGAAGCGCCTTCGCACGTTCAATCTCTTTATCCGACCAAATGCCATATTCATTGAAACTGACCAGAATAACCGACGATGGATTTTTTCCAGCCATGGACATGGCTTTGGAGAAGAGGGTTTTTACCGTACCAGGTAAAGCGCCGGCGACAATTATCTTGCTTAGATCATTTGTTTCGATCTTTTTCCTTATCGTTTCTTCATTCCATGGAAAATCGGAATAGTGCCATGCTTGTAAAACCTGTTGGAATCCGAGTGTATACTTCGCTAATTCACTATAATTTATAGGATCATTTACTGTTCCCATTAAATCAAAGAAAAAGACACCAATAGAATCCTTGTGGTCCATAGTCTTGTTAATTTATTAACAAAGTTCACTAACTAACGACACTAAAAAAATGACATTGGTCATATTTTGAAACAAATACTCTGGTCACGCGAAAAAAAAAGGAAAGTCAGGCAGGGAGATTTGCGATTTGTCTTAACCGGCGAATATTAGTAAGAAAAATTTTTCTTCCTTTAATCTCAATCAGTTTGGATTCTTTAAATTCGGAAAGGAACCGGATCACCGTTTCCGGTGCAGTCCCTATAATATTGGCAATATCCTGCCGCGTTACATTAAGGTAGGTTCGTGGATAGGAGGGAGCAACCGAATGAAATGAGTGGTTCAGGAATAATAGTGTTTCGGCAAGTCGTTCCCTGACGGGTTTATATGCGAGCGAAATCATCCTGAATTCGGCCTGTTCAAGGAGTTTACTTAATAAAATGACAATGGCCCGTGAAAATTCTGGATACTTCAGCATCAATTGAAAGAAATCGGTTTTATTGATAAAACACAGAACCGATTCCTCAAGTGCAGCAGAGGAGACAGAATAAACATTACCGCTTAACACCGCTTTAAGTCCAAGAAGTTCCCCGGGAAATAAGATCCGTGTAATTTGTTCTCTTCCGTCGAAGCTGTTTTTAAAGACTTTGACCTTACCCTCTCTCAGACAATAAAGACCTTGCGGTTTTTTACCCTCTTCAAAAATGAGCTCACCTTTTTTAAACCAATGAGGTCTTTTTTGTTCATTGATGTATTGGAGATCAGCTTTATCAAGTGTATGAAAGAAACTCTGATAACCTTCGGGGCATTGTTCACAGAAAGTCTCTTTCAATCTTTTAATCATTCGAAATGACATTTATTAAATTAAACAAAGCTATCCTGTTTCTTTTTAATACACAAATAATACCTTTGTTATTCTTCCTGAATAAATGAAAACTGCACGTTTTATAACAATAAAAGGTTTGGTACAAGGGGTTGGATTCAGGCCTTTTATCTTTCTTTTAGCCTCCAAATCAGGGATCCATGGTTGGGTTCGTAATACAAACGAAGGAGTTGAAATTTTTGCTGAAGCAGGGAAGGAAGCGATTTCAACTTTTATACATCATATCAGAAAAAAAAATCCCCCTGCTTCTATCATTGAAGAGTTGAATTCTATTCCTGCCATTCCTTTGAATATTGGTTCGTTTACCATTATGGACAGCGAAAACCGGTCGGATGAAATTACCAGTATCAGTCCTGATATTGCTGTTTGCGATGATTGCCTGAAGGATATGGAAGTGCACCCCCGGCGACGGTTTTATCCTTTTGTAAACTGTACGAATTGCGGCCCCCGTTTTTCGATCATCCGTGACCTGCCTTATGACCGCAGTAAAACTTCCATGGACCCATTTCCTATGTGTGAAGGGTGCCGGACAGAATATAGGGATATCAATGATCGCCGTTTTCATGCACAACCGGTAGCATGTATTCATTGCGGACCATTTTATGAATTGATTGTCCTCAACCAACGATGGAGTGGTGATACTGAAAAGATACTTACGCTCCTCAATGATCTGCTGAATGCCGGAAAGATTATTGCAGTGAAAGGAATAGGAGGTTTTCACCTGGCCTGTGATGCTTTCAATGTACATGCCGTTAGAGCGCTTCGCACCCGAAAAAAACGCGATGGGAAGCCCTTTGCTCTAATGTTTCGGGATATAGAAACTTTATCAGCATATGCCAAGGTGAGTCGGCAGGAAAGAGCAGTACTTACATCGTGGAGACGCCCGATCGTTATTCTTGATATGAAGCAAAAAGCAAAGAAAGACCATGCGTTGTCTTATATCAATTCGGGACTGGGAAGCATCGGCGCTTTCTTGCCATACATGCCAATTCATTATTTATTATTCCGGTACTTTAACGGACCTGCAATAGTGCTGACAAGCGGAAATATGAGTGCGGAACCCATCATTAAAGATGATGAAGAAGCAATAGACCGGTTTCAGGGTTTAGCAGATGCGTTTCTGATATATAACCGTGAAATTGTGCATCGGACAGATGATTCGGTGGTGCGTATAATCGGCAATAAAGAAAGCATAATCAGGCGGTCGCGAGGATATACTCCGGCACCGGTCCGGCTTTCCGTGGATGTGAACAATATCATTGCTTTTGGAGCCGATGTATCTTCCGGTTTTTGTGTAGGAAAAGGCAATAAAGCTTTTCCAGGTATGTATATCGGTGATCTGAAAAACCTGGCAACACAAACATTCTTTGAAGAAGCCCTGGAGGATTTCATACGTATGTTCAGGGTACAGCCCGGTTTACTTGCCTGCGATCTTCATCCCGGTTATTTTTCAACCAGATTTGCTGAGAAATATGCTTTGCAACCTTTGGTTCGTATTCAACATCATCATGCCCACATTGCCTCCTGCATGGCTGAACATGGAATCGATGAAAAGGTGATCGGGGTAGCTTTTGATGGTACCGGTTACGGTAGTGATGGAAAAATCTGGGGAGGAGAATTCTTGCTTTGTGACCTTGCCGATTATAAACGCTTGCTTCATTTTGAATATATCCCTCTACCCGGAGGAGATAAAGCCGTGGAAGAACCTTGGAGAACTGCTATCGCATATCTTTACAGAGTTTTTGGAAGAAAATTCATAGACATTCCTCTTCCTTTTCTGGCCCATCTTGACCGTGAACAGGTTTTGTCAATCCTGAACATGACAGACCGGAAAATAAATTGTCCTGAAGTTTCAAGTGCCGGGCGGATATTTGATGCAGTAGCAGCCATTATGAACCTTTGTCTCTGGTCAACGTTCCAGGCGGAAGCGCCGATGAGGCTTGAATCATTGATCTGTTCATCTTGTGAAGACTTATATTCTTATAAAATTGACAAAACAATTATAGTTGACGAAATGATCCGGGAGATCGTTCTGGATATTTTAAACAGCACCGGTATCCCTTTGATTGCAACAAAATTTCATAACACAATTATTTCTATTATTTTTGAATCGGTCATCCGGATCAGTAAAAAGGAGAAAATAAGGAAAGTGGTGTTATCAGGAGGGGTTTTTCAAAATAAATATGTGGTCGAAAAAACAACAATCTTGCTGAAAAAATCGGGTTTGCTTGTTTTTTCCCATCAACAGGTACCTGCCAACGATGGCGGGATCGCCCTTGGTCAGATGATCGTGGCGGCAAAAAGAAGGAGTATGAAATGTGTTTAGGTGTTCCGGCAAGAGTACTCCGTATCGAAGGGTCGGAGGCTACGGTGGCTATTGGTTCTGTCGAATACAAGTCAAGCCTGCTATTATTAAATAATGTGGAGGTTGGAGATTACATTCTTCTTCATGCCGGCTTCGCTATAGAAAAGATCGACCCGGAAGAAGCGGAAGTTACCACAAGACTTTTCAACGAAATATCAAACATAGAACCGGAATGAATCCTGAAGGGTTGAGGTACATTGATGAGTACAGAAATTCTGCATTGGTCGTTCATTTGTCGCACCAGATCAGGAGAATCTCCACTAAGCCTGTAAACCTGATGGAGGTATGCGGTGGGCATACTTATGCAATTTATAAAAACGGGTTGAAAGATTTTCTTCCTGATACCATCAGACTATTATCCGGCCCCGGTTGTCCGGTATGTGTATCCAGCCAGAAGTTTGTTGATCATGCAATCGAGCTTGGGAAACTGAATGGGGTGATATTGACAACTTATGGAGACCTTATCAGGGTTCCGGGTTCAATCTCATCCCTTGAAAAAGAAAAGGCGGGAGGTGCAGATATCCGAATGGTATATTCCGTACTGGATGCCTTAGAAATCGCAAAACAAAACCGGAATAAACAGGTTGTTTTTTTAGGGATCGGTTTTGAAACCACCGCCCCTGCAAGCGCCGCAGCAATTCTTCAGGCCGCTAAGGAGAAAGTCCGGAATTTTTTCCTTCTCAGCGCACATAAAGTGATGCCTCCCGCACTTGAAGCCCTGGCAAAAGGGGATACCCGGATTGATGGATTCATCGCACCCGGGCATGTCAGTGCAATAACAGGTTATGGGATCTATCAAAAACTTTCAAAGGATTATCATCGTGGCGTTGTCATTTCCGGTTTCGAACCAGTCGATATACTTCAATCTGTTTTAATGTTAGTGAAACAGATTGAAGCGGGTCATTATAAAGTTGAAAATGAATATACACGGGTTGTTAAGGCTGATGGAAATCCGAAAGCGCTGGCTGTAATGAATAAGGTATTTACCCAGTCCGATACGGAATGGCGGGGACTTGGAATTGTACCCAAAAGCGGACTCGCGGTTTCGTCTGAATTTGAATCTTATGATGCCAATCTGAAATTTGATGTTCCCGTACATGATAGTCATCCTCCAAAAGGTTGTATATGCGGTGATATCCTGACCGGAAGGAAAAGTCCGTCAGACTGTAAACTGTTTTTTTCCCAATGTACTCCTGTGAATCCAATTGGAGCATGTATGGTCTCTTCCGAGGGCGCCTGTTCTGTTTTTTATAGATTTAAAGCATGAAAAAACACGATGACCGGATCCTGATGCACCACGGAAATGGCGGCGTTTATATGCAAAAACTGATCTCGGAGCTTTTTATCCATTTTTTTGATAATGAGATAATCCGGAGTCATTCCGATTCTGCAATTCTTAACCTGGAGACCAATAATATTGCTTATACCACCGACTCCTTTGTAATTGATCCCCTTTTTTTTCCTGGTGGAAATATTGGTTCTCTCGCGGTTTGCGGTACCCTGAACGACCTTGCAGTTTCGGGAGCCCGACCGGCATACCTCAGCGCTGGTTTTATTATTGAGGAAGGGTTTAAAATAACGGAACTCACCCGGATTGTCAGGTCGATGGCAAATGAAGCTAAGAAAGCCGGGGTCAGAATTGTTACCGGAGATACCAAAGTAGTTAATGCCGGCAAGTGCGATAAGCTTTTTATCAATACATCCGGAATCGGGATACTGGATGAAAAGTTCATTTCTGTCAGCAGTGGTGGAAATGTTAAATCAGGTGATAAAATTCTGATCAATGGCCCTCCAGGTGAACATGGAATGGCTATCCTTCAAGCCCGGAAATTATTCGCTTTCAGAACAAATATAAAATCTGATTGCGCCAATCTTTATCCATTGGTAAAACGAATACTCAAAACTTCCAGCCATGTTCATTTCATGCGCGATGCAACAAGAGGAGGAGTTGCCACGGTGATAAACGAAATTGCTCAGAAATGCAACACCGGGATTGAAATTGACGAGGCTCTGCTTCCTGTCAACCTTGAGGTGGACGCATTATGCGAACTCCTTGGCTTTGATTCCTTGTATATTGCAAACGAAGGGAAGGTCGTAGTGGTCGTTGATGGAAACGATGCAGAACTGGTTTTGGCAGCGATGAGGCAAACAAAAACTGGGAGAAACGCAGCCATCATCGGGGAAATCACCGGTGATCACCCCGGAAAGGCTGTTCTGAAAACCAGATCTGGTGGAAAAAGGATAATAGACCAATTGTTGGGCGATCAATTGCCGAGAATCTGTTAATCTGAAAAACGAAAGATGCACGAATTGACCCTTGCTATGACCATAGTGGATATGGTTGTTGAGGAGGCCGAAAGAAGCAATGCCGGTACAGTTCAGGAGATCGAACTCGAAGTCGGTGTTTTGTCGGGGGTGAATGCGGATGCGCTTGAATTTGCTTTATCCCTGGCAATGAGGAATACCGTATTGGAAAATGCATTTGTCCTGATTGTACAAACCAAAGGGTCAGGGAGATGTAATCAATGTGACCGCGTCTTTGCCATGACAGAAATCTGGACAACGTGTCCCGGATGCAATATGCCGGCCGGAGAGATACTTAGCGGGGATGCGATGCGGATTGTTTCCCTTGTTGTGAATGATCAAGAAGAAATAGATAGTTTTGCATTAAAATAAATTGTTTTACATTAAATAAATTTTTATGTGTGATATCTGTGGATGCGGTGAACCGGGTTCCTACAAAATAAGAAAAGCCGGACTGGATGACCCGGTTGAAGGGGGATTTGAGCATTCTCATCCTCACGGCTATGACCAAGGACATATTCACGACCATAACCATTCGCATCATCATCCTTATTCCGATGATCATGACCATAACCATTCGCACAATGAAGATATTATCCCCGGAGAGATGGCTACCGGAAAAAGGATAATCAATCTTGGGAAAGACATCCTGGAAAAAAATAACCTGATGGCGGAACGGAATCGGGGGTTCTTTGAAGCGAAAGAAGTATTCTGCATCAATATGGTTAGTTCACCTGGGTCAGGGAAAACCACCTTGCTGGAGAAAACGATCGTAAAACTTAAAGATAAGTTCCCTGTGTACGTGATTGAAGGGGATCAGCAGAGCATGCTGGATGCGGACCGCATTGCAAAACTGGGTATTCCGGTGGTACAGATAAATACCGGTTTGGGATGTCACCTGGATGCGAACATGGTGAACAAAGCTTTAAAGTCTTTTGAGATCAAATCTCACTCCCTTCTTTTTATAGAGAATGTCGGAAATCTGGTATGCCCGGCGTTGTTTGATCTCGGTGAAACCAGCAGAGTTCTTGTTATGAGTGTGACTGAAGGAGATGATAAACCGGTCAAATATTCTGCAATGTTCAGATCGTCTCATCTCTGTCTGATCAATAAAACAGACTTACTTCCCTATGTTGATTTTCAGATGGATTCAGCAGTTAACAACGCTGCGGTTATGAATCCTTCCCTTGAGTTTTTCAAAATATCTGCGAAAACCGGCGAGGGAATGGACCTGTGGTTTGCCTGGATCATTCATAATGTTAGCAAGATCAATCCTTGACCAGATATTTTATCCGGCTCTCTTATGACGGCACCAATTATCACGGTTGGCAGCGGCAACCCAACGGTGGATCTGTCCAACAACTACTGGAGGATACTTTATCGATGATGCTCAGGTCGGAAATCATGCTTACAGGCGCTGGCCGTACCGATACCGGTGTTCATGCTGCTGAATACTATGCCCATTTTGATTCTCCCCAAATATTGTATCAGCCGGAAAGAGAAAAATTGATTTTCAGACTCAACAATTATCTCCCGCGGGATATTGCGATTCATTACATTTTTCCGGTAGCCCCGGATATTCATGCCCGTTTCAGTGCTCTGTCAAGAACTTATAAGTATTATATTTCCATGGTTAAGACTCCTTTTCGTGCCCCTTATACCTTTTATTTATATGGATATTTGGATACAGATTTAATGAACGAAGGAGCAAAAATTATTGTGGATACAGCAGATTTCACATCGTTCTCAAAAGTAAACTCGGATACAAAAACCAATCTGTGCACAGTCACCTTGGCATCGTGGGAAAATAGAGGAGATGAATTGGTTTTTACTATCACTGCGAACAGATTCCTGCGAAACATGGTACGTGCGATCGTAGGAACCTTGCTTGATATGGGTAAACATAAAACCGACCTTGACGACCTCCGGCTTATCATTGAAAGTAAAAACAGAAGCCACGCGGGCAATTCTGTTCCCGCACGCGGCTTGCATCTGGTGAAGATCGACTATCCTGAAGGAGCGTTGGTTTCATACTAACCGTTTTTGATTTTTCGATCAACTAAACGTAAACCACATTTGAAAATCATGGATGCTGTCATACCATATTTCTCCATCAAGGCTATAGCATTTCCGGATTCACCGAAACGATCGTTCATCCCCACGAATTCCATGGGAACCGGACAATATCTTGTTACCATTTCTGCCACGGCTCCCCCCAGTCCGCCTGCAACCTGATGCTCTTCGGCTGTTATTATCGCACCGGTTTCGCGGGCAGCTCGCACGATCGCTTCCTCGTCGAGGGGTTTGATGGTATGGACATTCAGTACCCGTGCCGAGATCCCGTGAGCCTGGAGTTCTTCGGCAGCCATTAAGGCTTCCCAGACAAGATGCCCTGTGGCAGCGATGGTAAGATCATAACCTTCTCGGAATAATTGTGCCTTCCCGATTTTAAAAGGTAGCGATGATTCCGTGAAATCAGGCATTGCTTCCCTCCCGAAACGGATATAAACAGGTCCCTGATAATTTTCAATCGCTGCCAGTGTGGCTAACTTTGTTTGTGTTGCATCACAAGGTGAAAGTACCGACATATTTGGCATCACCCGCATGACAGCAATATCTTCAAGCGCTTGATGTGTTGCTCCGTCTGGACCTACAGATACGCCAGCATGCGCACCCCCGATGATCACATGGACATTATTGTAACATACCGAAATCCTGATTTGGTCAGCAGCTCTGAATGTAGCGAAAACACCATAGGTAGAAAATACGGGAATTTTACCTTCCAACGCTAATCCGGTTGCAACACCAATACAATTTTGTTCTGCGATGCCTAAAGAAATAAAACGGTCCGGGAATGTTTCTGCAAATAGATTGATTCCAACCGAAGTGGTAATATCTGCTCCGATCGCAATAACCGAATGATTTCGTTTTCCGGCTTCCAGCAAACCTTCCCCGAATCCGGTTTTTGTCGGTTTATTTCCCCTGTTTATGAAAGGTACCAAGTTTCAATTACTTTAGCTCTATCCTTTTATCAGATCTTATTTCCTGATGCTTCATCAACGGTTTGCTCAATTCCGGAAAGTTCCCGGAGAAATTCTTTTGCCTGATCCGGATCAGGAACTTTTCCATGCCAATGGAAATTCCCTTCGATGCTTTTAATTCCTTTTCCCATACGGGTGTGAGCAATTATTACAGATGGTTTATCAATGATACCATAAACCTTGTTGAATGCTTCCAGTAATTGACCGGTATTGTTACCGTCACAGCATTCAACCTGCCAACCAAAGCTTTTCCACTTCTCTTCCAATGGCTCTAATCGCATCACATCTTCAGTTTTCCCGTCAATTTGTACTCCATTGCGGTCAACTATTACGATAAGATTATTCAAATGATGATGAGCAGCTGCCATTGCGGATTCCCATACAGAGCCTTCCTGAAGTTCGCCATCCCCAAGGATAGCGTAAATTTTATGCATCCGCAGATCAAGTTTTCCTGCAATGGCCATGCCTACGGCAACGGAAAGTCCTTGTCCGAGTGAGCCAGCAGATAATTCCAGTCCCGGTAACCCGTGTTCCCTGCCAGGATGTCCTTGGAGACGACTTCCCAGTTTTCGTAATGAATGCAATTCCACGAGGGGAAAATATCCGGCATGAGCAAGGGTTGCATATAAAACCGGGGCGACATGTCCGATCGAGAGGATCAGCCTGTCGCGATCCGGCCATTTCGGATCTAAGGGATTATGATGAAGTACCGAAAAATATAGAACGGTGAAAACATCGGCAAGCCCGAGAGAACCTCCCAAATGTCCGGATCCGGCTTCGGTAAGGCTCTGAATGACCGATTTTCGAATTTCGGTTGCAATCTGATTTAACTTTTCCGGATCCTTGGTTTGCCGAAGCGTCATGACTACCGCATATCAATAACTTCCACACCTGGAAATTTCTTTTCATCAAATGAAAAATCAGCAGTCGTCACTGGGGTATCTGTCAGGAAAGTTATAATTTTATACGTAAAAGTATTTCCGCTTTTATCAAAAAGAGTAAAACTTCTGATCTGCTTTTTTGCTTTGTCGATTCCTAAAATTGCCTTTGTAAAATTTTTCGCGGTATTGGGTATTAGTTCAACAGATTCGATGCCCGGTTCACTACTCCTGATGATTTTTGACTTATAATTTGCATTGTAGGATGTCAGTAGTTTTGAAGGAGTGAGTGCGTCGTCTTTGTTATCCAGGGAATTGATCTGAACTTCATTCGATTCTTTAATATAGGTCCAGATGGTTTTTCCATCGCAAATAACGGTTTGACCTGAAGCGCTCATTTTATATTTATCTCCCGAAACCAACAAGGAGCCCTTTTTTTCTTCATTGATCTTAGCCTTGGTGTTCTCCATGGTATAGGTAAAATCGACTTTGATTGATTTATAAGCTTTTGTTTTTGCGCTAACCTCGTTCAGCAGCGCAATCGCTTTTTGATCTTTTGACTGGCTGAACCCCAACAAAGAGAAAATCAGCAATAATCCTGAAAATGTAACTCTCATAATAATTCTCCTCATTTTTTCAATTTTATGATTTACCGAGCATATTCAAATGTTCTTCAAGGGCATGTAAATCCTTAAACCGGACCTCCCTTGCTTTGCTTCCTTCAAAGGGGCCAACAATCCCTGCGCCTTCCAGTTGATCTATAATGCGACCAGCCCGGTTATATCCTAATTTCAATTTACGTTGTAAAAGAGAAGTGGAACCATGTTGGTGTTGTACAACCATCCTGGCAGCTTCGGTGAAAAACTCATCCCGTTCATTCGGATCAAATTCCTTGGACGATCCTCCTTCTTCATCATAATATTCGGGTAAGGCAAAGGCATCGGGATAACCCATTTGATTGCCAATAAATTCAGTCACCCTGTCTATCTCTGGTGTATCAACAAAAGCACATTGCAAGCGGATAATGTCACTCCCGGTTGAAAGCAGCATATCACCACGACCTATAAGTTGATCGGCACCGGAAGAATCAAGAATGGTCCGGGAATCGATTTTCGAAATTACACGAAAAGCAATCCGGGCGGGGAAATTTGCTTTTATTGTACCCGTAATAATATTTACTGAAGGTCGTTGTGTTGCAATGATCAAATGAATACCGGTTGCCCTTGCTAATTGGGCCAGTCGGGTCAGCGGTGTCTCAATTTCCCGTCCTGCGGTCATGATCAGATCGGCGAATTCGTCAATTACCAGTACGATATATGGTAAGAAGTGGTGTCCTTCATTGGGATTCAGAATCCGGGAAAAGAACTTTTCGTTATATTCTTTAATATTTCTTACCTGTGCATCACGTAAAAGATCATAGCGGCTATCCATCTCTATATTCAGGGAATTCAATGTACGGATAACTTTTTTGGTATCGGTAATAATAGCGTCTTCCGAATCGGGCAATTTCGCTAAAAAATGTCTTTCGATCTTGGTATAAAGGGTTAACTCAACTTTTTTAGGGTCAATAAGGACAAATTTGACCTGGGACGGATGCTTTTTATAAAGAAGTGAAGTAATAATGGTATTCAGGCCGACTGATTTTCCTTGGCCTGTTGCACCGGCCATAAGTAAATGAGGCATACGGGAAAGGTCGGCAATGAATGTTTCGTTGGAAATGGTCTTTCCAAGTACAAAGGGTAATTCGAACGGGGTAGTTTTAAATTTTTCAGTGCTGAGAAGTGATTTGATCGAAACTATTTCGGGATTCTGATTCGGAACTTCAATACCTATCGTCCCTTTTCCGGGTATGGGTGCGATGATCCGGATTCCCATGGCAGCCAGGCTCAGGGCGATATCATCTTCGAGATTTTTAATGCGGGAAATTCTTACCCCGGCTTCCGGAACTATCTCGTAAAGGGTTACTGCCGGACCGATAGTTGCTTTTATTTTTTGAATACGGATATCGTAATTCGATAATGTCTGTACAATTTTATCCTTATTTGCCTCCAGTTCTTCCTTCCTGACACTGATCGATTCGCCACCATAATCACTCAAAAGATCGAGGGTGGGATATTTATATCTGGGAAGGTCAAGTGTAGGATCGTAACGGGTTCCAAGAGTCTGATGTTCAATTTTTCCATTACCTGCCCTCTCTTTTACCGGGGATTCAATCTGAAGTTCAATTTCGGCCGGATTTAAATCCCCGGTATATGAAGGGTCAGATAATTCGAGGTTAATCGGACCGGTAGGCGAAAAATTCTCCTCCCTGAACTTATTGAACGGAGTCTCTGGTGTTTGCACCTGACCTGTTTCAGAGGTTCTTTGTTCATCATCGGATTCCTTCATCTTTAATGGTTCCTCAAGAGGGATTTCAATGGATGGTTTTTTTCTGAACCAACGAAAAGGAATATTGTATGCCAGGATCACAAAACTTAAGAAGCAGAATATCAATGCCAGGATCAAACCGGGGATACCCAGAAGATCGGTGAGCCAGATATTCATTTGAAATCCGTAAACACCGCTAAACAGATCATTCCCGGGGAAAATCAAACCCAATAAAACAGGAGTCCACAGAATTCCGAAAAACCCATATTCCAATGTTTTCCAAAATGGAAATGGAGAAAAGTGAAAAAACTGTTTTAATCCCGAATTAAACAGGATAATTATAAAAATAAAGGATGCGACTCCAAACCATTTGGTGATGAACAAATAACCGGTAAGAGCTCCGATTTTGCCCATCCAGTTGTCAATATTGTTGCTGTTGTTAAAAAACCACTCAAGTGTAAAATGTTTGACAACAGTGTCGGGAAAATCAAAATCGTGTCTCCACGTGAGAATATAGGAAGTAAAAGAGAAGAGAAGGTAAAAGGAAAATAAGAGAAAAAAGAGACCAAGTACCCGGTAACGCTTTTCTTTTCGGACAATCTCTGATTCGGAGCGAACCGGTTGTTGTTTTCGTTTTTCTTTTTGTTCCGATGTTTTCCTGCCCTGCTTTTTTTCGCTTCGTGAAATATCGTCAAGGATTTCAGGTTGTACTAAATCATCCTTGAATGTATTCGTTTTTAGAGGGTTGCCCTGTTTAGCCATGAATCGTTATTCGCCTCCGCCCCCGAATTTACTTTTCAGCTCATCCTGGGTCGTGAGAACATAATCTGATGGAATTTCAAAATCTTTTGCCGGCAAATTCTTTTTTTCTACAGAAGTTGCAGTGAATTTCATGTTTACGTCACGGTTTGTGAGGAGAAATTCCAACATGACACCATCTATATCTTTGTAAATAGGATTATCAAAGTTGGCCAACTTAGATCCCAGTTCGCTGGAATAATAGACTTCATAAGTGCTTTTGATCCCATCGTTGTTTATTGTGACAACTGCTTTTTTACATGTATAACCAGCGATCACCTTGGTTTCACCGGATAATTCTATGGTAGATGTTCCTTGCCCAGACATCTCTTTTTCGATGTCAGCAGCCGTTTGTTTAATAGCATATTTTTGTCCCATCATATTGAGCAGGGCAACTTTTGATTTATCATTGTAATCAGTGATTTCAACAGTATTCATTCCGCTCATCTGGAGATCGGTGCGTGCTTTTGAACCTTTAATGGAAACAGTCAGAACTTTTGGGAACATAGCCATCTGGCTTTCCGAAAACTTGTTGTCAGGGTAAGTGATTTTAAACGTGATAACTCCTTCAAAGGGTTTACCGGCCTGAATAATATCCGGTTTGAAAAAAAAGGTGCCAACAAGCACAGTCAGGGTGATTAATAATTTTTTCATGCTTGATATTTTATTGATTAAAATTAAAATAACTGTTTATTCTGACAAATGTAGTTATTTTACGATTCTTAACAGTTTGCTCCAGCGGATTTTCCCATCCAGGAGGGACTTATCCGGATCCAGGGATAACCAAACAAAAACGGCTTTCCCAACTATATGATCTTCAGGCACAAATCCCCAGTAACGCGAATCCATTGAATTGTGCCGGTTGTCCCCCATCATCCAATAATAATTCATCTTAAAGGTATAATTCCGCGACTCCTTCCCATTGATAAAGATTTTTCCATCCCGGATTTTTAAGTCGTTTCCTTCAAAAACCCCGATAATCCGTTTGTACAAGTTTATATTTACGAGATCAATGGGAATAGTCACACCTTTTTTAGGGATCCAAAGCGGCCCAAAATTATCAACATTCCAACGATATGCAGAATCAAACGGAAATATATCCGGAGTCCAGGAACCTTTCGGCATGCAAACCGGCTGGATGGAAACTACATTGCTATATTGACGAAGTTTTTCAATTGCGGCATCCGACAGTGTAAGCTCATAGATACCATTATTGTCGGTCGTAATTTTCTCTGTTATATCGAGTTTTTCAAAATTTTTCTGATTTATCGGACTTCCGTCGGTTTTTAAAACATATTTAAATTGCCGTTTTCCTGGGTTTTGTTCTGGTTTTCCATTGATAAGAACAGTCCGGTCAATGATGGTAATTGTGTCCCCGGGAATTCCGATGCAACGTTTGATGAAATTCTCACGTTTATCTACCGGACGGGCGATAATTTCTCCAAAATACTCTTTATTGTTCCATACCGCATCCCGGCCAAACTGCCTCACAAGCTGATAATAACTGACATTACTTTGTAATTTGGAGGAAAGGGTATCACCATCCGGATAATTAAACACAACCACATCCATATTTTTGATATCTGATAAACCAGGGAAGCGGTAATAAGGCAATTTTATCCATTCGAGGTACGATTTTGTACTTTCTGTAAGTGGCAGTGTGTGATGTACAAATGGAAATGCAATAGGAGTATTGGGTACCTTAGGTCCAAAGCTTACTTTACTGACAAAAAGATAATCGCCTACGAGCAAGGTTTTCTCCATTGAAGATGTTGGGATTGTATATGCTTCGATCAGAAAGATCCGGATGATGCTTGCAGCGATAACGGCAAAAATGATGGCATCGACCCATTCCCGCAAAGCTGTTTTTTTAACGGGAGGTTGCTTGTCAGGGTCAGTATATGATTCTTTAGGTGAATAGGCAAGGTAAGGAAGGTATATGAATGGGAAAAGCACGCCAGCTGCCTGCTGAAGGAGTCCATGTTTTCTGAAACACTTCAGGATTTCAACGATCATTAAAAGAATAACGAAAACATTGATAAATGGTACTAAAAGAAAAATATACCACCAAAGCGGTTTTTTAACAATTTTCAACCAGATATACCAATTATAGAATGGAATCAGGATTTTCCACCCTTTTTCTCCGGCTTTTTCAAAAATTCCCCAAAGTCCAATGGTCGAAAGGATAAAAAACAACAAGGTAAGGATCATATACAAGTTCATGGGTCAAATGTTTGGGTTGTGTTGTAATATATAACGTCGAATTGAATGTTTTCTTATTTGGGGTTTATTAATATCTGCGATGAAAGCAGGTCTTTCATTTCGAAAAAGCCTGTCTTTCCGTAAACCCATTCGGCAGCAAGCAATGCACCCATTGCAAAGCCACGCCGGCTTTTTGCGGTATGAACGATTTCAATAGTATCTTCCACTGATTCATAACGGACAAGATGAGTACCCGGTACATTGTCGGTTCTGTACGATTTTATTCCCAGTTCCTCTGGATTTTCTACCGTTTCTTTGACCCATTTATCTTTCTTTTCAGAATAGCGGATGATGTCGTTGGCAAGGACAATTGCAGTTCCGCTTGGTGCATCTTGTTTATGAATCGTATGGGTTTCTTCGATTGATATTTCATAATCACTCCACTTCGACATGATGTCGGCAAGACAACGGTTCAATTCAAAGAATAAGTTGACCCCGACACTAAAATTGGGTGAGAAAAAAAGTGTCTTTTTACGATCCAAACAATCCTGGCGGACCTTATCAAGGTCATCAAGCCAGCCTGTGGTTCCGGTAACAATGGGAATACCTGCCTCAAAACAACGGTAAATATTGTCAACTATACTCGTAGGTGTAGTAAAATCAATAGCAATATCCGCTTGTGCTAAAAGTACACCGTCCTTTTCCCAGTTTTCAATACTGTCAATGATCAGGAAGATTTCGTGACCTTTTTTTATTGCCAGTTTTTCAATTTCCTGGCCCATTTTCCCATAACCCAGCAATGCTATTTTCATATTGTGAAAGATGAAATTTTAAAAATGTATACTGATCCGTATTCCGGTTGTAGGTTTTAAACTGAAGCCGGTCGGTTGCACAGAGGGTTCGACCCTGAGTGTTAGTTTGTCGCTGATATTGAAGGTATACAGATGCGCATCAACTGTGGCGTCTAAAATATTCAAAGCATACCACAGTGCGGCAAACAGGATGTTTATTTCAAGATTTCGCCTGTTAAATTCCCTGCTTGAAAGCAATTCATCTTTGGAATATTTTTTAACCA
The DNA here is from genome assembly GCA_023229525.1 of Bacteroidales bacterium. GTDB lineage: Bacteria > Bacteroidota > Bacteroidia > Bacteroidales > FEN-979 > CAIVAT01. The sequence goes on from JALNZC010000024.1 coordinate 53,259, forward strand.
GATCACTGTAATTTCCATTCATATTGCCATTCACGGATTCGATATAGGCACATTTATAATTAATATATTCATCGGTATATGTATATATGAAATAGCTAAATACCCCGAATCCAGCATATATTATTGGAACTTTCCATGCTTTCTTGTTATAAATTTGTCCAAGACCCGGCAGACATGCTGACATGATGGTTGCTTTTGTCGGAGAGTGTCTTTTTTCCATAATGGAGTCCGGCGTTTCATTATAAGTGGTGTCATTTTGCGAGAAGGCACGTAATGAAGAAAAAATCAGTACACTGAACACGGTGAGAAATAAAAAATACAACTTCATTCAGGATTCAAGTTTGGAAATGATCCGATCGAACTCCTCATCTGAATTAAATGTAATGATAATCTTGCCGGATCCCCCGGGGCCGACTTTTACCAGGACCTTTGATTGGAGTCGTGCTTTGAGTGAGGCTTTGGCATTTTCAATTTTTTGAGGAAGAGCAATGTGGGGATGCGACACATGGGGCAATTTTCCCAATGCAATATTCCGGACGGTTTCTTCCACCTGTCTGACCGACAATTTTTTTTCCAGGATTTTTTGCAAAATCAACAGCTGATTCTTTTCATCCTCAACAGTGATGATAGCTCTGGCATGACCCATGGAAATCAGGTTATCACGAATAGCAACCTGAACTTCGGTTGGTAATTTGAGAAGCCGTATATAGTTTGAGATCGTAGAACGGTCTTTGCCAACCTTTTGACTTAGTTCTTCCTGCTTTATCTTACATTCTTCGAGAAGACGTTGAAAACTGATGGCAATTTCGAGAGGATTCAGGTCCTGGCGCTGAATGTTTTCAACCAATGCCATTTCCAGCATCTGCTCATCGTTAGCTACACGAACATAGGCTGGAACCTCGCTCAATCCGGTAATATGACAGGCCTTTAACCGTCGTTCTCCTGCAATCAGCTGGTATTTGTCATGCCCGATTTTCCGTAAGGTCAATGGTTGTATTATCCCATGTTGCTGAATGGAGAGTGCAAGTTCTGTAAGTTCCGTTTCATTAAAATGACTCCGCGGTTGAAAAGGATTGGCTTCGATCTGACTGATACTGATGTTTGATACAGTGCCAGTGATATACTCTGAAGAAATTTCATTTTGAGATCCTTCCGGACTTCTATTTTCCAGAAGGGCGCTTAATCCTCTCCCCAGGGCCTTCTTTTTTCCGTGCAGTTCAGACATTGATCTCTTTTTCAGCATTTGTTAACTGGGTCAATTCGTTCTTCTGTAAAATTTCCCTGGCCAAATTGAGATAATTTACAGACCCCATGCTGTTTATGTCGTGCATCATGATGGTAAGGCCAAAACTGGGAGCTTCTCCTAATTTAGTATTCCTGTTAATGATGGTACGGAACACCATTTGCTGAAAATGGGTTTTCACCTCTTCAACCACCTGTTTGGCGAGATTCAGCCTGTTATCATACATGGTCAGGAGTATTCCCTCGATATCAAGCGATGGATTCAACCGCAATTGGACAATTTTAATGGTATTTAACAATTTACCAAGACCTTCAAGCGCAAAATATTCGCATTGAACAGGGATAATAACTGAATCGGCCGCAGTCAGTGAATTGACTGTGATCAAGCCCAGGGAAGGAGAGCAATCGATAATGATAAAATCATAGTCATCCTTAATGGGTGCAATGACTTTCCGCATCATTTTTTCACGGTTGGGAAGATTGATCATTTCTATCTCAGCACCAACCAGGTCAATATGGGCAGGTAATAAATCGAGAAATGGCGTTGCTGTATTCAGAATAATATTTCTGGGCTCTACATCGTCAATAATACATTCATAAATACTGGTTTTGATATTCCGTGGATCAAATCCAACACCTGATGTGGCATTGGCCTGAGGATCCGCATCAATAATCAGGGTTTTATGTTCCAGGATGGCCAGCCCGGCTGCAAGATTAATTGCAGTTGTGGTTTTTCCTACTCCTCCTTTTTGATTAGCAATGGCAATTACTTTCCCCATCTGGTATATTATACAGGTTATACAGGTTCACAAAAATACATCGAAATTGCAATCGCCTGAAGATTGTTGAAAATTTTTATGCACAATTAAACTGTCTGAAATGACAATGAGGCGGGAATAAAAGTAAATATAAGTAAATATAAGGAATTATAAGGAATTATATTACGGTTTATCTACTTCTGCTGTCAAATCTTCAAAATCAATATCTGTATGGGATGTTTTCATTTCGGTTTTTACTTCAGGCTCTTGCTGATCAACCGCCTGCTCGACAGGCGCTGGCTCTTTCCCGGTACGAATGAATTCGAATGCATCATTCAGTCCATTGTGAAATTTTTCAAAATCCTCTTTATATAAAAAGAGTTTGTGTTTTTCGTAAATGAACTTTCCCTGCTCATTATTAAATCGCCTTTTACTTTCAGTGATCGTCAGATAGTGTTCTTCACCAATGGTCGCCTTTACATCAAAAAAATAGGTCCGTTTTCCAGCCCGGACAGCGCGTGAAAAAATTTCTTCCCGGTCTCTGTCTTTATTTTCAATATCCTCCATTATGCAATGACTTTATAATTTATTCCTCGGTATCGTTTCATTGAGTGAACGCAAAAATAAAAATATTATTTGAAAACCAAATTTTATTTCTTTATTACTTAGCTTTGCAGCCAATATTAAGCATTTGTAAATATGTTCTTTTTATCAGACGGGTTATGTTAGGCAGAAGGCAATATCGTATCAAAGTTTTACAGTCGCTTTATGCTTACTCACAGGGAGGGGAATCACGTCTTGAAATTGCTGAGAAAAATCTTCTGAACAGCATCGACAAATTTTCTGAACTTTATTATCTGCTCTTCTCATTTTTATTTGAAGTCGTACATTTTTACGCTTATCGGATGGAAGAATCAAAAACCAAATTCTTTCCTACCGCCGAAGAATTAAATCCCAGTCATAAACTACTGGAAAACCAGGTACTGATTCAACTTCAGCAAAACCATAACCTCACTGAGAACATTTTAAAATGGAAACTTTCTTGGACCGAAGAACAGGACATGGTTCGTAAAGTTTACCAGAAGCTGAAAGCCAGTAAAGATCTTGCGGAGTATTTAAATTCAGGAAAAAATTCCTACCGGGAAGATCAGGAATTTCTCGAGAAAATGTTCCGGAAATTTATTGCAAAATCAACTGATCTGCAATCGTATTGCGAAGAACGCAACATATTCTGGTATGATGATTACGATATTGCTGCAGTTTTTGTCCTCAAAACATTAAAACTCCTCACCGAATCATTCAATGAGTCAGACATACTGATCAATTTTTTTGTCAAAGACCGTGATGATGACCCAAATGAAGATCAGAAATTCATCTGTGAGCTTTTCCGGAAAACCATCATCCACAGTGATGAATTGGATCAGCTTATCGAACCGCGGACGCGGAATTGGGAATTGGAGCGAATTGCATTGACCGACATTATCCTGATCAAAATGGCGCTGGTAGAACTTATGTACTTCCCCCAAATACCCATCAAGGTCACCCTGAATGAGTACATCGAAATTTCCAAGCAATTCAGTTCTTATAAAAGCAAATTGTTCATTAATGGCATTCTTGACAAGTTGGTCACGGATCTGACAGCAGAAAAAATAATCAATAAGACCGGAAGGGGTTTAATGACATAATTGTCAGAAAAATAAAATATTTGTCCTTGGTGAACGTTAGAAATATCATCATTCAAAATAGAAACCGTGCATAACATTATACGCAGACTCTTTCTCATTGCTATTTTCATTGCTTCAATCTCCGGATCAATCCGTGCCCAGATTGGAGGGTATGATACCTATAAATTCCTGGGTTACTCAAATTCAGCGCGTATTGCCGGTCTCGGTGGAAATTTCCTGGCCATAAATGATGATGACATTACCCTGACACAATCCAATCCTTCTCTGATTACGCCCGGGATGAGTAATAATTTGGCTTTTAGTTATGTTCACAGCCCCGGTGGAATCAACTATGGATTCGTCATGTATTCCTACGACTTTAAAAAAGTTGGAAGTTTCGTCGGAAGTTTACAATATATCAATTATGGAAAATTCAGCGGAATGGATGCTTCTGAAAATCCTACCGGCGATTTTTATGCATCGGAATATGCCCTGAATATTGGATGGGGACGTAAACTTACACCGGTGTTTTCGATTGGAGCCAACGGGAAACTGATCTATTCACAACTTGATACATACCGCTCATTTGGTATTGCTGTTGATGTTGCCGGCACATACACTTCAAAGGATCAAGCCTTCACAGCCTCTTTAATTGGCCGGAATGTCGGAATTGAACTTTCTCCATACATTACCAACCAAAGGGTTCCCATTCCATTTGAATTGCAAATAGGCCTTTCCGAAAAATTCAAACATATCCCATTGCGATTCTCCCAATTATTGACAAACCTGAACCATTGGGACCTTACCTATTTTGACCCTGGAGATCCGGCCAATCAACCCGACCCGATAACTGGTGAGGTGAAACAAAAAACGGGCGTTGGAAAATTTGCCGATAATTTCATGCGACATATCGTGTTGGGCGCTGAACTGACCATTGCAAAAGTATTGGCAATCCGTTTGGGATACAATTATCAACGTCGTCAGGAATTGAAATTAAATGGGAAAGCGGGCCTTGCAGGATTCTCCATTGGTGCCGGATTGAAAATTAAAATGTTTGATCTTGGGTATACCCGTTCAACCGACCAGTTTGGCGCTTATAGAAATTATATCACACTCTCTGTAAATCTTCAGGAATTCGTTAAAAAACAGTAAAGGTGAAGGTTACCATTGATCCTCACTCTGGTTTTTGTTTTGGGGTCGTCTACGCAATCGAAGTGGCAGAACGTGAACTTAAACAGAATCAGATTCTTTATTGCCTGGGGGATATCGTTCACAACAATATGGAAGTGAATCGGTTGAAGGGAATGGGGTTGACCATTATCAGCGGAGAAGACCTGAAGAACCTCCATGATTGTAAAGTGCTGATAAGGGCTCATGGTGAACCCCCGGAAACGTATAAGATTGCCTTACAAAATAATATTGAACTCATCGACGCTTCGTGCCCAATTGTTCTTCATCTTCAAAATGTAATCCAGCAAGGTTATCAGGAGATGAAAGAAAAAAACGGTCAAATTGTTATTTACGGTAAGGATGGTCATGCTGAAGTCAATGGTCTGGTGGGGCAAACAAATGACATGGCAATTGTGATTGGGGATGAATCGGATCTGTATAAAATAGATTTCTTCAGACCAGTCAGGTTATACAGCCAGACCACTAAAAGTATTGAAGGATTTCATGCTATAGTACAAATAATACAGGAGAAGATGTTGGCCTGTTCCCCCGATGGAAAAATTGATTTTGACTGGAACGACAGCATTTGTCGCCAGGTTTCAAACCGTTCCGGATATTTGCGTGAATTTGCTGCGAAGTTCGATCTTGTAATTTTTGTCAGCGGAAAAAAAAGCTCAAACGGGATGATCCTCTATAAGGTATGTAAAGAAGTGAATCCGAGAACAAACCTTGTTTCAAGCGCTTCAGAGTTGAAAGATGTATGGTTTAACGGGGTTCATCATGTTGGAATTTGTGGCGCCACTTCAACTCCCAGGTGGTTGATGGAAGAAATTGGAACGGTAATTCAAAAAATTGAACAGTGACATGTACCTTCAAAAAATTTCCCTGGCCAGTTTCAAAAATTATCACCAGGCCGGGTTTGTCTTTTCCGATAAAATCAATTGTTTTGTTGGAAATAATGGGGTTGGGAAAACAAACCTCCTCGATGCTATTCATTACCTGTCCTTTTGTAAAAGTTTTTTTTCTTCCCTGGATGCTCAAAATATTCACCATGGTGATGAATTTTTTACCATTCAAGGTATCTTTAACAGAGGGACTGATGTAACCGAATTAATTCAATGCATCCAGAAAAAAAATCAGCGTAAACGGTTTCTGATCAATAAAAAGGAATATGACCGTTTGGCCGATCATATCGGAAATTTCCCGCTTGTGATGATATCCCCGTATGATAGGGACCTGATCAATGACGGGAGTGAACTCAGACGAAAATATATTGACAGTGTAATCTCTCAGTTTGATAAATTTTATCTGGATGACTTGATTCAGTACAACAGGGTATTAGCCCAGCGAAATGCACTGTTGAGATCATTTGCAGATCAACATTATTTCGACTCGGGGGCTCTGGAGATATGGGATGAACAAATGATCAGGCTGGGTAATAATGTTTTGCTGAAACGAAAAAAGTTTCTTGAGCAATTTATTCCTGTATTTCAGCAGTATTTCAGTTTGATCGGAGGAGATGCAGAAACCGTTCAAATACGATATATCTCACAACTTGAAGAACACACTTACCGTGAACAGTTCAAAGCGGCTTTACCCGCCGACCGATCCGCCCAATTTTCAACAGTAGGTATACATAAAGACGATCTGGAATTTTTACTTGGTGGGTTTCCAATCAAAAGATTTGGCAGCCAGGGCCAGCAAAAATCATTTGTAATTGCCATTAAACTGGCTCAATTTGAATATACACGTACCATCAAGGGTTTCAAACCCATCCTTCTTCTTGACGATGTCTTTGACAAACTCGATGATCTGAGGGTAGCCCAATTGATTAAACTGGTGAGCGAACATAGTTTTGGTCAGGTTTTTATTACCGATACAAGTGAATCCAGGATCAGAACGATATTTGATGCTATGGACATTGATCATAAAATTTTCTGTCTACCGGTTCTTTCTCCTGAAGAATAAATATCTTTACCTGCTATGCGGAGAAACATAAGAAAATCTAACGAAAAGCCACTTCGGTTAGCCATAGAAGAATTTCTCGAAGTGTATAACCTGAAAAACAAGATAAATGAGTCAAAAATAATGGCTTCATGGGAAATAGTTGTCGGTGAAATGGTAGCAAAAAATACAAAGAGACTGACCATCAGGGGAAAAGTCCTTTATGTAAAAGTTGAATCAGCCGCCTTAAGGAATGAATTGATATATGCCCGGACGAAAATTATAAATGCCCTGAACAAAGAGGTGGGTACGACGGTTATCGAAGAAATGATAATGAACTGAAGAACTGCAACCAGTTCCTGCCAATTACTTGATCAGGCAACTCAACACCTTTTGATCCTCAAGAAATCCTTCTAATCTATCGCCCTGTTTCACCGGACCGACACCTGCCGGCGTTCCTGTAAAGATAATATCCCCCGTTCGCAGTGTCATGAACATGGAAATGTGGGAGATAATGTCGTTGAATGAATAGATCATCCGGTTCGAATTCCCGGCCTGCACCGTTTTCCCATTTAAATCGAGATGAAATGAGATATTATGCAAGTCAGAAAAAAACGATTTTGGCAGAAATTTTCCAAGGGGAGCCGATTGATCAAATCCTTTGGCTATCGCCCATGGAAGACCCTTTTGTTTGGCTGTTTCCTGCAAATCTCTTGCAGTCATATCAAGACCGAACCCTATTTCATCATAATAGGAACCGGCAAATTTTGGTTGTATATTCTTCCCTACTTTACATACTTTTAAAACCAGTTCAGCTTCATAGTGAATTTCCCTGGAGAATGATGGATAATAAAACGGGCGGTTTCGGATCAGCAGTGCGGTATCGGGCTTCAGAAAAAAAACCGGAGATGCTGGAACCGGATTGTTGAGTTCTCTGATATGCTCAACATAATTGCGGCCTATACAGATTATCTTCATGTGGATTTACCGGTTGGTTATAATAATTATAATAAATTGAGTTTGACTGATTCGTTATTGAACCCTTTTAATTTAAGTGAGGTGATGATCTTCTTAGTCGATAGAGGAAATTCGCTTTTCATCATCCAATCATAATAGGAAGGTTCATCCCTGAACACCTGAGCGACTGCTTTTCCTTTATGCTTCCCGAAATTGAAGACCTCCACTTTTTTATCATTATACACGATATGGCCGACCAGATCTACCGCTTTGTTGGAAAAGGAAAAATCGCTGAGCGCTTTGATATCATTCACGATGGGTTGCGTTAAATTACCATTGCGATCTTTAAAAGCAACGGATGCATACCGGTCCAATTGAGCCTTTAGGATTTCATAGGTTGCCTGTGTATCTGCTTCCGCACTATGGGCGTTGATCAGGTCTTTCTTGCAATAGAACTTATATGCCGCAGAAAGGTTGCGAGGTTCCATCTTATGAAAGATGTTCTGCACATCTACGAAACGTCGTCCTTTAAGATCAAAATCGATGTCTGCACGAAGGAATTCTTCGACCAGCAGGGGAATATCAAAGTGGTTGGAGTTATAACCTGCCAGGTCGCAGTTATCAAGGAAATGAGCCAGTTCGGGCGCCACTTGTTTGAACGTCGGGCAGTCCTTCACATCTTCATCCGTAATTCCATGTATCGCAATAACCTCCGTCGGAATCGGCATCTCCGGACTTT
>JALNZC010000078.1 GCA_023229525.1 Bacteroidales bacterium
CGTGGTGTTTGCAGAATAATTTGGAGCAAAGAAAAATCAATTGGAGCTTCACAAAGTATAAAGCTGATCGAAAAATGTCTAAATATTACGTTTCATAATTAAATTGTCGTTACACTAGCAGGTTGCAGTATACAATAGCAACACGCAACAAGAAACTACTTATTACCAATGGCGACGAATGAGAAACTAAAGTAAATTAGTAAAACTATTCACCATGAAAACAATTCTAATTTCTTTGTCGTTGTTTTTTTTGTCATTATTAACAATGGCCCAAGTTTGGGCACCTTCAGGGGCAACATGGTACTATGAATGGGCATCAATGTGGTATTCGGGGTATGTTAAAATTAGCTACATTGGGGATACAATTGTTGACAGCAAATCATGCAAAATATTAAAAAAAGAGCGATTTACATATGATTGGGTAAATCATATTTATTCAAACATGTTTATTGGCTATGAATATACTTATCAGGAAAGCAATATTGTGTATTATTACCGCTATGGCCAGTTCTTCAAATTATATGATTTTAATTCCAGTGCAGGTAGTTCATGGGAAGTTGCTGGTTGGGAACCCTTCAATCCATGTGATAGTACTGGATTGATTGTTGTAAACAGTACAGGAATGATTACTGTTAATTCCTTATCATTAAAGTATTTAAATGTTTCACCCGGACAAAATTCCACCTGGGCTTTATCCGACACAATCATTGAAAGAATAGGTCCACTGGGGTATATGTTTCCTGAACCTACTTGTGTTGTTGATTTATTTGAAGGTGGTTCATTACGTTGTTATTCTGATGACACCTTTGAATTATACAAAAGGGGACAAGCTCCTGCATGTGATTATATTATTGGGGCAGATGAAATTTCACCAGAAAGCAATTATTTCAAAATATATCCTGTTCCGGCAACTTCAACCATTACACTTGAAATTACCAAAAAGATAAAAGATAAGATGATGATTGAGATATCAGACATCTTAGGTAAAAAAATGAAATCTATCGAAATGGATAAAGTTAAAATGAGCATTGATATTGAAGACCTTAAAGGAGGTGTATATTTTATTTTGATAACGGATCATAACAGTTTTATTTGGAACCGGAAAATAATTAAAACCGCACCTTAAATCGCTCGGGTTTTTCTATTTTATCCCCCCCTGTGAAAAATTTATTACTTCTTTTCCTGCTGTAAAACGGCTGGGCACAATATTCATAAACTTGTTCATAATTTGTGATTTATAAATCACCTGTTTTATAGCAGGAAAAGAGATTAAAACCCTGATCGTGGTATGGGAAAAAGGTGAAATTCCGAAAATCGGAAAAAATATTTGAGGAAAGTTGACCGAAGGAAATAGGATTCATTAAATTCAATTCATTTTCTTTGCAAAAATTTAGTTTTCTGTTCCGGACTATTCAGGATAAAACCTGTTGACAATAATAAACACACCCCCGATATTCATTGATCCGTTTCATATCCACCCCATCAATTTATAATAAGCCAGCGCCATGTACTCCCGGATGATGAGTACTTCGTATTCAAGGTGTGTCCAGAATTTATAGCGAACGGTAATGTTTTCGCCTACGTCGGGAATGATCCTGCGCCCGCCTAATTTCATTGAGTTGAACGACAAATCGGTCTCCACATCCTTTTCAAATGCAGGTATTCCGTCAACTTTCGGAAATCCCACTTTATTAAAGGTAAGCACGGCGCGGTATAGATGTTCAGGAGAGGTAACCAATAAGATTGACGAAGGACGATTGACGAAGGACGATTTGAACACTGAATATTGAATATTGAACTTTGAATTTTGAACTTCAACATTCAACATTCGTTGTTCAATATTCGATATTCCTTTAAAGATGTTAATTGCCTGAGCCCTGGTATTCGTTCCCGAATCTTCAAACATGATCCGTTCCGGTGCGATATTGCGAAGAACCAGTTCGCTCTTTAATTCCTGTAATGTACTGAGGCTGTCATTCCTGTTTCCCGGCTGTGCAATGATCACCCCGGACCGGGGATACATGGCTGCAACTTTAGCCGTATACCAGCAACGCATCAGTGCCGATTCACTGGGCATCCCTCCGCCGCCAAGCAATATGATATAATCGGGTGGGCGGTGAATGCCGGCTTTTTTGGTTCCGAGCCCATACCGGATCCAGAACGGTGCAGTGGTGAAAGCCAGGATGATCATCAGGGTAAAAAAAAGACCCATAATGATCAGCAGTATCCTGATAAAAGATTTCACTTTTTTCATCACATGAGCTGATCGACATGTCAAAGATAAAGAGTTTAGGAATGTGAATGGACTTTCAGATTGGTGAGTCGCGAAGATCACCCATTGTGATGACCTTCATGATAAAAGGTCAATTCTTAAGAATATCGTTCAATACACGAAAGGCATTGTCCACATCGTGGTGCCGGACAACAATGGTAAATTCGTTTGAGGTGGAAATTACCTCCATAATATTGATTCCCTCCCAGGCAATGTTTCGCAGGATAAAATAATAAATTCCGGGTTCACTGATGTTTTCGACGGGTAACTTCAAAGTGATGGATGACAGGTCGTGGCTTTGATTGATCAGGATCTCGTCTTTCAGGATTTTTTTACATTGATCTGCAATGATGGAGCTGATCACCATGGTAGATTCAAATACCCCCTGAACAAAGGTGTAAAAGACATCATTGTGCGCCATGGCGATTTGAATGATCCTGCGTTGCTTTTCGAAAAGGGTCCCGGAATTGCGGACACAGATGACCGACAGGTTCGACCGGACAATAATATCCCCTATTTTGCTGAAAATTTTTCGCATTCTGAATGAAGTTTGCAGATCAACCTGAGGCGTAAACCGGTTCAACGCCATCACCACCGCGCCGCTCTGAACAGGTTTCCGCAATAGTTCTTCGACCTCCGGTTTGATTTTTCTGGCCAGCGACGATATATTGATAATTCCCTCTCCCAGTAATTCCTCCAGGAAGGGCTTCCGCGAAATTATGGTACTTATTGTCTGTGCGATGGTTTTCATATTTTGTATAATATTTAACACAAAGTTAAAAAAGCGTTATAAATGTTCAAATAATTTACTATTGCATCCTGAACCAATAATTTTGCTGTTTAAATACCTCAACCCCTGCACCCCTTCTCCTAATGTAGAAGGGATGCAGGGGTTGAGGGGATCAAAGAAAATGAGTAAGATTATAAAATAAAAGAAAATGATTGTTATGAAGTTTGGCGGAACATCCGTCGGAAATGCTGAGTGTATAAAACATGTTGTTGATCTCATAAGTGGAAATGATCCGAAGATCGTGGTGGTTTCGGCCATGGCAGGCACAACCAACCAACTGGTCGCTATTGACAATCTTCTATGGTCCGGAGAAATCGTCAAAGCTGCACATTTATTGAATGAAATTGAAAAAAAATATCTGGAAACGGCTGATGAATTGCTTAAACGGGATACATTAAAAGAGCAATATTCCCGGTTCCTGAACGATGTCCTGTTTAAAATCCATATGGGATTCCAGGAAAACCATACCGAACAACGGTCGAAAGAGCTCATTGTCACCGGCGAGCTGATTACCGCCGAACTTATTTTTTTGTATTTGAAACAAAGAGAGATCTCCTGTGATCTGTGGCAATCGGCGGACATCATCCGGTTAACCCCCGAAGGTTTTCCCGATATGCCTTTCATCACTCAAAAAATGAACGGATTACTTTTCGGAAAATCCGAGAACACACTATTCCTTACCCAGGGATTTATATGCAGGGATTCGAAGGGAAATATCGATAACCTGAAACGGGGTGGGAGCGACTATTCCGCAACCATCCTGGGAGCAGCTGCAGGCGCTTCGGAAATTCAGATCTGGAGCGATATTGATGGGTTGCATAACAATGATCCACGATTTGTTTACCTGACACAAACAGTTAAATCTTTATCGTTTGAAGAGGCCGGAGAACTTGCCTATTTCGGCGCCAAGGTGCTTCATCCTACCTGTATCATCCCCGCAAAAAGACACAACATTCCGATCCGGTTAAAGAACACCTTTGATCCGTCGGCAGAAGGTACCCTGATAAACGGACAGGTCAGGACCAACGGAGTAAAAGCCGTTGCGGCCAAGGATGGGATCATCGCCATCACCGTTCACTCCGACCGGATGTTCCAGGCTTATGGGTTTTTGAAAAAGGTTTTCGACATTTTCGAACAATACCGAACCTCTGTTGATATGATTACGACATCAGAAATTTCGGTGGCCCTTACCATCGATGATAAAAGCCAGCTTGGTCCGATCGTTCAGTCTTTGGGCGCCCTGGGCGAAATCGAAGTAAGGAAGGAACAGACCATCATCTGTGTGGTGGGCGATTTTTCGGTGAACCCGGAAAAGTCAGCCCGGCAAGTGCTGGAAGCTTTTGACGGGATCCCGGTAATCATGATCTCCTTCGGCGCCAGTAGGCGGAATATCAGTCTGCTCATCAACAGTGCAAACAAAATACAAGTCCTGAACTCACTGAATAATCACCTGTTTAATACGATTCCATGTTTGATCCTCAATTAACAGCTCAACTTGCCGACCGTTCCACCCCCTTTTATTTCTATGATTCCGGGGTACTGATCAAAACCCTTGAGAAGCTGACCGTTTCAGCCCGGAAGCATGATTTCAGATTACACTATGCTTTCAAAGCAAACGCAAATCCCACGATTTTAAACATCATTCACGATTATGGTCTCGGGGCCGATTGTGTTTCGGGAAATGAAATCAAACTTGCATTAAATACAGGATTTTCGCCGGATTCAATCGTTTTTGCCGGTGTCGGAAAAACCGATAAGGAGATAGAATTATCCATATCCAATGATATCTTTTGTATTAATTGTGAATCGGTACAGGAGATCATGGTTATCAACCAGATCGCTTCAGGACTGGGAAAAACCGCCCGGATCGCGTTGCGTATCAATCCGGGGATCGATGCCATGACCCATCCCAATATCACTACCGGTCAGGCGGATAATAAATTCGGGATCCATCTGAATGATCTGGATGAATTGTTGAATGCGATTCCGGGAATGACGAACATCATGCTAACAGGTTTGCATTTCCACATCGGTTCACAGATTACAACCTTTGAAGTATTCCTGAACCTTTGTAAAAAAATAAATGATATCCAGGAAATCCTTTACCGGCGAAATATCCCGATCGGGCATATCAATCTTGGCGGAGGATTGGGCATCGACTATGATCATCCGGAAATGATGCCGCCGTTTGAAGAATATTTTATTTTGTTTGCAAGGCATCTTAAGATTTACCCGGATCAGACTGTTCATTTTGAGCCGGGGAGATCGGTGGTTGGACAATGCGGCAGCCTCATCACCAAGGTCCTCTTTACAAAGAATGCACCTGGCAAACAATTTGCCATTGTTGATGCAGGCTTTACAGAACTCCTCCGCCCTGCCTTATACCACGCCTACCATAAAATTGAAAACCTGGTTTCCCGTCAGCCTGAACAACCCTACGAAGTGGTTGGTCCGATATGTGAGACCACCGACTCGTTTGGTTCCGATGTATCCTTGCCCGCATGTACCCGCGGCGATTTGCTTGCAATACGGTCAACCGGGGCATATGGCGAAGTAATGGCTTCTCATTATAACCAGCGGGAATTGTATCCGGCGGGATTTTCTTACCAGCATTAAGGGGTTTTCGGGACTTCTTATTTTAATTTAAATATATCGACTTTGATACAGGATTATATAATATATTGATGAAGAAGACTTTAAAATTTTCATTGCCTTCCGATTTTAATGATCCGTTTAACTGGAGTGAGAAATTGATAAACATCGATAGTTAAAAGTCAATTTCCATTCGATTTCAAAGGATGTGAAACGGCTGATACCAGAATCTCAGTTTGAAGATGTAGTAAAGAATTTGCTTAAATCGGACCATCCACCCCCAAAGGAGGTGGCTTTTCGTCCGATTTATGGCTTCGCCACCGCAAATTCTTTATAAAAAACCGGCAAAGCCAAACATACATTACCACCGTCAAAGACGGTGGGTTTTAAAGTTGTACTAAAACAGGTTCAATCGCCCGGTGGTAGCGATTTCATTTTAGCTCAACGGGAAACCAAGTATAGAATTTCTTGTTTCGCAAAAAATCCTCAAACTATTTTAATGTAGTCCCATTATGGAAGTAAACATAATGGAATTTGTATGGGGTTTCAGTTTAAGATCATTAACAAAGAGTTTAATCTTTATCTGGTAATTTATCGGGACGAGAATTATCCAATAGATGGGAATGTTTCAATGAATAAAGTGTTCCTATACAACTGGCTTACTGTTAAGGCAAAAGGTTGGGAATATGAAGATAAGTTCAGAGCGGTTTCTATATCTGGGCAGGAAATAATTAAATATGAACCAGAAATGATTCGTGATATTTTTTTTGGCTGTAATGTCCCTGATATCAGTACTTTTTTCGATCACTGCTCGTCTTACCTGAAGCGTCTTTACAGTAAATTTTTTTGAGCCATTTCTACCTTCTGTTGACCGATCTGTGAGTACAACTTATCTAAAAGAGCTCCCTGCTGCTTTTTATCGTCACTAATCTTCTCTTCCGATGAAAAAACCATTGTGGCTTTGGTCATGAATTCTTTTTTCCAGATTCCTATCTGGTTTGGGTGAAGTTCGTACTACACAAGAATTCAATAAATTATTATCTTTCGTTATAAACCAAAAGGGAAATCTGGATGATATTTATAAATCAGAAGTGAAATAAGGAACAAAACAACGATAATTGGTAAGAAAGAGGATAAAGATAGAGATACCCAAAAAGACAGAACTGCGTATTGCCCTTTTTGTAAAAAAATAAAATTTAGGAACTGCCACCGTGATGTGTTTAGTTTAAAGAGTTACCTGCCATCAAAGTGGTACCTTACCTTGTTACAGTAAACCAACTGATACTGTTTTTTTCAAAGAAAACCCCATTTTCAAATTACCATTTCATTCTTTATAAGATTGATAAATCATTTTGAGATCTGCCAATACAATAGCTGTAACAGATTCAATAATGGGTGGAATTCGCAATGCGACACATAAATCGTGACGACCCTTGATATCCAAATCTACAATTTGGGAAGTTTGCATGTTCATTGTGTGTTGTCTTTTCGGGATACTAGAGGTCGGTTTTATAGCAACTCGATACACAAGATCATTGCCGTTGGATATACCCCCATTAACGCCACCTGAATTATTGGTTTTTGTTATACCATCAACCGAAATATATTTATCATTGTGTTCGTATCC
The DNA here is from genome assembly GCA_023229525.1 of Bacteroidales bacterium. Taxonomy (GTDB): domain Bacteria; phylum Bacteroidota; class Bacteroidia; order Bacteroidales; family FEN-979; genus CAIVAT01. Next base: position 7,282 of record JALNZC010000078.1, read on the forward strand.
TGTCATTTTTGCAGCTTTGAATCCTGATCCAAATTCAATTCCTTTGATTGCTGGCACGGAAAACACAATATGCGATAACAGCGATTCGATGGAATCGAAAAACGGCTCACCAAGCCCAATAGGCATACTTGTAGTAACACATTTTACGATGCCTCCGATGGAATCATTTTCCACAACGGCTTCATCAATTGCATTCTTAATATCTGAATTGCCACCTGCTTCTAGAAGCCTTGCAGCCACTTTCATAGGTGTGATGATTTTTTTTGCAAGAACACCAGCAGATACGAGTCCCAACGTTAATCTCCCAGAAAAATGCCCTCCTCCACGGTGATCATTAAAATTTTTCCATTTTTTCATCGCCACGAAGTCAGCATGGCCAGGACGTGGTACCTCGCGAAACAAACTATAATCTGATGAATTGGTGTTATTGTTCTCAAAAATAATAGCAATGGGTGCACCTGTTGTATAACCCTCATAGATACCACTTATTATTTTGGGTTCATCACTTTCTTGCCTGGATGTTGTGCCTTTAATTCCACTCTTCCGACGTGTCAAGTCTAAATAAAGGTCTTCCTCAGTGAAATATATGCCAGGGGGACAACCATCAATAACTATGCCTAGTTCGTTTCCATGTGATTCACCAAAGATACTGACTCTGAAAATTTTACCAAATGAATTCATACCCAATTATTAAGAGAATAAATATTTTTGTTGTTGAGAAATTGCGCTTAGGTCTTCAAAAAAGTGAGGGTATGATTTTGTAACACATTCGGATCCATTTATTAATACAGGTCCTTCCCCTTTAAGAGCAGCAATAGCCGTAGCCATGGCAATACGATGGTCTCCATTGGAATCAATTTCAGTGGAATTGATTTTTCCTCCCTTAATCATCATTATATCACCATCTATTATTATCTTTATTCCCATTTTGGCAAATTCTTTTTGCAAAACAACAGCACGGTTACTTTCTTTATATACCAGCCGGTGTACTCCTTTTACAACTGTGGTTCCATTACAGTGGGCTGCTAATGCCACAATTGGAGGAAAGAGATCAGGGCATTCGGTTGCATTAAACTCAAAAGCTTGTAGTGTTGCATTCTTTATGCTAATAATAAATTTGTCAAAGGCTATAGATGCACCGGTCATTTCCAGTACTTTAATTATTGCCAAATCCCCCTGTTTACTGTTTTTACTTAACCCTTTAATATGCAATTCACCGTTGATCGCTGCAGCAACCATCATGAATGAAGCACTACTCCAATCACCCTCCACTTCATAATCCTGTGGGATGAATTTTTGTTTCCCGGGTATTTTAAAAACTTTGTAATTATCATGCTCCAATGTAATTCCAAAATTGTCTAACAATTGCAGGGTCATGTCTATATACGGCTTGCTTTTGAGATTATCAACAATTATCGTAGAATCATTTTTTACAGTAACAAGAGCCATAAGCAAACCTGTAAGCAATTGAGAACTTATAGAACCATCAATGGCAACCACACCACCTTTGAGAGGGCCATGAATGGTCAAAGGGAGCTGATCATTATTCGTGGTAACTTTTACTGATAATTGAGTCAGGGCCTTTTCAATTATTCCTATAGGTCGGTTAAGTAATGAGCCTTTTCCATTAAATATTACAAATTTTGAACTAAGAGATGCGATTGGTGTAAACATTCGTAGGCATAATCCGGATTCTCCACAATGGATGAAATTTAAATGTGGGGCCATACCTCCTTTTATTAATACTTCGTTTTTTTTCTTTTCAACAAAAGCCCCCAAGTTTGCAGCAATCTGTAAAGATGCCATCGCATCATCGCAGTAATTAGGATTCCGAAGTATTGAATTACCTTCAGCCAGTAAAGCCGCTGCAACAGCCCGCTGCATCATGCTTTTAGATGTAGGCGCTTCTAAATATCCCTTAACTACAGAAGGATTAATGGATCTTTTCATATATTTTCCAGGCAATCATTTCAAATGATTGATTTTCGGTGTTTATTAAAATATCTCTTAGTACATGACAATTTTTTATCTATTTGATATTCAATATATTATGTTAATAACTTGGTCATAAGTTTTCTAAGAAAATGTGTATAAGGCCTTGATAATCATTATATTAGGTTATTATCTGACAATAATCTAACTTTATGAAAACCAAGGCCTCAAACAAAAGTAATGAATTAGTTGCCATATTCCAGCACCGTTTGGGTTGGAAT
>JALNZC010000025.1 GCA_023229525.1 Bacteroidales bacterium
ATTTGGAGCAAAGAAAAATCAATTGGAGCTTCACAAAGTATAAAGCTGATCGAAAAATGTCTAAATATTACGTTTCATAATTAAATTGTCGTTACACTACTTTTGCGTAACACACATCTCCATAGATACAATGATCAAAGAAAATACTAACAAAGTGGTTAAAATCAGATGGCAGTTTGTTGTCATTTTTTACATCATTGCGTTTTCACTTTCCGCACCATTTAATTCAGGTCTTCTAAATCCATGGTACCGGGCACTGACGAAAAGCTGGTTGATCAGCGATATGAGCTATTTACCGGCCTGTCTGGGAACTTTGATTGCAGGTATCGTCGTATTGCTGATTGACAAATCTCATCAGAGAACCATAACTTTCCTGGGAAATTACCGTCTGAGAAATATTGCCATCTCGATAACGCCGGTTGTTGCTTTCTCCATCATAGGCCTCGACAACAGCTTCGGACAAAATCGCTATCAGTTTGCTCTTTCCTATGGCGTTATTAATTTGATCTATTCGGTTTTTGAAGAATTCGGTTGGAGAGGTTATTTGCAGGACGAACTGAGACCTTTAAAAAAGGGAATCAGCTTTCTGATCATCGGGATACTTTGGTGGGTCTGGCATTTTCGTTACGCAACAACATTTGACCTCACCATTTTCCCATTGATTTGCATCGGTGGCTCATTTCTGATCGGTCAGTTCACGGAGAAAACAAAATCCTATCTGACAGCCGGAGGTCTTCATTGTTTGATTATCCTGCTGACCAATTCCGGAGACATCACAAGATCAAAAATGATAGCCATCGCTCTTACAGGTCTGATCTGGGTTGGAATCAGTTTTCTATGGAAACCTGAACTTCCAATTACTCACAATAAGTGACACTACTCTGTTTTATCGTTAATAAGTTAAATCCACTGTTATAATTCTTCAAATACTTGACGTTCTCAAAATATTAATTGTTTGTGCGGCTTTCTTTTTTGGATACCAGATCGGGTTTGCCGATGGATATGATCCCATAGCCCAGCTATATTTTATGATACCTGTGATCATTGTGGCATTTGCCGGCATTTCAGGAATTGAAGGATTGTTTTTTGCAAAAAAGTCGGCAGAAAAAAAAGGTTTCTAAATTGGGAGTAATTACCAGCGGCAATCTGCTATTGCTTTATTGTCTTATGCAGTATCAGCAATCCTGGTGTATCTCAGTAACTGGGGTATCAAGTCAGAACTGACTATTTTGTTTGTCTTCATCTTTTTTTCTTTTTTCAGGTATTAATCATGCGGTTGATGCAATACACTGAAAGAATCATAATAGAAGTATGCATTGACTGAAATGTAATGACATTCCAAAAAATCGCACCGCGGCTACTTTGAATAGACACAAAAAATCCCCACCGTAACCAGTGAGGATTTCAGTGGAGAAACTTTCGCCTCTCTTAATTATTGCCCACAACTATGAATTTTAACGGCAATGTTCCGTTTGATATGATGGCCACTAACTTCCTGACCTCATTCATTGTGAAACCATGACCGGTCAGTGAAATCTTCCCATGGGGTATTTCACCCAGGATCCTCGGAGCAGAATACACTTTGTTATCAATGCTCAATGCTATTATTTTATTCATATTTCTGATGGTTGCCTCTTCCCATAATTTCCACACCTTTTCTTTAAATGTGATACACAATACAGGTTGTTCCGCGTCTTTAAAATCTGCATGCGCTTCCATTATGTTTTGTTCATTGAAAGTTTTATCCGAAGATGAAATACAATAAAGACTGTAATGTTTATTGTCGTCCGGATGGATTGCCCAGAGCAATCTTAACTCTTTAGGAAATAACGTGTTGACTTCGTCAGAAGTTAAACATCTGTCTATTGAAATTGTGTCCTTTCCCTCGGCAATTCCCAGAACGGATTCCGGTATCGAACGGATACTGTCCCTGAGGTGTAAAGATGTGAAAGCATCCTGAACACAGTCCGGAGATTGTCTCCTGATATGTTCCAGCACCTCCTGTCTGTTTATGGTTTCATAAAAATTGAGATGGCCTTGAATCAGAAGTATATCAGAAAGCAATTCATGATCAATATTATCCCTGACCGTGATCACAAGTTCAGATCTCGTATCATTCTGAATAATCTGAATATTTCGGAGATTCAAACTCGCCAACCTTCGCAATAGAATCTCTCTCGACTCCGACAGGAGTTTTTCCGGGACATTTTTAGCTGCGCTTTGCAAGGTGATGATTTGTTCATTTTTTACTGTTGCTTGTGAATAACAAAATGGGATGAAAATGATTAACATAATCCCCGTTATAATATATTTCAATGTTTTCATAATCCTGAAAATTAAATTCAATGAATAAAATATTTTTCTATGGCGCCAAATATGCCATAACTAAAAGAAATAATAGTTTGGGTAACTAAGCTACAGTGAGGATATCATCTTCCTTTTCCTGCGACGGGACTTTTTGCAGGAAATTTAAACCAAGGATCGGTTTTTTAGAAAGGAATTTAAGCTGGGATAAACAGAAATAATTGAAAAGTTGTTTGCTGACAACCAATTCCCGGTATGAATTAAAATCCGGAAAAATAAAATGTTCATTACCCTTGTTAATCTCATAAAAGCTTATTTCCGGAACTACAGCGCCAGGCGTGATAATTGCCTGAACGCTGGAGATATTTGCTTCAGATACTACGATTGAAAAGTGGGTGCTTCCCGGGATATTCTTTTCTTTTTCTCTTTGAGTAAAAACAAAAAAGAAAAACATCAAGAAAATTACAAGGACAACCGATTTGCTGTTTCTTTTCCTTTCGACCATACTTTTACAAATATATAAAAAATCATTGAAGATATCATTCACAAGAAAATAATAGCCGGTTGTTTTAACGGTTTGTCTGTTTTTGATCCTTAACTTTGATGCTGGAAAAAATGAATGATAAACCATTGAAAAAAATCATTATTTTCCTGTTCAGTATTATCTTGATCCTGGTGGTTGCAGGTTGTAAAAAACAAACTTCATATGAACAAGAAATGAGAGCCTATTACATCGGTTTATGCGAAGAACAACAACTGGAACTTAAAGAAAGAATTGCCGTGGCAAATGGTGATCTTTCAGGAGCCAGGAAAATAAAAGCAGAAAATGAAAAGATCAGACAGGCCTACTTTCAATCTCTTGACAGAGCCAGGAGTATATATGATGGCAGTGCGAACCGGACTCAGGAATTGTATGCATACATCATTAAAAAAAATAAGCTGGAGATTGAATCCAGGTGCAAGGAAAAATTAACGGTACTTGAAGAAGAATTAAGCGGACTGGAAAAATCGGGAAAAGCAGGCTTTACCCTGGAACAGAAAAGTTTTATTGAGTCAAACAGAAGTGAGGAATCCGGTTCAATATCCGGGGCTGCACAACAGCGTTCGGGAGATTCCATCAACGGATTTCAGAAAGAATACGAAAATAAATAAGGGTCATCACAAATGTTGGTTTTCCTTATCTTTGCAAAATTATTATTGTGATGGGATTGGAATGAGTGATTTGTATGGAGGGCAAACGAGATGTCTGCTTGTGCAGACGAAATTTTCCGCATTTAGTTTCTGGAATTATCAGGATGTATGTGATATTGTAGGTGCGAAGTATCCGGCAGCGCCACTTGGATTGCTTACCGTGGCAGGACTTCTGCCCCAGCATTGGACATTCAGACTTATCGACGAGAATGTAGAACCTTTGCTTGATAAAGATCTGCTGTGGGCGGATATTATTTGTACCGGTGGAATGCTTCCCCAGCAAAAAAGCATGCTGGAATTCATCCGCCGGGCCCATGTTCTCGGTCGTACCGTGGTTGTTGGAGGCCCCGACCCTACCTCGCAACCTGACCTATACAGGGAAGCCGATTTCCTTGTACTGGGCGAAGGTGAGATCACCATCCCTATGTTCCTGAAAGATCTTCAGGACAGGAAGACAGCAGGGACCTATGTGTCTGCTGAGCGCGCCGACATGCTTCATTCGGTCGTGCCGCGTTACGACCTGATCCGTTTCCGGGATTATATTATGATCGGCATGCAGTTTATCCGCGGATGCCCTTTTAATTGTGAATTCTGCGACGTGATCGAACTGTTTGGCCGCACCCCCCGGTTCAAGACCACCAGTCAAATTCTAAAAGAACTTCAGACACTTTATGACCTGGGCTACCGTGGCCATATCGACATGGTCGACGACAATTTTATCGGCCACAAAGCGAAGGTTAAAGAATTGTTGCGTGAAATTAAAAGCTGGACAATCGCGCGAAAATACCCTTTTTACTTTACAACCGAAGCCTCTGTCAACCTGGCTGATGATGATGAATTGCTGCAGCTTATGCAGGATTGCGACTTCCGGTATGTTTTCCTCGGCATCGAAACACCCGAAAACGAGACTCTTGCGCTAAGCCATAAGAACCAGAACGTGAACAAACCGGTGACCGATGCCGTTCGGAAGATACTTTCCTACGGAATGGTCAGCAATGGAGGATACATTATCGGGTTTGACAGTGAAAGCAAGCAGATCGCGGCCAACATGACCGACTCCATCCAGGAATCGGGCATTAGTATGGCGATGATCGGATTGTTATATGCGTTGCCCAATACACAGCTTACCCGCCGGCTCGAAGCAGAAGGGAGACTGTTCAACTTGGCGGCCCAGTCAGTGAGTGACACCGATATCGACCAGATGACAAGCGGTCTCAATTTCGTGACACTGATTCCCCGGTCCGAGATCTTTAAAAACTATATTGCAGTAATTGATGCGGCATATGATCCGTCGAACTACTACAAGCGGGTGATCTGTACCGGGCTTAATATCCGGCCCAAATACCGACATAAGCCATCCTTTTCCACCTGGCTGATCTATATGCGATCATTTCTGCGTGTTTGCAAAGAAGCAGGATTTTCAAGGGAAACAGGATTTCATTACTGGAAGATGTTTTTCACGATCATTGTCCGGAATCCGAAAGGGATAGAAGCTGCTGTGAATCTCGCTGCCATGTTCATTCATTTTCAAAAGCAAAAAGCGTATATCGTTTCGGCTACGAATCGATCAATCCAGGCATTGGAACACATCAGCGAAAGCGCCTATAATGAACGGATGACAGGCAAAGCGATTTCCGAACCCTCCGGATGACGAAAGTCCCGCTGTTAAAGAACCCCATTATTTCAGAATACCTCTGATTTTCACCGTTTTCTTGAGGCTTGTTCCTGGTTTTGTGATCATCAGATCATTTACATACCGAATGGTAACTTCTCATTTCAGAACGAATCATCCTGATGACGAAGTCCCAAAATGTAATCAACTGATGCTGTTGTATCTAGAATTTAACATTTGAATTTAGTGTTAAAAAATTTGTTTTTCCTTAATGCATGCAGTATCTTTGATATGTTGATTTGTCCATTCAACATTCCACAACACATTTTGAAATGAAACCTCAGATTTTTAACAATCACTAAATCCTGTTAATTATGAAGTTAAAATTTACATTTTCTTTAGGCCTGCTTTTGGTCTTTATGTATGGATTTGGGCAAAATGATTCACCGGCTGGAAAAAATATTTTACAAAATCCGGAAATTAATACACGGATTGATAATATAAGTTACTGGTCGGATCTGGCAAGAAGGGGTCTTATCCCTTACAACCCGGTGGTTCCAATAACACCGGCGCAACCATTAAAAACGAAAAACGGTCTGGGAGTCACTGATCAGATGTCGACCGATGTTGTGATCTACAATGAAACCGGAGTTACCCAAAGTGAGAACTCCGTTTTTGTTGACCCGAATAACAATCAGCATCTCTTAAATTCCAACAATTCCGAAACGGGTGGCGGTATTTATGGTGCGGATTATTTCAACTCCACAAATGAAGGTCAAACCTGGACGGGAAGTAAATTAGGGGCTGGCGGCTCAAACGATGGCGATCCTGCCACCTGCATTGGTACGAACGGTCGACAATACATCGGGTTCATTACCTCGGGACTGGGTCAGGGAATTGCTTATTCCGACAACGGCACAACCTGGACTCCGGTAACGCTTGCACCGGGTGTAAGTTATCCTAATTTACTGGATAAAAACCATTTGAATGTTGATAATACAGGTTCCGCATATTCAGGAAATGTATACGGGGCGTGGACACATTTTGTCAGCGGTAATGTCAATAACAATAATATTGTATTCACCAGAAGTACTAACAATGGAGTATCATGGTCCGCTCTGACAAATATCAGCAGCGCCATTGCTGCCCTTTCTCATAACCAGGGCGTGAATATTCAGATTGGCCCGGCAGGACAGGTTTATTGCACTTGGGCTGTGTATGATCATTGGGATCCTTTATTTTATGAAAATGCGATTGGATTTGCAAAATCGACGAATGGTGGTTCTACCTTTTCTGCAGCCGTCAGAATTCATAATAATATTCATGGGATCAGACCCAGTCCCAACACCCCGACTACCAACCCTACCGGTAAAAACATGAGGGTAAATTCCTTTCCGTCAATGGCTGTTGATGTGAGCGGAGGAACACACAACGGATATATTTATGTTGTATGGTCGAATGTTGGCGTACCCGGAACTAATACTGGTACCAATGTCAGTGTATATTGTATGCGATCAACTGACGGAGGATCAACATGGGGTACGCCGGTGAGGGTAAATCAGGGAAGTTTTTTGAACGATTATGCCTCTTTTTTTCCCTGGATTACGTGCGATCCGGTCACCGGAAAGCTTTACTGCATTTTCTATGATGATCGCGATCTTGGGAGTACGAGTACTGCTATTGAGACCTGGATGGCATATTCGGAAGACGGTGGCGTGACCTGGTCAGACTTCAAGGTGAGTGATGTTTCTTTTACTCCATCGCCAATTCCCGGTCTTGCAGCTGGATATTTTGGGGATTACCTTGGTATCACTGCCCGCGATAACTGGGTGTATCCGGCCTGGACTGATAATCGCTCCGGACGGGCGCTGACGTATACGTCACCGGTTCATTTCAGTAATTATTGTATCGCGGCCGGCGGTTGTGATGAATACATTTCCAATGTCAGTATTGGTGGCATTAACAATAGTTCTGCCTGTGAAGGATATCAGAACTTTACAAATTTATCTACCAATATTCCGGTAAATTCTTCAGCACCAATAACCGTTACAAATGGACCTCCGAATTATTCAGCCGATCAATGCGGTATCTGGGTAGACTGGAATAATGACGGAGACTTTTCAGATGTCAATGAAACTGTTACAGTTTCAGGAACCCCGGGAACCGGCCCATATACCGCGGTCATTGATCCTCCCATAGGGACTACTTTGGGAGCAAAGACCATGAGAATAAGGATTACTTACACTGGATCAGTTTCTACTTGCGGAAGCGCCCAATTTGGTGAAGTGGAAGATTATACAATTAATGTCTCCACTGCACTACCAAATGTTTGGAATGGATCTTGGAATCAATACTGGCACAATGCAAACAATTGGTCATTGGGTCGTATCCCGACCATTGACGACCCTGTTGAAATCCCGAACGTCGGTTATCAACCTGTTTTGATTGACTTTTATAATGAAGAATGTAACGGTTTGACGATCGGGGTCGGTGCACAGGTTGAAGTCAGGCCTTATGAACTCGCGGTTCATAATGACCTGGTGATAAACGGTCAATTGGGAATTACAAATTCTGCCGGCGTGATCAGAAGTTACGGTAATGTGATCTGGAATGCAGGTTCAACGGCTAACTTTACGGCTACCGGTGTATTTTGGGTCTATGGAAATTGGAATTTCAACCCTGAAGCAAATGCCAACCTTGCGAATAGTTATGTCGATTTTACCGGTTCGGGAACAAGCTGGATCCGATCGTATAGCGCAACCTGTGCCTTACCGACTTTGGGCATTTATAAATCAGGTGTGGATTGGGCCCGCGTGAGTGATCTTTCAACCCAACCGCTAACCATCCATGGATCAATTTATATTCAACCCTCCTGTAATTTTGGAATATCATCGAGTAACGATGTAATTCTTCAAGGGAGTTTATATAACAACGGGAGCTACGATTTTACCGGTGGTGGCAATGTGGGTACATTTGTTTTTGACGGAGCAACACAAACGATCAGTCATGCGGTAAGTGCAACAGGACTGTTTAATAATGTGAGGTTTAGTTCTTCAATCGGTACAACAGCTTCAAGTAATATTTCAATCGCTAAAAATCTGACGATAGATCAGGGTAATTTCAGTCCCGGGAGCACAACAATGAACGTGGGTGGAGACTGGACAAACTCAGTAGGACCTGCAGGATTTACAGCAGGAACAAGCCGGGTTATATTTAATGGAGGCGCCTACCATCAGTATTGTTCCAACGAAACCTTCAATATCCTCGAAGTAAACAAGGCTTCCGGAGGGGCTTTCAGGATGAATGGCACCGACGTGGTTTGTGCCGCCTATGATTGGACAGCAGGCGCCGTGGATGTACTTTCCGGTTCATTTACCGCCAACGATCTTTTGGACAATGGAATTTTCGGAAACTTTTATACCAATCCGGGAGGCACCATCAACCTCCATCAGGATGGCTCTCAATATGTCGATTTGGATGGGAACCTCTATTTCACTGGAGGTGGAACGATAAATATTTATGGTGGAAATGGAGATAGTTATTGGCCATATTTAGCCAATGCCTCATTAACCATGAGTGGTGGTGTCCTTGACTTCAAAAATGTCGGCATTTATATTCCGAGTTCTCCTTCTTACACCTTAACGACAAATATTACCGGAGGAACGATCCGAACAGCGGGAGGTTATTCTGGCAACCGGGCTGATTTTACCCCAACAGCAGGAATTTTTGAATTTTACGGGCCATCGGATGCTTTGATCAGCCAGTCGAACGGAAGTACATTGTTTGACGTGGTAATTAATAAAGGCTCCAAAGATGGTTCTTTAATTGAACCGGGTTTACAGGTACCGGGAGAAAGGGTGGGTCCACCCACCGTTAAGGGTGGAAAAGCGAATGCAGTTTCCCTCAATTCAAATTTTGCCATAACCCACAACCTCCTTATATCAACCGGTAGTATGAACATTGGCGCATTTATCGGTTCTGTTACCGGAGGTGTTTCTGTCTACGGCACTCTGAATGAGACAGATCCTTTGGGAGTGTTTAACGTAGGTACGTTTACCTATGATAATTTACTTTTCTATCCTGGCTCCACAGGACATTTATCCAATGGGAAAATCTACCTGAAATCATGGATAGGCGTTTATCCCGGCACGTCTTTTAACGCATCTACAAATAATACCATTTATTTAACAGGGAACAATTTGGGGGGCGGGCTTGCCAATAGCGAACCTACTGCAATGTTTGGCAACGTGGAAGTAGGTAAAACTGCCAATCCAGTTTACCTGGCTTCAGATTTTATTGGCCCGTACAACATTCAGGGGAATTTAACCTTGCAACCGGGAAATTCACTTCAAACCGGAGGCAATAGTATACATATAACTGGTATTGTTACCGATGCATCCACGAGCTTTGTTTATTTGTATTATCCTGCTAAAGGTAATAATACTCAATACGCATCCGTTGTGCCACCTACTGGAGACGCTCCGAAATCAGGAAGTAAAGGTGGTAATCTGACCATCGATACCGACTTCACCCTTAACGGACTTTTGGATGTGAGTGATGGGAATGCCTTGGTACATGGCAGATTTGCAGAAGCATCAACAGGAGTGCTCAAAATTAACGGAGGCAGCTTCATAGCCGATTCACCCAACCATCCCGATAAAGGATGGGAATACCTGTATGGAAATGTAACGATGCCTGCCGGATTATTGGAAATCACACATAACAGCATCAATTTTGGAGCAACGGCAACAACTGCCGTCAGTGGTGGGACTTTAAGAACCGGTGGCGCCTTTTACGCCGGTGCTCCAGGAACTTTCCTACCCACCGGAGGCGTGGTTGAGGTGATAGGGGCAGACCCTGACGGCAATATTTTCTGCGGGAATGGTAATTTCTTTTATGACCTGTTGATCAACAGGTCACCCGGAAATGCGTCCTTCTTGAACTGGTATAATATTATCGTAAAAAACGATCTGACAATTCAAAGCGGTACGCTGTATGCGAATGGTTATGATATAAACGTTGGCAGGAACTGGACCAACAATGTCGGAACTGCCGGATTTGTGGAAGGAACCAGTACTGTTGTTTTTGATGGAGCATCTCCTTCGGATATGCTGACATCTGAAACCTTTTATAATCTGTCGGTTAATAAAACCTATGCAGCCTATGACGGACTTGAATTATATCATGATGCGACCGTCACCAACGACTTTCACGTGTACGATGGGAGCGTGAAATTCCGGTCCCCGGCCAATCTTAACGTAACGGGAAACCTAACTATTGATCTGAATGCAGGATTGAATGCCGCTGATGGTTATGGACCACAGATCTATGTCGGTAAAGACTGGACAAATAATAATACATCTTATGATGCAACGCATGGATTCTATCCGGGAAATTTTTCTACTGTAACCTTTAACGGAACAATCGATCAGTTGCTTACGACCGCCAGTCCGCAGGAAGATTTTGCTTTCCTGGTGGTTAATAAGGGGTCAGGAAAGTTCAAACCTCAGAACAGCGTCAGGTGTTTCGGAGATATCCAGATCACCAATGGATCATGGGAGGATAACGTGGCCGGACTTACCCATCATGTCTATAATAATTTTACGGTCGCAGCCTCAGGCGGTTTTTTAAATGCATTCCCCCAGAATACTGTCGAATTCGATGGATCACAAAACTCCATTCTGACCTATTCCGGTGGAACCGGATATTTCCATAATCTGACAATAAACAAAACCCCGGGATATTCGGTGACTCAGGTTGGAAATACAAGTTGCCAGTTTAGCGGTAACCTGAACATTCAGCAAGGCGCCTATAACCTGAACGGTTATTCTCTTTCGGTGTTTGGCAATACAACCATCAATAATTTTGGGACACTTACTCTGCCTCCTTCTTCACTCTTTACAATGTCCGACATCCACGATTTGAACGTGAACAGTGGAGGAACCCTTCAGATAACCGGGACAGCGGGAAACAAGGTCAATGTCTGTGCCAACGTTCCGACAGCCCGTTTTAATTTCAACGTGAATACAGGAGGAACGATAGCTGCTGATTATTGTATATTTAAAAACATGACGTTCAATGGTTTGTTTGTCCAGCAAGGAGCAACGGTCGATCCCGCTCATGCGTTCAAGGGATGTACCTTTCAGGATGGCGCTTCCTCAGGGACTTTACTTACTATTAACAACAATCAAACCCTGACGGTAAGGAATACCGTGTTCCCGACAAACACCTGGTCTGGTAGCAGCAATGTTTCAAAAACGCTCAACCAGGGACATCTCTATTTTGTGGATTTTAGCGGAGGCTTCTCCGGGGAGGCTTATGATAATGACGCCTTTAATCTGATCGACTGGGTTCCCACACTAGCTGCAACTCCTTCAGCCAATCCAACATCCATCTGTCCTGCAGGAACATCGCAATTAAATGCCAATCCTTTGGGAGGGATTTCTCCCTATGCCTCTTATGCATGGACTCCTGCCGGCAGTCTGAATAATGCCTCGATTGCCAACCCGGTAGCCAGTCCTGCCTCAACTACTGTATACCATGTTGTGGTTACAGATGCCCTTGGAACCACAGGTTCAGGTGATGTCACAGTGACCGTGAATCCAGTTTTGCCGGTCAGTGTATCCATTGTCGCATCATCCAATCCTGTACCACCATCCACCTATGTAACCTTTACGGCAACACCTGTCAATGGCGGGTCTACCCCCTCCTATCAATGGAAAGTCAATAATGCTAATGTCGGGACGGGACTGTCCACCTACTCTTACATACCTTCTTACAATGATCACGTGACGTGTGTTTTAACGTCCAATTATCAATGTGTTTCAGGAAATCCGGCTACATCAAATACAATCACCATGATCGTTGTGGCTACCAACGCTACGGTAAACGGTAACGTTCCGTCACCCCTCAACCTTTGTTTTGATGCAAGCAATACGATTACGGTCGCAGGTGGTGGCAGTACATTTGTTGTTCAGAGTGGAGGAAATGCGACACTGATCGCCGGAAACAAGATCTCTTTCCTCTATGGGGCCACGGTTCAGTCGGGCGGATACATGCATGGTTATATCACTACAACCAATGCATATTGTGGGAGTCTTCCTCTTTCAATGCTCGCTTTAAGCGCCGATGAACAGGAACAACCGGAATTTCCCATTTCACATGGGTTTACGATCTTCCCCAACCCGGCTACCGGTAGATTTACCCTTATGCAAAAAGGGGAAACTGCCGACGGAATTGTTCAGGTTGAGATATTGGGAATGTATGGTGAACGGGTGCTTTCTGAAACCCTGGTCAATGAACGTCAACATGAGTTTAATGTCAGCGGAGTGGCCGTCGGATTGTACCTCGTTAAGGTTGTAAGGGACGGCCGGATGGAAGTTTTCAAACTGATCCTGACCAAATAGGCGGTTCCCTTTTTCAAGCGTAAAATCATTACCCGCAGTACCTGCCCTAAAAGAGCAGGTACTGCTGTTTTATCAAGGGTCCAATGTCGTATAATGGGAACCTTGTTCTTTTTTTTATTCAATGGAAATATTTACTTTTGGTACTTAACTCACCCTCGATATGAAAAAATTCATCTGTGGCAATGATGTGGACAAGATGCCTGGCTGGGCATTCAGGATCATGGCGTTCATGTTTAACATTGCCGATTTCTTTTTATCGGCAGCGAAGAGACTTGACCGGTTCAACATCCAAAACGGTCAGATTGTTATCGATTATGGAAGCGGAACGGGCAGATACCTGCCCGGAGCATCAGCCATGGTTGGGTCAAATGGAATGGTCTACGCAGTCGATATCCACGAACTCGCTATCAGGTCAGCGTTCCGGATAATTGAAAAACAAAAACTGAAAAATGTAAAACCGGTCCTGACGGATGGGAAATCAGTGAATATCCCATCAGGTACTGCCGATATTATCTATGCCTTGGATATGTTTCATATGGTGAGAGATACGACGCCGTTTTTAAAGGAATTGCACCGACTCGCAAAACCTGGGGGAATCTTGTATATTGAGGATGGACATCAGCCGAGGTCTTCGACCTTGGATAAAATCCTTAAATCCGGTTATTGGAATATCATCTCGGAACAGAAATCTTTCGTAACCTGTAAACCCAAAACTCAACCAATATGAACATCCTGATCTTAGGAGCCACAGGCAGAACAGGTCGCCTTGTTGCTCAGGTTGCTAAAGCAGGCAATCACAACGTCACCGCCATCATCCGGAATAAATCCAGGGCGACCTTGCCCGGTATCACCTACCTGGAGGGTTCCCCGACAAACGGAGAGTTGTTCGAAAAGGTTCTTCCGGGAATGGATGCAACGGTGGTTTGCCTGAATATCAACCGGAAATCCGATAATCCGTTTGCTAAAGTTGTTTCTCCATTGACCCTTATCTCAGATTCCGTTAAAACGCTGGTATCTGCAATGGAACATAGTGGAGTAAACCGGATCATCACTGTGAGTGCATCAGGAGTTGGTGATTCATGGAAGAATATGCCACTTGCTGCAAGGTGGTTTATTCAACTTAGCAATATCAGGAAAGCTTATGAGGATCACGACAGGCAGGAAACAATCATACGCCGATCAAAACTGGATTGGACGATCGTGAGACCGGTTTTGCTGAATGACAAGGATATTGATACCTATACGGTTACTACCGGTAAGCCCACGGGAAGCGGTATCAGCCGCAAGGGTGTTGCGCGGTTCATCCTTGATGCACTGGAATCAGGTAAGTATATAAAAGAATGCGTGACCCTCTTCAGTTAAAGAGCCAAAGTTTCAAGCAGATCAGGATTTTTCTATTTTTGCTATGTTGCGAAAACGGTATCACAGAAAGGTTTAATTTCTGTGGGTAAATTCTTTGCTCCTGTGGGGTGCAATCCGGGTACAGGGCTTGTCCAGGAGTTCATTCTATTGATTTTAACAAACAAAAAAATCGATCATTGTTATAGGTCATTATGGCTCATTTGATACCTGTTCATTCAGGAATTAGTTCACACCCCTTTTTCACCTGCAAACTGGTCGTCCCGGTTCTTGAATAAAACGTTGAAGGTGGTCAGGCTTCCATAAATTCTTGTGATATATTGTTGCATATCGATCTTTTCCTCGTCAGTGAGATTACTGGCATTGAGTTTCTGTTCAAGTACACGCAACCGGTCACGGATCATCACGATTTTATGAAAGAAAGTTTCCATCGGAATCTCTTTCTCCTTCAATCCCGGATCATTTGGAAACATGACAATCTTACCGCCGGTCCACTTTGATCCCAGTTGTACGGTTTCCTGGATATCACTGAAGCGGTGCAGTACCCGGATCAGGCTTTTTTCAATTTTCTCATAGGTTGCCAGATCAGACGGCGATTCGACCGCTTCGATTGTTTCAAGTCCTTCGAAGTCGCGCATGAGTCTCCGGGTACCATGATCGATAAATGTAATTTCATAGGCCTCGGAGTGTACCTGAATAACCACCCCCTTGCCAAATTGAGGATGCTTAATGCGTGAACCTATACCAAGTATTGTTGCTGACATTTTGAATCTGTTTTGGGTGGAGTAACAAAGGTAAAGAATATACAAGGTGAAATCCATTGATTAATTTCTTTCCCGTATCCCGTCGGTCCAAATTCAGGAAATATTTTCATTTAAAATTAGACTATTGTTAAAAAATTACGTAAGATTGAAGATTCATTTCGAATCTTCTTTTAGGTAACTACGATTAACTTTGTTGCTGTTTTTAGAGGTTGATTTTTTTAATACATGATCCCTATGAGAATATTGATGCTAAGTTTTTTCTTCATGATATCGTTTGTTTCTTATACCCAGACAGACAGCAAATCAAAATCCCTTAATGATAGTCTGATTCATAAAAAGATTAATGAAGAATTTGAATTAAATTTTCATAATTTTCTAGATGGTAATAAATGGTTCTTAGAATCAATTGATACAACAGAAATCAAATTAATAAGCAAAACTTCTAAATCACCAGAATTTATTTCTGACACACTTAGGAAAGCTGGGCTAGTTATGATTGGTGGTGGTTTTACTGAAATATGGAAATTTGTGGGTCTCCAAAAAGGTGTTTACAAATTGCGATTTTATTATGGGCGTCCTCACCAAAACGATAGAAGAAGAATCAAAAATGTTAAGGTCATAATTAGCTAATCCGGTTAGAAACACTAATGGGTGGTATATTTTTCAATACATAATCGGGTAAGCTATCCCATCGGCATCGCCGATGGTGTGAGCCTTTCACACCGTGCATGCGGGTCACGTATATATCTCCTCTTCTGATTGTCATATTTTCCGACTTCTTGTAACTAATATAATAAACAGTAACCGAAATTAGAGGATGGAAAAAGATATTGAAACTATTTTCCTGAATACGCTTAAGTCAAACAAAGACAGGATATTTAGAATTTGCTGTTCCTATTCCGTAGATAATGAAGATGCTAAAGACTTATTCCAGGAAGTGCTGATAAATCTGTGGAAATCTTTGCCATCATTTAAGAACCAGTCAAATATCGACACATGGGTTTACCGGATTACCATTAATATATGTTTAAGGGCCAAACAGTTCTCCGATAAAAAACAAAAACATTTTGTAAAACTCGAAAGCATCAGCATCCAAAACCTGGAAGATCCCCAAGTACCCAACGAAAATGAGAAACAGTTTATAAAATTATCCGAATGTATCAAACTGCTTAAAGGAATGGAGAGATCAATCATTTTGCTATACCTGGAAAGGATACCCTATAAAGAGATTGCACAGGTTTTCGGCATGACAGAAAATCATGTTGCCGTTAAAATCAAAAGAATTAAAAGCAAATTATTCACCCTCATGAAATCATAACGCAATGTTGAACGATGAATTAGAAAATATCTGGCAGAAATATACCAAAGCAGAAGTGGTCAATTTCAACAGGTCGGAACTGTTAATTGACCTCAAATCGCAATTAAAGCGCTTTGACAGGATGTTAAAGAACCGCGACAGGAGAGAGATTATTGCTGGTGCAATGGTAATTCTGCTATCCGGGGCCGGGGCCTTCTTTTTTACAGAAATTCTCTCAAGGATAGGTTTGGTTCTAGGCGTCTTATATGGTTTTCTAGTAATATATATGCTCACTAATGTTAAAAAACACAAACCCGACAACTATGCATTACCTATAAAAGACTATTTGGTTAAATACCGGATGTATCTGGTGAAAGAACGGAACTTGCTTGATAATGTCATCTATTGGTACCTTTTACCTCCATTTATCAGTTCAGTTTTGTTTTTCATTGGACAACATACAGGCATCATCCTGTTAACTATTCTTATCATTTTTGTTTTCGGCCTCTATACTTTTATTTACTTTTTAAATAAATCGGGTGTAAAAAAATCCTTCGATCCGTTAATAAAAAAATTAGACGAAACAATTAACGACTTTGAAACAACTACTTAAAAATGAAAACAAAAAAAATCACACTGGTCATTTTAGCACTATTTTCAGTTTCCGGCTTGTTTGCACAAACCGAAACAGCCGCTTATAAAAAAGTAGTAGAACGATTTACATACTATTACAACAACAACATGTCCGATAGCATCTTTCATATCCTATCGAAAGAAATGCAGGAATTTCTTCCCATTGAGAAGGCAAAGGATTTTATTGCAAGTTTCACACAACAATTTGGTAATATTACTAAAACCGGATTCATCAGATATAACTCATCTCTTGCGGTTTATAAAGCACAATTTGAGTTGGGTGTTCTTGCGCTAAATATCTCACTTGATAAGGATTCAAAAATTAACGGGATTTCTTTCAAGCCATACATACCCAATAATCTTCCTGTAATGGAAAGAAATCAGACAAAGTTGATTCTTCCTTTTGAAAATGAATGGACTGTAGTTTGGGGAGGAGATACAAAGGAGGATAACTACCATGTTGATGTTCAATCGCAGAAAAATGCCTTTGATTTTGTGATCAGGAATGAAACGGGCAAATCATTCCGGACTAACGGGAATTCGAATGAAGATTATTACTGCTTTGGCCGGAAGCTGATTGCACCCTGCGATGGGGAAGTTGTTTTGGTAGTTGATGGTGTGAAGGATAATATCCCCGGCGAAATGAACAGTTTTTTCCCAACGGGTAATACCGTAGTACTAAAAACCATGAACAATGAGTATTTTTATTTGTGCCATTTTAAACACCATTCCATTGCGGTTAAAGAGGGTCAAAACGTGAAGCAGGGCGATTTGCTTGGGTTCTGTGGCAATTCGGGTAATTCTTCGGAACCACATCTTCATTTTCACATCCAGAATGTTGAAAATATGAATATTGCTACCGGAGTGAAATGTTATTTCGAGCAGATTTTAGTAAATAAAGAAACAAAGACCAATTATTCACCCAAAAAGGGCGAAAGAGAGAGTAATTGATTAAAGACATAGTTATTACCATAATCGCCTATTTACACTTTACGATATAACCGGCGGAATACTTCTACATGACCCTACCACAGGTATTGTTGCTGACATGTTGAATATGGTTTTGATGAAGTAACAAATGTACATAATAATCTCGATTCATACACGCACCGCATAAAAATCCACCAGATTTATAGAGGAAAGATAAAGAATAAACACAGTGAAATCTGTTGATTATTTCCTCCAACGTACCCCGCCGATCCAAATTCAGGAAATAATTCCTTTCTAAAATTAGGTTATTGTTAAAAAATTCATTATGATTGAGGGTCACTTTCCTAATCCTCTTTTAAGTATTTAAAAATAGCGTTGTGATCTTTTTCTATAGAATAATAATTCAAGCAAATAATAACCCGGGAAATAGGGCCGACTCAGGTAATTAGAGGCGGATAGAGGATACTCAACCGATATTATAAGTGAGTCAGGCATAACCTTGAAGTTCAACCCATAAAAAAAATAACCATGGAAAAAGTTTACATTGATTTCACAGTCCAAAATTGTGTGGATATTGTGTTTAATAAAGAATTATTTCATGCCACACCAATTATTAAAAGCTTTATTGAAGATCATCACATAAAGCTTGACTATAACAAAGAATATGGTAGAAAATTTTTGCCAATCTGTGACTGTATAATGTATCCAACGGTCAATCCAGATATTTGTGCAAATAAATTCAAGCAAGCCGATATTGATAAGATGGATCGTGAATTTGGAAAATATTCACCGGCAAATATTCCAACTTTTCATTATTACTCATTGCAACGATTAACAAATGAACTGAATTATTTTTTAAAACTAGTAGTTCACTCTTGCCTATTTCCAAGAGAATCATATTTTTCATTCAGCGCTAATTATTTTTTGAATCAAATGGAATTCATTCTTGAAAATATCAAGAATCTTGAATATCATAACAGCTATTTAACATTGTGGTGTAGAATTTTGGATCAATTAGTTAATGACAAAACTGTATCAATTAAAAGATATACTGACAATAAACCTCATCCAATTGGTCAGTATATGATTGAAGAAATTAAGTGGATAAAGAAAAGTATTGGCTGTGCCTAATCCGGGCTTAGCTCTATGGCTTTGTCCAACGCACGAAGCTTACATCAATAGCCACAGCGCAAAGCCCAGTAACATTATGCATAAGCGGTAAAAAGATAAAAACACAGCAAATGACAATGAAATGGAACATTAAGATTGATAAAGAAAACTTGACTGGTGGTCTGACTGCCAGACACTTATTGCCGCTAACAAACACTACAAACCAGTGAGAAATTATTCACGCTGTATAACTACTTTTTCAATGTTGTGGATAAACAGTGCTCTGTCGTTGGCGCAATATCAGGTCTGTGAAATTAAACAAAGGCTTGATACGGCAGGTTTTGAAAATATCCGGGCATATCCCTATGGCAATACCTTAACGGTAAGTTACGAGAACAACCGATACCGCAACAAGGCAACAGCAATGAACAAAGTGCTGGATATACTTGCCGGTTGCGGGTACGACACGCTGAAAGTGATAACACTGGTAAACGACCAACCCGTTATTGTAACCCTACTAAGGAGTCATGATTGGCAATTATACAAAACCGGACAAATCACCGCACCTGAAACTGCCCGGCAATTTAATGTGTCGTACAATACTGATGCGTCATGGAAAACTCTCCGCGACACAATGCCTGTTAATCCGCACATTAACAAGATTGATTTGGTGTTTTATCCACAGATCTTTTTGATGAACGTCCTGTTCGACCGCAATTATGAAGTGCAACTTAACATTGCTCCGGCTCTCGAAGTTTCCCTCTGGCGGGGGATGAAGTTTACAGGGCAGGTTATCTTTCCTGTAGTAAACGACCATATGTATGGCGAAGAAGGAGACCAGGTCCGTGCAGGTTTCGTTACCCTGGCGCAAGAGTTCCGTCTGCCTGGCACCATCCAGGGGCGTGCCGTCATCGGCAAGTTTAATGCCGGTCGGTACGGAGCTGACATGTCATTGACCCGGTACTTCTTCAGAGGGCAGTGTTATCTGAGCGCTAATGCCGGATATACCGGAACATACATGTATTACGGCAATAGATGGTATAGCAACGATTTAAATACTTTCACATGGTTCGTAAAAAGCGGGTATTACTTCAAACCTTACAATGTACAGCTCGAAGTCACCGCAGGCCGCTATATCAACGGCGATTATGGCATTCGCGGCGATTGTACCCGCTACTGGAGCGAAACCACTATCGGTTTCTATGTTATGGTAGCAGGAGGCAATTTCAATGGCGGCTTTCATTTTGCAATCCCCCTCTGCCCGAAGCAGTATAAAAAGAACCGCTATTTCCAGTTGCGCACACCTTATTATTTCGACTGGGAATACAACGCAGGAACCGAGTTTTACTACGGTCAATATTACGAAACCAGGCCTAACGAAAACCGGATCGAATATTTTTATAATCCTGATTTATTAACTAAAACCATACTGAAATGAAAAAGAAGATTTTAATTTTCGCAGTACCTTTTTTCTTTGCTGCTGTTTTGATCGTCATTTATTTGTTGAATGGATGCAGAAAGGATGTCCAATCCATCTCAAATAAACCATACCTAATTAGCGGAAAAGTAATCAACACTGAAACTGATGCTCCGTTACCCAATGTAACCATTTCTGTTCAAGGTATCGCTCATGAGTATACTACAAATTCCGAAGGCATTTTTACCTTTTATGTGTATAAAAAACAAAATTTGAATGCAATTGCAAAAAAAGAAGGATTTGTAGATAAAGCATTTGAAATAATAAGCATTACTGGTGGATTCTATTCTGTTAAAGTCAAAATGAAACCATTAGGGACAAGTGCGAATATAGGAGCAAGTGGAGGTCTATTTGTAACAACTAATTATCTTGGAAATGAAGCACAGATAGAAATTCCCGCAGGTGCATTATCAACAAACAAAACTTTATCTGCCACTTCTGTTTGGGGAAGTGAGAATCCCAAAATTAACTTAAATGAAATAGTTCCAATTGAAGCATTATTTCTGTCTCCGGAAAATATTATTCTCAATAAGGAAGCAAGTGTCACTTTGACTGCTCCATTTGAATTGAGCGAAGAACAGCATTTACTTGTTTCTAAGTACAATTTTGAATCAAGAACATGGGATATTGTCGCAACTGATATTAGTATAGAAGTAGCTACAGCAACTTTTAAAATATCCAGTTTTGGTCTTTACATCCTGGAAGCTAAAGGATCATTTAATGAAGAGTTAAAACAGGAATACACTGAAACTATTATATTAGATGAATCAGAAAAAAGTATTTATCTTACACCTACCCTTGAGTTTCTTTCAGATACTTTATATGATATTCCAATAGAATATTTGAAAGGGATTTTAAACCAATACTACCAGGTTGAATTCAATAAGCCCAATGAGTATTTCTTAAATAATAATATCCCTTTAGTTCCATCTTTAAAGTCTTCATCTTTAACGTCAACTACAACAATCTGTTTTGATATTTGTTGGTATAAATATGATGGCCCGTTATGTGTACCGCAACAACCTCCCATCTTCGGCTACCAGTGCGTGCCAGTCCATATAGCTTTTCCATATCCATGCAATTGGAGAAAATGTCATGAAGGTGGTTCAGGCAACTAAACTAAAACAATATAACAATGAAAACCAAAATAATATCAATCACTTTTCTGTTGTTACTTATTGTCACAACAGGAAAAGCGCAAAATAATGCACAGACATCATCTTCCCGCTTATTTAGTATCTATAGTGTTTCACTTATTACCAGTTGGTACAAACCATCCATGAATTATTGGAACAACACGTTTTTACCATCCGCGGGTTCCACGGATAAATTTAACGGAAACCTTTTGTTTGGAGGGAATATAACCTTCAATCTGCCATTACATCTTGGCGCACGGGTTGGCGTTTGGTACTGGCAGGATAAAGTTAACGGCGGTCAGGATGCAACTTTTAATTCACTACGTATCGGGTTTACAGGCTTTTCGTTAGGGGCATTTTACCGTTATCCCAAACCTGTCGTTTATGGAATATCACCCTATGCCGGAATTGAGGGCAGCTATTTTATCATCCAGAACAAATACGATGTAGATGGTGATGTTTCCAAAATGAGCGGGTACGATATTTCGGGCATGCCATTTATCGGCATCGAACGCGTTTTCTTTCAAAAATTAGTTATCGGGCTGGAATATGGTTATGTTTTAGGTCGCTACCGACAAGATGTGGAAACTAATGAAGGTTCTTCTAATCCAAAAGTTTCGGTAAACGGGCATAAAATGGGTATTACTGTTGGGTATAAATTTCCATAGATTTTTTGACTGCATCCTGGAAAAATGGCGAAAAAATATATATTGATTCTCTTTATTGTAGTGGTGCCATTTCTCACGAACGCTCAAACCCTTACCGGTACCACCGGCCTGCTAAATATCCCGTCAGCCGATATGCAGGCTGATGGGACTTTTATCATGGGTGCAAATTATCTGCCCGAAATAAACCAGCCTGCATGGGGGTATAATACCGGGAACTATTATTTCAACCTTACTTTTTTGCCATTTTTCGAAATAGCCTATAAATGTACCCTAATCAAAAGAGAGAATACCGGGCACTACACTGGGCAGGACCGTGGTATCAGCTTGCGTTTGCAATTGATGAAAGAGAAAAAGTACTTGCCTGCTATAACCTTTGGTGCTCACGATATTTATACAAGTTCTGATAAGGGCAACCAGAATTTTGGAACAATCTATATTGTCTTTACCAAACACTTCAATATCAGCCCTAACATTCTTGGGATTACGTTCGGTTATGGCACTGATGTTCTTAGGCATAACCAATTTGTTGGCCTGTTTGGAGGTCTGACTCTAACTCCTGCCTTTTTTAAACTTCTAACCCTTATGGCTGAGTACGACTGCAAAGGCATAAACCTTGGTGGTAGTTTGTTTCTTTTCAACCACCTGTACCTCTTTTCAATGGCTCAACATCTCGAATATTTTGCAGGAGGGGTCGCTTACCGTATTTATTTGTAACGATTGTTTAAACAAGCCTCCGTACAAGGTCAAGCAAATTTGTAAGCCACATAATAAAACACACGAACCCATGCATATAAGCTTTCACTTTTGCAACCCAAAGAAGAATTTCAAAATTTTTCTCTCTTGCCAAGAATAATAAATTAGAACACGTCAACACACGGGCGACACGGTCAGAAAAGTAAAATGAAACGAAAATGACAAGTTTAATTTGGATATGATAATTGGCAGACATACAGACAGAAACAAAAACAGTCAGCGTATAACAGCGACTAGCTTCAATTGCCAAGATAGTGCGGGTTTTGGTGTTCATGCATATAATAAACTTATGTGTAATTTGACAGGAAAGTGCCTTGAAATCGGCAACTGATAGCTAAACGCAAACCGTTAGTCTTTATAACTCAACTATGAAAAACTTGTTCCCCCACCCGATAGATTTTATTTGTTGAAATTTATTTGAACCACCAATGCCATCCAAAACACTGACAAGTTACTTACCCGAATTATCTGCATTCCTGTTTGGCAGGGCAAAACCAAGTATGGTTACGGTTAATCTTACGAACCGTTGTAACCAGAAATGTATCTATTGCGAAATAGGAGTGGATCATCCGTCCATACATAAGGATGTTTTGTCGGTAAGTGATCTAAAATGGATACTGGATGAAATGGCGGAAAATAAAATAAGAAAGATCTCTTTGTGCGGAGGAGAGCCATTTTTATTTGAAGGGTTTATTGATGTGGTCGCTTATGCCGGAAACAAGCAGATCCGGTGCTCGGTCACAACAAACGGAATGACAGCACACCTGCTGAAAGAAAGTGAATTAAAAATATTAAAAGAAACCAAAACCGAGGTCAATATCTCCATTGACTCCTTCCGCGAAAGTATTCAGTCATTTACCCGCGGTTCACCGGTAGCGCTGCAAAATGCGTTGAAATCGATACAAAAATTAAGTGAAAAGGGCATCCCGGTAACGGTATTAACGGCCATTTCAAAATATAACTTCCGGGATCTGTTCCAATTCCTCACCGAAGCATATGAAAAGGGTATCAAACAGGTGTTGTTCCAACCCATCATTTATTATTCAAATTACCCGGAAAGGTCGCCAATTGAGAACAAATCACTGCTCAATGTCAGTACCGGCGAGCTGGATATTTTAATGGATCAATTAAGTAAAATATTACGATTTGAAAGAAAACATAAGATCAATACGAATGTCTATAGGATCTATCCCTGGATCAGATATTATTTACATACTGCAGCATCTCAAAATGGGAAATGGTTTTTTGATGATGTACTTGAGAAATTCTTTTGCCGGGAAATTTATGCCATTATAGACATCAGTTACGATGGAGGTATCCAGCCTTGTGGCCTGGTGCCTGCATCCGTTTCCATTATCAACAACAGGGATCCCGGATTGATGGCGTTATGGTCAAACGCAACCGTAGAAATCAAAAACGATCTGTCCAACGACAGGTATTATGAATGCTGTAACGGTTGCTGTCATCACTTCAGCCGGAATATGCTTGCATCCATGATGAAATATCCTGTGAAAAACCGGCATGCTTTGATCAAGATGATGCCGTTTTTCCTTTCACGGATCATGTCGCGTTTATTAAAAAAATCTTTATTTTTATATGGATGGTAAACAAAATGAAAACAGCAAGATGAAAACAGTTATCGTTACAGGTGGGAACAGAGGTATCGGATTGGAGATCTGCAGACAATTGGATAACCTCGGGTTTACTGTTGTACTGGGATCAAGAGATCTGAAAAAAGGGAAAGAGGCTGCAAAACCCTTGAGTGACCATGTTATCGTGAAACAACTTGATGTTACTCTTGACGAGAGCGTTCTTAACCTTTTTGAATTTATAAATTCGGAATTCGGAATACTGGATCTCCTGATCAACAACGCCGGGATCAATCCGCGTCATATCAGTGACGAGAACGGACTTTTATCCAGGGTAAAGTATATCATGGAAAAAAAATTCCCCGGGGTCCGGAGAATGGTTCAACCCATGGCACCCTTATTGCGTACCTCGGGAATTGTCCCATTGAAAAAAACCGCAAAAGATGTCTCCCTGACGCGTGTAAAAGAGATCATGGAAACCAATTTTTATGGTCCCTGGCGGATGATCCAGTCCTTTATTCCCTTATTACTGAAAAGCGGAGATGGCCGGATCATCAATATGAGCAGCGGTATGGGTGAATTAAACAGTTTATCGGGAGATTATCCGGGTTACCGGTTATCGAAATCTTCCCTGAATGCATTGACGATCATGTTTTCCAATGAATTAAAAGAAAGCGGAATAAAAGTGAATGCCATGTGTCCGGGCTGGGTGAAAACCGATATGGGAGGACCCGATGCACCGCTTCATGTAAGTCAGGGAGCAGACACCGCCGTGTGGCTTGCAACGGAGAAAGAAATTCCAACCGGGAAGTTTTTCAGGGAACGGAACGAAATAAATTGGTAACACCCCAAAGATCATTAATAAATGCCTGTACGGTCCAATGATTAAAAAATGAATATAGGCCTTATATTTCCCAATAAAGACCGGAGATACAAAACGGTACATCTGGGACTGGCTTATCTGGCTTCCTACGCAAGAGAGCAGCATGATGATCTGACTTTCCAGGTGCTCGATACCAGAGTCGCTACATCCCAGGAAACAAAAAAGTTTTTCAGTTCATCTTTCGACCTGATCGGGATCACGGTGTTTTCACCGGTATATTATGAGGTCATCGATATTTTTAACCGGATCAGAAAAACCAACTTCAAAGTACCGATCTGTCTGGGCGGACCTTATGTGACCACCATAATGGAGGATGTCTTCAAAAAAACGTCCGCTGATTTCGCAGTCTATGGAGAAGGTGAAATCACTTTTTCGGAATTGATCCATCACCTTAAAGGTCAAAGGGAACTCAGGGATATCAAAGGATTGATGTATAAAAATGAGCTAGGAGCCATTGTTACCAATCCTATGCGCGAGCATATGAAAGACCTGAATTTACTGCCTCTTCCTGCCTATGATATTTTCCCGATGGAAAGGTATCCGTTGCACCGGATGGTGACCAGCAGGGGCTGTCCCTATTCGTGTGCCTGGTGCAACTCAAGCTCCATATGGAGTAAGAGCTATAGAACACGCAATGCGGAACATATCATGAAAGAGGTTGATTTTCTGATCAATCATTACGGGAAAAAGATCTTTGTATTCGGAGATAACAGTTTTAATATTGATTTAAAAAGGGTCGAATCCTTTTGCGATCTGCTCATCCGGAAAAAGATAAAAATTCTATGGTCCGCCTCTTTCAGGGCAGACATCATGACCCAGGAAATTGCCCATAAAATGAAAGAGGCAGGTTGCTACAATGCATCCATAGGAATTGAATCTGCCAATAACGAAATATTATCCAAAATGGGCAAGTCCACCACAGTTGAAAAAATATTGTCAGGGATCCGGATGTTTAAAGCCGCCGGTATCGAGGTGCTTTCTCAATATGTGATCGGGAGCCCGTATGATACGCTGGAAACCGTAAAAGAATCGATCGAATTTGCAAAAAAATCGGAGTGCGATTATTCAAACTTCTACACGGTACTTCCCTTTAAAGGGACACCACAATGGGAATATGTTTTAGCACACGGAAAAATGTACACCCAGGATATCCATGATTTTCATACCATTAATCCCAGGATCGTTTTTGAAACCCCGGAATTTCCATATAAGGATAGGTTGGAAGCCATAAAACTGGTTAAAAAGGAAGGGTTTTACAGCAACAAGGATAAGAAGAGCTGGTTGTTTGATTATGCCAAGGAGACAACGAGAAAGATTCAAAAATTATTGCCGGAATCAGTGGGTGAAAGATTGTTTTTAATTCTGAAATCTGTTTACAAGCTAAAGGTGGTTAAAAAAAATAATATATAAAATAACAGTCAGTGATCGCCATTTTCTGGTTTACCGCATTTCTCATTTTATTGTATCTGGCATATCCCCTGTGGCTATTCCTGTTTTTTCCGGGTAACCCGGTGAATGAAAAAGAAACGGATGAAATAACCGGAGTTTCTTTGATATTATTATCATTCAACGGGAAAAAATATCTGGAAGAAAAAATTAATTTTTTAATGAAGGAACTGTCCGCCTTTCAGCATTTTGAACTGATCATTGTGGATGACAACAGCACGGATGGAAGTAAAGAAATATTAGAAACCAAAAAGAACACCGAAAATATAAAAATAATAGGTAAAACCAGGCAGCAGGGTATTCCTCATTCCATGAATACCGGTGTGACCCTGGCAAAATATGATTACATCATCTTCTGCGACCAACGGCAAAAACTCTCCGATCATATACTACGGTATATTGTTGAACCATTGAAATATAAAAATACAGGCGCTGTCTCTGGCTGCATATCTCACCTGGATAAAGAATGCAGGTGTTCGCTGATCAGAAGGTATGAGAATTTCCTGAAATCAACAGAGAGTAAAACAGGAAACCTAATCGGGGTTTATGGTCCGTTGTACGCGATCAAAAAGAATTGCTATTCCCCCATTCCGGATTATATCATATTGGATGACCTTTATTTAAGTTTAAAGATCCTGAAGACGAAACAAATTGAACTCAGAACGGATGGCCACATCATTGATGACGATTTTTCGGGGCTGTGCAATTACAGAAGGATTAAAAGGTACCTTATAGGATTCCTTCAAATCCTGAAAGAAAAAAGTTTGATCAGTGAATTAAGTACCCAACAAAAGATCATGCTGATCTGGCATAAATACCTTAGATTATTCATCCCGCTCTTTATTTTCTTAAGCTATTTGACCACAGGATTTATGGCCACACGCGGCACTGAATATCTGATGCTATTCTGCATTTTAACAACGGCTGGTCTATTATCGGTTTTGCCGTTACTTCATAAATATCACTTTAATTTTAAAAACCTGATCCGGGTGAATATTCTTTACTTCGTAGGGTTCATTGACATTTTTATTGACAAAGCAATATTGCATAAGCCTTCGGAAGCTAAAAGCATTTTCAATATCCCTGACCCGGAAAATGTAAACAGATAGATATAACCATAAAATGGGAACATTACCAGACTACTACCTGACTGACCCATGAAAAAAGCCATGGCTGACCGAAACCTGTTATTAATGAAACCTTTTATGCCTCCTTTGCATGAATTTCAATCTTATCTGGAAAGGATTTGGGAGTCGCGTCAGTTAACGAATGGCGGTGATATTCATGCGGAATTTGAGCAGGCATTGTGTGCTCACTTAGGTGTTGAGCATATTTGTTTATTCGCAAACGGTACGCTGGCTTTGATCATTGCACTTAAAGCGCTTGACCTTAAAGGCGAGGTAATCACCACTCCCTTTACCTCGGTTGCAACAACCCAGGCCATATACTGGAACCACCTAAAGCCGGTCTTTGTCGATATCGGCGAACCGGATCTCAACATCGATACAGCTGATATCGAAAAGATGATCACTCAGCATACCGGCGCCATACTTCCGGTACATATATTCGGAAATCCATGTGATGTAGGGATGATCGATATCCTGGCCCGGAAACATAATTTAAAAGTGATCTATGATGCGGCCCATTGTTTCGGGGTTGAACTGAACGGGGAATCCATTTGCAATTTTGGTGATCTGTCAGTACTGAGTTTCCATGCAACAAAGGTCTTCAACAGTTTTGAAGGGGGAGCCATAATTTGTCATGATGAGACAACAAAAAAGCACATCGATGCATTGAAAAACACCGGACTGGGTGTCGATCACCGATTGGTCGGATACGGGTTCAATGCAAAGATGAATGAATTTCAGGCTGCTTATGGCCTGCTTCAGTTAAAATATGTTGACCGGGTTATTGCCTTCCGGAAGGTTGTAGCTTTAAAATACAGAGAATTATTAAAAGATGTACCAGGGTTAAGAATGTTGAACGAAATGAAATTCGTAAAATATAACTATTCCTACTTCCCGGTTATTATTGATCCCGATCAATTTGGAGCAACACGCGATGAAGTGACTGCTTACCTGGAGACAAAGAAAATTTTTGCCCGGAAATATTTCCATCCTTTGGTGAGCGATTTTCCGGAATTTGATATGTATAAAAAAAGTGATATGGCTGTTGCAAAGAAAATTGCCGATAATGTTTTATGCCTTCCCCTCTGTCACGATCTTTCCATTGAAGAGATTGAAATAATTGTTCATTCGATTTGTGAACAGCATAATCATTGATATTTCAGCGATGCCACAAAAACCCGTAAGTTGAAAATATTACAGATCTGTCATAAAATGCCTTTCCCGCTTCATGACGGGGGGGCATGTTCCTTATATCAAACCGCTTTGGGGTTGATCCTTCAGGGAGCAGATCTTAAGATAATGGCCATAAATACGCCCAAAGACTGGGTGGACGTGGACATTATCCCTGCCGATTTCAGGGAAAAGACCGGATTCGAATTTTCTATCGTTGATACCAGGGTCAAACCCTTCAAAGCACTGATCAATCTGTTTTCCGAGAGATCTTATTTTGTTGAAAGATTTTTTTCAGGACAATTCAGGGACGGATTAATCAGAATTTTAACTGGCGAGGAATTCGACATCATCCATCTTGAGCACATTTATTTGTGTGTTTATCTGGATACGATCAGAAAATATTCGAAAGCCAAAGTGATCCTACGTCCGCAGAATGTTGAAAATCTTGTTTGGAAGAGATTGCTTAGAAACAAAATCAATCCGGTATCAGAAATTTATCTTCGGATTGCGTCAGTCAAACTTGAACATTTTGAAGTAAAAATGGCCAACAAGGTTGACGGAATAATGGCAATATCATCCGGTGATGCCGAAACCTTCAATACCTATGCACCTGATACTCCGCTGGTCACTGTCCCTATCGGATTTGATTTTAATAAGATCACTGCGTATGATTGCGATAAGCAATTCATTCATTTCCCGGTCTTTTATCATTTGGGATCCATGGATTGGGCGCCAAATGTTCAGGGTCTGACATGGTTCATTGAAGAGGTTATCCCATTTATTATAAAGGATTCCCCTGGATTTATCTTCAGAATTGCCGGAAAAAAAATGCCGCAATGGTTTTATAAGCGGCAAAGTAGGAACCTGATGGTTGACGGGGAAATAGAAGAATCACTGACCTATCATGAAGACAAAGCCATCTTAATTGTGCCTTTATTATCCGGAGGGGGAATACGCGCCAAAATAATTGAAGGCATGTCCCTTGGAAAAACAATAATCTCCACAACAATCGGAGCCGAGGGAATCCCTTACACGAACCAGGAAAATATCCTGATCGCCGATAACAAAGAAAATTTTGCGCTACAGATAAAAAAATGCATGAGTTCAAAAGAATTCTGTCAAAAGATCGGAAGAAATGCGCAAATACTGGCAAAGGAAAATTACGATTGCAATAAAACAGCCAAGAGTATGATGAAATTCTTTACCGCGATTACAGGTCAGGCATCTATCGGTTAAAAGTCATCAAGGGATTAAAGGGCTCCTTCATCGTAGGCGCGTTCGCCATGGATCGCTGCATCGAGACCCTCTTTCTCAATGGATTCAGAAACCTTTACCGGGGTAATAAAGTTGATGATGATCAACATGACATAGGTGAAAAGAAAAGCGTAAAGTGCGGCGCCGGCAACAGCCACGACCTGCTTGCCGAAGAATGCCGTACCACCGAGGATCAGTCCGTCGGTGCCAGAAGGATTCACTGCCTTTGCGGCAAACACGCCCAGGAGGATGGTCCCGAGTACGCCGCCCACGCCATGAACACCCCAAACATCAAGGGCATCGTCCCAATGCATCCGGTTCTTGAACCGGACGGCAAAGTAACAGAGAAGCCCGGCGGCGATCCCGATCAGCGGCGAGGACCAAAGGGGCACAAATCCTGCACAGGGCGTAATCGTAGCAAGTCCGGCAATGGAACCGGTAAGTAGCCCTATAAACTTGGGTTTACGCTCATGGAACCATTCCACGAACAGCCAGGCCATGGTGGCAAAAGAAGCGGCAATGTCGGTATTAAGGAAAGCAAGCGAGGTGACAAAATCAACTGCTACTTCGCTTCCCGCGTTAAAGCCATACCATCCGAACCAGAGGAGGCCACTACCAATGGCAACCAGCGGAATGCTGTTGGGCGTTGAGTTTTTATCGCTCCTTGCCCCGACATAGAATACAGAGGCCAAAGCTGCGAAACCGGCCGTAGCATGAACGACGATACCACCAGCAAAGTCAAGGACACCCCACTGGGCAAGAAGCCCACCGCCCCAGATCATGTGTACAAAGGGGTAATAAACGAGGATCTGCCAGACTGTAAGGAATATAAAATAAGCCTTGAAGTTGACACGGTTTACAAACGCGCCTGTGATCAGCGCCGGGGTGATGATGGCAAACATCATCTGGTAGGCTACGAAAACGAGTTCGGGGATCTTCCCATTACTGTACATCGAATCGAGGCGAATCCCCTGAAGGAATGCTTTATCAAGGTTACCGATTATCCCTCCTTCGCCTCCGCTGAAGCAAAGTGAATAGCCAAAGATTACCCATAGCACCGTAGTCCAACCCAGGGATACGAAGCTCTGGATCATGATGCCCAGGATGTTGCGTTTGGTGGCGAGTCCCCCATAAAAAAGTGCCAGGCCCGGGGTCATCAACATGACCAGGCTGGCGGCCAGCAGCATAAAGCCGGTTGAACCAGTTTCTAACATAGAAGTGTTTTTTAATTTATAGTTCAGTTAAAAAGACATGCCGAAAACCATATAAAACTTATTCTGCATAGGGTTTGCAATCAGTGATACCTGGATGGGAATCGAATACTTTTCGGTTACCGGTATTCCTTTGGCGACCTTGATCCCGATGTTGGTAAACCCCGCTTTGCAGTTTCCATAGTAACCTGTTTCATCTCTGTCAGTATCCGGATTATTGACGGTTCCGCCGACAAACGCGTTAAAATCGAATCCTTTGATGCGCTTTTTAAACCCGAGTTCAATATAGGTCGAGTACTGGATACCGTCGTCCCTTAAAGTGGTATCGTTAACCTGTTTCATCTTGCCGGCATCATTACCGTAAAAATTGGTTGCCACCATCAGGGTGAAAGGGATATTGGCGGTTCCATTGAACATGATCATTCCTTCAAAGACATGACCAGTGCTGTCCTGCCTGTAATAAAAGTACTGATCGCGATGGCCGGTGTACAGGCCGGGGAAGAAATAATCGGTCACCATCAATGTCAGCAAACTTTTAAAGGTATAGCTGGCAATCAGGTCCACTTCCTGGTTTGAAGTTGGGCCGAAAGTGTAGGCGCCCCAGGCTCCGACAGAAAACATGTGGTCGGAGTTCCCAACATTCAGTTTCAGGGTGGGCTGGATGCTCGGTCCGGCCCCTCCAAGGTCAAGTCCGCGCCAGATGTACCGGCTCATCAGGTCGGCACCGATCTGGAAGTCGACCTGCCATTTTTTGGAATTCTGCGAAAAGGAATTTAAAGTAATAAGCAGCAGAGTGGCAGTGATAACAAAGTAGAATCTTCTCATAAGCAATCACAATGAACATGCAAATGAAAGATTCCTTTGTGACCTCTGGAATAAAGGGATTTCGTAATTTTCCCTACGTGAAACCCCTAGAGCTCGGCCAGGTTGTTCCGGATGGCGAATTTCAACATATCCACTGTGCTCCGGAAATTATACTTCTGCATAATGTTGTTCTTGTGGGTTTCCACTGTTCTGACACTGATATTCAGTTTTTCGGAGATCTCCTGGTTGGAATATCCTTCGGCATAGAGGCGCAGGATCTCGCTTTCGCGGGCAGTTAAGCTGTGTGTTTTAGAGATTGATTCCGGCAGGGTGGCCTGTTTGACGGAATGGGAATAGAGCCGGGTGATGACCTGGGCGATACTGTTGCTGAAGTATTGTTCACCCTTGAAGAGGGTCCTGATCGCCTTGAAGAGTTCCCCTTTTGTGGTGTCCTGTTTGGGCAGATATCCCCATGCTCCGGCCTTGAGGGCGTTGAAGATATAATCTTCACTCACGTACATGGAGAGAACGAGAACATGTACGGAGGGAAAAACCTCCCTGATTTTTCGGATCAGGTCGATCCCTGATTTTCCCGGCAGGGAAAGGTCGGTGATAACCACATCAGGGTCTGATTGCCGGATAAGCTCGAGGGCCGAGCAATAATCGGGAGCGCATCCACAAAGCAGGATATCATCGGCTTCGCGAAGCATGTTGGCAATCCCGTCGCGGATGATCTGATGGTCGTCGACCAGAATGGTTTTAATAACTTGTTTCATTTGAGCCTGGGTATTTTTACCCGAATCGTCGTTCCCTTTCCGGGTTCTGATTCAACGGAGAAGGTTCCGCACAGCAAACCTGCCCGCTCCTTCATATTGGAAAGTCCGTTTCCTTTTTTTATCTGGGCGGGATTGAAGCCGATACCATCATCACCGAGGATGAGCAGAAGGGATTCACGGGTTTCGATCAGCTGCATGGAGATGCTGCCAGTGTTGGCATGCTTGATGATGTTGTGGATGCCTTCCTGTGCTATCCTGAAGAGATATACGGCGGTGTTACCAGAAGGTGAATCAGTGAGGTTTGCATCAAAATCCACTTCAATTCCCGATTGCCGGCTCACATCACTGCACAGGTTACGTAATGCGGTTTCCAGTCCCAGCTCATCAAGGGAGGCCGGCATGAGGTCATTGGAGATTCTCCGGAGTTCCTCCACGATGGCATGCAGGCCCGACTTGGTCTCCCGCATGGTTTTCCGGAGACAGGCAGGATCATCCTCGTCGCAGTTCTCTATCTGCAGTTTGGTCCCTACAAGCTTTTGGCCGAGGCCGTCGTGAAGCTCCCGGGAGATCCTCCGCCGTTCCATTTCCTGCCCGTCGAAAAGCGCCAGGATCCTTTTATGCCGCTCTTCCCTTAACTGGTCCGACATGGTATTGAAGGTATCAGCCAGGGAGCCTATTTCGTCCTTTGAACGGATCGATACTTTATGGTCGAAATTTCCTTCGCCAAGGCTTGCAGCAGCCTTTTTCAGCTGGATGATTGGCTGGGTCACCATTTTGGTTATTACTTGCGCAAACCCCAGGATAAAAAGTGAGATGATAAGGGACACGAGAAGGATATCATTCCGGAGACCGGTAACGGGTACCATGGCCTCCTCATAATCGATCTCGGCAAGAACAATCCAGTTCAATCCCGGGAGGGCCAGGGGTTCATAGGCACTAAAGACACGGATGCCCCGGTAATCGTCAGTTACAGAGGCTCCTGTGCCTCCCTTTAAAGCCAGTGATGCCGTTTTCGATTTTACAGGAACCCGGAGGAGCGACCCGTGGATAAACCTGGATGCGCTTCGCATCTGGAAATCACCTCCTACAAGGTATGCCTCACCAGAATGGCCAAGCCCGATCCGGCTGTTATCCTGAAGCATGATCCGGTTGATTTCTGTCGATGGGATCTCCAGAATGACCGTTCCCGGTGAATCGCCCTGTGACGTCAGAATGGAACAACCTATGAGGCATACAGGGATCGAATCGTCGTCGGATCTGAAAAACAGGTCGGAGACCACAGCATTGTTTCGCTGGTTTACCGCAGCAACGATCCTGATTATCTGTCCGGGGAGGTTTGAACTTATCTCATTTTGAATTTGTTCCTGGTTTATTGCGGAATTTGTGTCCGGTACCCGCTCGCGACGGAACACAGGTTGATTAATTACAGATTGGTCTGAATCCGCAGTAAGGATCTGAGGGATCAGAGGGTCGTTTGATACAAGATATAGGTTTGTAAAGCCATAGGCTGTATAAAAATTTCTGAGGTAATCAATTTCATGATCAAGTCCCGGTTTTGTTTTAAGGGTAGAAAATCCCCGGAGAAAGTTCCTCTCAGGGTTTTCATTGCGGCGGAGATTCTTCCCATTCTGTAAAAAGATTTTGCCAAGGTTTTCATTGCGGCTGAGATTCTTCAGGTTTTTAATCTTCTCTGTAAAGAAATACTCCACCTGCTGCTTTTTTACCGCCCTGACCGAAATGAGCTGGTCAATAGTACGGCGCATAATCGCTGTTTTCGCGGAATAAAATGAGTAGGAACCCACGATAAGAACCGTAGAAAGGCCTACCAGTAAGAATAGCAGGAGCAGTTTCGTTGTGATTGAGTGCCTGGGAAATTTCATGATTCGTAGTCAATGGCAAAGGTAACCAAAACTTTGTCCTCCTTCGGATCAGATAATGTCTCCCGGTAATGCCGAAGTACTGATCCGCAATCTCCAGCTTTTAAACTTGATCAGATCCTCTAACTTTTTTTTAAATCTGTCTTGGTTTTCAATTGATTCTTGATTATATTTGGAAGACCATGTAAGCAATACACATCACAATATATCCATGGATATCGAATTAACTTTTGAGGATATTTTCGACGATAATGCAGATTTGGTCTGTATACTCAATTTACAACATACTATTATCCGCGCTAACCATGCTATGGCCAAGCGGATGGGTGTAACAAAAGAGGAACTGATCGGTCAAAATTGTTGTTTTGTATTCCACCATGCAGAAAAACCGCCAGAATATTGTCCCCAGCTTCAATTGATGAAGGATGGCATGAAGCATAATGCCGAGATTTGGTTTGAACAACTGAACGCCTGGTTCCAGGTGACTGTTTCTCCTTTGCATGATACGAAAGGCAACCTTATCGGGTCTATTCATATTTCCCATGACATATCCGAGCGTAAACGAACAGAAACTGAACTTGCACTTGTAAACCGTGTGTTACTGATGCTCAGTGACGCTAATCAAACATTGATTCATGTCAGAGACGAAGGAATATTGTTGAACGAAATCTGCCGGATTGCTGTCGAGGTAGGTGGATATCGGATGGCATGGGTGGGATTTGCTGATCAAAACGAGGGAAAAATCATACGCCGTGAGGCCAAGGCAAGTGGTGAGCCGGGATATATTGAACCTGACTATCTTTCCTGGTTGGATGATGGCGACCACGGTCTCGGCCCAGGCGGTATTGCAATCCGTACCGGGCAGCCATATATAGTCCACAACATTCATATGGATCCTGTCTTCGATCCTTGGCGGGATGAGGCCATTAAACATGGGTTTCACTCACTTATCGCCTTACCGCTAACCAATGAAGGCCGAACCTTTGGAGTGATATGCATCTACGCCGGCGAGGCGGATGCATTTAATGTCAGAGAGCTTGAAATACTGACAAAATTGGCGGATAATCTCTCTTTTGGCATAATCACATTACGCTCACGATCCAAACGGAAACAGACTGAAAATGAATTAAGGAAATTATCACTTGCTGTTGAACAAAGCCCTGTATCTATTGTTATTACCGATATTGCAGGTTATATCGAATATGGCAACCCTAAAGTATGCGAAATTACAGGATACACCCTTGACGAATTAATTGGTAAAAACCCCCGGATCCTCCAATCTGGGAAGACCCCAAGAGAAACATACCAAATGATGTGGGATTGCATTACCTCACGGAAAGTATGGCGTGGAGAATTTCAAAATAAAAAGAAAAACGGAGAACTCTATTGGGAAGCTGCCACAATTGCTCCTATCCTGGACCTGAGCGGGAAAATTACACATTACCTGGCTGTAAAGGAAGATATCACCGAACGGAAAAAATTTATTGAAGACCTGAAAAATGCCAAAGAAAAAGCCGAAGTAAGCGACAAACTTAAATCGGCCTTTATGCATAACATCTCCCACGAGCTACGGACTCCGTTAAACGGGATCCTGGGCTATAGCGGATTGATTGCAGAACCGGGAATCTCTAATGAAGAAAAGGAGCAATATTACGCACTTATCAGAACAAGCAGTGCACGGTTACTGAATACAATCAACAGCTACATGGATATTTCCATGATCGCGTCGGGAACAACCGAAGTACATAGGCAACCATTTAATCTTAACGAGGTACTGTACTCACTCAAAGATCAATTTCAACCCATATGCGATGTCAAACATCTTGAAATATACCTTAAAATTCCCGATGAAAAAAATGACATAACATTACATTCCGATTCAGGTTTATTGATCAAA
Organism: Bacteroidales bacterium; assembly: GCA_023229525.1. Classification (GTDB taxonomy): domain Bacteria; phylum Bacteroidota; class Bacteroidia; order Bacteroidales; family FEN-979; genus CAIVAT01. The sequence goes on from JALNZC010000025.1 coordinate 36,678, forward strand.
ATCATGTCACATCTGCTGGACAATGCGGTGAAATTTACCCATCAGGGAGTCATTACCTTTGGTTATACCATACGATCCGGAGTCCTGGAATTTTTTGTGCAGGATACTGGATCCGGAATCTCCAAAGAGGCTGAAAAATGGATCTTTGAAAATTTCAACCAGGAGGAATTGTCGGATACCAGGGGCCCGGAGGGCAGCGGTCTGGGATTATCCATTGCCAGAGGGTTAGTGCAGTTATTGGGTGGCCAGATTCGTTTGAAGTCGGAAAAGGGAGTAGGTTCTACGTTTTTTTTCGACCTGCCCAACGAAGAAATAGTAATCGAGATCTCATCGTCAACAAAGAGTGAAAAAGCGCTTCTTAAATCGGTAAAACCAGTCATACTTATAGCCGAAGATGATGAATCAAATTATCTCTATTTGGAAGCAATATTAAAAAAAGCGCCGGTCACTGTCCTTATTGCAGATAATGGGGAAAAAGCGGTAGAATTATGCCGTGCTCATCCTGAAATTTCACTAATATTGATGGATATAAAAATGCCTGTGATGGATGGACTGGAAGCCACCCGGGAGATCAAATCATTCAGGAAAGATATTCCAATTATCGCGGTAACAGCCTTCGCTATGAGTGGTGATGAAAACAAGGCGCTTGAGGCTGGATGTGACGATTATCTGGCAAAACCGGTAAGGAAAGAACTTTTATTGGATAGACTTAAAAGATACGGAGTGACAAATGTAAAAGCAGTGGCAAACGATGATATTCACCACACTGATTGATCGCAATGGCCGGCTATTACGATAAAACCCTTTCCGCACAGCGGTTGAAGCAGTGCTACCAAATCGCACCACCACGGATTGTGCAGTATTTCAATGCGGAGATTGAATTTGTACTTAACCATATCCATCGCAAGGATATCGTTCTGGACGTGGGTTGCGGTTATGGTCGTATCATTCCTTATCTGGCGGAAAAAGCACGCTTTGTCTATGGAATAGATACATCCCTTTCCAGCTTGTTACTTGGGAAAGAGTACCTGAAATATATTCCTAATTGCATGCTTCAGCAGATGAATGCCGTGGATATGACTTTTTCACGAGGTTCGATGGATGTAGTGCTCTGTATTCAGAATGGACTCTCTGCTTTTCATGAAGATCAACGCTCGCTGGTCAGGGAATCTATCAGGGTCACAAAACCGGGAGGGACCATTTTGTTTTCAACCTACTCCTTAAAGATCTGGGACTCGAGACTGGAATGGTTTAAGCTTCAGTCGGAGGCGGGACTTATCGGGGAAATCGATGAAGAGAAGACCGGGAACGGGGTTATTGTTTGTAAAGATGGATTTACAGCAACCACCATCCTTCCTGATCATTTCCGGGAATTGACAAAACGGCTCCACGGGATCACAGTAACTTCCGAAGAGGTTGACGGTTCCTGTGTTTTTTATATGATCCGTAAACGATCTGGATGAAATTCTGTATGAAATATGAAATCCCGATCTAAAAATAAAATGGTTTAATTATGAAAAAAATTACAATTCTTTTTCTGTTCCTTGCAATTGCCCTGCTGCTCCTCAACAACTTAACTGCAACGGCAAACTCCATTGATGAACGTACCGCGTTAAGTGTTGCCCGTGCCCGGCTTGTGCGCGATTGCCAGGTTTCATCATTTTCAATTAAAACGATTGAACAATTTACCGGTCAGCAAGGCAATCTGCTCTTTTATCTGGTCAGGCTCGATCCGGTTGGATTTATCATCGTTTCCGCCGACAGTGACCTGCCCCCCGTTATCGCATATGGTTATTCCACAACTTCCGGTCATACCGAAGATTTTATCCGGTTCGTGACCAACGACCTTGAAAAAAGGACTGCTTGTCTCGTGAAATTACCACAGTCAATCCTGGAAAAACGGCATGCAGCATGGATGCAATACCTTACCGGTAATTATGGACAACCCATGTTTCAGCAGTGGCCGGAGCCGGGCACAACTTCTACGGGTGGATGGCTTGAAACCAACTGGACGCAGAACGATCCGTACAACAGCATGTGCCCACTCGATCCGCTTAATGGAGACCGCAGCATTGCCGGATGTCCGTCGGTGGCTATGGGTATGATCGTCAACTTTCACCAAACCACCAATCAGGTCAATTTCACCGATGCTGACGATTACCATCACGTTTATGCAGGTCGGAATTACTGGATCGACGACGATTATTTACCTATTGATTTTCCTTCATTCCCCATGCTGAACGTTTATCTCGACACCCTGAAGGCACATTATTTCAACGCTCAACCGCTCACCAAAAATGATAAAGCCGCGCTGGTCTTTGCCTGCGGAGTGGCAGCCACACAGGTTTACACCTCCACAGGATCCGGTACCTTCGGTGTGAATCAGGCTTTTGATGCTTACCGGAAATTCAAATTCTCAACTACGGAATTGCTCCACGATACCGATACCAACCTTTATACGAAAATGGCTCAGAACATGATGGATACGCTTCCTGTCCATCTGGCCGTGGTGGATCCGGGGTGGACGATGGGCCATAATGTGGTCGTTGACGGATACAACACCGACAATTATTTTCACCTGAATTTCGGATGGGGCGGCGGCTATAATGGCTGGTACTTACTACCCGATGAAATACCGTATGGACTGACCGTGATCGAAGGCGCCATCGTGGATATCATTCCCGGTTTCCCGACGGGTCTTGTTGATCAGTCAGAAATTGGATTTTCTATTTTTCCCAACCCGATCACAGGACCGGTAACCATAACATCCGGTACATGCTTGCCCGCAACGCTGTTAGTATGGTCAATTACTGGAAATGTAATCCTGAGGTCAAGCCTTTTCCGGCCCTTATCAACCTTTGATTTCTCCGGTTTGCCAGCCGGTATTTATTTTATAACCGTTAACAACAGCAGTTCAACCTTTACGAGGAAATTAGTCAAACTGTAGGTTATATTTTCAATGAAACCGGGAAAAAAGCTCCACTGACAAACAACAAGAATTGATAAATAATTTAGACTGAATATAAATAATAAAAAAGTGTGTATCTTTGCATCCGGATTTATTTCAAAATATAAACATCATGAAACCATTTGTTTTTTTAATCAGCCTTATTCTTATGACAATCACAGGAAATACCCAGGATAGGAAATCGTTTTACGATTTCAAAGCCACGACCCTTGAGGGACAACCTTTCGACCTTTCGACATTAAAAGGGAAAAAAGTGTTGGTGGTGAATGTCGCTTCCCGTTGCGGGAATACACCTCAGTATGCACAGTTGGAAGAACTTTATAAAGAATATGGTCCGGATAAATTTGTGATCATCGGTTTCCCGGCCAATAATTTTCTTCACCAGGAACCAGGTACCAATGCAGAGATCCGGAATTTCTGCACCACCAATTACGGGGTTACCTTCCCCATGATGTCCAAAATTTCGGTCAAAGGAAAGGATATGGATCCACTTTATAAATGGCTCACCTCGAAAGAAGAGAACGGGGTAATAGATGCACCCATAAAATGGAACTTCCAAAAATTCATGATAAGTGAAAATGGAACCATAGTTGGTTCAGTCGCGCCGGGCGACTCTCCGAAAACCGATAAGATCGTGAATTGGATTGAAGGGAAATAAAACCATTTATTATGCCAGTTCTTTTTAAGTATAGATGTTCTATCTGCGGCCATGTGTATGATCCGCAGGAAGGTGATCCTGATTCGTGGATTGCCCCCGGAACGCCTTTTGAAGATATTCCTGAAGATTGGGTTTGCCCGATTTGCGGCGCGGGGAAGAGCGAATATATCCGGATGGGATAGTAATCCCCGAAATTGTCTTTTTTCCATTTTCAATTATCATTTTTTTTATCTTTGGTAAAAAAACCAGGGATATGGAAAAAAGTATTAAGGGAACCCAGACCGAAAAGAACCTGCTGAAAGCCTTTGCCGGAGAGTCTCAGGCAAAAAACCGTTACACATTCTTTTCTAAGCAGGCACAGAAAGAAGGATTCGAGCAAATTGCCGCCTTCTTTGCCGAAACTGCGCTCAATGAAGAGCAGCATGCCAAGATTTTCTTTCGCTTCCTCGAGGGAGGAGCGGTTGAAATAACGGCTTCCTATCCTGCAGGGATTATCGGTACAACAGCCGAGAACCTGAAAGCCGCTGCTGAAGGGGAGCATGAAGAATGGGAAACGTTGTACCCCGGATTCGGAAAAATTGCTTCTGAAGAAGGCTTTCCGAAAGTCGCCACGGCATTTAAATTAATTGCCACCATCGAGGAGCATCATGAGAAACGCTACCTGAAGCTTCTGACCAACATGGAAAAGAACAAGGTTTTCGTGAGAGAGGAGAAAGTTTTTTGGGTTTGCCGCAAATGCGGATATATCCATTATGGAACCAAAGCCTTGCAAATCTGTCCCGCCTGTCACCATCCACTGGCTTATTTTGAGATGGTACATGAGAATTATTAGGAGCAGGATGAAGGTTGCTGCGCTCCGATGGAGGATACAGGATACAAGATGGAGGATACAGGATACAGGATACCGGATACAAGATACAAGATACAAGATACAGGATGATGGATACAAGATGCAGGGAATTAAGCTTGTGTACCTCAATCCCTGCGCCCCTGAAGGGGTCGGGGGACGAGGTGATTAAATTAAGATCCTGATATTAAACAATACATATGACAATGAGTAAACGGAAATTCGACAAGGAAGAAGTATTGGCTGATTATAAACTCGCCTGTGAAAGCAGGCAGGTCAGTTTGCTGGGCCGGAGAGAAGTGCTTGGCGGCCGGGCAAATTTTGGTCTTTTTGGCGATGGGAAAGAGGTTCCCCAGGTCGTATTGGCGAAATTCTTCCGCGAGGGCGACTGGCGCTCGGGTTATTATCGCGACCAGACTTTTATGATGGCGGCCGGGCTCTCCTCCCTTGACCATTTTTTCGCACAGTTATATGGAGATACTGATCTCACACGGAACCCCGATAACGGAGGCCGGTTGATGAACTGTCATTTTGCCACCAGGAGTCTCGACGAAAAAGGAAACTGGAAGGACCTGACAAAACAGAAGAATTCATCGGGGGATATCTCTCCTACTGCTGGTCAGATGCCCCGGATGCTTGGCCTGGCGCTGGCCTCAAAAGTTTTCCGTAACAGCCCGGAAATGAAAGAGGCGGCTGGAAAATTCACGGTCAAAGGGAATGAAGTGGTCTTTGGAATGATCGGCGATGCTTCCACTTCCGAAGGTCATTTCTTCGAAACCATCAATGCAGCCGGTGTATTGCAAGTACCCATGGCCATTTCCATCTGGGATGACGGTTACGGGATTTCGGTTCCGATAAAATATCAAACGACAAAGGAAGATATTTCCGAGTTGCTGAAAGGATTTGTCGGGGATGACAAAACTCCGGGTATCCGTCTCTTCAGCTGCTTCGGTTGGGATTACGCAGCGTTGTACGACATGTATGAAGAGGGGATCGAACTTTGCCGGAAGCAACAGGTTCCCGTGGTATTTCATATTAAGGAACTTACCCAGCCCCAGGGCCATTCCACCTCCGGTTCGCATGAGCGGTATAAACCGATTGAACGGCTTGCCTGGGAAAAGGATCACGACTGTATTCTCCGGATGCGGACGTGGATACTCTCTGAAAAAATGGCAACTGACGAAGAACTTAAAGTCATTGAATCAGAAGCGTTAAAATCGGCCAAGGCGGCCCGCGATAGTGCATGGAAGGCATACCAGGCGCCTTTCAAAGCTGAACGTGAGCACTTGATCGAAGTCGTGAAAACAACCCATTGTCCCTGTAAGAAACAGGACCGGATCGATAAAATCGTAGCCGACCTGGAAGCCATCGGAGAACCGATCCGGAGGGATATTATTTCTGCTGCAAAAAAGATCATGCGTGACGTTTGTACGACATGCAGTATGAAAAAACCGATGAAAGCCGACCTGGAGATATGGATGGACGGGCAGCGGAAGTTGAATACCGACCGTTACAGTTCGCATCTTTACAGTCAATCCGAATATAGTGCATTGAAGGTGGAAGGGATTTCCCCGGTAATTACGGAAGAATCGCCGGTGGTCACCGGTCGTGAAGTACTGAATGCCAATTTCAATATCCTGTTTAAGGAAAATCCATTGTTGCTGATCTTCGGTGAAGATGTCGGAAAAATCGGCGGGGTCAATCAAACCCTCGAAGGCATGCAGGCAAAGTATGGAGAACAGCGGGTGTTTGATACCGGGATCCGTGAAGCAACCATTGTGGGACAAGGAATTGGTATGGCTTTGCGGGGTCTGCGACCGATTGCCGAGATCCAGTATTTCGATTACCTTTTGTACGGTTTACAGGTGATAAGCGACGATCTTGCCACCACTCATTACCGGACCAGGGGAGGCCAGAAATGCCCACTGATCATCAGTACCCGTGGTCACCGGCTGGTCGGGATCTGGCATAGCGGATCGGCATTAAGCATGGTCCTGAATGCAATCCGTGGCATTTATGTGCTGGTTCCCCGCGATATGACGCAAGCGGCAGGATTTTACAATACCATGATGGCTTCCGACGATCCTGCCCTCATCATCGAACCTTTGAACGGTTACCGGTTAAAGGAACGGATGCCGGCCAATATCGGCCATTATCGAACCCCCGTTGGTATTTCGGAAGTGCTTCACGAAGGATCGGATATCACACTGGTTACGTACGGATCGTGTGTGAAGATCGCCCAGGAAGCCCTTCCTCAGATCGCGGATTTCGGAATTTCCATCGAACTGATCGACGCCCAGTCCCTCCTGCCCTTCGATCGCAACCAGGAAATAGTAAAATCGTTAAAAAAGACCAATAAGATCCTATTCTTCGACGAAGATGCAACCGGAGGAGCAACCGCTTATATGATGCAGAAAGTGCTCGAAGAACATGGCGGTTACCAATACCTCGATGCTACGCCCCGTACCCTGACAGCGAACGATCACCGCCCGGCCTATACCAACGACGGCGATTATTTCTCCAAACCAAACGCAGAAGATGTTTTCGAGTCCATCTATGAAATCATGCACGAGTATAATCCGAATAAGTATCCGAGACTGTGGTGAGATAGAAAGTCAAAAATCAAAATTCAAAAATCGAAACTATTGATTCTTAGTCCTTATTCACGGTTAGACTTTTATCCCGACAGGTAATGCCTCTTTCCGGTAATTTATCCATAGTGTTTACAGATGATGGTTCCCATACCTTGTATGTTCCAAAGCTTCGCGAACACTATCATTCCACATTCGGCGCCATAACCGAATCGCAACATATATTTATCGAAACCGGCTTTAGAAAAGCGCTGGAGCAATTTATGACTCACAATTTACGAATTACGATTTCTCCACCATCCAGCATCCTGCATCGGGAGCGAAGCGACCTTTATCCTGCATCGGAAGCGCAGCGACCTTTCATCGGGAACGAAGCGACCCTGACCCAGCATCAGGAGCGCAGCGGCTCTGAGCTGACCGTACTTGAAATCGGCTTCGGTACCGGACTCAATGCATTGCTGACGCAGATAGAGGCTGAAAAACAGGGCATATCGGTACATTATACCTCCATCGAGGCTTTCCCACTAGAGGAAACGATATGGTCGCGTCTCAATTATCCACAGAATTTCTGTTCGGCCGATTACACCAGAGTTTACCGCAGATTGCATTTGGTTGAATGGGACCGGGAAGAAGAGATTTCTAAATATTTTATCCTCCACAAGATTCACCAAACCGTCCAGGAATCCGAAATGGTCCCTGATCGGTACCATCTGATCTATTATGATGCATTTGGTCCCGAAGTCCAGCCGGAGTTGTGGTCCGAAGCGATCTTTCAGAAGCTTTACCAGGCAATGAAACCGGGAGGGATACTCGTTACCTATTCTGTAAAAGGTACGATTGTGCGGGCTTTAAAAGCAGCCGGATTTAAAACCGAAAAACTGTCGGGTCCTCCGGGGAAAAGGCATATCCTTCGTGCAGTAAAATGAAGAAAGAATTGCAGCGAGATAATACCTTTGTGATTTATCATCATGAATATCCGGGTCAGTAATTTGCTAATTATACCCAGGTGTATCTTCCCCTTAAAAGGTTCACCCTGATGTCAGTACTTCAGTATCACTTTTTATCCGGATACGATTTTTTTTTACATTTAAATTTCTGACAAGTTTATGTTATAGTAATTCGTATATTTACATGGGATTGCTGTTAATCTGGTATTTATCGGGTAATTTTCCTGAAAAAGAAACTGACAAGTTAAAAAAGAACATTTGTGAAAAATCAGAATAAAAGGATAAAAAACTACGGTGTTATCAAATTAAAATGGTAAAAAAAGCATTGACAGTATTGGCCATTATTGTGGTCATGTTCGCAGACTCTTGTAAAAAGGACTCTGATGTTCCACCTGATCCCCCTGACACAAATATCTCAGGAGAAGTAGTCTCTGTGGAACAAAGCACGGTAGTGATTAGCGGAACAGCTCCAACAGATGCCAAAGAAGTTGGAGTTTGCTGGGATACTGTTTCAAATCCGACAATTGAAAAAAATCATTTAGCGGGAAAACCGGTCAATGGTAAATTTTCAATTACCATTTCGCGTTTACTGTCTAACAAACAGTTTTACGCCAGAATTTATGCCGCCGATAATAACGGCGTTTATATCTACTCAACCGATCTCCCGTTTAAAACCAAAGTACTCCTTAACGCCGGTACCAGCGCCGCTACATCACTCGGCTTGCATGATGCAGTACTTAACGGCTATGCTTATCTTACCGAAGGAGTGCCTTTAGCATGGTGGTTCGAGTACGGAGAAACTATTTCGTACGGAAGCACAACTCCGGAACAAACAATTACCGGTACCGGGAAAAAGTATTTAAGCTTCCCTATTAGCGGATTGAACTGGCACCAAGCTTATCACTTTAAATTAATGGTAAGAATAAAGGGGGAAACTTTTCCCTGCGCAGACTTGTCATTTGTTACCCTCGGTAACCAACCGGCAATAGGAAACATCATCATTGATAATGAGGAGTTGGATCACACTATCCTTAAGGCTACCATCAATCCGAATTTAATCACTACTACGGTAGTCTTTGAATGGGGTAAAACTACTGCTTATGGTCATTCTGTTACTCTTAATCCTATTAATGGTTCTACCGGCATTGAAGTGTCAACTGAAATCGCAGTCGAACAGGCGCAGGAATATCATTTCCGCGTAAAGGCAGAAAACGTTATCGGCGTAACTTATGGCACTGATACAAGCTCTATATCTCTAGCCGTCATTGACGCCGCCGGCAATAAATTCCATGCCTGTAAGATAGGTGACCAATATTGGCTGACAGCTAACTGGAGAACCCTTAATTATAATAATGGGGACCCTATTCCTAATATCACTGATCCGGTTGCTTGGGGAGAACAGATTCAAGGTGCCCTTTGCTTCTACAACAACGACCCGGCTAATTTCGCTGTTTATGGACCTCTGTACAACTGGTACGTAATCTCTGATCCTCGTGGAATCTGCCCTCCGGGTTGGCATGTGCCTACTTGGGATGAGTTGTATACTCTTTATGTGTTTCTTGACGAGGGTAGCGGTGGCGGTAATCTTAAAGAAGCCGGACTTGAACATTGGTATCCGGTTAATGCTTACGGTACTAACTCTACCGGATTTACGGCTTTACCGGGTGGATGTAGAGGACAATCTACTGCTGAACCAACACCCGAAGAAAAAGGCGCTTTTCATGTATTACACGAAATTGCCTATTTTTGGACTTCAGATAGCGGCCCTTCTGGTGATGCTTGGATGGCATTCATTATGGGTAATAATGGAGGGTTATGGATCGCCCAAAGTGGATATAAATACTACGGCAATTCTCTCCGCGTAATCAAAGATTAACATTAATTAGGCGATGTTCATTTAAAAAGGCGATCTCACAAAGATCGCCTTTTTCATTTTAGAAAAATTTGAGCTTCAATCTTTAATACAACGGACATTAACACCATAGATATCCTGTACGAGCAGCCAGCCTGAGCGCCATCCGGAGTAAAACTACGACAATAATTAATATTCCATGGCGGTCCTTGATTTGTATCATAAGTAGAGGGACGTAATACAAAACATGTGCTGGTGTAATTATCATACGGTCTGAGACCGAATACCGCGTTTTCTGATTATTGTAAATAGAATCTCTCCGATTTATTTCTTATTTTTGACTCCTTAATAAATTCACAATTGGAAACAGTCAATCTGATCCTTACAGAAATTAAGTCAACCGTTAGAGATATCCTGCCGGGGGCGGAGATCATTCTTTTTGGATCACGGGCAAGGAATGACAATCAATACGATAGCGACTATGACCTTCTCATTATTGTCGAATTCCGAATGATTGTAAAGGAAAAATTAAAATATCAGGCGTTAATCAGGAAAAACCTGGCCCATAAAAATATTCTTGCCGATATTATCCTTCAATCCAAAGAAGAAGTTAAAATTAAGAAAAAACTCCTGGGCCATATTGTACATTCAGCAATATTGGAAGGGATCCCTGTATGAATGAAGAAGAATTAAGGTTTATTAAGCAGTGGATATTAAAAGCTGAAGAAGATCTTTTGGTTGTTCATCAGTTATTGAAAGCAGATACACCAGTCACCGGGATAATTGGATTTCATTGTCAACAGGCATCAGAGAAATTTCTTAAAGCATTATTATTATACCATAAAATCGATGTTGTTAAAACTCACAACATTGAATATTTATTGGAGAAATGCAGCAAAATCGATAATTCTTTTTCGTCAATCGATCCGGGAAATCTTACAGATTATGGAGTCGAGATGAGGTAACCGGGTAATTTTCTTGAACCTTCTTATGCAGAGATCAAAGAATTGCTATCCATCACGGTAACAATCAAGAAATTGACCCTGAAACAAATAACCTTATAACCGATAAAAAAGCAAATTTCCGGGTCTCAGACTTATACCACTACTTATAGTATGGAAAACAACCGCTTCAATATCCGCGTTTACGGTCTTATGATAGACGATGGAAAGGTACTGGTCACGGATGAATTCCGGTTAGGGATCTTCATGACGAAATTTCCCGGAGGGGGATTGCAATTCGGCGAGGGAACCATCGATTGTTTGAAACGCGAGTTCAGAGAAGAGCTGAACCTTGAAATTGAGGTACAGTCGCATTTTTACACCACCGATTTTTTCCAGCTTACGGAACTGCTGTCATCCGACATGCAATTGATCAGTATTTATTATCTGGTTGGCGCGCCGAAACCATACCGCTTTCCGACGACAAAGGTCAGGGATGACATTCCCGCTATAGACGGGGTACAGTGTTTCCGGTGGGTTAAAATCGACGATCTTTCAGAGAAGGATTTTACTTTTCCTGTGGATAAATATGTAGCGGAAAAACTGAAAAATGAATGAATATAATATGTAGCAACCTCCGGATTAAGTTCCGTATTAAAGAGCCGGAGAATTTTCCGTATCCCGATAAGCCAATTATTGGTTATTCTGGGACCCGGGGAATATTTCATATGCCTCTCGATGATTTTCTTGGAATTTAAACCACTCGGGCGATTGAAAATCCGTAATTTTAGGCACCCTTATTCGTAAACCGGGATGTTGGATGCTGGAAGCAGGATGCAAGATGCAGGATTCGCCCCTCTCCTTGAGGAGAGGGGTCAGGGGGTGAGGTGTTTAATCTAAAATCGTAAAGGTTTTCCATGCTTGAAAATTAATATCGAAAATATCCTTTTCTTGGATATAGAGACTGTACCGCAACAGACTGATTATGAACATCTGACCGAACGACTTAAAAAATTATGGAGGAAGAAAGCAGAACAACTTTCCAGGTATGACAAGTTTGCTGCTGAGGAGCCTTTGAAACCGGAAGTACTCTATGAGCGGGCCGGGATATACGCGGAATTCGGTAAAATTGTTTGCATATCCACCGGGGTTTACCGGAATCAAACACTTTGGATAAAATCGTTTTCCGGAGATGATGAAACCATGCTGCTCACCGGTTTCTCCGAGCTAGTGAACAAGGCCCAGGAAAAGCGCATTAATTATTTATGTGCCCATAACGGCAAGGAATTCGATTATCCTTATATTATCCGGCGCCTGCTGATCAATGGGTTACCTGTACCTCCTATCCTTGACCTTTCGGGAAAGAAGCCGTGGGAGATCAATCATCTCGACACGCTGGAGCTATGGAAATTCGGCGATTTCAAGAACTATACCTCCCTGGAATTGCTGGCTACCGTATTTGGCATCCCGACACCAAAAGACGATATCGATGGCAGCGATGTGGCACAGGTTTATTGGGAAGAACATGATCTGAAGCGTATTACGACTTATTGTCAGAAGGATGTTATCACGATTGTCAACCTTTTTCTGCGTTTTCAGGGGAAGAGCATAATAACGGATGATAAAATCCAGGCAATGTAATGACTACCTGACAATCAATTGGTATAAACCCCGGAGTTCTGGAATTTAACTCCGCATTAACATAGAGGGCGTTTCTCCTCTCTCCTTAAAGAGAGGGGTTAGGGGGTGAGGTAGATACAGGATGCAGGATACAGGATACAGGATACAGGATTCTCCCCTCTCCTTGAGGAGAGGGGTCAGGGGGTGAGGTAATTACAAAACAACCGATGATCAAGGATAAAACGATAATCATATTTCTTGCCTTCATATTCTTCTCCTGTTCCCACTCGCTTCAGCACCAAGCCATAATTACCGGCCAATTGAAGCAAGGCCAGGGTGAAAAACTGGTTTTAACCGAATTGGAACCGAAGACAATCCGGAAAATTGATTCAACAGTTCTTGATGCCGGAGGTTCATTTCGTTTTAAGGTAATATTAACGGAACCCGGATTTTATATGCTTCATGCTTCGTCGGGGAAAGTATTGGTCCTATTACTTAACCTGGAAGATACGGTAAACCTGTCAGGAAGTTTTCAGGGATTTCCGGATCAGATCAAACTGAATGGACCAGCGCAAACCAAGTTACTGGAAGACTTTTTCAGATTCACCCGCAAAAATGAATGTGCGGTCGATTCACTTGAACTTCTGTTGGTAGAAAGGCAAGATAGTGCGGGATACTTTGAATTGTCACGGAAGCTGGATACCGTTTTTAAAAACATTTGGGACCGGCAGCGGGCTTATGAGTTGGATTTCATCGACAAACATCCTTCATCCCTGGTATCACTCATTGTGCTCAATTATGCTTTTGGACTGAATACCATCCTGGCTCCCGAAAAGGACCTGACTTATTTCGAAAAGTTGGATTCGGTATTGACAAAGTCTTTTCCTGAAAACAAACATGTAAAATACCACCATCAAAGGTTGATGGAATTCAAACGCCAGAAAAAAACAAAAGAGAATGGATAAAAAAATCTACTTCGCTTCCGATTTTCATTTCGGGATCCCTGATCGTATACAAAGCCTGGAGCGTGAGAAAAAATTCATTGCCTGGCTGGAAATGATCCGGGCAGATGCCGGTGAAATTTTTCTGATGGGCGATCTTTTTGACTTCTGGTTCGAATATAAAACGGTAATTCCCCGTGGCTATACACGGTTGCTCGGAGAACTTGCCCGGATTACCGATGCAGGCATTCCGGTTCATCTTTTCCGCGGTAATCATGATATGTGGGCTTTTGATTATCTGGCTGGTGAACTAAACATTCGCATTCATCGTGGTCCCGAATTCAGGGAATTCAACGGAAAACATTTTTATCTTGCTCATGGGGACGGGCTGGGACCGGGGGATCGGGGTTATAAATTCATTAAAAACGTCTTTGCGAACCGTTTCAATCAGTGGTTATTCCGTTTACTTCATCCCGACTTCGGAATACAAATGGCCCTTTTCTGGTCACGGAAAAGCAGATATGTCTCTATAGAAAAAGAAAAGAAAGATGAAGATATGACGTTGAAACTTATCCAAAAAAGAATTTCCGTTCATTCCCGGATTCTTCTTCACGACCATCCCGGCCTGGATTACCTGATTTACGGGCACTACCACTATCCCCTGGATGAAAATTTGAATGAAAAAGCCCGTCAGATTGTCCTTGGTGACTGGCTTACCCATTTTACCTACGGGGTGTTTGATGGGGAGAAATTTGAGTTGAAAAGATTTTGAAAAAGGCAGGATGCAGGATACAGGATGCAGGATGCAGGATGAAAGGTCGCTGCGCTCCCGATGCAGGATGCAGGATGAAAGGTCGCTACGCTCCCGATGCTGGATGCTGGATGAAGGGTGCTGGACAAACCCTAGATGGGAATTCACCAAAAGAGGAGATTTTGTTTCATGGTTTTGGAATTCTGAAAAAATCGTATCTTTGCCCTGAAAATCGCATTATTAACCTCGTCCCGCATTTGCGGGGCACAAAATAAATGAGTCATGGCTTACAAAATTAATGAAGATTGCACTGCTTGCGGAACCTGTATTGATGAATGTCCCGTCGAAGCTATTTCTGAAGGTGATATTTACAAAATTGATCCTGAGATTTGTACCGACTGTGGGGCATGTGCCGATGTTTGCCCGGTAGAAGCAATCCATCCGGAATAATTTATTCCCGATTCGTAACAAAGGTGGTTTCAAATCCAAGAAACCACCTTTTTTTATTGCCATTTACATGTCATCCTTTATCCAGAATCCAGAATCCAGCATCGGGAGCGAAGCGACCTTTCATCCTGCATCCTGCATCCCGCATCGTGAGCGAAGCTAACTTATCTGCGAACGCAGTGAGCTCATCGTGAGCGAAGCGACCTTAAAAATTCCCTTAATTCCGCTTTTGTTTTCGGTAAAAAGCGTACTTTTGCAGCCCTAAACGATTTGATACTATGGCTAAGAAAAAAAGACCTGTAATTGAACGGGATGACGTAGTGGTAAAGTTTGTCGGTGATTCCGGTGACGGGATGCAGCTAACGGGAAACATGTTCTCCGACGTTGCTGCTCTGATTGGGAATGACCTCGCCACCTTCCCCGATTTTCCTGCCGAAATCCGCGCGCCTCAGAACACCATAGCAGGGGTATCAGGGTTTCAGGTACACATGGGAAATTCTAAAATTTTTACTACCGGCGATTTGGTTGACGTATTGGTCGCCATGAATCCCGCCTCACTGAGAGCAAATCTGAAATGGGCCAAAAAAGGGGCTACCATTCTCACTGATACCGATGCGTTCGATGAAAAGGCAATTGAAAAGGCCGGATACAAACAGGATCCGCTTCAGGACAACACACTGATTGACTACAATCTGGTAAAAGCACCCATTACCACACTGACCAAGGAAAGTCTGAAAGACCTCGGTGTCGACAATAAAATAGCAGAAAGAAGCAAAAACATGTTCGCACTGGGGATTCTTTACTTTATCTTCAACCGCGACTTGAAGCCTTCGTTCCATTATTATGAGCAAAAATTTAAGAAAAAACCGGAACTGATCCAGATCAATAAAATCGTTCTGCAATCGGGATATAATTATGCGGAAACCGTTGAAGCGATCGAATCGGTAATCCAGATTGCTCCTGCAAAGATGGAAAAAGGCAGGTATCGTAACATTACAGGTAACGTAGCCACGGCATGGGGACTTCTGGCCGCAGCCGAAAAATCGGGGCGTCCGCTTTTCCTCGGGTCATATCCCATTACTCCTGCCACGGAGATATTGATGGAACTGGCCAAATATAAATCGCTGGGGGCAAAAGTATTCCAGGCCGAAGATGAGATCGCGGGTGTTTGTTCTGCCATTGGCGCTTCCTTTACCGGATCGCTGGCTTGTACCACTACTTCCGGCCCGGGTTTGTCTTTAAAAAGTGAAGCCATCGGGTTGGCCGTGATCACTGAATTGCCATTGGTTATCGTAGATGTTCAGCGTGGTGGCCCGTCCACCGGATTACCGACCAAATCGGAACAAAGCGATTTATATCAGGCGCTGTTTGGCCGCAACGGAGAATGCCCGGTGATTGTAGTTGCCGCATCCACAGCTGAAAACTGTTTTTATTATGCTTATGAAGCTGCCAAACTGTCGCTTGAGCACATGACTCCGGTCATACTGCTTACTGACGGATATCTCGGGTTCGGTTCAACCCTTTTCAGGATACCTAAAATGGCTGATATGCCATCTATAAAACCTCCCCTGGCCGAGGCAAATGATCCGGATTTTAAGCCCTACAAACGGGATCCCGAAACCCTTGTACGCAAATGGGCTATTCCTGGTACCGAAGGCCTGCGTCACCGCGTGGGAGGTCTTGAAAAAGAGGATATTATCGGAACTGTTTCCAACGATCCGTTGAACCATCAGAAGATGGTCGACTACCGGGCTGCGAAAGTGGAGAAAGTGGCGGATTTCATCCCTGAACAACCCATTGACGGGGCTCCGGAAGGTCAATTACTTGTGGTTAGCTGGGGAGGTACTTATGGCGCCGTCCACTCCGCTGTAAAACGACTTCAGGACGAAGGGAAATCCATAAGCCATGCCCATTTCCATCACATCATGCCCCTTCCGAAAAACACCGAAAAAGTGTTGAAAGGATTTAGGAAAATCATTGTTTGTGAACTGAACAGCGGACAGTTTGTCAATTATCTCCGGATGAAGTTTCCCATGCCAAATTTTTACCAGTTCAACAAAGTGCAGGGATTGCCTTTCATGATCAACGAGTTAACGGACAAGTTTAACCAACTTTTAGAGGAGAAATAAGATGGATTATGTAAATATGACCGTTGAACGTTCGAATGTTCAACTTTCCAAAGCAGATTTTGAAAGCGACCAGATGGTAAAATGGTGCCCCGGTTGCGGTGCACATGCCATTCTCGCAGCTGTTGAACGGGTTTTTCCGAAAATCGGCTACCGGAAGGAAAATTTCTGTATGGTTTCCGGTATCGGTTGTTCATCACGCTTTCCCTATTATGTCAATACCTATGGTTTCCATGGAATTCACGGAAGGGCAGCAGCTATTTCGACAGGTGTAAAGATCGCCAATCCACGCCTGAGTGTCTGGATGGCTACCGGTGATGGCGATTCTCTGGCCATTGGCGGGAATCACTTTATCCATATCATCCGGCGCAATGTGGATATCAATATCCTGTTGTTCAACAACCAGATTTATGGTCTGACCAAGGGTCAATATTCACCCACAACACCCATGGGAAAAATTACCAAGACATCACCCCAGGGTACTATTGAACACCCATTTACCGTTGGAGAACTCGTGATGGGCGCCCAGGGTACATTTTTCGCCAGGGTTCCCGATAACAACATTAACCTCATGACAGAAGCGATGTTCGAAGCAGCCCGCCACGACGGAACTTCCATCATTGAGATCATGCAAAATTGCATCATCTTTGCAGATAAAGCCCATAACGACATCACCGGGAAAGAAGTAAAAGATGAGACCATGCTTGTGGTTAAAAACGGGGAACCGATGATTTTCGGGAAGAATCGCGACAAAGGCATTATACTTCGCGATACGCATCTCGAAGTAGCTGAAATCGGAAAAAACGGCGTTACCCTTGATGATATCCTTGTTCATGATCAATACAATCAGGATCCGGGTATTCAACTCATGCTTGCCAAACTTGCACCACCTCATTTTCCGATGGTATTTGGAGTGATCCGGTCAGCCATGTATCCTACTTACGACGACCTCGTGGAAGAGCAGATCAAATATGCTAAAGAAACTTCGGAGATCAGAAATGTAGATGATTTGCTGAACTCCGGAGATACGTGGGAAATCTGATAAGGATGATTCTGATGCAGTAAATTCTGTAATCTTGTTTTAAAGCAGAAATTTTCATGCTCCAATCCTTTCAACGGTTTATTTCGGAAAACAAGTTGTTCCTTCCCGAAGCAAAAATTCTTCTTGCAGTTAGCGGCGGAATAGATTCGGTAGTGATGACCGAATTGTTTTACCGGGCTGGACTTCATGTCGGAATTGCGCACTGCAATTTCCAACTCAGAGGAAAAGATAGTCTGGATGATGAAGAATTTGTCCACCGGCTCGCTGCAAAAATTAATACTCCTTTCTTTGTAAAACGATTCAGTACTGCGGAATTCGCTAAAAGGGAAGGTGTTTCCATCCAGATGGCTGCCCGGAAGTTACGGTATGAATGGTTTGAGGAGATCCGATCAACAGAAAATTTTGATTTCATTGCCACCGCCCATCATCGCGACGACCAGGTAGAGACCTTCTTTATCAATTTGATCCGCGGTACAGGCATCTCAGGATTACATGGAATACTTCCCAAAAAAGATAAAATAATCAGGCCCATGCTCTTTACCAACAGGCATGAAATTGAAGACTTTGCGATCAACCATTTTATCCCGTGGCGGGAAGACCGGTCAAATGAAGAAACCAAATATCTCCGAAACAGGATACGGCTTGAATTGCTTCCAATTATGAAGTCGCTAAATCCGGATCTTTCGGCGGGAATTACAGCTACCATCGTTCAGATCCGTAGCCTGGAAGAACATTGGAAAAATGAGATCAGTCGCACGAAACAGCGGATCGTCAGTAAAACCGGGGAAGAAATTCGGATCGATCTCCGAAAACTCACCCGGCTGAAACCACTTCAACCGCTGATTTGGGAATTGCTTTCACCATACGGTTTTAATGATACGGTGATCCGGGATCTGCTGGAATCTTCTCCTGGCGAAAGTGGCAAAATGTTTTTCTCCAAAGCTTTCCGTCTCATTAAAAACCGGGATGAATTGATAATAACCCCTCTTTCAGATTCAACAACAGCCAATGTTATCAAGCCAGGCCGATTACATGTAGTAAAGGAACCCTTAACGATTGAAGAAGGGGTTAATATGCTGAAGAAACCTTTACCCCTGAGCTTCACCATAATGGACATCGATAATAATTTCGAGATTCCTCTCTCCTCCAACATAGCAAACCTGAACCTGGCTAAGATCGAATTCCCCCTTACCCTCAGAAAATGGCATCAGGGTGATGCTTTCTGTCCTCTGGGAATGAATAAAAAGAAAAAACTCAGTGATTTTTTTATCAACATGAAATTTTCTATTCCTGAAAAAGAGAATTGCTGGTTACTTTGCTCCGGAAAGCATATCATATGGATCGTCGGTTACCGCATTGATCATCGATTCAGAATCACCCGTGGTACGAAGAAGATCCTTCAGATAGAGCTGAAAAAGTAGCGCTTTCAGGATGCAGGATGCAGGATACAAGATACAGGATGCAGGATACAAGATACAGGATACAGGATACAGGATACAGGATGCAGGATACTGGATGCTGGATGCTGAAAATCTAAAATCTAAAATCGTTAGGTTGGTTGCTACGTATTGGTCTTAATATTTCCTAATTTTGAGCGGTTCAACGTTGCCCTTCATTAATAAATATACTTATGAAGAAATTATGGATTAGTCTGCTGATCTTTGTAGCACTGCCTTATTTCTCCTTTTCTCAAATTCTTGATCCGGTAAAATGGACATTTAATGTTGAGCAAACGACGCCGGACCAGGCGACCTTACTGTTTATCGCCAGAGCCGATCCGGGTTGGCATGTATATTCTCAGGATATTCCGAAGGGGGGACCAATTCCTACCACATTTACTTTCGTCAAAAGCATTGGTTATGACCTCATCGGGAAAGTTGTTGAACCAAAGCCCATCACGGAAAATGATCCCAATTTCAATATGGTGCTTAAGTTCTTTGCTGATAAAATCATTTTCAAACAAAAAATCAGGATACTGAGCCGGAAAGATTTTGCGCTGAAAGGTGTGGTAAATTTCATGTGCTGTGATGATAAACAATGTTTGCCGCCGAACGATGTGGATTTTGAATTCAAGATAAAGGGAAATCCCAATGCGGTTGCGGCCATCCAATCAGCATCCGGAAACTCAGCAACGTTACGATCCGACTCTGGAATTGCTTCGGAAAAAGAAAGTGTGAAAGCCACCGGTTCATCCGTGACAAAATCCGACTCCGTGGCAAAGTCCAATGAACAGATTTTCTTGGGAACCACTGCAGCCGACTCAGCCGTCAATCAATCCCTTCTATGGTTTTTCCTGATCTCTTTCCTCGCAGGACTTGCTGCAATCATCACTCCCTGTGTCTTCCCCATGATCCCGATGACCGTCACTTTTTTCATGCACGATACGCATAATAAACAAAAGGCACGTTTCGAAGCTCTTGTTTATGGATTGTCAATCATTGTGATCTATACCGTGATTGGCACTCTGGTGGCACTCACGCTGGGAGCAAATTTTGCCAATTTTCTCAGTACCCATTGGATACCGAACATCTTTTTCTTCCTGATCTTCATGGTTTTTGCTGCTTCATTCCTGGGTATGTTTGAAATTACCCTTCCAGGTTGGTTAGTCAATAAAGCTGATAAACAGGCGGACAAGGGAGGTTTTTCAGGAGCCTTTTTCATGGCTTTTACTTTGGTATTGGTCTCCTTTTCATGTACAGGACCTATAGTGGGGGCACTCTTGGTGAAGGCAGCAAGTGGTCACATTCTGATGCCCATCATTGGCATGCTTGGCTTCTCACTGGCGTTTGCTTTACCTTTTACCCTTTTCGCCTTTTTTCCCTCCTGGCTTGCCGGTATTCCAAAATCGGGAAGCTGGCTGAATTCAGTTAAAGTGATACTTGGATTTCTTGAATTGGCGCTCGGTTTGAAATTTCTCAGTATTGCCGACCAAACTTACCATTGGCATATCCTCGACCGGGAGATATATCTTGCCTTCTGGATTGTGATTTTCTTTTTAATGGGTTTGTACCTGCTTGGAAAGTTAAAATTCCACCATGACTCTGAATTATCATTTATCAGTGTTCCTAGGATTGCCCTGGCCATTATTGTTTTTACCTTTGTGGTATATATGATTCCGGGCATGTGGGGTGCACCGTTGAAAGCCTTGTCAGGATATCTTCCTCCTGAAACCTATCACGATTTTGATCTTAAAGCAATTATAAAACAAGAGGTGCGTTCAGTCGCTGCTGCCGGAGGGACTTCTCCTGCAACAACAGCGTTGTGTGACAAACCAAAATATGCTGAATTTTTACGTCTTCCGCACGGACTTGAAGGTTATTTCGACTATAAACAGGCAATTGCCTGTGCAAAAAAGCAAAATAAACCGCTATTCATTGACTTTACCGGCCATGGTTGCGTGAATTGCCGTGAAATGGAAGCCAATGTATGGTCCGATCCCCAGGTCCTGAAGCGTCTTACCAATGATTTCATTGTAACGGCTTTATATGTTGATGATAAATCTGAACTTCCTGAAAAAGAGTGGTATACATCAAAATATGACGGGAAGATCAAAAAGACTATAGGGAAACAATTTGCTGATTTTCAGATCACCCGTTTTCATGTGAATTCTCAACCCTATTATGTATTACTCGACACAGCCGGCAACCTTCTGACTAAACCCCGGGCATATGACCTTTCAATACCTGCCTTTGTGAAATTCCTGGATACTGCGTTGGAAAATTTTGGAAAACGCGAAAAAAAGTAAATCCGGTATAGGATACAGGATAGACCCTATGTTTGTAAAAGGCTTTGGCATGCATAAAAGCCTGCCCTTTATTGTTAATATCCGGTAGTGATGATCGCCTTTGGCCTGCACAACGCATGTCTGAAATGATAATGCAAAGACTGAAAAACAATAATTTCAAGTTTCCTTACTATCATATAAATATACCAGATGCAGGACATATGCTTATAATGCTCAGCCTGTTAAGTATTAATCAAGAAAAAGATCAAGACTCAATTCTACCTGAAGAAAATATGTTTCAATTTCTTGGGGAAAAAAAGGAAAAGTTAATTGAACAAGTTAATGAAGTAGAATTTGAGATTGAGAAATTCTTATCAAAGTATCTGTTTTAACAGAAATTTTTAAGTGGTTACTGGCTTCTGCTTATCCGTAACAGCTTGTTTCTTTCCATGATGATTCAATTCGTTTGCAGCCCACCATCTTGATTACAGCAAGCTCACTTATATTAACCGGAAGTATTTGTTTCCTGTTGTTTGATGCGCGTCTGGACGCAATTAATCTTTCACGCAGCGGATGGAATAAGCTTCGGTCGTTTTTACACCAAGGCCATGATCCAGCCAATTATAGCCAGTGTACAAGTAATGTTTCCATGCATTGGTAATATCACTCTCAGTAGCCGTCCAGAAGCCTTCACTCTCATTGAAATGGTAAAAAGCGCCACTATTCCAAAATCCAGGACCAAGGGCCGTAAATCCGCTGCTATTCGTTGCGCCGGAATTCGATGCCCAATGGTTTGTACCTGTTTCTTTCAACTTTCCCCC
>JALNZC010000026.1:0-22190 GCA_023229525.1 Bacteroidales bacterium
GGTTGGAGTTATAACCTGCCAGGTCGCAGTTATCAAGGAAATGAGCCAGTTCGGGCGCCACTTGTTTGAACGTCGGGCAGTCCTTCACATCTTCATCCGTAATTCCATGTATCGCAATAACCTCCGGAGGAATCGGCATCTCCGGATTTATCCGGAGGGTTTTGATGTGGGTGGTCCCATCAACCTGCTCACGTAAAAGGCAAATTTCTACTATCCGGTCGCTGGCCACTTTTATTCCGGTTGTTTCGAGATCAAGAAACGCAATAGGTCTGGTTAGTTTCAGTTCCATTAAATAGTTTGATTAATGTCAAAAGTTTCGAGATATTGAACTATTCTTGAAAGAAATTGGCCTCCCAATGAACCGTCAATTACCCTGTGATCATAAGTTACTGAAATCATCATCATAGACCTGATAGCAATAGAATCACCATCATCGGTTTCAATAACTTCAGGTTTTTTTCTGATTGCACCGACAGCAACGATGGCCGTTTGGGGCTGATTGATAATGGGGGTCCCCATGACCGTTCCAAACGAACCGAGGTTTGTCAGCGACAGGGTACCACCTGTGATCTCATCCGGGAGTAGTTTATGGTTACGGGCGCGTTCGCCCAGATCATTCACGGTTTTTACAATCCCCAGCAGATTTTTTTGGTCTGCATTCCGCACCACAGGAACGATCAGGTTAAAATTTGGTAAAGCCACGGCCATTCCTATATTCACATTGTTGTGTATGAGGATTTTTGTTCCATCAACAGAAACATTGACTAGGGGAAAATCCCGTACGCTTTTCGCGATGGCTTCAATAAAGATAGGAGTGAAGGTAAGTTTTTCATTTTCACGTTTCTGGAAACCATCTTTGTTTTTATTACGCCATTGAACGATCCGGGTCATATCAACTTCCATAAATGAAGTAACATGCGGGGAAGTCTGTACCGATTTTACCATATGATTGGCGATGATCTGACGGATCCTATCCATTTCGATTATCCGGTCTTCACCCGGTATTACCTGTTGCGTAAAATCTGGCAAAGTCTCTAAAGTTGGAATAACCTTCTTTTCATCCTTCGTTACGCCTGATTGGCGGTCTTTCAGGTAGTCCAGCAAGTCCTGCTTGGTTAGACGGTCATCTTTGCCTGACCCCTGAATGGTATCCAATTCTGTGAAAGAGAGGCCCTCTTGTTGAGCGATACTGCGTACAAGTGGTGAATAAAACCGGGTTCCTGAAAAGGATGCCGGTGATTGTTCCGGTTCGGCTGGTTTAATAAGGGTATCAGGTTGTACATTTACCTCAGATTCGGATACATACACTCCGGTTTTAACCTGAAGACTTTCAACTTCTGTTGAAACCGTAGTTTCCAGAATTGCAAAAACTTTACCAACCGGTACTAAGCTGCCCTCTCCGAACACTCTTTTTTTCAGGACACCTGAAACCGGCGATGGTATTTCAGAGTCTACTTTATCTGTGGCAATTTCAACCAACGGTTCATCTTCATGAACGGTTTCCCCTTCTTTTTTCAGCCATTTGGTGATGGTTGCCTCGATAACGCTTTCACCCAGTTTTGGAACAATTACTTCATAATTTGCCATAATACAATGACTTTATGATATATTCTCAAAGATAAATATTTTCTTTCTAATGGCGACCTAATTCCCTGAATCCTCTGATAATGATATTTATATCGTTGGTTAATTTATAATCTCGGGCATACAAGAGATTCAGGCGCATTGTTGTTTCCTGCGGGAAAGTCTTTTGCTTAAACGCATCCTGCGGGTTAAGGACACCGGTTTTTAATTCAGGCAATCGCTGAGTCTCGCTTTCCGAAAGATGGGTAAAGCCCACCCATGATTTCATGGCAAATATTACATCCCAGATATTTTTCATTAACCCGATTGGCTTCTTCACAATAAAAATGAGTACAGGATACAATGTTAGTATGGAAGCAGCGACAGCTATATCGAGCATGCGTTTATTACGCCTGTTTGATTTCTTGATGATCGCATTAATATCAATGACATAGAGGTCTCCGGAGGTATTGATGGAATTGCTGCCGATAATTGAAAGGCTTTCGGGAGGAGCAATTTTATAATCCACCTGCTCGTTTTTCAGCTCCGACATTTTATCTATGATCACCTGTGCCGGTATATCTTTAGCGCAAAAGATGACTTCATCAATTTTGTGGATGGTAATTATTTCCTTGATTTGACCCAGGTGTCCTATAAATCCATTGGAGTTATTGCGATGTTGCTGATAACTTACCAATCCGATGAAAGCAGGGTTCATTCCTGTTTTCTGAAGAAGATTTGAAACCCGCTCCACCTCGTCTTTTTCTCCGATAATGACAAATCGTTTATTTTTCTCAGCATTGAGGCGGTATGCATTGATATTCAGAGAATGTAGGAAAAGTCTTACCACAATAAGTACAGTAGTCCCCCAAATGGCTCCGAGAAAGATTAGCGCACGGGAAAAACGGTAGTGTTCGTTAAGCAAGCTGTATAATAAGAGTATAATAATAGTCCCTACCGTCATACCCTGAATAATCTTTCGTAATCGAACCGGTTTATCATATCCTCCGCTTAGGAATATGCAAAGAAGCCAGATAACCAGGTAGATGGGAACTGCAATAGAAATGAAAGCGACAGGATAATGCCCGCCACCACGGAAAATGAAATGTTTTTCCCAGTACCCTGTAATAATAAATATACCGATGAAAATCAACAATGCATCAGATAAGGGTAATATGATCCGTGTCAGGAATCGGGCCAGGATTGAAATGAATGCACGGAAATAGATGGCGATATTGATCATCAAGGAGAATGCACGTGCATTTTGTTTTGAAAAATGCTTTTTGGCAAAAACAATCATTGCCTTATAGAATACGAAAATGTAATTAAGGCTGCTTTTTTTCGTACTTTCACCTTTATAATGGATAATACGGGTTCCGGGATAATAATAGTTTTTATAGCCGGCCTGCGTAATGCGGTAACTCAAATCAATATCTTCTCCATACATAAAGAAAGACTCATCCAGCAATCCGATCTCATTCAGTACACTTTTCCGGAGCAGCATAAAAGCGCCGGCAAGGACATCGACAACATGCGTTTTATCTTTATCAAGGAACCCAAGATGGTAGGTGCCAAACAACCGGGACTTCGGAAACAGGTATGAAAACCCGAAAACCTTAAAAAATGAAACCAGTGGGGTTGGTAATCCCCGTTTGCTTTCCGGAAGGAATTTCCCCTTTCCGTCCAGCATTTTGACACCGAGTCCTCCGGCATCCGGATGTAAGTCCATGAAATCTACAACTTTCATGAGGGTTTCATCTTCAACAATGGTATCGGGGTTCAGAAGAAGTATGTATTCGCCTTTTGCTAACCGGATAGCCTGGTTATTTGCGGAAGAAAATCCTTTGTTGTCCTTGTTTTCGATAAGGTGAATTTCAGGGAATTTTTCTTTAACCATTTTAATTGATCCGTCAACCGAATTATTATCTACAACAAAAATTTCTGTTTCAAGGTCCTGGCAAGCATTCTGTACAGAGTGCAGGCATTGTTCCAGGAAGTATTTAACGTTATAGTTGACAATTACAACCGATAGTCTCATCCTTTAAAAAGTAATTCCTCTGTAAAATTAGATTTTATAAACTAAAATCAAAATTAAATAGCCCCTGCCTCGATCATAAGTACAATTTGCTCTATGGGTTGATCATTACCTGCAGGATCATATATGGTTTTTAAATCATACCCGAAAATACGTGCCAGCATCTGCCAAATAAAGGCAGAAAAACTGCCCCGGAGTTCTTTCACAATGTCAAAAGTGGAATTACCGGTTTCACGATAAATAAGCTTGATCAGAATTTTTCCCTGCGAAAAACTCATATCCCTGATCTGATCACCGAATTCTGCCTCTAGTTGCTTTTCTGCTTTTTTTATAAATGATTTACGTTCTTTTTCAGTGGTTATAGTTTCAAGCATGGTTTTGTATTCCTTAAGTTTGGCTCCAGCCAGTTTTGCATAGGGATATACTTTTTTGACATTATAAACCAGTCGGTCGTAGCGGACCGATTCCCGTTTTGTAGTAAAATGAATAGGGGGAAATATCATAACCGGACTAATGTCGAGGAGTGCCACTGTATCTCCATCAACAATTTTAGCCGGAACAACGATATGGGTCGTATCCTGAGAAAATCCCAAGGGATAAAACGTCAGAATCAAAATAATAGTGAGTAATCCTTTCCACATTGGATACTCTGTTCAAATGGATTTTCAATAAACGAAAATCTGAATGGGTTTGGTATATTATGCGACTTTCAGGTGAGCCAGGCTGGTTTTCCGGAATTTTTCCTCGACAAACGAAACAGTAACATGCAATGATTTGTTGGTCCCTTTGGAAGGTAATTCAAACATGGGATCCAACATTATTCCCTCAAGGATTGAACGTAAACCACGAGCCCCTAGTTTAAACTCAATTGATTTTTCCACAATAAAATCAAGGGCTTCAGGATCAAATGTCAATTTAATATTATCAATTTCGAAGAGTTTGACAAATTGTTTGATCAACGAATTTTTTGGTTCGGTAAGAATGCGGCGAAGTGTATCCCGATCCAATGTATGCATGAAGGTCACAATGGGCATCCTGCCTACCAGTTCCGGGATCAGTCCGAAAGCTTTAAGGTCAACCGGTGAAATATACTGTAAAAGGTTATCCTTGTCGACATGGTCATGCTTCTTATCGATCTTATAACCAATCCGGCTTGTCTGTAATCTTCCTGCGATCTTTTTTTCGATTCCATCAAAAGCACCACCCGTAATGAAGAGAATATTTTGAGTATTGATCTGGATCATCTTTTGTTCCGGATGTTTCCTCCCTCCCTGGGGCGGAACATTCACAATTGATCCTTCCAGCATCTTAAGCAAAGCTTGCTGTACGCCTTCTCCGCTAACATCACGCGTAATGGAAGGATTATCGCTTTTACGTGCGATCTTGTCGATCTCATCAATAAATACAATTCCACGCTCAGTAGCTGCTATGTTGTAGTCGGCAACCTGAAAAAGCCTGGACAGAATGCTCTCTACATCCTCTCCAACATATCCTGCTTCAGTTAAAGCTGTAGCATCTGCAATACAGAATGGAACATTGAGCATTCTGGCTATAGTTCTCGCTAAAAGTGTCTTCCCGGTCCCGGTTTCTCCTACAATCACAATGTTGGATTTTTCAATCTCAACGTCATCCGGTTTTGCATTATGTGAATGAGATATTCTTTTATAGTGATTGTAAACTGCCACAGAAATGATTCGTTTGGCTTCCTCTTGCCCGATAACAAAATTGTCAAGGTGTTTTTTAATCTCGACAGGTTTTAATAATTTGTAATCAGCTATCTCCCTTTTCTTTTCTGTAACCAATTCCTCCTGGAGGATGATCTGAGCCCGTTGTACACAGCTATCGCAAATATGGGCATTAAGACCCGTTATAAGAACAAGCGTTTCCTGTTTCTGACGGCCGCAAAAAGAGCATTTTTCGACTGTTTTGGACATGCGTTTAAGCTTAATTTTCTTTCTTGGAACGAATCAGGATTTCATCAATCATCCCGTATTTAAGGGCCTCTTCGCTGGTCATCCAATAATCACGGTCCGCATCCTTCAGGATTTTTTTATAGGGTTGACCCGAATGCAAACCGATGATTTCGTATAACTCCTTTTTTAGTTTCTGGATTTCCCTGGCTGTTATATCGATATCGGAGGCCTGCCCTTCAGCACTTCCCATCGGTTGATGAATAAGAATCCGGGAATGCTTTAGTGCAGTTCGTTTCCCTTTAACTCCTGCACACAGCAAAATGGCACCCATTGAAGCGGCCATTCCGGTACATATTGTTGCCACATCGGGCTTGATATACTGCATTGTATCATAGATCCCGAGTCCGGCATAGACCGATCCCCCAGGTGTATTCAGGTATATTTGAATGTCTTTGCGTGAATCTACCGATTCAAGGAACAGAAGCTGTGCCTGAATGATGTTTGCAACATAGTCATCGATAGGAACACCAAGAAAAATTATACGATCCATCATGAGTCGTGAGAAAACATCCATCGTGGCAATATTTAACTGCCGCTCTTCAATAATGGTCGGTGATATATAATTGGCAGAAATCGATTTGTATTTTTCGAGGGTCAGGCTGTTGATCCCTTTGTGACCCAACGCATATTTTGAAAATTCGTCCATATCACTGTGTGTTAATAATTTAATAATTATTTTTCAGATTCGTTCTCTGTATTATGTTCATGGTCGTGAGCATGTTCATGGTCATGAACATGCTCATGCATGGTGGAGGCCAATTTGATAAAATCATCATAAGTGACTTCTTTCGAAACCATGGTTAAGGTTTGTTTAAAAAGTTCCAATAATTTTGCATTGTAAAGCTGATCATTAATTCGCTGAACCTGTTCTTTGTTTTCCATGAATTTGTCAATGATGGTATCATAACGTTTTTCCATTTCCGGGTCGGATGTATCCTGGCCAACATGTCCTAAAAAAAAGGTCCGGAAATATTGACGAATATCTTCGTCTTTTACTTCAATTCCGAAATTTTTGATAATTTTATTCTCAATTAATTGCCATTTCATTGATTCAGCAAAGGAGTTGTAATTATTTTCGATCTCTTCCGGTTTATATTTCCCTTCATTGTTTTCCAGGAGCCATCGTTTCAGAAAAGTATCAGGCATAGCTATTTCCGTGTTTTTTACCAGTGTTTCAGTCACCATATTAAAAAAGAGTTTATCTGTCTCTGCACTAAAGCTGATTTCAGCTTCTTTTCTAACCTGGTTGCGGAAATCTTCCTCTGTCTCAATATTTAGACCGGGGTATACCTGGTGAAAAAAATCAGGATTCATTTCAGCCGGCATGACAATAGGTTCCTTGGCTTTTTCAGCAGGATCTTCAGGAAGATTTTGGTCTGAAGACTGTTCCTCTACATCAGGTAAGACATGAGAAGGTTTCCCGTAACGTTTGCGGGTATCTTCAATATACTTGTCGATCATCCCATCATCCACCTTGATAGTATGGTATTCAACCTGAATGTTTTCATCGAGTTGCAGAGTAAATTCAGGGCTTAATCCAAGATCAAAATAAAATTCAAAGTCAGTTTGGTTTTCAAAATCGATAGCCGCATTTTTCTCAAGGTTAGGAAGCGGATTTCCTAAAATATCGAGCTTTTCTTCTTTGATATAATGGAATAAACGATCGGAAAGCAGTTTATTGACTTCATCTGCCAGAATGGCTTTGCCGTACATTTTTTTAATCAGTCCTGCTGGAATATGACCTGGTCGGAAACCGGGGATATTGGATTTGCGTTTATAGTCATGAATTTGTTTTTCAACAGCTTCAGTGTAATCGGGTGGGCCGATTTCAATTTTCAGTGTGGCTGTGAGTTCGCCGGTATTTTCTTTGGTAATGTTCATGAAATATAATGTTATGAATAGATAAAAACTTTGTGCGGATGAAGGGACTCGAACCCCCACGCCCAGAGGCACAAGATCCTAAGTCTTGCGCGGCTACCAATTACGCCACATCCGCATCCAGGTTCCTTATAAAATAGGGAGTGCAAAGTTACATTTTTTTGGTGTCCCTTTGAATGAAATTATGACCATAATAGTATTTTTTAATGAAATGACAAAGGTACCAAATTGAAATAATTTCCTTTCTTTCCCGTTATCAAATCCATTTGTTATGGTAATAGGTGTTAGGATTGATTTTATATCCTGATCGTCAATTATAGTAGGGATTGATATTTGATGAAACGATTTGCTGGAGTCTCACTTTGGCTTTTATTATATATTAGTGCTGTTGGACAAAGTATGTTAGGTGTAACCCTGGGAAATTATGCGGGGATCAACAGCATACAGTTGAATCCAAGCGCAATCCTTAATTCGAAAGCATACCTGGATATCCAATTTTTAGGAACCGGTTTTTTCCTTGATAACAATGCGCTATACATTTCAAAACAAGAATTCGCCATCAGCCGTTTGTTTACACCAGGGTATCAATTACCATTGCACAAGGAATTGTATGGAACACGAGACCGACCCTTTTACCTTTATAACAACACACATAGTAAAAATGCTTTTCAAAACCTGCTAATAAATGGCCCCGGAGCAATGCTTATCTGGAAACATCATGCGTTTGCGATCAACACTTCACTAAGGTCAGTGGTTTCATTAATAAAGATCCCTCATGAAATTGTGAATTTTTCCTATTTGGGCCTGAATTATAGACCTCAGCAAAATATAGACTATAAGAATAATATTCCATTTAGAGGTGCTGCAATGGTTTGGGGTGAAATCGGGTTAACCTATGCTTATACATTTTACGCGAGCGGATTGAATAAAATTTCAGCCGGAATCAATATTAAAAGGCTTTTTGGCGCCGGAGCAATTTATGCTAATGTCAATAATATAGATTATACCGTCCTGAACGACACTACCATGACGATCAGGAATCTGGATTCACAAATGGGGCTTGCATTACCCGTTGATTATTCCACCAACAAGTTAAACTTATCAAAAACGATCAAAGGAACCGGATTTGGCGCTGATTTTGGTATTACCTATACCCGTATATCACCTTACCATCAGGCTCAATACTTTTCAACAGCCTGCTCCCAGAAATACGAGAATTACATTTACAGATTCGGAGTGGCATTGATTGATCTAGGGGCAATCCGCTTTTCCTCCAATGCATTGAATATGCGTATCGATAACAGAAGTTCATTTTGGGAGCACCTTACGAATTTTAATTATCCCAATTTCCGGCAATTTCTAGATACCCTAAGTACTAAATTTTATCATGATACAACATCGATATACGTGGGTACTAAATTCGATCTTTGGCTGCCTGCCGTTTTGAGTATTCAATTCGATTATCATTTGAGAAAAAATTGGTATGTCAATACCAGTTTTTTGTACGGATTGAAAATTGGAATGCAGTCTATTGCCCGTCCATCAGAAATTTCGGTCACCCCACGATATGAAAGTGAATGGTTTGAAGCCAGTTTACCTTTTTCACTGTATGATTTTACCTGGCCCCGGGTTGGAATAGCCGTAAGAGTCTATGGATTTACAATAGGAACAGATAACCTGGAGAGTTTTTTTAACTTGACAAATTTTTCAGGTCTCGATTTTTATTTTGGTATTAAATATTTTATAAGTGCTGGAAAATGCCGGAGTATTGAATTACCGGTAAATTGCTTTCCCGCACATTAAGTTTGTCGTGGAAATTAATGCTCGGTTATCCTTACGTCAAGGGCATCACGAAGGGCATTTCCGATCATCATAAATGCCAACACCGTCATCATGATCGCAATGCCTGGCAAAACCGCCAGATAGGCATAATCCAGAACGATATATCCATAATTTTCTTTAATCATGGAGCCCCAGGACGGTATTGGGGGTTGTACGCCAAGTCCCAGGAAACTCAAACCTGCTTCCATCAGAATGGCAGAGGCAAAATTTGCCGCTGAGATCACAATTACTGCTGCCATAACATTGGGCAGAATGTGGTGAAAAATGATGCGGAAATCAGAGAAACCAAGCGCCCTGGCAGCTTCGACAAATTCTTTTTCACGAATGCTTAATATTTGTCCCCGGACAACCCTGGCAACCTCTACCCACATCGTCAGACCAACCGCTATGAAAACCTGCCAGAAACCTTTCCCAAGAGCAAAAGTAATGGCAATCACCAGGAGTAAAGTAGGAATTGACCACACAACGTTGATCAGCCACATCACCAAACTGTCGATCCACCCACGGTAATACCCACCCACTGCACCGATAAATATTCCAATGATCAGGGATATCAATACAGAGATAAATCCTACCGACAGACTTACCCGGGTGCCGATCATAAGTTGGCTCAGATAATCACGGCCAAAACGGTCAGTGCCCATCCAGAACGTTTTTTTAATCGGCAATTTCACCTGGTCAATCGAAATCGACTTTACCAAAGAAGGATCTCCTGAAGTAGTTCCATATTCAATATATAGTATCCGGGTTCCCCGGATCAGGTAAGAACTTATCGGAATGAAGGTAAATGTATTCTCCTTTCCCTGTAACATGAAGAGAATGGGATTTATTTTAAAATCAGGTTCCTTTTTTTTGATTGGCAAAAATTCAACGGTAAAGCCAGGTTTTTTTAGCCCTAACTCGAGATACTGATCATTGGCGTACGGGGTTGAATCGGGAGTGATCAGATATCCAAGTATTGCGATCAATGTTGCAGATCCTATAAAGAGAAGGGAACCAGAGCCAATTTTATTTTTTTTGAATTTTTTCCACGCCAATGAACTGAGTGAACCTGAAATAGTAATATTTTGTCGTTTAAAAAACAAAGGAAGAGGCATTGGGTTTTGGCAAAGATATTTTTTTTTGTACTTTTGCAGCCCTAATTATGGTGGTCGTAGCTCAGCTGGTTAGAGCGATAGATTGTGGATCTATAGGTCGTGGGTTCGAGCCCCATCTTCCACCCTTGAAAAAAGGCTGCATCATGCAGCCTTTTTTCATTTGATTGTTCCCTGGAAACCTCCCTTGAATTCATCCCATTTCATTTTTTGATATGCATCTTCTCCAAAATAATGGATCATGGGTTCAAATTCTGCAGGTGGACGATATCCTTGAATAACGTTTATCATTTGTCCTTTTTCATTTAAAAAAACATAGGAAGGATACGACATTTTCCCACGCAGAAGTTCGATGGCCAGTTGATGGGTACTCCGTTTGCTACCCGGGTTGGGGTTGACAAAAGTAGTGCTGTCAATAATCACAGTATCCTTTCTTTCTGCATCCAGTTTTACGCAATAAAAATTCTTGCTCATGTAAGCAGCAATAGTTGGATTTGCAAAGGTTTCACTATCCATTCGCTTGCACCAGCCACACCATTCCGTGTACACATCAACAAACATTTTTTTAGGTTTCTTTTTGCTCAGTTTATATGCCTCTTCAAAAGAATACCATTTACAAATATTCCCTTTACCCGATTGTTTTTGTTTTTCCTGGGCAAAGCTGAAGGATGCAGAAAGGAAAAAGAAAAAAACAAGTATAAACCGGCTTACCTTTAACTGTTTCATGATCTTCTGAATTAATAATTCGTCTTTCATTCTTCGTCTTTCGTCCTTCGTCCTTCGTCCTTCGTTTAACTGTGTCGGTCCATTTCACGTTGCATATCTTTTTGCTTCAGGGATTCCCTTTTATCGTATGCATGTTTACCTCGGGCAAGAGCAATGGTGAGTTTGGCCAATCCGTTTTCATTAATGAATAATAGAACGGGAATTATAGTGAAACCGCGTTCCTTGACTTTAACTGCCAGCTTTTTTAATTCCCTTTTGGTTAATAATAATTTCCGGTCGCGTTTAGGATCATGATTATAATGAGTACCCAGGGAATATTCTGCAATGTGCATATTCCTGATAAAAAGCTCGTTCCCGGTAAATGAACAATAACCATCGGCGATTGAAGCCTTCCCATCTCGGAGCGATTTAATTTCAGTGCCGGTGAGTTGGATACCCGCAGTAAATTCCTGTACCAGAAAGAATTCGTGAGAAACCCGTTTGTTTTTTATGGTTATTGATTTTTCCAACTATTTTTTCTCAGGTTTCAAAACTACGTTAACATAATTGCCCGGATCGAGCATTGCTTCAAAAGTTTTCCTAAGATCTTGAACCGTCATTGCATTAACCCTGTCCCTAAAATTAAGAATGGATGCAGGATCAGTGTTATCATAAAAAATAGATTCCAGTTTTCCCTGCCAGAATTCATTCTTTTCAAGGTTGGTTTCCCGTTCACGGATCAATGATTCCTGGGCTTTTTTCAAATCAACAGGCGTTGGACCCTTTTTGCGAAGTTTTTTTATTTCTCCCAGAACGGCTTTGGTCAGTTTTCCGGTAGTGGTAGGTGAACATCCGAACATAATGATCAACTGGAATTGCGATTGAGGATAATGGTCTGGATTTAATATAACCTGTGGAGAATAAACCCCACTTAATTTTTCACGGATTACCTCAACAAGTTTTATGGAGAGTATCTCTTTCAACATACTCAATGCCAGCAGATTTTGTTGAGTCCATTCCACCTTTTTTGAAAAGACAAGACCGACCATACTTTGTGGATCGGTTCCCATGTTAAATGTCAAATTCGTGATTTTTTGGGGGAACTGCGGAGAAACATCTTTCCAGGTTTCTT
The DNA here is from genome assembly GCA_023229525.1 of Bacteroidales bacterium. GTDB lineage: Bacteria > Bacteroidota > Bacteroidia > Bacteroidales > FEN-979 > CAIVAT01. The sequence goes on from JALNZC010000026.1 coordinate 12,223, forward strand.
TTCGGTTCAGTGATGGCAAACTACCTAAATATTTTGTAAGTAAAGGAGTGATTGAGTCGATATTAATATTACCAACGATAAAGAATTTAACTCCGCTGGCATCGGCAAAACGATCTTTGTAAATCCTGTAAATGTCATCCAGTTTAACCTCATTAAGTTGGGTTTCCGATGGAAAGACAACAAGGCGTTTATAGCCAGGATATACGGATTTGAAGAGTGTATCATAAAAAGTCATGACCGGGCTGCTTTTCATGAATTTCATCTGATTCGACATTTGTGACATGAAAGCTTCGAAAGCGGAAGAATCTTTACGCGGTTCTTCAAAGTAAAGATAAATAAGCTGAAGCAATGCTTCAAAATCCTTTGGGGTGCTGTTTCCACGTAATCCCTGGCGGACATCTTCAATATAAGGATTGACCTGCAGGTTTTTCCCTTTTAATTTCTTTTCCAATTCGATATTATCGAAATTTCCTGCTCCGCTCATGCTGATAACCTGCGAAGAATAGTTAGCAGACATGAAATCTTTATCCGGATAAAGGGAATGACCACCCAAGGAATAAGCGGAAACCAGAATCTCATCGTTTTTAAAAGTCGTGGGTTTTAAAACAACAGTAACACCGTTTGAAAGTTGAAGTTCAGTAAATCCAAGTTCCTTATTTTCGATTCGGTTGAGTATTGAACCTGGTTGTAGTTCTTTATTAACCAACGGTTCTTCACGGAATTTATCCACATATGGTTCCAGTTTACTTGTTACTGACTGGTTGACTACTGCATTTAACTTTTCTTTTGTCGGGACTTTCACATTTTCTTTATCCGGAGCCATAACAACCATGGCCATATTTGTATCTGTGACCCATGCGCCGGCAAGTGCATTGATCTCTTCGAGCTTAATATCAGGTAAAAGATGAATGACATATAACAACTGTTTCCGTGCGCTGGGGTATGCATTTCCAGATAGATAATTGTCAACATACTCTCCCGTAAACTTTGCCGATTCAGTCTTATCATACTCTTTGGAAGCCTTATCATACTTGCTGAGGATCTCCTCCTTTTGACGTTCAAATTCAGTGGAGGTAAACCCGAATTTTTTAACCCGTTCGTTTTCTTCAAGAATGGTCAGGAGACTGCTGTCAATCTCATTTTCTTTCGAAAGTGCGGTCAAAATATAAGCGTCATTGGTCCGGGCAAGGAATTTTCCATAATTGCTACCAGCATAAATATATGGTGATTCTGGTTTCTGGGAAATTTCGCCAAGCCGATTATCAAGCATACCGGTAAATAATTGGGCCATGAGATGATACCTGAAATCAGCAATGGTCTTGAGACGTATTGAGGGATGTTTGTAAAAAATAAGCACTACGTTGTTTGTCGCTTCCTTATCGGTTGTAACAGCAATCAATGGTTCAGCATTCGCGGGAATGGTATATGCTTTACGTTCCCGTGGCTGTTCCGGATTTGCCAGTGCCGAAAAATGTTGTTTTATTCGGGCTTCAACCGCAGTTGGATCCACATCGCCAACAACAACGATGGCCTGAAGATCCGGTCTGTACCAATCGTGATAAAAATCACGCAGAGTCTCATGCTTGAAATTTTCTATTACTTCAACTTTACCGATAGGCAATCGTTCTGCATAACGTGAATCTTTAAAAATTACAGGAAAGAACTTCTTCATCATACGATCCTGTGCTCCCAATCCGAGCCGCCATTCCTCCACTATTACTCCACGTTCTTTATCAATTTCTTTATCGTCGAGTAAAGCATTATGAGCCCAGTCCTCCAAGACTTGATAACCTTTTTCCACCAGGGTACTGTCATCTGTAGGAAGTTGAAGCATGTATACGGTTTCGTCAAAACTGGTGTATGCATTAATATCGGCGCCAAATCTGACACCGGTTTTTTGCAGAAAATCGATCAATTCATTTTTAGGGAAAGTCTTTGTCCCGTTAAAATTCATGTGTTCCATGAAGTGGGCAAGCCCCCGCTGATCATCGTTTTCAAGGATCGAACCTGCATTGACTACCAAACGAAGTTCAATCCGTTTTTCTGGTTTTTTATTCTGCCGAATATAATAAACAAGTCCGTTTTCCAACTTACCGGTTTTAACAACCGGATCGTTTGCGATTGGAGTCGTCAGATCCACAACCGTATTTTGACTGTATAGTACAATCGAACCAAGGACTAAACCAGTCAGGACGCATGATTGTAAGAAGAACTTTTTCATTTCAATGGAATAAAAAAAGCAACAATTGATTTGAATGCAAGATTATCAATTTTATACTGATTTTACAAGCATTTTCATTAGATTTTCAGAGAGATGCCAAAAAGAAGGTTAACCAGAGCCTGAGGAAAATATCCATTGGATTCATAGTATTGACCCTGATAAAAATAGGGATAAACCCATGCGTTGGTTTCATATTTCACATTAAAAATGTTGCTGACAAGCAGGTTAAATCCGATTTCCTTAAAAATCCTTGTGTTTAAGGTATAAGCAAGTGATATCCCATTGATAAAATAATCCTTTAGGGCTCGTCCGGAATTACTGGTATTATCAATAAACTGTTGTCCCACAAATTTGGTATTCAAGCTAAAGGATAATTGTGGCAGCGGTTTATAGGTTATTATACTACCGGCAATGATTGCCGGGGAGAATGATAGATCTGTTGTTCCAAGTGAGTTGCTTACTTGTCCCGAAAAATTCCAGGTCGAATCATAGGTGTCAATATACTGAGTGAAATTCAATATTTTATTTTGGCTGAAAGTTCCACTGACCTGCCATTCCAGTTTCTTCCGGAAAAAATTCATGTCTGCTGAAATTTCTATCCCCAAACGGTAGCTTTTAGGCACATTGACCATTATGGCTTCCCCGACATTGTTAATTTCTCCGGTCAATACGAGCTGGTCCCGGTAATGCATGTAATAGACATTGGCATTGACAGTAAGATATTCATGTTTGAAAGTGTATCCTAACTCATAATCCTGTAATGTTTCAAATGTAGGAATATGCTGGGGATCGGAATCTTTATAATTATTCCTGCTGGGCTCCCGGTGAGCAATACCAAAAGAAAAGTATAGGTTATGGTTGCTGTTAATATCCAAAAAGAGACCACATTTCGGATTGAAGAAATTGAATAAATGAACCTGATTGAGTACACGAAGGTCATCAAGGGTCCCATCGAGATTATAATGTACTCTGCGATATTGCAAATCCACAAAGAAATTCAATTTTTTAACCTGGAAAATTGCTTTGCCGAAAAGGTTAAAGTCGGTTTTCACACCGGTATTATAATACCAATTCAGATCATTGGTACTATTAGATGCGAACCGGGCCCAGATAATTTTTCCAAAATGCCGGCCGTAATAACGGTTCCATGCTCCACCAAGGGTAATTTTCCAATGATCCTTGATCGCTAAATTGGAAGAAAAAGTCAAACCGTAAAAATCATTGTCCATCATCTTGCGGTTGATCAGGTCAGTTGCTTTGATTGTATCTAACCCTACAACAACATTCTCCAGACCATAACTATCAAAGGATGCATTCTGTTCATAGTTTTCGTAATACCCTTTGCCTTTTGTATAATGTAATGCTGCACTCAAATTCCAATTCCTGCTTAAACCCTGGGAAAAAATAAGTTGATAATGATCCTGTTGATAATTATCGGTTTGATTGTCATAATAAGCGATAGCTCCATTTTTATCAATGTATTCGCCGGCCGGATTATAAGTTCGGTTTGTGGAAAGTGAATCTTTTGGAACTCCTTCCCATGCCTGATAAGTCCATTCATTTCCTGAGAAGGTGAGCAGTTTCAGTGTCGTATTTTTCCCGTAATATCCACCCGCCAGGTAATACGATTTTAAATTGGAAAAAGCCCGGTCAATATATCCATCGGAGTGAATATAAGATAAACGGCCATCCACACTAAATTTATTGGCCATCAAACCTGTCCCAAATCGCACTGTGGTTTTTAGCGTACCATATGATCCACCGGAAAGATTCAATTCCCCATATGGGTCCTGATGCAAATCGGCTGTCAGGAAATTGATGGATGCTCCAAAAGCGCCAGCTCCGTTGGTGGAGGTTCCCACACCCCGCTGAATCTGTATGTTTTCAGTGGAAGAAGCAAGGTCTGGCAAGTCTACAAACCAAACGCCCTGGGATTCGGCATCATTCAATGGAACTCCATTTATTGTCACGTTGATCCTTGTCAAATCCGTTCCACGGATGCTTATTCCGGTGTAGCCTACGCCATTTCCGGCATCCGATGTGACAATGGTTGATGGTGTACTCTGCAGAATAAAGGGCATGTCTTTCGCAAGGTTAAATTTTTGGATTTCATTCCTCTGGAGTGTTGAAAAGGTCGTGGGGTAATATTGTTGTGCCCGTGTTGCCAGAATATTTACTTCTTCTCCCAGAAGCGCTGTGCCTTCCAACAATATATTTAAGGTGGTATCCCGGAGTAAGGTAATTGGAATTTTGAATGTTTTGTATCCAATGTAAGAAACCCGTATGGAGTATGATCCTTTTTTGATAGGATGGAAGAGAAAAACACCATTGTCGTCCGAAATGGTTGTATACCTTGTGTTTTCAAGAGAAATATGTGCGCCGGAGAGTGTTTTTTTTGTTCCCTGGTCAGTAATTATTCCTCTGATGGTAAACTGGGCATTTGCGTTAAGGCTTGAAAGCCCAAGGATGATCAATAGCAAAATGCGATACACATTATGCTTTCTGCAAAATAATAAAATTGTATTCATGGTTTCTGTTTTTCCTACGCCGGCATTATCCGGATCAGGTTATTGGGGTATAATCTCAGCCCTTCTTTTAAGGCACCCCCTACGGAGAAATATCACAGCAAAATTAATGAATAAATTACAGTTTGGTGCATCAACACCTTTTAATTGATTTACCTTTGTACAAATATTGTACAAATATTGTACACAAGTATGGAATTATGAAACTGCTTATTATCAATGGTCCTAACCTTAATTTACTGGGATCAAGGGAAAAAGAGGTTTATGGATATCAAAAATTTGAGACCGTATTAAAGAAATTGCGTAAGCATTTCCACGATGTTAATATTGAATATTTTCAAAGTAATGTGGAGGGTGAGATCATCAATGCATTGCATAATGCCGGTTTTCTTTACGATGGGATAATTATAAATGCAGGTGGTTATACGCATACATCAATTGCCATTGCGGATGCTGTAAAAGCGATAAAAACCCCTGTAATAGAAGTACATATTTCAAACACTTTTGCGCGGGAGCCCTTTCGACATACATCATTTCTGGCCGCCAATGTCAAAGGAATAATTATTGGTTTTGGAATGGATTCGTACCGTCTGGCAGTGGAGGGTTTTGTATCACAATTTCTATAGACTTACTGTGTATAAAACTTTTCCTGATTTAAATCAGAAAATTTGCGGGCGCCTTTGATGTAATATTCGAAAACAATTTTTTTTCCGAACACATTTTTCATGGACCCTTGAATAAGAGTCCTTCTTTTTAACCGGGTTTTACCCAGTGAACGGTAAAAGCTCATATGGGCTCTGGTTACTGCCCAGAAATCTTTAAATCCAGCCTGAAAGAGGAATTTGAAAGCGGCAATCCCGTCAAGAAATAACCGGACTGCGAAAACACTAAACAACCGTTCCTGTGGTAAATTTTTATACAGAAGAAAAAAATTATTTCTGAAGTTGAAATAGGTTTTACGCCATGATGCCTTTGGTAAGGTTCCGCCTCCTATATGAAAAACTGTAGAGTAGGGACAATACATAATCCGGTACCCGTTGTTTTTCAATCGCCAACAAAAGTCGATTTCCTCCATATGGGCAAAAAAATCTTCATCGAAGCCGCCCACTTGATGAAAAATATCTGCTTTTACGAACATACAAGCGCCGGTAGCCCAAAAAACCTCGCATGGCTCATCGTACTGGCCATGATCTTCTTCAATAGATAAAAAAATACGACCCCGGCAGAAGGGATAACCGTATTTGTCTATAAATCCACCTGCGGCTCCTGCATATTCGAACTTCTTGGGTTCATCATACGATCTTATTTTTGGTTGACATGCAGCGATCATTGGATCACTTTCCATCAATTCGATCACGGGTTGAATCCAATTCCCGGTAACTTCGATATCGGAATTAAGGAGGATGTAATAATCTGCTTTAACAAGTTTTAATGCAAGGTTATAACCTTGTGCAAAACCTGCGTTTTCAGCATTCAGAATGATGCGTATTTCAGGGTAATGTGTTTTGATAAAGGTAACAGAATCATCTGTGGAAGCATTATCGGCTACTATGATTTCAGCCTCATTATTGCTGCATTTGAGTAAAGTTGGTAAGAATTTTTCAAGATATTTCCGACCATTCCAGTTCAGGATAATAACAGCAATATGCATCAAGGTTCAAATAAAAATTGAAAATGATTTCAAAGGATATAAAACTACAAATATATACTGAAATACGGGTCCGGAAACCCCAATTCGTAATTTATAAAGAATTTTGATTAGTTAGGTAAATCCCAATAATCTTGTTCAAAATCTCCCCAGGCTTTGATTACTTGGGTATCCTGTAAATCACCGGTAGAATAGATCCGGCCTCTCAGATCAATTTTCCAACGGGGATTATAGACTTCCCCGATTGCATCCGAATGTAAAAGAAAAAAATCACTGGTCACCATATCGGGTGAATAGAAAACGAATTTCTTATTCCGCTGGCTGTTATTCAGGGTATAATATTGCCAGATTTCATAGGGGTAGTTGCTTGGTTCATTATACATGGTGCTGCGCGTGTTCGGTGGGCCATATTCAAGATAAACCCTGCCACGGTCAGTCTGATATCCTTTCTTTACGGGAGTTCCGAAATTGACTTGTACCTTGTAAACCTGGTCTTTGTAATACTTCCACGCTTTTTCAGGATCGTTCATATCGCGGCTTGCCCAGAAACTATAGAAAAATTGCTGACGGGTTTTCAAATCTGATGTTTTCAAAGTGGATCTTATAAATGATTTTTCAAATCCGGTAGCAATCGGATAGGTACAATTGATGAACTCCTTCAGGGTATCGGTATTCGAGATTTTTTCCGCAAATGTGTTGGCAATATCTGTGGACTGAATATCGCTCAACATTATCTGTGCTTTTGGATTCATTCGCTGAAAAAATAGTTTTTTGGATGTAATCAGCTCATTCAGCTGATTCCGTGCTTCCAGCACAAGATTATAGTTTCCGGATGCAAGGTTATCAATGGATATTTCGGAGAGGAGAACATTTACCTCTTTTGTTACTTCTTTTTTGACTTTGACATATTCATGCAACCTGATGTTGCTCTCAAATGATTCTATATACCAGGAAAGAATAAATTTTTGATCTTTTCCAATTACCCGCTCCATATTGTATAACTCTACATAAAAGGCCAATTTAGATTCTGTTTGGGGATAAAAAGTATAGGTGTATGGAATGAGATCATAACCGCTTTTTGACAGTTCGGTTAAGTTGGTCGTTTTTGTAAATGACTTGACCAGTTCGATATCCGAAAAAGCCGGCTTATCCTGAGAGAAATCGACCAAGATGTTTTGATTGTATGGAAATGGCTGCGCTGAATTATTTTTATCGGATAATTGGATTTCAAAATCATAAGTTCCATTTGATAAGGAAAACCGTTGCTGATCGACAAAATAAAAATCATTTTTTGTAGTGTCCTCGATTTCAGGACTGAATAATTCATACTTTTTAAATGCTTTGATTTCAGTATTCAGTTTAAATGTCATCAGAATGTTCACTGTAGCCTGGAATTTTCCATTTTCCTTTTTGACAAACTTCACAGAATTTCCGGCAACAGACAGATAAGTCTCAACGAACGGACCTTCAGGTGAATTAAAAGTACCATATGTAAGGAATGCCCAAAGGTTTTTTGCCTGTAATTCCATGGAAAAAAAAGAAATCAGAATTACAACAGGGATCAAGAACAACTTTTTCATGATGATTTTTTTAAATGGTTCTTAGCTAAATGCATGACAAAATTAGTTGAATCCGGATAAGAAAGCAAAGAAAATCGATGAACTCATGGTTTTCAGGAATGATAAGTAGTAGATAGAAGGTGTATAACGATTGTTACGGATTTGAAAAAAATTGTACTTTTGCCGCCGGAGAGATGGCAGAGTGGTCGATTGCGGCGGTCTTGAAAACCGTTGACCTGCAAGGGTCCGGGGGTTCGAATCCCTCTCTCTCCGCCAAAACAGTACACTTTACAAATTTTCCCCTGATCCTAAGGAGAGATGCCAGAGCGGTCGAATGGGGCGGTCTCGAAAACCGTTGACCCTCGTAAGGGGGTCCCAGGGTTCGAATCCCTGTCTCTCCGCTTTAATTCCGGCGCGTTATCAATACGATCCGGATTTTTTTTATCTTTACTTTTTCCATCTTCATTGATCAATCTCCAAACTATGGAGTTAAGGGGAGGATTGTGATAATTCCGTATTTTAATTACAAGAAATGGAAAAGAAAGCCTGATCATTAACTCATCGGGAGTTTGAATTTATAAGAAAAGCCTCTAGGTTTGAATTTGAAAATCAATATAGAAAATATGAATAGATTCCATGATGATTTTACCGCGGATAAACTTGACCTCGTGATCCGTAGCGAAGATGCTGTAATTTTTCATGGTGATACCATTTGCCGGACAAAAAATGGCAATGATCTCTGTCACCCGAACCAAAGACTCCTGAAACATGTGATCACCGATCTGCAATTTGCTGAAGAGAAGAATGATGAACAAATTACATCATTAAAATTGCTGGAGGCACTTGTTGATGACAGTAAGAATAAATTGGATAAACCATCCATGGATTTTACAGACATAATGGAAAATGATCATTTTATTCTTCTTAAGAAAGGCGCACTTAACCAAAATTCTATAAATGATTTCCATCATCCTGAATTTATTTCACAGATTCCTGTCGTGAATCTCAGATTTTGGAGCAATTCTAGTATCATTCAGGCTTTGAACCAGTTTATTGCAGAAGAAATGAATCATTTCGAAAATGATGAAAATACTATTGATCCATTGGACCTGTTGTTACAACAAGCTTATCTCCATTGCAGCGATGAAGAAAGAATATCATTGCACCTCTTATCTGACATTCATCATTCAGCATTTATACTCCCGTTGTTATTTGTTCTTGGAAAAATTACTTCCTCGGAATATGCAAAGGGACTTTTTTCTATGAAAATCAACACAATCTCTCCTAAAGATTGGAATAATTCGATGGAATCCATTTTGCATGATGCCTGGGTTGTTAAAGATTTTCTATCCTTCTTTAAATTTCAGGATGGATCTGCCCGTAAAATCTCCAACTATATTAAGGATGGAGAAGGCGATTTGCTTGAATTCAAATCGACACTCCGTTGGGATCTGAAAGCAGGAAAGACCAATCAGGCAATCGAACGAGCCTGTTTGAAAACAATTGCCGCATTCCTCAATACACATGGTGGAACATTATTGATTGGGGTTCGTGATAATGGTTCAATTGAAGGTATTGAAAGTGATAAATTTGTGAATGAAGATAAATTCCTCCTGCATTTGTGGACCCTGATACGCACCTGCCTTGGAAGGGATGTGAGTCCTTATTTACGATCTTCACTGGAAAAAATCGAAGACCAAACCGTGTGCCTTGTCCAGTGCACATCTTGTAACCGTCCTGTGTTTTTAAGACAACCGGGATTTAATGAAGAGTTTTACATCCGGGTCGGACCGGGAAGTGCGGCGTTGGATGTTAGCGAAGCATTGAAGTATATTGCAGACCATTTCCCGGCAGTATAAATAAAATCTACCAGGACGTGTGGCTTCCAAACATAGCGTCTGTCTGGGTCCAGGGGTCTGAAATGAAAGGAACTGACGGATAGAAGCTGCCATTCGGGCGACCTTCGGTGTACCTGAATCCGGCCTGGATGTGAAAATTTTCTCCGATCTTGTAAT
>JALNZC010000026.1:22200-57449 GCA_023229525.1 Bacteroidales bacterium
GAGCTCCCTTCCTTGAAACAGGGTAATAGGGATTATATGGCAAGGGATCACCCGTCACCGGGAATTGTTTAAAAGCTGAACCATAAATTGTTAACCGGTCATTTAGCAGATATTGTCCATCCACAAATATCGTTGCATCGGTAAAATTTCCGTTATTCCGTGTCAGCGATTCTCCCGTTGTAAAAGATTTAATATTGAAATAATTTGTATTGCTTATGCTGATGCCACCACCAATCCGTAATTTTTTATTGACTGCATACGAAAAATGAGGAGTAATAAAAGAGGTGATTGCTGATCCATACCCTGAAATTGAGGTAAACTGTGACCCGATTGTAAGGTTGTAATTATAAGAATGGGTTCGGAATCCAGCGAAACTGTTATCTTTCACGGAATCTGACAGGATGGTTTGACTGAACAAAGTCTGAAATAAAAAAATCAGTGAACCGGTCAGAAAAAATTGTTTCATTGTGCATTAACAAATTTAAACATCCTGGTATATGTGGGAGGATGGATTTAAAGTAAAAAATGTCTGATTTTCTGTGAAATGCATTTGAATTATCTTAAGCAATAGGAATCTAACGAGAATATGCTCGGCTTTATTGCGGGAAATCCCGGCCGCACTGGCAAATTTTGATACGGTAATGGAAGGCTCCGACTCCAGGTAAGTCATCAGAAATTTTTCTGCATCCGCGAATTTGAGGAACACTCCTTTGGGCAAGTTTTCTTTCTTCCATACACTTAATAAAATTCTGTTTACAACAAAATTCTGGTCTTTTATTCGCAAATATGGAATCCATTTCCCATCTTCATGTTGCGCAAAATGAGGTCGGTTACGACTTTTAAGAACAGTGACCTCAAGGACGGTTTTTTTTCCGATATTCCATTCTTTGACCGAAAAATCGATCGACGGTTTGCAGAATTTTTTTGCCGCTGATTCAACCATGTAATATTCTTCATCAGAACGAATACCTGCAATGGCTCCATTATCCTTTACACCGATCAAAAGACGTCCTCCACCGCAATTAGCAAAGGCAACCAATGTCCGTGCAATCTTATGGGCATCCGCAATTTCAAATTTGAAATCAAGTTGCTGATGCTCCCCTTCTTCAATAAGTTTTGAAATATGATGAATCATTCCCTGAAGGAAATATTGTCTTTCGCTGTGATCTTTTCACAATAATGACAACGAAGTTTTAACTCTTTTTTATCAATTACCGTGAATTTCGAAAGGATATCTTCATTATTGGTGATACAATTTGGATTAAAGCACTTCACAATTTTCTCCACATAATCCGGGATTTCTACATTTCTTTTTTCTGTAACCTGAAAATTTTTAATAATGATAAGTGTAGCTGAAGGTGCAACAAGAGCTATTTTGTTAATATCATCACTCTTGAAAAATTTATTGCTCACCTTGATAATTCCCTTTTTCCCCATCTTGTTGCTATCGAGATTTGTTGCAATCAGCAACTGATTTTGGTATTCACTCAGGTTAAGAATTTTGATAACCTGAAAAACGCTTCGACTTGGTATATGATCGATGACGGTTCCATTTTCAATGGCCGATACTTTTAACTCTTTCCTAAGTTCTTCTTTTTCCATGATGGTATTTTTTAATTAGTCAACCACTCCTAAGATAGCAGCCAATAATGCCTGACGGATAAAGACTCCATTTAACGCCTGGGTGAAATAATAAGCTTTGGGATTATCGTCAACATCAGTAGTGATTTCATTCACTCTCGGAAGGGGATGAAGTATTTTAAGATTTGGTTTTGATACATCCAACATGCTGTTTCGTAAAACATAGGCAGATTTTACTTTTTCATAGTCCAATGGATCGGAGAACCTTTCCTTTTGGATCCGGGTCATGTAGAGAATATCTACTTTTGGAATAACCTCCTGCAGATCAGTGTACTGATGATAAGTGAGGTTTTTCTCTTTTATATGGATTTTTACAGCACTCGGAAGCTTGAGTTCGAGTGGTGAAATCAGATGAAAGGTGGTATTGAAATTACAAAGTGCCATTACCAGGGAGTGCACGGTCCTGCCATATTTAAGATCGCCAACAAAAGCAATATTCAATTTGTCAAGAGTCCCTTGTGTTTTTCTGATCGAATACATGTCAAGAAGGGTTTGGGTTGGATGCTGGTTTGCACCGTCGCCGGCATTGATCACAGGGACTTTGGCAACTTCACTGGCAAAGCGGGCGCTTCCTTCCTTGGGATGCCGCATGACGATAATATCGCAATAATTGCTTACCGTGAGGATTGTATCTCGAAGCGATTCCCCTTTCTGTACACTGGAGCTTGAGGCATCGCTAAATCCGATAACCTGTGCTCCAAGACGTGTTGCAGCGCTTTCAAAACTTAGGCGGGTTCTGGTTGACGGTTCAAAAAACAAGGTGGCTACCACAAAGTCTTCCAATATCCGCTGCGTTGGATGCTTCTCAAATATATTGGCAAGTTCAAGAATCCGAACGTGTTCATCACGGGTGAAATCGTTGATGGAAACGAGACTTTTGTTTTTCATTTACAGCGTGTTAATGTTTGTTTATTGGTTAAACAAATATAAAAAAAATCCCGGTGAAACCGGGATTTTATACTATTTAATTTTATGCTTTTTTAGAAAATCATCAAGGATACCTGCCAAGTCGGGTTTCCCTATTTCCTGAAGGTCATAATACACCCGGGTGTTTGGCTTTTTAATTTTTATCAGGCGGTTTAGATCAATCGGTGTTGCAATAATTACCGAATCACATTTAACCTTATTTATCGTAGCTTCAAGATCTTTGATCTGCTGCTCACCATAGCCCATGGCTGGAAGGAGCTGCCCGATATTCGGATAAATCCGGAAAGTATCTGCCAGCTTTCCAACTACCCAGGGACGCGGGTCAACCAATTCGGCGGCTCCATATTTCTGTGCCGCAACCACACCAGCCCCGATTTTCATTTCTCCATGCGTTAGGGTAGGGCCATCTTCAATCACAAGTACTTTTTTACCACGAATAATGGATTCGTCATCAACACGTATGGGTGAAGCGCCATCAACAACAATAGCGTTGGGGTTGATTTTCTGGATATTATCCCTGACTGTTTTTATATGTTCAGGATAGGCAGAATCGATTTTATTCAGTACAACAACATCGGCAATCCGGATATTTACTTCACCGGGGTAGTAACTCACTTCAGCACCCGGCCGGTGCGGATCTGCAACTGTCACCATTAGATCGGGTTTATAAAAGGGGAAGTCGTTATTGCCTCCATCCCAAAGGATGATGTCACAACCATTGGGATCTTTCTCTGCAGTTCGAAGAATGGCTTCATAATCAACTCCCGCATAAATTACATTGCCACGATCTACATGGGGTTCGTATTCCTCCATCTCTTCAATGGTGCATTTATTCTTGGCAAGATCGGTTAAAGTGGCAAATCGCTGAACTTTTTGCGCAACCAGGTCACCATAAGGCATCGGATGCCGGACAGCGACAACTTTCAACCCTTTTGCCATAAGGATTTCAATGATTCGCCGTGACGTCTGACTTTTTCCACAACCGGTACGGGTAGCGCATACTGCAATGACGGGTTTGGTGCTTTTGATCATGGTATCTTTAGGGCCGATAAGAAGGAAATTTGCACCGGCAGCATTCACGATAGAACTCACATTCATCACCCGCTGGTAAGGAACATCACTATATGCGAAGTTACAGATCTCCACATTGTGTTTCTTGATCAGGGCCGGCAGTTCACTTTCGGCATATATGGGAATCCCTTTTGGATAAAGTTTACCTGCCAGGGCAGCGGGATATTTACGTCCGTCAATATCCGGAATCTGCGCAGCGGTAAAAGCAACAACGTTAAAACTTGCATTGTCACGGTAATACGTGTTAAAATTGTGAAAATCTCGTCCGGCTGCGCCAATAATGATTACATTTTTTTTCATGCTCACCTCACTTTTTATGATTATATAAAGTTACTAAATAGAATCGGTATGATTGGAAGATTGAATTGCAAACCTACTCATTTTTTGAGAACTAGCAAGCCTGGAATGAAAATTATTATCCCCGTTTTAATAAACTGACATTAGGGTCGTGCAATCAAATTATATCCTAAAATAGCGTATTTTTGTTCTCAAATCCAAATTCAGCATGATTGAACAAAAGTTGTTGGAAAAGGCCTGTACAGCGATACACCAGTTATATGAACAGAAAGTGAGTCAGGATTTAATCGGCCTTGAGAAAACTAAAAGAGAAATTATTGGTGATTATACCCTCGTGGTTTTTCCGTTATTGAAATTGTCACACAAATCACCGGAAGCGACGGCCCAGGAAATAGGGAATTATCTTTCACAGTCGATGCCCGAAATCGCAGAATTCAACGTGATCAAAGGTTTTCTTAATCTGATCCTGAGTGATAAATTCTGGCTTGATTTTTTGAAAAAGAATGCCGGAAAATCTCAATTTGGATTCCGGAAGCTACGCCCCGACAGACCTGTAGTCCTGGAATTTTCCTCTCCAAATACCAATAAACCCTTACATCTTGGACATATACGAAACAACCTGCTGGGACACTCTTTGTCAGAAATCCTTAAAGCCAACGGGTTTAAGGTTATCAAGGTCAATCTTGTCAACGACCGTGGAATTCATATATGTAAATCTATGCTTGCATATCAGAAATGGGGCAATAACGAAACCCCGTTTGCTGCCGGTATAAAGGGTGACCACCTGATCGGGAAGTACTATGTTTTGTTCAATAAACATTTCAGGGATGAGATCCATTCGCTGATGGAAAAGGGGCTCACTGAAGAAGAAGCTGAAAAACAGGCGCCCTTGATTATCGAGGCCCAGGAGATACTCAGAAAATGGGAAGCGAGAGATAATGGTACCGTAGACTTGTGGAGAAAGATGAATGGTTGGGTTTATGATGGTTTTAATAAAACCTATCAGAATCTTGGGATATCCTTTGATAAGATTTATTATGAAAGTAATACTTATCTGATGGGTAAAGAATTGATTATGGAGGGTTTGGAAAGAGAGATGCTGATTAAAAAAGAAGATGGAAGTATTTGGGCTGATTTACGGAACGAGGGACTGGATGAAAAGCTTCTATTGCGATCCGATGGAACCTCTGTCTACATGACCCAGGATATCGGAACTGCACAGTTACGGTATGATGACTTCCGGCCATCATCAATGATTTATGTTGTGGGTAATGAACAAAATTATCATTTTGATGTTTTACAAAGAATATTGAAAAAACTAGGGAAGGAATATGCTTCGCATATTTACCATTTGTCGTATGGAATGGTTGAATTACCGCAAGGAAAAATGAAGTCACGTGAAGGAACGGTTGTAGATGCCGATGATCTGATGGATGAAATGTTTAAAACAGCAGAATCTACAACCAGGGAACTTGGAAAAGCCGATGAACTTCCGGAAGAAGAGTCCCGTCAATTGTTCCGGACTATCGGCCTCGGCGCATTGAAATATTTTATTCTAAAAGTTGATCCAAAGAAAAATATGCTGTTCGATCCTAAAGAATCGATTGATTTTAACGGAAATACAGGTCCTTTCATACAATATACCTTTGCCCGGATTCAATCTTTACTAAGAAAAGCGATGAGCTCAGGATACGCAAAAGAACGTGTTCAAGGCTCACTGCATACATCTTTGCTGCCCCTTGAAAAAGAAACGATAAAGAAACTATATTTGTTCCCCGAGATTGTCAAACAGGCAGGGGTGGAGATGAGTCCTGCCATTATTGCCAATTATGTGTATGATCTCGCTAAGGGGTTTAACCAGTTTTATCAAGAGATACCGGTATTGAAAGAGGAAAATAAGGAAAAATTTGTTTTACGATTGACCCTGGTTTCATTCACTGGTGAGGTGATTCAAAAGTCAATGAACCTGCTGGGTATTGATGTCCCTCCCAAAATGTAAATCCCAATATGTAACCTTACCGCATACCTCTTCTTATTAAGGATATCAATTGTTCACGGTATTCTGCATTTTAAGTCCTGAGAAATTTGTAAATTTGCGCCCGAATTTAACAGAAATTTATGTTTGAAGGATTAAGTGATAAACTCGACAGGGCCTTTAAAGTTCTGAAAGGGCATGGACATATTACGGAAATCAATGTTGCTGAAACACTGAAAGATGTCAGGAAAGCATTACTTGATGCCGACGTCAGCTTTAAAATTGCCAAGCAGTTTACCGATCAGGTAAAAGAAAAAGCCCTGGGACAAAATGTTCTGACAGCCGTTTCCCCCGGGCAATTGATGGTTAAAATTGTCCACGACGAGCTGGTTGAACTGATGGGTTTCCAGAAAATTGAACTTAATCTTAAAGCAGATCCTGCAATTATCCTGATTTCCGGTTTGCAGGGATCCGGAAAAACCACTTTTTCTGCCAAACTGGCCAATTATCTTAAGACTAAAAAAGGCAAACGGGCAATGCTGGTAGCCTGCGATGTATATCGCCCTGCAGCCATTGAGCAATTAAAAGTTCTTGGACAGCAGATTGATGTTGAAGTTTATGCTGAAGATGCTGGCAATAACCCGGTAAAAATAGCCAAAAATTCTTTGAGCCATGCCAGAGACAAAGGATATAATGTGGTGATTGTCGATACAGCCGGCCGTCTTGCCATCGATGAAGAAATGATGGATGAAATCGCCAATATCAAACAAGCAATTAACCCTCATGAAACTTTGTTTGTCGTCGATTCCATGACCGGTCAGGATGCAGTGAATACAGCTAAAACGTTTAATGAGCGTCTTGATTATGAAGGTGTTGTGCTGACAAAATTGGATGGAGATACCCGGGGTGGTGCTGCGCTAAGTATAAAATCGGTTGTCAATAAACCGATCAAATTTGTAGGGCTGGGAGAGAAAATGGAAGCCATTGATGTTTTTTACCCTGAACGCATGGCTGATCGAATTCTGGGTATGGGCGATATTGTTTCGCTTGTCGAAAAAGCGCAAGAGCAATTTGATGAAGAAGAAGCGCAAAAACTCCAACGTAAAATCGCCAAGAACCAGTTTGATTTCAATGACTTCCTCTCACAGATCAAACAAATTAAAAAAATGGGGAACGTAAAAGATTTACTTGGAATGATTCCCGGTATGGGCAAAGCTATCCGCAACCTTGAAATTGATGATAACGCGTTTAAGGGCATTGAAGCGATCATACACTCCATGACTCCGGTAGAACGTGAAAATCCTGCTGTTTTGAACGGCAGTCGCCGGAAACGTATTGCGGCAGGCTCCGGAACCACTATTCAGGAAGTGAATCGCCTTATTAAACAATTTGACGATACCCGTAAAATGATGAAAATGGTTTCGGCCAACAAGGGTAAGAATATGGCCAACATGATGCGGAATTTGAAGAATACGAACTAATTCATGACCGGATGAAACTGCTTGATGGAAAATTGATCGCCGGACAGATAAAATCTGAAATTGCCACAGAAGTTAATGAAAATTTTCTGGGTAAAGGTTTAAATCCACCACATATTGCAGCAATGTTGGTAGGTGATGATCCGGCCAGTAAAACCTATGTGTCAGGGAAAGAAAAAGCTTGTCGTGAAGTGGGTTTTTTATCTTCTGTCTATAAATATGCGGCGAATGTTTCAGAAGAAAAATTGTTGGAAGCAGTTGATTTCCTGAATAACGATCCCGAAGTCGATGGTTTTATAGTTCAGCTTCCCCTTCCTGAACATATCAATGAACAGAAAATTACTGAACGGATTGATCCCCGTAAAGATATAGACGGCTTTCATCCGGTCAATATCGGGAAAATGGTGCTTGAACTTCCCTGTTTCATTCCTGCTACACCGTATGGCATTATCACGCTCCTCGATCGTTATGATATTGAAACTGAAGGCAAAAACTGTGTAGTTCTGGGTCGAAGCCATATTGTAGGGACCCCTATATCCATCCTGCTTTCACGCAAATCAAAAAGGGGCAATGCAACGGTAACCCTTTGTCACAGCTTTACTCAGGATATTGCATCAATTGCATCAAAAGCCGATATCCTCATTGTTGCCATGGGTAAACAAGGATTTGTCACCGCCGATATGGTTAAGAATGGAGCTGTTGTTGTGGATGTCGGTATCCATCGTATTCCCTCGGAGGAAACAAAATCAGGTTACATCCTCAAAGGGGACGTTGATTTTGAAAAGGTGTCGAGGAAATGTAGTTATATCACGCCGGTTCCCGGTGGTGTGGGTTTAATGACCATTGTATCATTACTCCAGAATGGCCTGAAAGCTGCGAAAAAAATTATTGTCTGATCCCATTGGAAGAATCTACTGAAAGATCGTTGATTGACGGCAAATTACTTCCGGTAATGGAAGAATTTTATTCCCTTCAGGGTGAAGGTTTCAATACCGGTCAGGCAGCTTACTTTGTACGAATTGGCGGTTGTGACGTGGGTTGTAAATGGTGTGATGTCAAAGAATCCTGGAACGCTTTTCTTTTCCCGCCATCACTCACCGACTTGATTATCGAACATGTTTTGCAAAATCCTGCAAAAGCTGTTGTTGTTACCGGCGGAGAACCGTTGTTATATAACCTCGAATATCTATGCAGGGAATTGAAACGAGGAGGGGTCAGAACTTTTTTAGAGACTTCGGGCTCACAACCATTGAGCGGAGAATGGGATTGGATTTGTCTTTCTCCAAAAAAAGAGTCTCCACCCCTTCACGATGTCGTTGAAAAAGCGAATGAATTGAAAGTAATTATTGAGGATTCGGCTGACTTCTCCTGGGCTGAAGAAAATGCCGAACTCGTTTCAAATGGCTGCATTCTATACCTCCAACCGGAATGGAGTCAACGCGAAAAGATAATGCCGCAGATTATCTATTATATTCAGGCCAATCCAAAATGGAAGATATCACTGCAAAGCCATAAATACATGAGTATTCCATGATTTATTTAAGATCTGTTTTTCTGTTTTGGATATTTACTCTTATTTGGGTAAATGAATTAAATGCCCAGGGTGGTTCATTATCAACTGAAAATAAAAAAGCAATTAAACTATTCTATTCAGCCATTGAGCGGTACCAGGTAAAAAATACTGAAGAAGCACTTTCCGATCTTAAAAAAGCCATCACGGCCGATCCTTTATTCACAGAAGCGTTCATTCTTCAGGGTGATATATATAACGATGATCGTCAGTTTGAAAAAGCCATTGAATCCTATCAAACTGCAATCAATACCAATAAACCCTTCTCCCCGGCACTTTTTTCAATCATCGCAACCATTCAATTGAACCTGGGCCGATATACTGATGCTCAATTTAATTTCCAACGTTTCCTGGAATCAGGTTACATACCTGAAAATAAAAAGCAACAGGCCGAACAAGGGCTTAAAGTTTGCGCTTTTGCAATCAACAACATCGCTCACCCGGTTCCTTTTCTACCGGTTAATCTTGGAGATAGTATCAATAGTCCATACGATGATTATGTGAATATCCTTACTGCTGATGAAGAATTGTTGTACTTCACCAGGAAGAATCCCAGCAGTGCAAAATCTGAGGACAAAAGACAGGATTATGAAGAAGATTTTTATGTTTCTCACCGGATCGATTCCACATGGTCGGAAGCCATACCGCTCGGACCTCCGGTTAATACCAATGGAAATGAAGGAGCATTAACCATTTCGCCCGATGGGAATTTTCTGTTTTTTGCTGCATGCGATCGCCCCGATGGTTATGGAAGTTGCGATATCTATTGGGCTAAACGAATAGGTGATCATTGGACAGTACCTCAAAACATGGGCCCCCGGATAAATTCACCGCAATGGGACTCACAACCCTCCTTTTCATCCGATGGAAAAACTCTCTATTTTGCCAGTAAACGTCCGGGTGGCAAAGGGAGTTCCGACATCTGGAATTCTCAGCTTCAACCCGACGGACAATGGAGCGAACCGGTTAACCTTGGCGATTCAATCAATACTAAGGCTGAAGAAATGGCCCCTTTCATTCATCCGGATGATCAAACACTCTATTTCTCCTCAAAAGGACATCTTGGAATGGGTGGTCTGGACCTGTTTTTTTCTCGAAAAATCGGGATTGGAACATGGGGTCAGCCGGTAAATATGGGTTTCCCCATCAACACCCAGGCAAACGAAATATCCATTATTGTGAATGCGAAAGGCAATATGGCATATATTTCCTCTGACCTCCCGGGTGGAAAAGGGGGACAGGATATCTACAAATTTCCGTTGTATAAAGAGGCTCAGCCGGTTGCAACTTCATACCTGAAAGGGATTGTATTTGATCAGGAAACCAAAAAAAGAATGGCTGCCCGGTTTGAACTTATCGACCTGGAGACATCACAAACTGTCGTGGAATCAGTTTCTGATCCCTTATCGGGCGAATTTTTACTGCTTTTGCCTTCTGAAAAAAATTATGCATTGAATGTATCCAGGGAAGGTTATTTGTTTTTCTCGGAAAATTTTTCTTTGAGAGGGACTAATTCCTCCATCCACCCTTTACTCAGGAATATTCCTTTAAAACCGATAAAAATAGGAGAATCGGTGGTTTTGAAAAATATTTTTTTTGATACTGATAAATTCGTTCTTAAAGATGAATCAACGGGTGAATTGAGAAAACTGATCGATTACCTCCAAAAAAATCCAAAATTAAAAATTGAAATTAGCGGGCATACCGATAATCAGGGCACAGAGGAATATAATGTGGTACTTTCTCAAAATCGGGCAAAATCAGTGTATGACTTTCTGATTCAAAATGGAATCGAAGAATCACGGCTCTCGTATAAAGGGTATGGCTTCACCCACCCTGTCGATACTAACTCCACTGATCAAGGGCGTGCCAATAACCGGCGTACCGAATTTAAAATATTAGAGAATTAAATAAAATTCTTACCTTTGCACCCCTAAAATTCCGGAATAACTGATGATCAATATTACATTACCTGATAACTCGGTTCGACAATATCCTGTCGGAATTACTGGGCTTGAAATAGCTAAAAGTATCAGTGATGGACTCGCCAGGAACGTTCTCTCCATTGCTGTTAACAACGAAGTCTGGGATGCAACTCGTCCGCTTACTCAGGATGCTAAAGTCAAATTGCTGACATGGAACGACACAGAAGGGAAAGCAACGATGTGGCATTCTTCTGCACATCTCATGGCTGAAGCCATTGAATTTCTTTATCCCGGAACAAAATTTGGTATTGGGCCAAACATTGAAAATGGGTTTTATTATGATGTCGACTTTGGTAATCAAATAATTTCATCAGATGATTTTCCTAAGATTGAAAATAAAATACTGGAATTAGCCAGAGAGAAACAACAATTTCTCAGGAAAGAAATCTCCAAAGAAGAGGCTATCGATTTTTTTTCCAGGAAAGGAGATGAATACAAAATTGAATTACTACAGGATCTTCAGGATGGTCAGATTACATTTTATGAGTCTGGTAAATTCACTGATTTGTGCCGGGGACCGCATCTTCCGGATACCGGTTTTATTAAAGCCGTAAAATTGCTGAGTATCGCCGGTGCATATTGGCGGGGTGATGAAAAACGCAAACAACTGACCCGGATTTATGGGATTACGTTTCCGAAGCAGAAAGATCTGGACGATTTTCTCGTATTTCTTGAAGAGGCTAAGAAACGGGATCATCGTAAGCTAGGAAAAGAACTGGAACTGTTTGCTTTTTCCAACAAAGTAGGATTAGGTCTTCCTTTATGGTTACCCAGAGGGGCACAACTCCGTGAGCGTCTTGAAATGTTTCTGAAGAAAGTTCAGAAAAAAGCCGGTTATCTTCAGGTTATCTGTCCGCATATCGGAAATGTTGAACTCTATAAAACATCCGGACATTATCAAAAATATGGAGAAAGCTCATTCCGCCCTATCTCTACGCCGATTGAAGGGGAAGAGTTTTTCCTGAAACCGATGAATTGTCCCCACCATTGCGAAATCTATAAAACAAAACCACGGTCATACCGTGATCTGCCACTTCGCCTTGCGGAATTCGGTACGGTTTATCGTTACGAACAAAGTGGTGAGTTACATGGTCTTACACGTGTCAGGGGATTTACACAAGATGATGCCCATATTTTCTGTACACCCGAACAGGTTAAAGATGAGTTTAAAGGAGTAATGGATATCGTGATGCTCATTTTTAAAGCATTGAACTTCAAAGATTTCATAGTTCAGATATCCCTCCGCGACCCAAATAATAAAGAAAAGTACATTGGCACCGATGAAAATTGGGAAAAAGCGGAAAATGCCATAATGGAAGTTGCCAGCGAACGTGGGTTAAATACTATAATAGAACTTGGCGAAGCAGCATTCTATGGACCTAAAATGGATTTTTTGGTCAAAGATGCTTTGGGCAGAAAGTGGCAGTTGGGAACTATTCAGGTAGACTATAACCTCCCTGAACGGTTTGAACTAGAATACATTGGAACTGATAACCAACGACATCGTCCGGTTATGATTCACAGGGCGCCATTCGGATCGATGGAACGTTTTGTCGCAGTTTTGCTGGAACATACTGCTGGAAATTTCCCCTTATGGTTAGCGCCTGACCAGGTTATCATATTGCCAATCAGCGACAAATATCAGGTTTATGCGAAAAAAGTTTTAAATTTGCTAAATAATTCCGAAATTCGCACCCTGTTTGATGACCGGAACGAAAAAGCCGGCAAAAAAATCAGGGATGCAGAACTGATGAAAATCCCTTTCATGCTTATTGTTGGAGAGAGAGAAGAAAACGAAGGATCAGTTTCAGTTCGCCGGCATGGGAAAGGTGATCTCGGACCTTATAAAATTGAAGATTTCATCCGATTAGTCACTCAAGAAGTTAAAAATGAGCTCGGAGAATTAGATTAATCAATGTAATATAATACAAGCGAAATTATTTGAAATCGTAAATCGTAAATTTAATATAGGAGGCATACTTATAGTAACACAATTTAACGGCCCGCGTCGCTTTCCGAAACCGGGGAAAAAAGAAGAACCTTATAATATAAACCAATTTATCAAAGCACCAGTAGTAAGAGTAGTTGGTGAAAATATCCTGCCTGGTATTTACAATATTCGTGAAGCACTTAACATGGCTGAAATTCAGGGACTTGATCTGGTGGAAATTTCTCCAACAGCCAATCCCCCAGTCTGTAAGGTGATAGATTATAAAAAATTTCTTTATGAATTAAAGAGGAAACAGAAAGAAATGAAGGCCAAAACGGCGAAAATCATCGTTAAAGAAATTCGCCTGGGACCAAATACCGATGACCATGACTTCAATTTTAAACTGAATCATGCATTAAAATTTCTCAAAGATGGCGCAAAAGTGAAAGTGGACGTATTCTTTAAAGGCCGCTCCATTATTTATAAAGAACAAGGAGAATTAATTTTGCTGAAATTCGCCCAGGCTGTGGTTGATGTTGGTAAAATCGAACAAATGCCGCGACTCGAAGGCAAACGGATGATTATGATTATTGCCCCCAAAAAATAAGATAAAGACGTATAGTGTTGCTTTTCAATTAAAAGCTAACAGAAGTCTTAAAGATAATTTATATAACAAATCAATTAAAACCAGTAACATGCCAAAAATGAAGACCAAATCCGGGGCCAAAAAAAGATTTGCACTGACGGGAACCGGTAAAATCAAGCGGAAGCATGCTTACAAAAGCCACATACTGACTAAGAAAACCACGAAACGGAAACGTAATCTTACGTACTCCACTACGGTTGAAAAAGCCGATGCAGCTAATGTAAAAGAAATGCTCCAGGGTTAATTATTCATTGTCTAACTTGTGTTTAGCTCGAAAAGATTCCTGTCTTAGGAACGCTAACGCAAAAAAAAAGTAAAACTATGCCAAGATCAGTAAATGCCGTCGCTTCGCGCGAAAGAAGGAAAAAAATTCTAAAACGGGCCAAAGGACAGTTTGGTAGAAGAAAGAATGTTCTTACCGTTGCAAAAAATTCGGTTGAAAAAGGATTGGGTTATGCCTACCGGGATCGCCGTACAAAAAAACGTAATTTCCGTGGTTTATGGATTACCCGTATCAATGCCGGTGTCCGTGTCTATGGAATGTCGTATTCGGTTTTTATGGGTAAACTCGCAGAGAAAAATATTATCCTGAACCGGAAAACATTGGCCGACCTGGCTATGAACCATCCTGAAGCCTTCAAAGCAGTAATTGAAGAACTCAACAAATAATTGATAATCATCATGATAAAGATAGCCGTTCTATCCGAACGGCTTTTTTATTGTCCGGCTTAGACATCGCCAACATTCCTTCCGGTTCAACAGATAATTGTAATTATTGCGCGTTTCTTTAAAAATCATTCGAGATGTTCTTTCCTTAGCAGATCGTTTACGATTTTTACCGGGTTGAAAGTAATTACAGGCACCTCTATAAACAGGGTTATCCAACCTGCCATCGCTCCATTCCACAATCCCGGTAATTCTTGAGCTTTAACTGTTTTCCCAGCGATAGACTTTTTAGAGATGAATCCGGTGTTTTCATCAACGAAATCAATTAATTTGAATCGTTTTCCTGTAAAGTCTTTTGTACAGCAAACGAGATCCACAGGATTAAAATGAGTGGATCTGCAAAAAATTGAATGCTGATCTTTGTCGGTGAGGTTGATCTGGGAACTCTCTACTATTTGAAGTGATTGTCCATTGTTTGCTCCCCACACCCAGAAAGGTCCGCCTCCCGGTTCTCCTTCATTTTTAACCATTCCGCAAACCCGGAATGGCCGGTTAAGTATTTTGAATAAAATCGAGCATTGTTCTTCCTGATCTAAAGAATAAAAATTATTTGGAATGGAAAGTTGCAATTTTTCAATGGCAAAAACTGCTATTTCCGGAATATCCACTGAAACGATCGAATGTGTATTGATTTCTTGAAGATATCTATTAATTCTTTGTTTTAACATTAAAAGATATCCACCAAGCAATTTTTTATATTGGAAAGTAGTACCCTTTAACCGATCAGGGACAACGTTATCTATATTTTTTATAAAAATGATATCCGCATCAATATCTTCAAGATTATCCAGTAAGGAACCGTGTCCACCGGGCCGGAACATCAAACTTCCATCCGTATTGCGTAAAGGCTGATTGTCAAGATTGACGGCGATCGTATCGGTAGAAGGTTTCTGAATCGAAAATGAAATATCAAATTGTGTTTTAAGCTTCTTTTCATAATTTGTTTGTACTGTTGCAAGAAGCTCAAGGAATTTTTCACGGTGTTCAGGAGAAATGGTAAAGTGCAATCTGGATGTATTTGTCACATCCCTGGCATATTCAGCTGCTTCCACCATATGTTCTTCAACAGATGTCCGGGCTCCTTCCTGGTAACGATGAAACTTGATTAATCCTTTCGGCAAATTGGAATAGTTCAACCCTTTTTCTGTCAGTATGTAGTCAATGATAGGAGTGTAGTCATGATTTTTCAGTAGTTCATCAACCTCCAAACCATCATGCTTTACTGTGTTGTCAAGATCTTCATAAAAAGCGATTTCTTTAAAATATGAAAAAAAATAATTAATCGGATTTGAAACTTTTATATCGTTAAAGGGTTTTTCTTTAAATTCAAAAAGACTTTTGAACATCCTGCTGGCAGCTCCTGAAGCTGGAACGAACTTCACAACCCGTAGATCAGGTAACAATTGTTCGTATTTTTCAATATAACGATCTTTTTCAACTTCATCAAAAGATAAGATGCCATCAGAAAGAACCGCAGGACGGGAAAGTCTTATATAGGGGAATCCATTTATAAAATGATTTATCTGTTTTTCAATTTTTGCAACCTCAATTCCTTTTTGCCTTATTTGCACAAGATCATTTGGAGTAAACATCTGTCAGATTTTGTAATTTTATGACAAATTTACCGAAATAATGAAAAAACTCGTGATTATTCTTTTGAGTTTGTTACTTGCCATACAAACTGTTGGCCAAATTGCCCCACAAAAATATTTTATTGAGTTCACAGATAAAAGCAATTCGCCATACTCCATTGATCGACCGCAGGAATTTCTTTCACTCCGCGCACTCGAGCGAAGAGAGAACCAGGCAATTCCAATCGACCAGAACGATATTCCTGTCAATGTGGATTACGTTAATGCAGTTGCAAATTTTGGTGTTACAATTCTAACCCGTTCTAAATGGTTTAACGGAATAACAATATATTCATTTAACCCGGACGTGTTAGACTCAATTTCACATCTTACATTTGTAAAAAGTATTATAAAATCATATGACATAAAACATTTAAATTCAGATAATAAATTTCGTCTAGAAGAAGTATTGCTTGAATCAAATATCAATAAAGATAATTGTAAATTTTCAAATAAAAATACCTCCATTTATTATGAGTATGGACCATCTTACAAACAAATTCATATGTTGAATGGAGATTCGATGCACAGAATGGGTTTTAGGGGTGAAGGGAAAATAATTGCCGTTCTGGATGCCGGATTTTACCACGTAGATATTTTACCTGCATTTGACAGTCTTTGGTCTAACAATCAAATACTTGGAACAAAAGATTTTGTAAATCCCGGAAACAATGTTTTCCTTGAATATGAGCATGGTATGGAGGTACTTTCAACAATTGGAGGAAACATCCCTGGTCAGTTAATCGGTTCTGCCCCGAAAGCCAAATTCTGGCTTCTTCGGACAGAAGACGTCAGAAGTGAAAACATAATTGAAGAATATAATTGGGAGTCCGCAGCCGAATTTGCTGATAGTGCAGGTGTTGATATTATCAATTCCTCTCTCGGGTATACTACATTTGACGATACAATCCAAAATCATACCTGTTCCGATATGAATGGAAATACAACCTCGGTAACAAGGGGAGCGAATATTGCCGCAACCAAAGGAATGATCATAGTTAATAGCGCTGGGAATTCAGGTGGATCTTCGTGGAAATGTGTTGGAGCCCCGGCAGACGGCTATAGTGTTATTGCTGTAGCCGCTGTTGACTCGAACGGGGTAAGAGCTCAATTCAGTTCGATAGGTGAGGAGACCATGCGCATTAAACCCAATGTTGCCGCGATGGGATCGCAAACCGTAATGTCATCACCGATTGGAACGATCACCCGTAGAAATGGAACATCCTTTTCCTCACCACTTATAGCAGGAATGGTAGCGTGTTTGTGGCAGGCGGCGCCTACCTGGAGTAATATATACATTATGCGCGCTATTGAACTCAGTAGTAATCAGATATCGAATCCAGATTCGTTGCTTGGATACGGCATCCCTGATTTTCCCAAAGCCTTGTTACATCTTTCTGCTCCAGGTTCAATTGATAATTTAAAACTTCAAGTTTATCCAAATCCTTTTTCTACCACAGTCAAAATTACTTTCTTAACGTCAGACCATCACCACTTTGATATTCAGGTATTCGATTTGTTGGGAAGGATCCGATATGCAATGAAAAACCAAAATCTGACTGAAGGGGAAAATAGTTATGTATTTAATGATTTACCAGTTCTTCCTATTGGAAATTACATTTTAAAAGTGGTTACAGATTCATCGACCTATATTATTAAATTAATAAAGTCACTCAAATAAAATGTATTATAAGTTACACTTGTAACATACAAATGTAAACAAGATTAATGATTTACCTATAAACAAAATATATAAATGACAGTTTATAATTCATTTAACAAATCGATTAACCGTCAACAGAAATATTGATAACAGAGAAAAAGTAGTATCAAATCTTGGTAACGTTATTAAATCCGAACATATTTACTCATTCACTCACTCCCTCATTCACTCAGTCCATCAGTCACTCATTCACTCAATCACTGAATCAAATTTAATTATTAATTACAATTGTATTCCCATCCAGGTTACATATGTGAACTTAATTTTACAAATTATCTTGTCTTGCTAAATAATAAAGAATCAATGTAATATATAATCTATATAAAGTCATTATTTAAAAACATATTTTTTTTATGTGAATTCCTGTATTATTTTAATTTAATTACTTTTGTAAAACATTGTATAAATTATTTTTGTATGATCGAAAGGATTTTACAGATAATGCAGGAACAAAAATTATCTCCATCTCAATTTGCTGATGAAATCGGTATACAACGTTCCGGAATTTCTCATTTGATTTCTGGCAGAAATAAACCAAGTCTCGAATTTGTCATGAAGGTATTGAAGCGTTTTCCTGAAATTAAACCGGAATGGTTACTTCAAGGTACTACTCAGGAGTCACAGAATATTGCAAAGAGTATCGACCCTCAAAAGAATAACCAGCAGAAATTGTTTGAAGAATCTGATTTACCTGAGACTTCTGATCAGAAAAAGGGAGTTCGTTTTCCGAAAAAAGAAAAAACTGATAGAAAAATTGAGAGAATCGTGGTTTTCTACCAGGATAGAACTTTC
Organism: Bacteroidales bacterium; assembly: GCA_023229525.1. Taxonomy (GTDB): domain Bacteria; phylum Bacteroidota; class Bacteroidia; order Bacteroidales; family FEN-979; genus CAIVAT01. The sequence continues at coordinate 40,593 of JALNZC010000026.1, forward strand.
CGTGAATATGAGCCTGAATAATTAATCAGAGAAGATCAATTGCGGGGAAAAAGAAACCCGATTCCAGGATGGCATTCTCATCGCTATCCGAGCCATGGACGGCATTCTCACCCATATTCTTCCCGAATAACTTACGAATGGTTCCGGGTTCAGCTTTGGCAGGATCAGTAGCCCCAATAAGCATACGGAAAGATTCAACGGCATTTTCCTTTTCCAGAACTGCAGCAACTATAGGTCCTGAGGACATAAATACAACGAGTTCTTCATAGAAAGGTTTTCCCCGGTGAATCTCATAAAATGAACCGGCTTGCTCCTGTGACAACCTGACTTTTTTCATAGCCTTAATCAGGAATCCGGCATTTTCAATCATAGTAAGTATTTGTCCTGTATACCCTTGAGAAAAGGCAGAGGGTTTAATCATAGTAAAGGTTATTTTTCCATTCATCGTGAAATTGGGTTTGAAGGCAAACAAAAATACAATTATATTTTAAAATATAGCTAATTTTGCACACTTTCAAATTTTGAAAAGCTTTGGAAAATATCAATTTTATTCCAGTAATTCAGCAGCTTAGCCGGCCTTTATCGATAGTGATTGTCACACATACCAATCCGGATGGTGATGCCATTGGGTCCAGTCTTGCGCTATTCTTATATTTTCTAAAGAAAAATCATAAGGTTCAGGTCATCGTTCCCGATCCATTTCCCGATTTTCTTGCCTGGATGCCCGGACATAAAGATGTGCTGATCTATAAATCGCAAAAAACGGAAGCTACAGCGGCAATCCTTAAAGCAAATGTAATTTTTGCCGCAGATTTTAACAATTTAAACCGCCTTAATGATGCTGGTAATGTCGTCAAACAATCAAAAGCCATCAAAATATTAATTGACCACCATCTTTATCCATCAGATGAATTTGATTTGAAAATATCAACTCCTGAAACATCATCCACATCTGAACTGGTTTTCGATTTTATAGAAGCATCAGGTGACCTGCATTTACTTGATAAAAATATAGCTGCTTGTATCTATGCAGGAATTATTACCGATACAGGTTCCTTAAGCTATTCCTGTAATTATGTAAAAACATACAATATCATTGCAGAACTTATCCGGGTAGGTATCGATGGCGAACAGATACACCGGCTTATTTATGACACTTACTCGGAGAACAGGCTGAGGTTACTCGGTTACGCCATTAGTGACCAGCTCATGGTACTGCCCGATTACCATACTGCATATATCGTTCTAACAGCCGGCGATTTACGTCGATTTGATTACCAGATAGGAGATACAGAAGATGTTGTAAATTATGCTCTATCAATTAAAAATATCAACCTGGCTGCATTATTCATGGAACGTGATGGTATTGTAAAAGTTTCTTTTCGGTCTAAGGGACATTTTTCTGTTGATCAGTTTGCACGCGATCATTTCGATGGTGGTGGACACAATAATGCTTCCGGTGCTAATTGTTCAACCTCATTGACTGAAACCGTTTCATTATTCCGGGAATTGCTTCCCCGTTATCAGTCTAAACTCAAATCGGTTTATTAATTTGAAAGCGATCCGTAATTATTTTCATGGGGCTCAGTTTATTCTTCCGATGACCTTTTGTTCATTTCTTTTAAGCTCCTGTAACCAATTACCCCAACCCATAAATACAACCGGTAATCTGAGAATAATGGATGATAGTTTAATAAATTTTAATCATCAGATTGTACAATCCGAAAACCAGGAGATTGATGATTTTATCTTGCGTTACCATTGGAAAATGAACACTACGCCAACGGGATTGAGATTTATGATATATAAAAAAGGGAACGGAATAAGTGCCGAAAAGGGGAATATAGTCACTCTTCAATACACATTAAAAAAATTAACCGGCGATTTAGTATATGCGACCGTTCCCGGTCATCCAGTCGAATTAGAAATTGGCAGACATGAATTAAATAACGGACTGGAAGAGGGTGTTCTAATGATGAAAACCGGAGAACGGGCCAAATTTATTCTTCCATCCCATCTTGCATATGGTCTTCTGGGAGATCTGGATAAAATACCCTTAAGGACTATTCTTGTTTATGATGTAGAACTCCTTGACGTAAAACAAGGCAAAAAGTAATTGAATAAATTGAATAAAAACCTGTAGTTCAGAAGATGCTGAAAAAACCAAAATGGTTGAGTTTATTATCCTATCGGGACTTTATTATCTTGAGCTGGCTAAAATGACACCTTTTGTAATGGTTTTTCGAAATGATCATAAGGTGGCTATTTGCTAAGTTCCATAAGGAAATATACCATAAATTCTATTATTAAATTATTATAAACCAAATTGTTAAAATGTAAAGTATGAAAAAAGTGTTTGTTAATTCGTTTGTCTTTGTAATGTTGGTTGCACTGACTTCGCTGGCTTGTTCGTCCAAATATCCAGGATACGATAAAACTGAAACAGGCCTGTATTATAAATTATTTAAGGTAAGTAAAGATACTATCAAGCCCAAATTGGGAGATTGGGTGTCTTTGACCATGCGTTACACATATAAAGATTCAACCCTTTTTGATAGTAAGAAAGCCATGGGCAATCCGGTTCGATTCCAGTTACCGGCTTCTGATTTTAAGGGTGATATTTATGAAGGTATAAAAATGCTTTCACCAGGCGACAGTGCTGATTTTATTGTAAACGCGGACTCATTATTTAAAAAAACATTCCGTCAACCTTCACGCCCGTCGTTCATTGACACCAATAGCGTCATTCATTTTCATATTGTCCTGCTAAGCGTTGATTCTCCCCAGTCGATGATTAAAAAGGAAGCAGAATCATTACAGAAGTATATTTCCGAAAAGAAAATTTCTATTCCACCTTTGTCGTCCGGACTCTACTTTCTTGAAACTGCTCAGGGGAAAGGAATAAAAATCGATTCCGGGATGTGGGTTAAAGCCCACTTTAAAGTGTCGCTCATTGATGGTAAACAAATATTTTCTTCGTATGACCGTGGTGAACCGTTACAATTTGAATATGGAAAACGTTTTGATACCCCTGGTTTTGAAGAAGGTATTGGAAAAATGTTGAAGGGCGGAAAAGCAACCCTGGTCGTTCCTTCAAAAATCGCTTTCGGCGAAACGGGTAGGGGAGCTATGGTTCCTCCTTATTCACCCATTGTTTATGAAGTGGAGGTGATAGATGTTCAAACAAAAGCAGACCATGATAAACAACAGGCAGAAGATAAAAAGAAAACACAGCTAAAACTTGAAACAGCTAAAAAACAAGAAACAGAACTGATGAAGAAATATTTAATGGAAAAAAGGATTACGGCAAAACCCACTGCCAGTGGATTAATTTATGTTGAAAAAGTTAAGGGTACAGGTGCAAAAGCAATGGCAGGTAAAAAAGTAAAAGTTCATTATACGGGAACCTTGCTCAATGGGACAAAATTTGATTCTTCACGTGATCGTAATGAACCTTTCGAATTCACCCTTGGTCAGGGACAAGTCATCCAGGGATGGGATGAAGGTGTTGCCATGATGAATGTAGGTGGAAAAGCTACCCTTATAGTTCCATCCAGTATTGGATATAAAGACCGTGACATGGGCACCATCCCTCCCTATTCTACGCTGGTATTCGATGTTGAGTTATTGGATGTAAAATAAACTGTTAACAGAAACTCATTGAATTACCTCATCCCCAGCCCCTTCGAATTGAAGAAGGGGTGCAGGGGGTTGAGGTTCTCGGGTTAATTTCACCGCCCTTTGGGGGGAATTCAGGGCCAGGGCTTGTCCTAGAGTTCATACTAATAGATTATTGCCGATCTTTTTATCACAAAATCTTAACACTATTTTTTCCGGATGAGAGGTGAATGAAGAAAATCTTTCGGTATCAGTGGAAGGATCATTCGGGTGATGGAAGGGTTTCAAAACCTATTTAAATTTGAGTATGAGTTTAATTATTCCACTTTATTAAACTTAGTCACAAAAACATCTTTCCCAATAATAAATTTGGCAATATAAACACCTTGTTTTAAGCCCTGAAGACTTATGTATACCGGTGAATTGCTAAACACTTCGGTTTTTATAAGCTGTCCTTGCATATTATATATTTCTATTGATTCTAAATCAATTGTGCCATCATAAGTAAATTGCAATTTATCACTTGCAGGGTTGATGATTTTTAACCTTGAATTGTTTAAATAAGGCGATAAATTGGTAGTTACTGTTTTAACGCACCGAATAGAATATTTCATTACTTTATACCAATTATAGGATAAACAACCCTCATCATTATACATCATATATTTTTCTTTTGCTTTTGTGGCATTGTATTGGGTTGATGTCCAAAATACTGCCGATTCATGAAGATATTGAAAAACATTAGGAGTATAATACGCATCGTATTCCCCTGCAGGTAAAGCAGTAAACCCACTGCTATTGGTTGCTCCTGTATTTGGATCATTCCACATACCGGAAGTGGTATCTTTTAATTTACCTCCGGCAACTGAATAACCTCCTAAAAAGTTCTCCAACATTGTCCATTCTGCAAAGCTTGCAACATGCCAGCTATTTGGACAAACACCCTGAACCTGTGTCGCGATAGAATCACGAACTGTAGCGTTCCATGAATATAAGCGACCATAAATATTTGCCAAACTATCATTGTTGTTATATGCTGCAGCTCCCGGAATTAAAGTGCCGTCGGTATAATGCAATGATTTGATATTTTCTTTCAACCATGTTTGGTCTCCTATAACGACAGTATTATATATATTGCCATCATAATCAGTTACTGTTGTTTGTGCTTTAGTTCTATTAGCCTCAAATACTATCGTGATCAATAAAAATAAGTACAATGTTTTCATAAGATCAACAAATTAATAATGGTTTTTTTTTATAAGTTGAGATTGATTTCAGGTGAAAATCTGATAATATATAGGTCTTTTCTGCCTTTACTCCAATGATTATATTTTCCTTTAAGTGTATCGCTTTACTAATATTTTTCTGACCAAGCGGTAAAAATAAATTCAGTAGAGGCATTTTACAACTATTTTCAATGAATATGACAAATAAATAATCCAAACAAGGAAAACAGGTTTTTTTTGGATATTGTTGATAATTTATGCATGTTGGTTGAAAATCATGTTATGCCGATTTCAACAATTAATGAAAGCAAGTATATTTGTAGAAGAAGTATTCTGTATGGAGATCAATAAAAAGAAAACATTCAGAGTTTTGCAACATGTATTGTTTTGGATTGCCTTTTTATTTTTATCTACCTCTGTAAGTGGTTCGTTAAATGAAAAATTCAGTAAAACGCTTCTGTTAACACTTACTTCCATACCAACAGATATTTTAATAACCTACTTTCATTTATATTTTATTATTCCCCGGTATTTACTTACAAGAAAATTCCGTCAGTTTTTTATTCTATTTTTAATTACATTTATTGGTGTTGTATTGTTTGAAAGGACTTATTATGTTTATGTTCAATATCCATTATTTTATGATAACCCGCTCCCTGATTCATTTAATTTCTGGAGATGGTCTTCACTATTATATATTGGTATATATGCCTATGCCGTTGTTTTTCTTGCGGCTTCAATCAAACTTTTAAAACATTGGATACAAAGTCAACAACAACGCAATGAATTGGAAATAAGAAACAAAGAAGGAGAAATTGCTTTATTGAGAATGCAAGTAAATCCACATTTTCTGTTCAATTCCTTAAATAACATTCACTCACTCATTAATGTCAACAAAGATAAAGCCTCTGATGCTTTAGTTATGTTATCGGACATTATGCGATATATGTTATATGATACGAATACAAATAGAGTCCCTTTGGAAAATGAAATACATTATATTCAAAGTTTTATAGAACTTCAAAAACTTCGTTTATTCAATCCGCAAATTGTAAATTTTATAACTGAAGGCACGATTTATGGAAAATTCATAGCTCCAATGATTCTAATTCCCTTTGTTGAAAATGCATTTAAACATGCTGATAAACAAAACAAATTCCATAAAATTCAGATAAAAATCATTGCAGAGAGAGATGCTTTGCTGTTTGAATCGTCAAATGCAATTGCCGAAAATCATACCGGACAAATAAACAAATCAGGAGGTATTGGTCTGCAGAATGTTAAACGAAGACTGGAATTAATATACCCAGATAAACATGAACTTCAGATCAACCAAAAGAACGATATTTTTACAGTTCACTTAATCATTAAAGAAATATGATACTTCGATGTATTGCAGTTGATGATGAGCCTTTGGCACTTGAAAAAATAGCTGATTACGCTGGCAAAGTTCCTTTTTTATCATTTGAAGCTAAGTTTGGTAATCCATTGGATGCTATGAATTACATAAACAATCATGCGATAGATCTGATATTTCTTGACATTCAAATGGACCAATTAAATGGAATACAATTTTTAGAAGCGCTTAAAACAAAACAAAGTATAATATTAACCACAGCTTTCGATCATTATGCTTTGAAAGGCTATGAATTGGATGTGAGCGATTACCTGTTGAAACCCTTTAGTTTTGAACGTTTTGTAAAATCAGTAAACAAAGTTTACAACCAAAGGAACATACCATTCGAATTGCAGCAAAAATTAACCGAAAGGAAAGAAGAAGAAAAAAAATTCATATTTTTAAAAAGCGGCATCAAAATAGAAAAAATTGACATAAACGAAATTACATACATAGAAGGAATGAAAGAGTATTTGGGAATACATACCCAACAATCGAGAACGATGATATTAATGTCGTTTCATAAATTGGAAGAAATATTGCCACCTAAGCGATTTGTTCGTATACATAAATCTTTCTCTGTGGCATTGAGTAAAATACAATGTATTAAAAACAACCATGTTTGCATAAACGATGTACAGTTACCTATAGGTAACACTTTCCGGAATGCTTTCTATTCGATGATCGAGTGTTGGAAATCGGATGGGGGAAAGTTTTGAGGTCCGATATTGAATTTACCTTTACTGATTGAAATTCATTCAGCAATTAGATTAACCCTCAATTAAATCGTGATTAACCGGATAAAAGCGATCGCAAATTCGGATAACCTTTATAAATCTGCATTCAATCCTTCAATCCCTCAATCCTTCAATCCTTCAATCCTTCAATCCCTCAATCAGATTCACTACTAACCGACAAATTGTTAAAAGAGAAGAGTACACCCCGAAAGAGTCCCCACCCAATATTGTACATTAAGGTTTGCCATTATAAAAAGTAACGGCTTGGGTAAAATGGGCATCTTGCTTACCTATTTTAACAACTGTACAAATGGATTGGTTCAAGCCAGCTTTTACGGCCAAATCATTTTGAGTCAACATTTTACTTGACTTTTAAATTTTTCTTTGTAACTTGAGCAATTAAACAAATGTCCGGATTTTCAAAATCAGGATTTTTTTATTGTCTGAAACTGTAACGTTCAATAAAAAATATGCAATATCATGAAAAAGTTAATCTCCATTCTTTTTACTTTGGCTCTTGTAGCCATTTTGTTTGTACAAAATGCAATTGCACAAGTTACTGTAACCGGATCGACTGGTGCGGATGCGACTTATGGAACATTAGCCCTGGCTTTCACAGCCATTAACGGCACAGCACAAACTGACAATAATATCGTTATTACCATCACGGCAAGTGTAACTGATAATAATACTGCTACCCTGAACGCCGGGGCATGGACTACTTTAAAAATCTATCCCACTACTTCCGGACTTACCCTTAGCGGAAGTGTTACCGCACCCCTCATTGATTTGAATGGCGCTGATAATGTTACCATAGACGGAAGGGTAAATCAATCTGGCTCTACCGATCTTATCATTATAAATACAAACACGGGAAGCACAGCAGGAACAAGCGCCGTACGGTTTATTAATTCTGCTGAAAACAATACAATAGAATATTGTACTGTAAAAGGCGCTGAAAGGATTTCTTCAGCCGGTGTAATATTTTTCTCCACAGCTTCCTCAGGAAATGGTAACGACAACAATACCATTGATAATTGCAACCTTACAAATGATGGAGGCAATAGACCTTATAATGTTATTTATTCATCAGGTACATCTAGCAGTGAAAATAGCGGGAATACTATATCCAATAACAATATTTATGATTTTTTTTATGCCGGAGCTACTTCTAGTGGAATCAATATCGGTTCAAATTCTACCGGTTGGACCATATCAGGAAACAGTTTTTATGAAACTACTACACTTGAGCCAACCGGATCGTATTATTATTATGGTATCAATATTGGTAATACATCAGGAAATAATTTTACAATTACAGGCAACTTTATTGGCGGTAGTGAACCTGAATGTGGAGGTTCTGCCTTTACAATGAATGCATCGGTCACTTTTTTATTTCGGGGTATGTTCCTTGCAGTTGGAACCACCACTGCTACGTCAGTTCAAAATAATATCATTAAAAACATTAGTCAAACAACTACTGCTGCTGTACCCTGGTGCGGAATTTATTCCAGTACGGGCAGTGTAAATATTGGCACTGTTACTGGCAATACAATTGGTGCAACAATAGGAATAGGTTCCATTACAATTACATATACAAAACAATCAGGTAGTGCAACTTCCTATGGAATATATAAGGATGGTGCAGGCGCTGCAAACATAGAAAACAACAACATTGGTTCAATAACCATAGCGGGCTCTGAATCTTACTGCCATAGTTTCTATGCGATATATAGACCATTCGCCTCCGGCGTAGCGATAACTATCAACAATAATTTAATAGGAAGCACCGGCACGGCAAACAGCATTCAGACAAGCACAGCATCTGCCAGCGCTACGGGCCAAAATGTTTATGGAATTTATAATGCAGGTATGGTCACGGCGACTATATCCAATAATACCATAGCCAATATGTATAATGCTTACGCGGGCTCAGGTACAACCAGCGGTCAGGTTGTAGGTATTCTTACTACTTTTGGAGTTAATACAATCCAAAACAATACGATATGGAATTTATCTACGACAAGTCCAAATACTGATGTTACAACTGCTGCTTCTGTAATCGGTATTTCGCAAAGGAGTACTACGGCAGGGCAAACCGTATCCGGCAATGCAATATATAATTTATCCAATACAAATTCTTCCAACGCCGTATGTGTTACAGGAATATATTATAGTGGTAGTACAACCGGTACTAATACTGTTGCAAAGAACTTAATTCATAGTTTATCGCTTTCATCAACTTCCATATCTGCTACAATTTCGGGAATCAGAATAAACGCAGGAACTACCACATACTTGAATAATATCATAAACCTTGGTGGAAGTGTTTCAACAGGTTACACCATCTATGGTATTTACGAGAACGGTGCTGCATCCAATAATAATAACCTCTACTTTAATACAGTTTATGTTGGCGGAACTCCTTCAGGTACGACTTCTCCCACTTATGCTTTGTATAACGCAGCCAACACCAATATAAGAGATTTCAGAAACAATATTTTGTATAATGGCCGCTCGGGTGGTACAACAGGGGAACATTATGCCGTCAGCATTGCCGGAACGGCAGATTTAACTATTGATTACAACGATTATTATGCGCCAAACACAGGCGGGGTATTGGGATATTTAGGTGCAGATATAACAATCTTAGTCGACTGGAAAACCGCCACAGGACAGGATGGAAACAGTTTTAATCAAAACCCAAATTTGACCAATGCAGGTAGCACTTCAGCAAGTGATTATACACTTACCGCTTCCCTCACTGGCGTTGACGGAACAAATATCACAACAGATTATGGGACTTTTACAAGGGGGAACCCACCAACAATAGGCGCATGGGAAGTTTACAATTGGACAGGTGGAACCAGCACTGCTTTTGCTACCGGAGCCAACTGGACAGGTGGAATGGTTCCCTCAAGTCAGGCAAACATAGTATTTGATGCCACTCCTTCAAATCATTGCAATTTAGAGGCCGACTTTACCGTTGGCACCATCACTAACACTCAGTCTGCTTATAATCTGGTAGTAAATGGATACCAACTGACGATAAACGGCAACCTTAACCTTACCAATAGCGCCAAAATAGATGCTCAAACAACAAACTCCACCCTGATTCTCAACAGCAGTTCAGCACAAACGATCCCTTCAGGAGCATTTGTGGGTGATCAGGTTTATAATCTTGAAATAAACAATTCAAACGGAGTGACCCTTGATGGAAATTTACAGATTAACAATACATTAACCATTAATTCCAGTAAAATATTCACGGTGAATGCCGGGAAGCAACTAACCGTCAGCGGAACCCTTGCCAACTCTGCGGGCAACACGGGTTTGGTTATCAAATCGGATATCTCAGGTACCGGCTCGCTTATACATAGTACCGCCGATATTAATGCAACCGTTGAACGTTATATAGCCGGGTGGAGCGATATCAATCATGGCTGGCACTTAATTTCTTCACCGGTTTCCTCACAGACAATAAATCCGAATTTCACCGACCCGATTCCATCCAATTATGATTTTTTCAAATGGGATGAAACGATTAGCGATTTGCCCTGGATCAATTATAAGAGTGGTGGCTTTACAGCATTAACAATAGGGCAGGGGTATTTATGCGCTTATAATGCTACTGCTATCAGAAATTTTACCGGTACACTTAATTATAATGGTACATCTGCTCTTAACCTAACACGTACCGAAGCATCGAATTATTCGGGATGGAATCTGCTCGGTAATCCTTTCCCCAGCGCCATCCAATGGAATAAAACCACTGCAAGCTGGAACCTTACCAATGTAACAGCAACTGCCAAAGTATGGAACGAAACCAATGCAAGTTACAGCGACATTGCACAAAACGGCATCATTCCTGCCCATCAAGGTTTTATGGTAGAAGTACCAACAGGAACTTCCGGTTCGCTTATTATCCCGGCAGTGGATAAAGTACACAGTGCGCAGGCATGGTATAAGAACACTGAAACCAACCGCCTGATGCTCGTTGTACACGATACCAAGGGAAATACCGCTCAGGAGAACATCATCCGTTTCAATGATAACGCTACCGAAGGTTTCGATATTGAATACGATGCCCATTTCTTTGCTGGGTATGCCCCACAATTTTACTCGGTATTTGGCGATGAACGTCTTTCAACCAATACTATACCCATGGCAATGAAGGATAAAACGATAATATTGGGATTTGTGAAGAATGACAATGCCAACTTTAGAATTGAAGCCAAAGATTTCGAAACCTTTCCCATAGGAACAGAAATCTGGTTGCATGATTTGAAAACCGGTACCCAGCAAAAACTGAATGATAATCCGATATATTCCTTTATTTCAACCATGGGTGATGAACCCAACCGCTTTAAGCTAATGTTTGGCAGCGTTGGTATCAACGAACCTTCAGTCAGTCCGTTCACCATTTATACCGGCAACGGTATCATTTACGTGAACAACAACGGTAACCAAACCGTTAAAGGAACTATCACCGTTTATTCGATAACAAGTCAGATAATCGCCACGCACTCACTTACCGGCGATAGTTTGCAAAAGATAGATTTCAACGGCAAGCCGGGTTGCTATGTAGTGAAGATTACTACAGATCAGGGCGTTTATTCACAAAAAGTGATAATCAAATGATTCTTTTATTTTAGTTTTTGATTTTTGCGAAAGCCAAACAATGAAAAATCGGAAATATGAAAAAGCTCATCAGATTATTACTGATAACCGGTTTTCTTTTTATAATGCCAATGCTTGCGAACCAAACCTTTGCAGACAACCCTCCGCCGCCACCAAGCGGGCATGGTACAAGCGGAAACCAGGCTCCATCTGGAGTTCCTATTGACGGGGGATTAGGTATATTGTTTGTTTTAGGAGCTGCTTATGGCGGTTATAAAATGTATAAAGCAAAGAAAAAATCAGACGATTCTGATCCCTAAATCAGAGGAATGCAATAATAATCAACGGTGTAAGGGTTTGTCCATTACCTGTGATTCCATATGGCAATCATTACTTTGACTGATTGAAATTCATTCAGCAATTAGATTCACCGTCAACCGAATCCTGGTTAACCGGATAAAAGCGATCGCAAATTCGGATAACCGTTATAAATCTGCATTCAATCCTTCATTCCTTCAATCCTTCATTCCTTCAGCCCTTCAATCCTTCAGCCCTTCAATCCTTCATAGAGTTATTGTGAAAAAAAAAACAATATTTGTTTTGATAAATCGAAACAAACTTTATACATTTGGACGTTGTTAGGAAAGAGGCCGTGAACTGGTGTCAGATGAAATGTTTAGAAAGTGAATGAATCGCCATGTAAGCTAAAACAATAGCCCGACACCCTTAAATGCCAAAACTCATAATAAATACGTTGACTCCTTCATCTTCCCTGAATTTTTTGAATCAATTGGTTTACTCCAGAACTTGGCCTACTCCTGTATTTATTTAAATATACAAACAACCATCGTTCTTACAAACCGAGGAGGATAATAATGGATATTCCATCTGAGTAGAGTTAAAAAATTATTAGCGGATGAAATACCCATATTAACCATGTTAATATCAACCACGAATGTAAAAAAATGAGTATTCCATTTGATATAGTTGTATAAAACAAATACACCCTTTATGAAAAAGTTAATCTCTGTTCTTTTTTCCTGGGTTCTTGTGACCGTTTTGTTTGTGCAAAGTGCGAATGCACAAATAACTGTTTCAGGCTCGACAGGAGTAGATGGAATTTACACATCATTAACCAACGGTTCAGGCGCTTTTTTGGCAATAAACGGGACTGCCCAGACAGGGAACAATATTGTTATCACCATTACCGGGAATTCTATATCTGAAGCAGGCACCAACAGTTTAAATGCAGGCACATGGACTTCACTGAATATTTACCCTACCGGAACAGGATACACAATTAGCGGTAATATAGCCGGACCTTTGATTAGTTTAAATGGCGCTGATAATGTTACAATTGATGGACGAGTAAATCAAATCGGGGCCAAGGATTTGACTATCAGCAATACCAATAGTAGCGGCTACACAATTTTCTTTATTAATGATGCAACATACGACACTATTGAGTATTGTGATATTAAGGGAGTTAACACGTCAATTTCTGCTGGAACAATCTATTTTAGCACAACGACGGGGACTACAGGTAACGACAACAATATTATTGATAATTGCAGTATTCATGACGGAGCAACCACACCTTGTGTTTGCGTTTATTCGAGCGGTACTTCAGGAAAAGATAATTCATCCAATACCATTTCTAATTGCAATATTTACAATTTTTACAAAAACTATGCTAATGGACCTACAGGTATTGATCTTGAAGGCGGTAATACTGACTGGAGCATCCAGGGAAACAGTTTTTACCAGACATCTACCAGAATTGTTACCGGAGCAACATCTTTTTATCCAATATATATTAACAACTCAACCAGCGGAAACAATTTTTCGATCACTGGTAATTATTTAGGCGGAACTACAGCGAATTGCGGGGGAACTGCCTGGACAATATCCGGAGCATATTCAAACAGATTTTGTGGTATTTATATAAATGTGAGTAATTCAAGCGCAACAAATATTCAGGGAAATATTATTGCTAACCTTAATATCAATTCCAAACCGGGTTCCGCTAGTACTGGGGTTTTTACCGGAATTCAAGTTTCCCAGGGAAGTGTTAATATTGGAACAACATCCGGTAACACAATCGGTTCGGGTTCTGTAACCGGAGCAATTACAATCAATTATAGCAATCCTGCATCAACTACATATACAAGTTTAATTATTGGAATTAATTTAATAAATACTAATGCTTCTGACATTGTAAATGTTGGTTCTGCAACAACAGGTAATACAATAGGCGGGATTTCATTAACCGGAACATCGACAGCATTAGTAACTTTAAATGGAATAAGGTATCCAAGCTCTATTTCTCCTGCGGTTATTAGAAATAATAAAATAGGTGATGGGATATCACAAAGCATTCAGAATGTATCAACTGTACAAGCTAATTTTATTGGCATCAGAGGTGGCTCAGCTACAACGACGTGCACAATTTCTGATAATATCATCCGCAATTTTTACAATACTTCTACTTCTTCAGGAGGGTATCTTGAAGGAATCTATACCCCGGGTAATTCAAATACCATCCAAAATAATACAATTTCTGATTTTACGAATGCTTCAACAGCCATAGGCACCGATATTAATTCTTGTTTGTTTGGCATTGATATGGAATCTACAACCTTGGGTCAAACAATATCAAATAATAGTATTTATAATTTTTCCAACACAGCCGGCAGTGCTGCTGTTTCCATAATTGGAATTTATTATAAGGGACCGACATCAGGAACGAATACCGTTTCAAACAACTTTATATACAATCTGTCGCTTTCTTCAAGCTCTGTATCAGCTCAAATTAACGGGATAAGAATTAATTCGGGAACTACTACGTACTCCAATAATATCATCAATCTTGGCGGAAGTCTGTCAACCGGTTATATTATCTATGGTATTTATGAGAGCGGCGCTGCCTCCAATAATAACAGTCTATACTTTAATACGGTGTATTTAGGCGGAACTCCTTCGGGATCGACCTCATCCACCTATGCATTATATAACGCAGCCAACACCAACACAAGAAATTTTAGAAATAATATTCTGAATAACGCCCGCTCAGGTGGTACCACCGGACAACATTATACGATTTACCTTGCAGGAAACACTGGTTTAACCATTGATTACAATGATTATGTTTCAAAGGATGGTGCATTTCTCGGCAGGATTGCAAGTACAGATTATACCAGTTTAGACGCCACTTGGCGAACAGCCTCTGGTGGGGATGTCAATAGTGTAAACACTGACCCTCACTTTTATAATGCGGGTGGAACTTCTGCAACTAATTATATTAGCGCCACCGGTGTTCTCAATGGCGTAAGCGGGACCGGGATCACTATAGATTTCGGTGGAGTCGTTACAAGAGACGTTCCACCATTTATGGGCGCCTGGGAATTGAATAAATGGAAAGGTACAACCAACACCGATTTCAATACCGCTACTAATTGGACAGGTGGAGTGGTCATCCCGAGTGAAGCAAACTTATTTTTTAATGCCAGTCCTTCAAACCATTGCAATTTAGGAGCAGACTTAACTATAAGCAATATCACCAACGCCCAGTCTACTTATAATTTGGTAGTTAACGGTTATAAACTGACGATTAATGGAAACCTTAATCTGACCAATAGCGCTAAAATAGATGCTCAAACAACAAACTCCACCCTGATCTTCAACGGCAGTTCAACGCAAACCATCCCTTCCGGTGCATTTGTGAGCGATCAGGTTTACAATCTTGAATCCAATAATACAAATGGTGTAACCCTTGATGGAAATGTACAGGTTAATAATACATTAACCATTAATTCCGGTAAGAAATTCACGGTGAATGCAGGAAAGCAGCTTACCGTCAGCGGAACTCTTACCAACAATGCAGGCACAACTGGGCTGGTTATCGAATCGGATGTTACAGGCACGGGTTCGTTGATCCATAATACAGCCGATGTAAATGCAACTGTTAAACGTTATATTGCCGCGTGGAGCGATGTTAACCATGGCTGGCACTTAATAGCATCACCGGTGTCTTCTCAAATAATTGACCCGAACTTCACCGATCCGACTCCAGCCAATTATGATTTTTTCAAATGGGATGAAACGACTAATAATCTACCCTGGATTAATTACAAGAGCGGGAGCTTTACAACATTTAACATCGGACAGGGGTATCTTTGTGGATACAGTGTCGTTGCTGCCAAAAGCTTTACCGGTACACTCAATAATGCAACTACATCCACCTTTAATCTTACACGTACCGAGGCTAGTAACTTCTCCGGCTGGAATCTTATCGGCAATCCTTTCCCCAGCGCTATACAATGGAATAAAACCCCTGCAAGCTGGAATCTTACCAATGTGGCAGCTACTGCTAAAGTTTGGAACGAAACCAATGCAAGTTATAGCGACATTACACAAAACGGCATTATTCCTGCCATGCAGGGCTTCATGGTGGAAGTGCCATCGGGAACATCAGGTTCGCTCGTTATACCAGATATAGATAAAGTACACGATGCCCAGGGTTGGTATAAGAATACCGAAACCAACCGCTTGATGCTTGTTGCACATGATATCGATGGAAACATCGCCCAGGAAAGCATCATCCGGTTCAGAGAAGAAGGTACCGAAGGGTTTGATATGGATTACGACGCCCATTTCCTCACCGGTTATGCCCCGCAGTTATACTCGATATCGGGAAAAGAGCATCTCTCAACCAATACAATGTCCTTGGAAATGAAGAATAACACGATCACACTGGGGTTTGTGAAGAATGACAACACCAACTTCAGCATTGAAGCCAAAGGTCTGGAAACCTTTCCCACCGGAACAGAAATTTGGTTGCAGGATCTGAAAACCGGTACACAGCAAAAACTGAATGAAAATCCGGTGTATTCCTTTACCTCAACTCCGGTTGATGAAGCCAACCGCTTTAAGTTAACCTTTGGCGCTCTCGGTATCAATGAACCTTCGGTAATTCCGTTCAACATCTATATTGGTAACGGTGTCCTTTACGTGAACACCAACGGGAATCAAATCATTACAGGAACGATCACGATTTATTCAATAACAGGTCAGCTAATCGCTACTCATACACTTACCAACAATCGTTCGCAAAAGATAGATTTCAACGGTAAACCGGGTTGTTATGTAGTGAAAGTTACGACAGATCGGGATGCTTATGTGCAAAAAGTGATAAATAAGTGATTTCTCTTTATGGGCTCCAATCAAAACCAAATCATTTTTCAGGTTTTTCTACCAAAAG
>JALNZC010000027.1 GCA_023229525.1 Bacteroidales bacterium
CCCCAATAGCATTGAAATCAAGTAATGTCAGGATCATAAATCCCGACGTGGTGGTAAAATCCTATCCCGGCTTCTGGAAACACTTACAAGAACTTGGATTCGCGATTCACTAACACGGTGATTGCTGCCAATAACTTTTTTTGTTACGCCGTTCATATAAGGACAATAATTTTTACTTTTGACTTCTCAATTCTGATTTATCCATTTTTTCATTTTTGAGCTTTGATTTTTGATTTTTGAATTAATAAAATGCTTGTCGATATTTTTATCCCTTGCTTTGTTGATCAGATCTATCCTGAAACGGGATTGAATATGGTCAGGATCCTTGAAAAACTTGGAGTTGATGTTCATTATAACGGAAACCAAACCTGTTGTGGGCAGATGGCATTCAATAGCGGATTCTGGGATGAAGCAAAAAAAATGGGAGAAAAATTCCTGAAGGATTTTCCCAACGACCGGCCTGTAATAGGACCTTCCGCTTCCTGTATCGGTTTTATTCGAAACTATTATCCCTGGCTGTTCCATAACACAGCTTATCACTTGGAATATAAACAGTTGAAACGGAATATATACGAATTCACCGATTTCGTCGTCAACGTCTTAAAAATAGAGGACGTAGGCGCTTCATTCCCGCACCCAATTACTTATCATGACTCTTGTGCCGCCTTGCGTGAATATAACCTCAAAGATGAACCCCGCCGCTTACTGAGTAATGTAAAAGGATTAGAGCTCCTTGAAATGAAAGAAAACGAAGTTTGCTGTGGTTTCGGAGGGACATTCTCCGCTAAATTCGAACCTATTTCCACGGCTATGGCCGAACAGAAAGTAACCCATGCACTAGCGACCGGTGCCAAATATATCGTTTCCACTGATTCCTCCTGCCTCATGCACCAGCAAGCCTATATCGATAAACACAATTTGCCCATACAAACCTTGCATATTATCGACGTACTGGCCTCCGGTTGGTAACTTTAGTTACATGAATATCCATTTTATATGTTTTTATTCAGGAAAAGTGGTTGGGAGATCAGGGATACTTCGACTTTTAATTTACGATTAGACGGATTTAGTGATGTTCGAAAAATTTGTTGAAATAATCTCGGCTGAACTGAATATTCCGACCGGGTTTGTTCAAAATACCATTAACCTGCTGGAAAGCGGTGCGACCATACCCTTTATTGCACGGTACCGAAAAGAGATGACAAGTTCAATGGATGAAGTGGTGATAGGAAAAATACGCGACCGGTTTGCCCAACTCAAAGATCTGGATGCCCGCCGGAACGCTATTTTAAAATCTCTCGCAGAACAGGAAAAACTTACGCCTGAACTCGAGAAAGCAGTCAGCGAAACTACTACCATGGCTGAATTGGAGGATATTTACCTTCCCTTCAGACCCAAACGGAAAACTCGCGCCAGCATTGCCCGTGAAAAAGGATTGGAACCGCTGGCCGATCTGATCCTTTCGCAACAATACGATGACATTGATACCCGTGCTGAAGCGTTTATCAATCCGGAAAAAGGTGTCGACACCATAGAAGATGCCCTCCGGGGCGCCACCGATATCATTGCCGAAACTATCAATGAAGACACCTATTCCCGGAAGCGGATACGACACTTATTTCGGAAAGAATCACACATCTCAGCCCGGATGGTCAAAGGCAAGGAACAGGAGGGAGTTAATTTTGAAATGTACTTCGATTACCATGAACCCATCAACCACGCACCTTCTCACCGGTTATTAGCAATGTTCCGCGGAGAAAACGAAGGATATCTCAGGCTTTCCGTTGAAGTTGAGGATGACAAAGCCCACGAGATCCTGGAAAGAATCTTTGTCCGTGGAAACAATGCTTCCTCCCGGTTAGTTCAGGATGCCATCGCAGACAGCTGTAAGCGTTTGCTTTTTCCGTCGATGGAAACGGAGATGCGGCAATGGGCAAAGGAAAGAGCCGATGCCGAAGCCATCAGGGTCTTTACGGAAAACCTCAAACAGTTATTGCTTGCGCCACCTCTCGGTCAGAAAAATGTACTGGCAATCGATCCTGGTTTCCGCACTGGATGTAAAGTAGTTTGTCTTGACCGGCAGGGAAAATTAATACATAATGAAACCATTTATCCACACCCTCCTCAGAATGAGGTAAAGGAATCAATTCATAAAATCAAAAGCCTGGTGAACGCCTATAAGATCGAAGCCATCGCTATTGGAAATGGGACTGCAGGTCGTGAAACCGAAAGATTAATCAAGTCAATAGCTTTCGACCGGGAATTGCTTGCACTGGTGGTGAACGAAAGTGGCGCTTCAGTATATTCCGCTTCCGCTGTTGCAAGGAAAGAGTTTCCCGAATATGATGTCACCGTGAGAGGCGCCGTTTCCATCGGCCGCCGGTTGATGGATCCTCTGGCTGAACTTGTGAAAATCGAACCCAAATCAATCGGGGTGGGACAATACCAGCATGACGTAGATCAGAATGCATTGCAAAAAAGCCTCCAGGATACAGTAGTGAGTTGCGTCAACAACGTTGGAGTGGAAGTAAATACTGCCAGCGAAGAATTGCTGACCTATGTCTCTGGTTTAGGGCCATCCCTTGCTAAAAATATCATTTCTTACCGTGATGACAATGGACCTTTTCAATCCAGGATGCAATTCCGGAAGGTACCCCGGTTTGGTGAAAAGGCCTTTGAACAAGCTGCAGGATTCATACGCATCAGTGATGCAAAAGATCCACTGGACCGCAGCGCGGTTCACCCTGAAACCTATCATGTGGTCGATCAAATGGCCAGGAAATTGAAATGCTCTGTCAACGACCTGGTCGAAAAAGCCGAATTACGCCAACAAATTAACCTCACCGAATTTACAAGCGAAAATGTCGGGTTACCGACACTCCAGGACATCATGACCGAACTTGCCAAACCAGGTCGCGATCCGCGCCGCCAGTTTGAGTTTTTTGAATTCGACCGCAATATCCATTCCATTCAGGATCTGAGAAAAGGGATGAAATTACCGGGAATTATCACGAATATTACCAACTTCGGAGTTTTCGTCGACATGGGTGTCCATCAGGATGGACTTGTACACATCAGCCAGCTGGCAGACCGGTTTGTAAAAGATCCGAACGAGGTAGTGAAGCTCAATCAGAAAGTTATGGTGGAAATCCTTGATGTTGATGTCGAAAGGAAACGGATTCAACTGACCATGAAGGGACAAAATACTAAGAGCGCAGTTTGAACGTTTTAAGTGTCAATCGTAAATCTAAAATCGTACATGAAGTTTCCCCGTCTCGTTATACTCCTGGTGTTTTTAATTGTCCTTGTTTTCCCATTCAAAAAATCTTATTCCCAGCGCGTACTTGGGGCACTCAGCGTTGGAATGAACCTTACCCAGGTGGATGGTGATGAATTTTTTGGATTTCATAAAATCGGACTGAATGTCGGCCCAATGGTTATACTTCCCTTCGGACCGAAGAAGAACTGGTCTGTGAGTATGGAACTTCTTTATTCTCAAAAAGGTAGTTATCACAGAGGTCAAACGGATACAACTTCTTACCGGTTGAATCAGGATTACGCTGAAATTCCAGTCTTAATTCATTTTACTGACAAAAAACTTATTTCAGCCGGAGTGGGGTTTTCGTACGGACAACTGATCAACTTTAAAGAAACCTTTGGAGGCCGACCAATTGATACCAACTTTTTCGCGCAACCCACCACAACGTTGTCGAATTTTGATATATCGGTCATCGCTGATCTGCAAATCAGGCTTTGGAGTAAGCTCTGGGCTGATGTTCGCTATCAATATTCCATGAAAAGTAACCGTTCGGTGATGGTTACCGATCCCAATGATCCGAAAAACCCGTTTCCCCGCAACCAGTTTAACAATGTGGTAAGTATTCGCCTCACTTGGGTATTTAACCAGGAAAAAATTGGAAAAAGCGTAAAGAAATCCCAGGCTCCTATCGATTATTCCAATTGAAAAGATCTGAAATCGTAGTCCGGAACGAAGTTGAGTCAATCGTTATACCTTAAATAATCCTTTTTATTAATCTCAGTTTGTGGGTATACTTCTGAAGTTCCCGGTTGTAAATACCTTCGTGATCGATGACATCCATATGTACATTTCCGGAACAATGGATGATGTGTTGATTATTAACCAGTATCCCGACATGGGTGATATTCCCTTCTTCGTCGTCGAAGAATGCCAGATCCCCGGGTTCCGCCTCAGCCAGCAGGGATACTATTTCACCCTGTTCCGCCTGTTGCTTTGCATCACGGAGAAGGGTTATCTTGTTTAACTTATAAACCATCTGCACAAATCCGGAACAATCAATACCAAATGGTGACCGTCCTCCCCAAAGATATGGGGAATTGATATACAAATGGGCAAACCGGACCAGCTGTTGCCGTACCTTGATTACATCTGCCGCTGTATCGGACTCCGTAAATGGAAAACCATTGGTCATCGCTCCTTCATAATGGAATTCATCCTGTCCGACACAAAAATGGTTATCTGTAAGATCAGGCATAGAACTTCCCAGAACAATGGGTAGGAAAGACTGTCCGCGCTTCAGCGTAAGTAATTGAACCAGGTCGGTTGTTACATGGGTTCCCGAATTATACAACCGCAGAAATTCTTCCTCGCTGATGATATGGGCCTGTATCCCATGAATCCACCCTTCATAATTGTCATAAGCAAGCCGGACCCGATACCAGTTTTTCCCCATTTCAATTACCCGGTATAATTCCCCGAAAAGGATCTGGGTAACCATGGAAGAGGTGTGTGAAGCCTCAAGCCTGACGGGTATGACGCTGTGCAGACAAATACCAAATTCCATTGAAATCGTTCTTTTTAGTTTATTCAAAGGTAGGAAGATAACTCAAAACTCAAAAGTCAAAACGCAAAATGAAAATCCCCGGTTCAAAAGTAAATCCTATATTCCTTTGAAAAATTTATTTTGTTGACTTTTTAATTTTGAGTTTTAAGTTTTGAGTTTTGAATTCTTCGACCGGGCATCCACCGCATCCCATGGCGCATCCTTCGCATTTCCGCAAAGGATTGGTCAGGAAACGATATAGTTTTCGCGCAGTAATGACAGCTGCAGTAAGAATAATTAAACCGACGATTAGATATTGCCAGATCATATCAGAGAAAAATAAGACTACCCAACTGGAAAACGGTAAATGAGATTATCCAGGCAAGGATGGTCGTATAAGATATAAGAAAAAGTGCCCATTTCCAGCTGCCCGATTCCCGGGTTACCGTTGCCACGACTGCGACACAAGGCATATAAATCAAGATAAAAAGCAGAAATGAGATCCCAGCCAGCGGAGTAAAAATTTTCTGCCCCTGATGGGAACCACGCTGATAGGTGGCCTCTTGTAATTGTGTCCCGAGATTTTGCGAGCCGCCTTTTTCATGGTAATGGTCCGATCCGAACAAAACACCCATGGTGCTCACTACAACCTCTTTAGCTGCGGCTCCGGTAATGAGACTAACCCCCATGCGCCAGTCGAACCCGAGGGGAGTTATAACCGGTTCCAGCGTCTTTCCTATTTTTCCGATGTACGATTGTTGTAACCGTTCTTCACGACTGGCATTACGGCCTGCCGGGAAATATTCAAGTGCCCAGATCAGGACCACGGCAACCAGGATTACTCCACCCATTTTTCGCAGGTATTGCTGACCCTTTTCCCACATATGCCGCATGATAACACGGAAAGTAGGCATACGGTAGGGAGGAAGTTCCAATACGAAAGGGGCCTCCTTGCTTTTGAAAAGTGTCTTTTTAAAGACCAATGCAACCAATACTGCAAGCAAAATCCCGGTCATGTACAGACCAAAGATCACACTCCCTGCATGATCGGGAAAAACAGCCCCGGCAATCAGAATATATACGGGTAGCCGGGCGCTGCACGACATAAACGGGTTGATCAGCATTGTCAGCAACCGGTCATTGCGGTCTTTAAGGGTACGCGTGATCATGATAGCCGGTACATTACACCCGAAACCCATGATCAATGGAATGAATGACTGTCCGTGTAACCCGATTTTATGCATTAGCTTGTCCATGATAAATGCTGCCCTGGCCATATACCCGGTATCTTCCATCAGGGAAATAAAGAAAAACAAGATCAGGATGTTGGGTAGGAAAACGATGACACTCCCGACTCCGTTAATGATCCCGTCGATCAACAAATCGCGTAAGGGTCCAGCCGGAAAGATCATACTGGTCTGGCTTCCAATCCAGGAAACCAAGTATTCAATCCACCGTTTTGGATATTCACCAAGCGAAAAAGTAGTCTGGAACATAATCCAGAGAAAAATGATAAAAAAGGGAAACCCAAGGATCTTATGGGTAAGAAAGCGATCTATGTGTTCACTGGGCGTTTGTTCCGGCAGCTTCTTTTGGCTTGTGGTCATGGTCTCCTTCAGGGCGCCGGCGACAAATCCATACTTGGCATCAGCGATGAGGGTCGGAGAATCCTCCCTGAAATTCAACTCAAGTTGCTGGATCTCTTTTTTTGCAAGCTTTAGTATTGTTTCGGAAAAAGGAGATAATTCAAGTAATTTTTGAATTTCTTCATCTTTTTCCAGAAGTTTTATACTGAAATAACGGGAAGAAATTCTGTCGGTAATCCCCTTGTCTTGCCAGATGGCATCCTGAATTTTCAGAATGGCTTTTTCAAGGTCGGCCCCGTAATTGATATGGACGTGCCTGACTACCGGATCGCGGTCTTCGTAAACATCAATGATCCGGTCGAACAGTTCGACAATACCGTTGCCCTTTGAACTGACAGTGGGGACGACCGGAATGCCAAGCAATTTACCCAGTGCTTCAAAATTCAGTTGATGTCCTGCTTTTTCAAATTCATCAAAGATATTAAAGGCAATGATGACCCTGATATCCATGTCGATGAGTTGTGTTGTCAGGAATAAGTTGCGTTCAATGTTAGAAGCATCGACTACATTGACAACCACGTCCGGCACCTTCTCCATGATATGCTGACGCACATACAGTTCCTCCGGGGAATAGTCGGTCATAGAATAGGTCCCGGGCAGATCCGTAATATTGAATGTATATCCTGATTGTTTGAATTTCGCTTCTTTTGATTCAACGGTAACACCACTGAAATTTCCTACCCGTTCATGCGAACCGGAAGCAAAATTGAAGAGCGTGGTCTTTCCGCTATTCGGGTTTCCTACAAAGGCTACATCGATTATTTTACCCTTAATTTCATCTGGATTTTCTTCAATATCATACTGATGAATTCCTGCATAAGACAAGTTCTCTCCCGTCAAAGCATTGGAAAGATCGGGTTTTTCACCTGCCAGCTCCATCTCGATCAACCGGGCTTCACTCCGGCGTAGTGAAATATGATATCCCATTAATTTATATTCCATGGGATCTTGCAGAGGAGCCGCTTTAATAACCGTAACTTCCTTGCCTTTGACAAATCCCATCTCCGTGATGCGTTTTCGGAATGCACCGCGACCCCTCACTTTGGCAATAATACCGGATTCACCTTGCCGGAGATCAAATAGCGTAGACAAACTTATTTAGATTAAATTAATGCAAAGGTACAGATTTTTTTGATTCGTCAATGCAGTTTAATAAAGGGATAGGAGAGCAGTCCGGAAAAAGGAAACGATTTAATTTATTGAATTCCGAAGATAATCGGAGGTTTCTGGACCGAGATTAAATAAGCAATCAATAATGGAGAGATTAGGGATAAACCTCAATTTGGAAGCAAAAGGTTGCGGGTATGGTGGATTATTAAAAATTGACTTTTTGGAAACCAGTATCTTACCACGCTCTGTTGAAACATCACGGATAAAACCATCACTCAAGGCAATACGACATTTTGCCTTCAACAACTTCAGCAGAAGAAAAAGCAGCTCCATGTTAAAATCGATCAAATAATCGAACCTTCGTTGAAAAAATGGGGCTAAATCATCCTGATAATACAGAAAAAAAGGTGAATTGTTGTAAGCCGTTTCAATCGATCGCCAATGTGTCCTTTGCCAGGATTGATGATACGAAATCCTTATATCTTTCATCAGGGTCCGGTTTCCGTGGACCCTGATGACCGGGATGCTCAATGTTTGTTTCCCATTGGGGCCATAAATGAGGCAATGATTCCGGCAGGTTTGCTTAGTATAAGTCTCACATACTTCTATTACGATATCTTCTGCATGGATCATTTCAATCATGTATGCAACCGACGGGAGATATGCACTCGAAAATATCATAAAAGAGCAAACGGGTTTAATTCCCCATCTCCTTTAACAAAACATCCCCGATAGCCTTTTTCAGTGCATCTTTAGGAAGGGCGCCTACCGACATCTGCGGTTGTTCCTTCAGGGGAACAAAAAGCATAGAGGGAATACTGCGGATACCAAAGGCACCGGCCAATTCCTGTTCAGCCTCCGTATCTATCTTGTAAATATTGATCTTCCCCGCATACTCAGTGGCCAGTTCCTCCAGGATAGGAGCCACCATTTTACAAGGCCCGCACCAATCGGCATAAAAATCTATAATGCATGGAAGGGAACCTTCAAATTTCCAATCCGGATTCTTCTCAAAGTTGAAGACTTTTTCCAAAAAAGTCTGCTTGGTCAAATGTTCTATAGTCATGGTTGATTTTTTTAAATTATTTCACCTGTAACACATTTTTAATCGCATCAATATAGGCCGGTTTTTGCATTGCTCCAACCGCCATCTGGGGTTTCCCCGATCTGGGTACGAACAGAACAGCCGGGATGGAAGAAACATTGAATAATTGGGCAAGTTCACGTTGTTCATCGGTATTTACTTTGTATATCCTGACTTTCCCTTTATATTCATTGGATAACTCTACCATGATCGGTGCAACCATTTTACATGGACGGCACCAGTCGGCATAAAAATCGATGATACAAGGCTGATCTCCGACGAAAATCCAATCATTGGGATTTTTTTTGTAATCCCAAACTAACTTTTGAAAAGATTCGGCGGTCAGATGAACTACCTCTCCTTCGTTGGTTTCCTTGATCCCATCATTGTTCCCGGCATTCCCGCTACAGGCATTAAATGTTAACGCCCCCAGAAAAAAAAGAAAAAATGTTAGTTTTTTCATAAGAATGATTTGTGAATGACGCTACAAAGGTACAAAGTTTTTTCATATGAATCGCATAAATATCACTATTTTGATTATATTTGCAAATATTATTTTTGAGTAATTGGGCCTATGACTTTTCAAAACATTGATATTAAGGATTTTTCAGTTGATACCGTCTCCGAGGAGGATTGCTTGAAATTTATCGCAGAAAAAAAATGGGGGACAGAATTTTGTTGTAAAAAATGTGGCCATACAAATTATTGTAAAGGAAAAACCCCCTATTCCCGTCGTTGTACCCGGTGTAAACATGATGAATCAGCTACTGCAAATACCATTTTCCATCGTTGCCATATTCCTCTCAAGGAAGCGTTTCAGATCGTTTATTTGGTGTGTAATGACCCGACGGTATCATCATATGAATTGTCGCGACAGATTGAACTTCGCCAAATGACCTGCTGGAAACTCAAAGCACGATTGATGGATTGTATTAAAAACAGGGGGGAAATCGATATCCTGTATTCCGAGAATAGAAGTAATTTCACCCAAAGAAAATAATAACGATCATGGCGATCCTAATAACCAATATCAAAGAAATAATTCAAGTTGAGGAAAAACCAAAGCTAAAGATCTCCGGCCCGGGGATGCAGACATTGAAAACCATTAAAAACGGGTGGCTTTTAATTGAAAATGACCGGATCCGGGATTTCGGAAAAATGCCTTTTGATGAACAACAGCTGAAGAAGTATATTCAGTCCTCCAATATCCAGCATCCAACATCCAGTATCCAGCATCCAGCATCCAACATCCAACATCCGGTCACCGAAATCGATGCCACTGGCAAGATGGTCTTTCCCTCCTTCTGTGACAGTCATACCCACCTGGTTTATGCCGGCAGTCGTGAAATTGAGTACATCGATAAAATAAAGGGATTAAGCTATGAAGAGATTGCCAGAAGGGGAGGAGGGATACTTAACTCTGCCAGGCGACTGCATGAAACTTCGGAAGAGGACCTCGTCGCCCAGGCTCTCGGCCGGCTCCGGGAGATCATGATGCTGGGGACCGGTGCCGTGGAAATTAAAAGCGGATACGGTCTTACAGTTGAAGACGAGCTTAAAATGCTTCGGGTCATTAAAAAATTGAAAACCTTATCCCCTGTCACAATAGTTCCAACCTTTTTGGGTGCTCATGCTTTACCTGCCGCCTACAATGGGAAACAGGATGAGTTTGTAGATATGGTGATCAACGAAATGATTCCCCGGGTGGCATCGGAAGAATTGGCTGATTTTATTGATGTTTTCTGCGACCGTGGATTTTTCACGGTAACCGACACCGACCGCATCCTCAATGCAGGGATGAAATATGGCATGCGCCCTAAAATTCATGCCAATGAACTTGATTACTCCGGCGGTATCCAGATTGGAGTAAAGTACAACGCTCTTTCCGTTGATCACCTGGAATATACCGGTATGGAAGAAATCCAGTGTCTTATTGGTACCGAAACCATGCCCACTGTTTTACCCGGAGCTGCTTTTTTCCTCGGAATGAAATCTGCGCCGGTCCGGCAAATGATCAATGCCGGCTTGTCTGTTGCTATGGCCAGCGATTACAATCCCGGATCATCTCCTTCGGGGAATATGCAATTTATCCTTTCCATGGCATGCATCAGATATAAGATGTTACCTGCAGAAGCAATCCATGCTGTAACGATCAATGGAGCATATGCAATGGGTCTGAGTGATGAATACGGAAGTATCGCAAGAGGTAAAAAGGCCAACCTGTTCATAACCTGCCCCATTCCGACAATGGAATTCATGCCTTATGCTTACGGCAGCAACAAGGTGGATACCGTCATCCTCAACGGGAATATAGTTCAATAATCCTGCCTTTCATTTGATGATTTTTAAAGCCTGGTCGGTTGCATCAAGGAGGGGCTTGATAGAAATCCCGGAACCTACGGCATTTTTCATCCAGAGTTGAGGAATCAACCGGCCGGCTGAATAGATGCGAAGCGCTTCATCCGCAAAATTCTTTCCCTTCAGGAACTGATCAAGTTGAAAATCGATCAGATGTCCGACAGGATAATTGGAAAGATAAAGCGGATTATCGATCATGTGGGAATATATCGCAAGGATCGGGGTGTCTTTTAAACCGAAAACCGGGGCGTAGTATTGATTCCACACTTCAATAGCCGATTTTACGACAGTCTCTTTCAACCTGTCACTGCTGGCGGTGGGATTTTCGTACAACCATTTCCACACCTGCATATCAACCAACGAAACACCCATGATCTCGTAGCTTGCCCAGAAATTATCCAGGGCAGCCATGGCTTCCTTGTTGGGATCGTTGTCCTTTATCCCGAGAAGTTCCAGGTCACGTTTCTGGAACATAAAGGCGAAAGCTTCGGTAAAAGCGGTATTCGGAACTCCTTGCATCATATAGTCATCAACGAAATAAAGGCTTATGGTCTGCTCCACATTGTGACCGAGTTCGTGAACGGCAATGTTATAGCCTTTGTAATCCATTCCATCTTTTCCGATGCGTGTACGCAGATGGGCCTTATCGCCTTTCATCTGGGCGCCCCAGGCATGTCCGCTTCCCCGGGCCGGGTCCACCGTAATATGTGATGCAATTTCTCTGGCCTTTTCGGGTTTGAATCCCAGTTTGATCAGTATATTGGGAATGTCGGCTTCGAAAGCTTGCGTATTCGGATATTTGGCTCGGGTGGTCTTGTCGAGCAACTCCATATTCATATTGCTGCGTGCCTTGAATCCATCGTACCAGATGTCGAAAGGTTGAAGAGGTCTGCCAAGTCTTTTACTGATCAGATCTCCGACTTGTTTGACCTCATTCGAAGAACAAAGATCCGTGAAAAGTTTCTGGACTTGATCTTCTGGGATTTCCATCCCGGCATCAAAAGCACGCAGGATGAACGTCGGATAAATGGGTGTATAGGGATCGACTTCCTTCAAAGCTCTGAAATTGTTGAGCAGGTTTTGATATCGTGTGTTCTGTTCAGGATTCGATGCAATCTCTTTCCCATCCTTAAAAAGCTTGTTGGTGATGGGGTTCCATTGGAAAGCAGGGTTGTTTATGACACTGTCAGGAATATCCTGGTTGATGATATGAAGCATAACCTGGTAAATCATATTTTGCTTGAGTAAACCTTCGTCTCCCTTGTTATAATTAGCCTTAAGTTCATCACGGAGATTCCAGTGTGAGATCAGCTTCATATCTTTGGCAAAATGGGTCTTCATCTTGGTATCGACGAGATTTCCTACAAAAATGTTGTAATTGGAAATGTAATTGTCAGAGGCGGTAAGGGCCTCCGATATTTTTACATTCACAGCAGCCGGAACACGGGAAGTAAAAATATCGCCCATCCGGGCATAAGCCCAATCCTTACGTGACCACTGAAGGCCCAGCGCTTCTTTTTCCTTGAGCGAGTATGAAGGGAAATTGAGCGCCGTGATGAAAGCCAGTTTGTTGCTGAAAAAATCGTCGGCAAAATGTGAACCGGGTTCATAAGCAGCGAAAATCTGATCGATGTCAAGCATTTCTCCGATGTCGAGATGCATCCCGCGTTTAAGATCCAGACTGATAATATTGAAATGACCGAATATGGATTCGAAATTGTTGCTTAACCGTTTGAATAATTTATCCAGTTTTTCGGGATTACTTACAAAGTACTGGAGACAGAAAGATTCAAATTCTTTTTCCGAACCGTCGATCTGTGTCCACAGGGCGGCAAATTGTTTTACCCCTTTCTCAAGCCGGACTTTCACGGATTCTCCATGTTGTTTGCTGAGTTTGACCATAACGGAATCAATGGTATTTTGCCGGATGAATTGCACCGGGCCTGTTTGTTGACCGCTCTCTTTTTGTTTGCACTGAGAAAAAATCAGTGCCAAAGGTAAGAGGACCCAGAAAATTTTTTTCATAATAAGAGGATTTTTGTGTGGTTTACAAAAATAGCGAAATACCAAATTGCAACACAAATGAATGTATTTCCATATTTTTGCAAAAATAATTTTCGCTATTTCGCTATTTTATGATGAAACAACTGATCGAATGTGTCCCCAATTTTTCAGAAGGACAGGATATGAATGTGATCAAAACGATCACTGATGAAATTGTAAAAGTTGACGGGGTTAAGCTTCTTGATGTCGACCCGGGTAAAGCAACCAACCGGACGGTGGTAACGTTTGTGGGAACTCCCGAGGCCGTGGTTGAGGCCGCCTTTCTGGCCATAAAAAAAGCCGCAGAGGTGATCGATATGACCCGGCACCATGGCGAACATCCCCGTTTCGGGGGAACAGACGTTTGTCCGATGGTCCCGGTATCCAATATTACTATGGAGGAAACGGTCCGTTATGCGCATCAATTAGCCGAACGTGTCGGGAAGGAATTGGAAATACCGGTTTATTGTTATGAAAATGCAGCTTTCACCCCCGCGCGTCGTAACCTGGCCAATTGCCGGGCGGGAGAATATGAAGGATTGCCAAAAAAGCTCAGGGATCCGAAGTGGAAACCCGATTTCGGTCCGGCTCAATTCAATCCACGTACAGGAGCTACAGCCATTGGGGCACGTGATTTTTTGGTTGCTTACAACATAAACCTGAATACTACTTCAACTCGCAGGGCAAATGCGGTAGCTTTTGATCTTCGAGAAAAAGGACGCCCGGTGCGTGAAGGAAATCCCATCACAGGCAAGATCAAAAAAGATGAAAACGGGAAAGAAGTCTGGATTCCCGGGGCGCTGAAAGCAACAAAAGCTATCGGGTGGTTTATCAGAGAATATGGGATAGCACAAGTTTCAATAAACCTGACAAATATCAGTATTACTCCGGTACATGAAGCCTTTGAAATGGCATGTATAAAAGCACAGGAAAGAGGTATGCGTGTTTCGGGTTCGGAACTCGTAGGACTGATCCCTAAAAAAGCGATGATCGATGCCGGAAAATATTTCTTGCGTAAACAACAACGTTCGGTGGGGATTTCAGAGGAAGAAATCATCAAAATTGCTGTGAAATCTCTGGGACTCGATGACCTTAAACCCTTCAATCCGAAAGAAAAAATTATTGAATATTTGCTGGAAGATCCCTTAGATAAACAATTGGTGAGTTTAACCGCCGAAGGATTTGCCAGTGAAACTGCTTCCGAATCACCGGCGCCCGGCGGAGGTTCGGTTTCAGCATATGTCGCAGCGCTCGGGGTTTCCCTGGGAACCATGGTGGCAAACCTTTCTTCGCATAAACCCGGCTGGGATGAAAAGTGGGATGAATTTTCCAGATGGGCAGAAAAGGGACAGAAATTGAAAGATGATTTACTTTACCTGGTTGATGAAGATACCCGTGCTTTCAATAAAATTATGGATGCTTTTGGCTTGCCAAAAAGTACCGATGAAGAAAAAGCGCAACGGACAACTGCCATCCAGGAGGCCACAAAATATGCCATCGAAGTTCCCTTTAGCACGATGCAGAAAGCCTTTCAGGGGTTTGAAATCATCCGTGCCATGGTGGATTCAGGCAATCCCAATTCGGTAACCGATGCCGGCGTTGGAGCGCTCTGCCTGCGATCGGCTGTGGTCGGTGCGTACCTGAATGTCAAGGTGAACGGTGCAGGATTGAAAGATAAAATTTTCCTCGAAACGGTTTTGAATCAGGCCGGAGAACTTGTTACGAACGCTCACGCTGCCGAAGCAGAGATCATCAAGCTGGTTAACGAAAAGATCAGTCATTAAAAAACAGACCGGAGCCTTTACTTTTTGGGTGTCTCAGCTGCCGGAGTTGCAGGAACCGGTTTTGTTTCACCTGCTTTTGCAGGAGGTTTCGACATTGGTGTAACAGGCTGCTTTCTGTCGATGGTGGTTCCTGCGGCAGGTGGTTTTGCCACAGTTCCCTGCGTCTGTGCCTTTACAAGGTGATCAGCCTTTCCGAGAAATTTTCCTTCTTTATCGAATTGATAAGCGAACTTCTTCCCCTTGATCTCTGTGACAGCAACATACGTGGTTCCGCTTTTATCGTCCATTTTTGCGGCTCTTACGATCTGGGCACCCGGTAAGTTCTGCTTCACGAAGTCAATCGCACCTTTGGGTAATTGTGAAGTCTTAATGTCCACCAATTTTTGATTCTGGGAGAAACAAACAATGGCGAACAAAACCGCAACAAAAAATAGCAATGATTTTTTCATAAGGTTCGAGTTAAAAGATAACTTGGTCAAACAAAAATAGATGAAATATAAGTAAAATAAAAAAAGGTCAGATCAAAGGATCCGACCTTTTACATCCAAATTAACCAATCCCCAATTACTTTTTAACGGGTGTTGTTGATTCCTTCTTGGCAGCAGGTGTTGTAGTTTCCTTGGCAGCTGTCTTTGCTTTTTTCCCAGCATGTTTAGGATTTTCCTTAGCAGCAGGTTTTGTAGCTTCAGTGGCTGCAGGCTTTGCAGTCGTGGTGGCAGCAGGTTTTGCAGTTTCAGTGGCAGCAGGTTTTGCTACTTCGGTTTTGGTGGCTTCTTTTTTCTTTTCGACAGGTTTTGCTTTTTCCTGTGTTTGAGCAAACATCGACATTGTGAACATCCCGGCAAGGGCAATTAACATTACTTTTTTCATTGTTTTTGATTGTTTAAGTGAAAAGTTAAATTTACTGGTTAGCTATTTTTTTGAAACTTCTTTACAACAATCCCCTACACATGGCTCTTTGAGCAGAAATTTTCCATCTTTGTCAAAGGTGATTTTATCCCGGGATTTGTCTTTTGAAACACAAAGATCGTATGTAATAACGCCTTTGGAATCAACCTTGAATGCTTTATCAATCAAGCATCCGGTACAATTTTTTATAAGATACTCAGTAATCGGCTTCTGAAGGTCTGTTTTCTTTATTTCAGTCTTTGTTTGTGCAAAAATCAAAGTGCTGAATATGCCGAACAATAGTATTAAAATTCCCTTTTTCATGTTTTCATCGTAAAAGTGCTGCAAAATTGTACGATGATTCTGTGGAAAATCTGAAGAATTAAAAAAAAATAAGAATTAAAAAGAAAGTAGGAGGCTGTGGATGCCATCAGCGTACTGGTAGTTAATCTGCATATGATAAAGCTGGGCAATTTTCCGGACTATGGAGAGGCCTAAACCGACAGAATCACCGGAAGTGCCTGATTTACGGAAACGTTCAAATAAATCGTCCGGATCAACGCCCAGTGGCTGACCCGAATTGGAAATAATCAACCGGGCAGAGGTCAGAACGATGTTCATAGATCCTGATTGATGATTATGTTTAATAGCATTGGAAACAAGATTGGTAATCATGATCTCGGCCAAAATGCGGTTGATCCTGATAATTACAGACTCTTGATAATTTTTTATAACTTCGATGTGCAAATGGTCGATCATTTCTTCAAAGTGTTCCAGGGTTTTATCAATCACCTGTGAAAGATTTATTTCCTCCTTTGTAGTAAACTGTTCATTTTCGATC
Source organism: Bacteroidales bacterium (assembly GCA_023229525.1). Classification (GTDB taxonomy): domain Bacteria; phylum Bacteroidota; class Bacteroidia; order Bacteroidales; family FEN-979; genus CAIVAT01. The sequence continues at coordinate 16,557 of JALNZC010000027.1, forward strand.
TTCGAAATAAGCAAGAGACCCTGATTGAGTTTCGACATGCGTGTGGTGGCATCATAAACCGAACTGATCAGCTGTAATTGATCTTCGTTAAGGTTTTCATGCTGGATAAGTAAATCAAGTTTCGATTTTATGACAGCCAGAGGAGTTTGCAATTCATGGGCCGCATTTTCGTTAAATTCCTTTAGATTAATGAAATCCTGCCTGATTTTATTCGACATCTTTTCCATCGCCTGGTTTAAAAGACCAAATTCATAGATATCCGTTTTTACCAGTTTTAACGGTTTCTCCTGATTGATATCATAACTCCCCAAGTTATAAAGAATACGGTGAAAAGGGATCCATACTCTTCGGGAAATTATATAATTTAAAATGACAAGAAGGATCAACAGGGAAATGAAGACCAATGCGATCACAATGACAATTCCGGCCACGAGTGTTTCGGTCTCATGCAGGGGTTTGTAAATATTGATGGTATAACCCTTATTACGGATGGAAGTATTTTCAGCAAAAAGATGACGATAGGATAAAAATTTTCCCTGTTCGCCGTTATACATAATGGTATCATGAATAAACTCTGCCTTCCGGTTCGGCTGGTATAAAATGGTGACTTCGATCAGGTGGCCAAAGATTGTACGGAAATCAGGTACACTGTCGGAATAATTGATGGTTTCCTCAATCAACAATTTCTCATCTTTCAGGGTCCTGTCAAGCTGGGTATAAAAAACACGTTGTAACAGGTGATAAAAGATCAATCCACTGATAATAAATACAATCCCTGAAAGGATCAGGTAATATCGCGAAGTTTTTGTCAGCAGTTTCATGCGTTTCAATTTCACGAATCCGTGAATTTATAACCCATTCCGTATATGGTAAGGATGTAATCCTGACCCCCTTTTTCCATAATTTTTTTTCTGAGATTTTTGATGTGGGTATAAATAAAATCAAAGGAATCGGCCATATCCATCTCATCACCCCAGAGGTGTTCGGCAATGGATTCTTTGGTAAGAACCCGGTCCTTATTGGAAAGGAAAAAGATGAGCAGATCATACTCTTTTTTTGTGAGTATAATCGGGCTGTCATTTACGAATACTTCCATCTGTTCAGGTAAAATGCGGATCTCGTTAACAACGATTTCATTGACACCGCCAAAACTACGACGGCGGATGATTGACTTGATCCGGGCATTGAGTTCCGGCAAATGAAATGGTTTCGTGAGGTAGTCGTCCGCACCTGTTTCCAGTCCGGAAATTTTATCATCAAGCGAATTTTTAGCCGAAATGATAATGATCCCGGTCTCACATTTATTCTTTTTCAGTATCCTGATGACGTTCATCCCGCTACCGTCGGGCAGCGTGATGTCGACAATGATGCAATCGTATTGATATAGATTGATCTTTTCAACGGCGTCATTGAAGTTGAATACAACTTCACACCGGTAGTTTTCCTTCTGCAGGTAAGCTGCGATCGAAAGCGCTAATTCTTTTTCGTCTTCAATAAGCAATATTTTCATGATGCTGTTTTGCTACACTGTCAGGGTATTTCATCCATTAAGCGTCTAAAGGTAAGAATTTAATAAATTTGTCTGTCATAATGAATGAAATTTGAAAGGAACCGGAAATATGCGTAAAGAAAATGATTTTATTGGTGAAAGGGAATTGCCGGATGATGCTTTGTACGGTATTCATGCGCTCCGTGCCCGGGAAAATTTTCCCGACCGGACCACATTTCTGATCGAATGGTACAAAGCGATAGGGATGGTTAAAAAGAGCTGCTACCTCACCTATATTGATTATAAACGAGCTGCCCGGGAAAAATATCCTGAGGATGTACCAAAAGGTTCTACTCACTTTTTACCTGCCACATTTCCATGGATCAGGGATGAGGTCCTTCATGCCCTCATCGAAGCCGCTGAGGACGTCGCCAGGGGATTACACTTTTCGGATTTTATTGTCCCTGCCGTTTCGGGAGGCGCAGGAACCAGTATCAACATGAATGTGAATGAAATCATTGCCAATGTGGCCCTCAAGGCACTCGGAGAAGAACCGGGTAACTATTCCCTGATAGATCCGATCGGAGATGCGAACATTTTTCAATCAACCAACGATGTTGTCCCTACCTCGCTGAAAGTGGCAGTCATGTTTTTGTTGAAGGACCTCGAAAACGCCATCAATGACCTGCGGTTTATCAATGAGCAGAAGGAAGTAAAGCATCAGAGCGACCTGCGAATTGGATACACCCAGATGCAGGAAGCCGTACCATCTTCATTCGGAAAATTCTTCAGTGCTTACAGCGAAGCTCTTTCCCGGGATTGGTGGCGCGTTTCCAAATGTTTTGAACGCATTAAAGTGGTCAATCTCGGCGGGAGCGCTATCGGTACCGGAATCGCCGTTCCCCGCTTTTTTATTATGGAGGCTATCCATAACCTCCAGAAAATCACCAACCTTCCTGTTACCCGAAGCGAGAATTTATCCGATACCACAAGTAATCTCGATTCGTTTGTGGAAGTTCATGCCACCCTTAAAGCCCATGCTGTTAATCTTGAAAAATTAAGTTCCGATATCCGGTTACTTGCCTCTGACCTATGTAATCCAACATCAACAAAAGTTGATCAAAATTCGCATAAACCTGGTGAACCCGCAAACCCTGGACAACCGGAAGGCGGTTCCCACCATCAGATGGTTATTCCGCAACGCCAACTGGGCAGTTCCATCATGCCCGGGAAGATCAATCCCGTTATCCCGGAATTCGTGATCAGCGCTGCCCATAAAATTTATGCCAACGATCAGCTTATCACCGCGCTTTGTGCTCAGGGTTGTTTGGAACTCAATGCTTACCTGCCTGTTATCGGGCACGCTTTGCTGGAAAGTTTGGAACTGCTCATCGCCTGCAATCAGACATTGAAGAAAAACCTTTTTGAGGAATTGGTCATTCATCCTTCTATAAGTCGTAACCAGCTTTTTCGCAGTCCGGCAATCACTACCGCACTTTTGCCTTTTGTCGGTTACCATAAAGCTTCAATACTGGCTTCGCAGATGAAGACTAAAAACCAGGATATTTTTGAAGCCAACCGTGAACTGAAGATCCTTAAGGAAGAAAAACTCCAGTCGATCCTGAAACCGGAAAATCTCCTGAAACTTGGATATACACTGGGAGATTTGCTAGATGCCGTATAAAAGCTCGCTGTGCTCGCGGATGCTCGATGCTGGATGAAAGCTCGCTGCGCTCGTCGATACTGGATGAAAGCTCGCTACGCTCACCGATACTGGATACTGGATACTGAATACAAGATACAGGATAATGTATCAAAATCTACAATCTAAAAATCGTAAATCGTAAATCACTCCTCATGGTTCAACAGGGCGGTATAAACCATAGATCACGGGGTTGTCATGACGTACCCTGACGGTAAAATCATCCATCTCATAAGACAACTTCATCGGATTCCAGATATACGCATTGAATATCAAAGCGTGATGTTTTAAATCAATGTCAGACACCCGTAACGATATAAAAGCTTTGCCTTCATGCCCTGGTGTGACAAATGTATTTACCGGGATCGACCTCCAGGATATTATTTTTTTCCCGGATGTGACGCTTGTAACCAACCAGGCTCCGGGGAAGATCTGGGGGATCCTGACATCGACTGATACATCAACCACATCATACCCTGTCCGGATCAAATCCCTCAATGGTTTGAAAAAAGTGGGACTGAATTCACTAGTATCTATATTCCAATAAGAACGCGTTCCATTCAGTGGCAGAGAATCTTTACTATTACTCTCATCTGTATTAATCCATTCCGGCCGAATCGTTTCAAAGTCATTCACCACTTCATAAAAATATTCTGTTTTCTCTTTTAAGGGTTTGTAACGCGAAAAAAGATATAAATCTCCCCCGCAATACATTATATGTTTAATAAGATATGGGAACCTCTCTATTATCAATGCGTAATGCTCCCATTGTGAAGATGGAATAGTGCCATACACAAGATATGCACTTTTAGTATTGTCAAGGAAAGAACGAATATGCCCGTTCACACCCAGCGAATCTTCAGAAACATAACGCAGATCCGAATAATGAAATTTTTTCAGGTAGTATGCATTGATTTTCTCCGGTGTGCCCAGAATAACCGCGCAATTACCTGCACCCAGGGAATCGGTCAGATATTTCGATACTACGACTATCTCGCGATAAGGGGAATGATAAAAAAGTTCATAATGTTTTCGCCCGGCGACCAATGAAGGAATCACAATAACAGCAATAAGACTAACAACAACTATTTTGTGAACCGGTTTTTCAGTCTTGAAGTACCCGAATAGTAAAAAGAGCAGGAAAGGAAATGAAAAGATCAGGACGGAATATTGCAAGACGGAATTGACATATTTCGAATAAATAAAGCCGGCAAGATAGGGGATAAGAAACCAGCCCAACGAAATGAACAGAAACTTTTTTTTAACAACAGGTTTATCTTCATACCAATAGAGTGCAAGGCTTATCAGTAAAAATACCAAAAGATAAACATAAACCGAAAACTGAAAAATGTACTGAAGATAGTCGAATATAAAATCGTACCGTGGCTTTTGTAACCATCCTTCAATACCTCCAACACTCAACTGATGAAAAAAGATGGGCAAATGCGGGATATAGAGAATGAGGATCATCAGGTTGACAAGCAGGTAAGAACGGATATTCTCCCTTTTACATAATAACAATCCGGTTACCCCAACCATGAAGGCAAAGAGCAGACTGAAGTGATGGTTATAGGTACACAGCGCTCCGGCAAGGATGTAACCGGTGACATTCAGATACTTCCGGTTTTGCGGATAGAAAACCAACCGGTTCCAGAAAAAGACCATGAGCAAGGCAAAACAGAGACCGCTCCCGTATGGCCGTGCGATCTGGCTGTACATTACAGGGTATTGAAGAAACGAAAGAAAGGATGCGGCAACCAATCCTACCGTGGAATTGAACCATTCACTCCCGATTCGGTAAATCAGCCAGACTGCAAGCAACCCGCAAAAAATAAAAGGTAGTTTCACAATCACCTCATTTATCCCGAATATTTTGATCCAATAATAGAGAAAAACCTGTACCCCGGCAGGATGTCCGTCAATTCTGACCCCTTTGTCGATCAATTCGTTAAAAGTCGAAAAGTGGGTCCGGATTATGGCGCTGAATTCATCATAGGTGAAGGGGATGTCGGAAAGATGATAACATCGTAACCATGCCCCGATAGCCAGGATCATAAAAATCAATCCTTGATCAATACCGGGTCTGAGAAATCGTTTCAACGGGAGGTCGGAATTTGAACCATATTTTTCAAATTTTGATAAAGAGATTATCCTGATTTTGTTGTATCCATTCCTTTACAAAGTCATATAAAGTCTTAATGATCAGGGTCTTTATGATCAGGAAGAAAACAAAGATACAAATTTCCGGATTTCTTTTAAGAGTTGGTGATGATGGAGATCTTCCTATTTGTTGAAAGTAAAGTCTTTATAGATCATTGTTGCCACGGCGTTAAAATCATTGTCATAATGATGATTGCCAGGGAGGGTTTCGACTTTTGTCCCTGTGGTTCCAAAATGATTCCGCAACTCCATATCCTCCTCATTGCCAAAAATGCACACCGGATTCAATGATTTTATTTTCCTTATTTCACCCAGAACATCATACTTTTCCCTGGTTGTAAAATCCAGCATATCTGAAATATGAATTTCAAAATCACCGGTTTCATCAGGAGAGAAACAATAAACCCCTTTTAAGTTTTCTTTTAACGGATTAGAAAAATTGTTCGAAATAAAGGGAGCCACACATGCTCCGAATGAATAACCGATCAGTACAAATGATTTTTTATTCCATTGCTGCATATAATACTCAACAGCCCTGGTGATATCATCTGAAGCTTCTTTTGGCTGTTTTCCGTTCCAAAAATATTTTTGTGCGTCAAGGCCAACAACTGGTATTCCCTTTTCAGCAAGTTTTTCACAGATTCCCTGGTCAAAACTTGTCCAGCCACCATCGCCTGAAATGAAAAATGCGAGGGGCAGGTTTTCTTTTGAATAAGATGGAATTAATGTCAACGGTAAATTGATGTTCAAAGGAGCCATATGCTGCGATTGCAGCAATTTGTTCTGGGCAGTTATTTTCTCAACATAACCGGGTTCTGTGATAACTTTCTGGTAAGATGAAATAAACTGCGGCAACCAGTTTCGGGTAACCGAAAAACCATGACCAACATTGGGTAATGATATCAGTTCGCCCATAGGCATACCTTCAATATATTTTTTCGTATCTTCATAAGAGCAAACCTGGTCAATCATGCCTTGCAGCGTTATGAAAGGAGCTGTTAAATGCATACAAGGTTCAAGATAAAATGATTTAGCATCTTTAAGCACATGGGAAGTTAATCCTGAACCACTACACAGCGGTCTGTCAATCTCAATGTCGGGACAAAACCCCAGCGAAATGGCACCTTTGAAGGTATTGGCAGGTGCCTGTGCCAGAATACCATATACCAGGGTTGCCCCCGAAGAATAGCCAACCAATATGGGCTTAAGGTATTTTTCGAATTTGTATTTTTTTTGAATAGTCAGGCTCAATTCTTCAAAATCACTTGCCGGATAATGGCATTTGGATTTTAAAGACCGGATGTTTTTATAATAATGTTGAATATCTATCCCCGCTACCAGTGCACCCTGAGAAACGATTTTGTTAGCCATATCCACTACACCTTTATTCCACCCTCCGTCGCCGGAAACAAAAAGAACAACGGCGTCAGGTACTTTATCCGGCCGGTAAACAGTGATTTTACCAAACACTCCATAATGCAATGTGTCAACAGGATTGGCATTTATCGTTAAAGTTAACATCGATACTCCAAAAGAGAGAAAAATGATTGATTTCATCGCATCAAGACTTAATAACATTTGCTAAAGCGGCCGGAACCCTCAGTAAGTCGTAATCATGCTGGTAAATCAAATACTTGTTATACCATACCGGTTCAAATTTTTCTTTGTATTCGCGCAATCCTTTGTAATGTGAAAACGATCTGATTTTTTCATACGCAAATTTCATGGATCTTTCAGGGAATGTATGAGGATCATCCAATCCGCTCAAAGGTGCAAATCCTAAATTAACATACCTGAAATTCCGGGATTTTAAATAGTTAAAAAGTTCAATTAAAATAAAATCCATCACTCCGTTAGGGGCATCTTTTGTTTTCCTGATTAAATCATATGTGGCTTCGTTTTTGGCATAATCAGGTACGGTATTCAGAAATGCAACAATTTTTTCTTCTGCGTTTTCAACTGTAATTATGGTTTGCTGCTTCAGTTCATCCCAAACAAACATACCTTGCGAAAAAACAATCTCAGTTCTGTCAGTATCCTCCAGCCATGCATCACTTACCGATTTTATTTTCTGAAGAATATTATCATGAACTGGGGGAATATGAACCGTAGCTTTAAACCCCCTGTCGGTTACTTTATTTATTGCATTACGTAAAGATTTTCTGGTGCCTCCTTCCATAGTAAATGTTGAAAGGTCAACAATGCCTTCCTGCCCGAGAAACAGATCTTTCCTATGAAGTTTGTGATAAATTTCAAGTGATTCTTCCGGAACCCGGTAAAATATGCTTTTGAGCCCGTTCTCATAACAAAAAGCATCAAATCCACGGATGCATCTTTCCATTTCCTCACTATTTTCAGCAACCGGATTTTCAAGTGCAACGGCAAAATTTCCGGAGATACGATATGCAATAAATGCCTTTTTGTCTGCAGAAAAGAAAAGCATTTTGTCACTGTATGTTTTAAAATAATCCAGTGATGAATTTCCATACGAATTCATCAGGTTCTTTGCCAGGGAAAATTCTTCATCCGTAACATTTTTTTTGGCCTTGTAGGACCGAACCAATGTATAAATCAGGAAGGCGATGGATAAAAATCCACTTATATTAATGGAATAAAGAAAATTCCTCGCAAATGAATCGGCCGGAACCAATTCACTGCTTCCGATCAAAAAATAATTCTGCAGGGTAAAACGAATGGATTGAAATAAATCAAAGTCGATATTAAAATGCTTTTTGTCAAGAAAATAAAAACCCACAATCCCGTATGTCAATATAGCAACAGTAAAAAGCAGGGAAGTCTGGATTCCTATATTTCGTAATTTCGGATTGGATTTAATGTAATATTCTTTCCGGGTTATAATCAGAACAACAACTACAATAAGCGCAACAATCGCTTCTTCATAATCAATGGCTTTGGTAATATGTCCTATAAACGATAAAATACTTAAAAAGAGAGCAAACCACCAGGCAGTTCGCATACCTTTCAGCATAAAAGCAGCAGTAACCAATAGAAATAATCCTGCAGTCATAACAAGGTAATTGGAAGCATGAATGACCCCCACCGGTAAAAAATCCTTTAACCGGATCAACCTTTCAGAAATAGCCGGAGTCAATACAGAAACAATATTCAGTATTCCCAACCCCATCAGAAATAATGCCGGCAGAACCCGCATCAACAATTTGTTTAATTTCGAAAGAAATGCTAAAACTCCTGCAATCAAAGGCATCCAGAATTCAAAGAAGCGATATAACAAGACAACGGCAATGGCCTCCACATTCCCGAAACCAAAACGGATGAGGATATAGGTCATCGATACTTCTACAGGCCCAAGTCCGCGCAGAAAGGGTGATACAATTAAAAAGATGACCGAAATAATATAACCCATAACAGCTGCAAAAAAGGAAGGTTCGAAATTGAGGGTTATCATTGCAATATAGAGATGCGCTATACCGACAAATTCAATGAGAACCGAAGTGACGATGGTGAGTAAAAAGTTTTTCCTGTCAATCCTGTTATTCTGTAAATCATCAAGAAAAACCTCTGAAGCAGGAATAAGTTTAACCAGCAGGGTGTAGACCCCTCCCTTTTTTATAAGGGAACGGTAGGCAAACACCAAAAGAAAAATCAACAGAAATATAGCGACCAAAGCATACAATTCACCGGAACCGATCGTTCCCTCTGTAACTGCAAATATGAATGCAGGGACCGCCACAATGACTACGGAAAGTATTCCAACAAATGCATAGATTGAAGAAGCAAAATGAATTTGGGTTCCTTTTATTCCTTTACATTCAATCGGACCCGTAAAAAAAGCAAGAGAAGAAATTCCTCCGGCAGGTAAAAAAACGCTGATAAAATTTCTTTTAATGAAAAGTACGGTAGAATCCATTAAAGATACTTTGTTCCGGATTGTGGCAAACGAATAAACATACATTTGCCCTTGAAGTAAAATATATATAATGGTAAGACCGGTTCCGGCAAGGACCCATTGCCACCGTGCAGCCGTAAGCACATTTTTTACCTCAACCAGTTCAGCACGCTCATGTGTTATGAACCAAATCCCAAGACCAATAAATAGGAGGGTAAAAATGGATTGGGCGATGATCCTGCCATTTTCCCGAAGAAACGGATTAACCCGGTTTTTGTAATAGCTTGATAAAGGGCCTGTTTTTGAACCGGTGATCAAACCCGTTCTCTTCATTTTTACTTTTTAGTTTCACTATTCAAAAACAACGGTATCCGGTTTAGCTCCCAGACTGACCAAATATCCGGAAATATTGACCACAAATTCGTGGGATCCGCATATGTAAAAATTTTGGCGGAAGTTTGCTATATTTCTAATTAGGAAATTGCGGTCAATCCTGGATCCAAAATAGTCTGGAACATTTTCCCTGGTAAACAGTTTCACAAAATCATTCTTAAGCATCAAGTGCAATTCTTCTTCCAGGATAACATCGGCTGACGTTTTGTTGGAATAGAAGAGCTTGTTGCCGCTTAGTTGATTGTTCCTATATAAATGTCGGAAAATGGAAATAAACGGTGTAATCCCTGTTCCCCCTGCAATAAAAACACCCGGCCCCTTGTAGTGAATAGCTCCGAAAATGTCATGAACAATCAATTCCTCACCCGCATTGATACCCCCGAGTATGTTGGTAACTCCTTCATGATCATTGTATATCTTGATCACAAATTCAAGGTAATCCTGTTCGTTCAGGGAAGTAAAAGTAAATGGCCGAAGTTCATCCTCCCATTCCGGATGATTTATGGAAATCAAGGTCGCCTGACCCGGAATAAAATGATAACCTGCCGGTTTTTCAACCACAAAGCATCTCACATCATGGGTGACATTATATGCTTCTAAAACTTTTACAATATAATTATTCATCGAGCGGGAGCTTAAAACGCAATTTTAATTCATAAACTTACATAATAATTGTAATTCTTATACGCACCGCATAAAAATCCACCAGATTTATAGAGGAAAGTTAAATAAATCCCAGGGTTAAATAAAAATCCTCTTGGAAATATACATTCACTGATTTCATATACTTAAACGGTAACAGATAAAAACTTATAACAACCCATTGAATATTTTTGCAACCAGAAAGGCAGCCGCTGCAGCTGTAATTCCGATAAGGGTAACTTTTATGGCACCTTTCAAAGGTGGCTGTCCCGTTACCTTGCTTTTAAAATAGCCGAAAATGGACAGGCAAATTACAGTAAGCAATGCGGAAAGCAATAATCCCTGAAAGGGAGTCTGTGTAAAAAAATAGGCCAACAGCGGAATGAAACCACCTACAATATAAGAGATACCGATAGTAGCGGCACTGTTCCGAGCCCGGTTGGCATCAGGTTTTTCCAGTCCCAATTCATATTTCATCATAAAGTCGACCCATTTATCTTTGTCCTTGGCCAATTCCTCGGCAATGATATTCTGAGTGCCCTCATTTAATCCATATTGTGCAAAAATAAGTTTTACCTCTCCCATTTCTTTCTCAGGTAAAGTTTCCACTTCATCATACTCCCGGTTTAATTCCGACTGAAAATGCTCCTGCTCTGTTTTGCCGGCAAGGTAACCACCCAATCCCATCGCAATGCTTCCGGCGACAATTTCTGCAATGCCGGCCATTATAACTACTGTATTGCTCTGAACTGCTCCGCTCAAACCTGCTGCCAAAGCAAATGGCACTGTTAATCCATCCGCCATACCAATAACGATATCGGTGATGAATGCCGAACTCCCAATGTGTTCTTCTTTATGTGTGTCTTTTAAAAGGGTCATTCTTTCCATCCTTTCATAAAATTTGGATAATTCAATTCTTTTCCAACCTTTTCAGGATCTCCATAATAATCCTGTTCTGGTTTTCAAGGTGCATAAGTATCGTCTCAATTTCAAGTTCGGCCTTGGTGTTCACTTCAAAGTCTGCTTCAGCACGTACTTCGGCATGATCGCTTTGAAGGTTCTGCCCGATCATGATCAACGGCATCAGGAATATCTGGATCATATTAGAGATAAAGAGCCAAAGTACGAAAGCAGGGTAGGGGTCGAAACGTACCTCTCTGGGACCAAGAGCATTCCAGGTCAGCCAGCCTGCGGTCCAGATAAAAATGAAAAAAAAGAAACCCATCGTGCCCACATTTTTTGTGATCCACAAAGCAAGTTTATCTAAAAGTGATAATTTTTGTTTGGTCACCACATTGGTATTGCGAATAGGCTTACGAAGGGCTTTTAGTTCATTTAATGATTTTGGTTTATGAGGTTCCATAGAGATAAATTGTATTTATTTATAATTGAATTCTAACAATTGTGCTGACCCGGCAACCATTTCATTTTTTAATGATTATTTTCTGATAGGCAACGACATCAAGTATTTTATTGAATTTTTCACCTACCTGTTTATAGTGTGCGCATTTCTCATAGCCACATCGTTCAAATAATTTAATACTCCTATCATTATCACCCGAAATGATTCCGATCAATACACTGATGCCATTTTTTCTTGCAACTTTCTCGAGGTAATTTAAAATATCTTTTCCGATTCCTTGTCCCGTAAATTCAGGTTTTAAATATAACGAAACTTCTGCTGTTCTATCATAAGCTTGTCGTTTCTTGTATTGCGACAAATAACAAAATCCACATAAGTGATTGTTTACTTTTATGAGGAATGATTTATATTTTTTGTGACCCGTCAAGATAAACTCTTTGAGTTCGTCAACGGATATTCTTTCAGTATAATAGGTCGCTGTGGAGTTTACAATATAATAATCATAAATCTCTTTAATAAAATCAAAATCTGATGCTTTGATATCAATATAGCGGATTTTCATGTACTTATAAATTAAATATTCCAACATTCATCAGTAAAATTTACACACCTGACGAATAGACAAAATTAATAAACATAGCTTTGAAGAGTCGATCTCTTTATGTGAAATACGGTCAAAGGGTTCTCTGTCAGCACCATTTTTCAGGACCGATAGCGCATATCATAATTGATCATTTTCAGTCGGATTTAACGATCTATGCACAAGATGTTTCGTAGGAGAACCAATGATATAAACCCCTGTGCAAGCCCTGACTCCAATTCCACCCAAGGGGAGTGGATATACCCCGAGGACCTCAAATCCCTGAACCCCTTCTCCTTAAGAAGAGTCTGGGGGATGAGCTGAATAAAATCAATATTATAATTGATAATGCAACACCCAATTGATACCGAATTTATCGGTGAGGTTACCGAATTATCTTTGGTTCAGGCATTAACCAACTTTTCAATATCAAATTTCTTCATCTTAAGAAACGCATTGAGAACCCGCTCTGATCTGGAAGTGTCGGTCATTAGTGTACTCAGGATGGTTGGAACGATTTGCCAGGATACCCCAAATTTATCTTTCAGCCAGCCACATTGATCTTCTCTACCACCTTCACTAAGCGTGCTCCAATAGTAATCTATTTCTTCCTGGGTTTCACAATCCACTACAAACGAAATGGCTTCATTAAAGCTGAATTGGTGTGGCAATGAACTGTCCATTACCATAAAAACGTGTTTGCCCAGACTGAATTGTGCATGTTTCACTGATCCTTCCACTTCATTTTCGTCTTTACTATACCTCAAGATACCTGTAACACTTGAATCCTCAAATACCGACGTGTAAAACCGAATTGCTTGATTCGCTTTGCCATTTTGTCCACCTGTAAACATCAGAAAAGGAGTGAATTTCTGACCGACCTCCGCCATCTTGCCTAATGACAATTGCCAACTGATGCCGTACCGGTCTTGTATCCAACCATATTTTGCGCTCCAATCATATTTGTCCAGAGGCATTAGGACGGAACCGGCTTCCAAAAGTTTATTCCACACTTGACCAATCTCCTTTTCTTTTTCATACAACACATAAAAAGAGACTGAAGGATTGATTGTAAATTGTGGTCCGCCATTCAGAAACATGAATTTTTGCCCGGCTGACTCAATTATTACCACCAATGGCGTTTCGGTGGTAATGACCGAATGATCAAAAATGGAACAGTAAAATTCTGCTGCTTCTTTTGCTTTTCCGTCAAACCAGAGACACGGATATATCGGATTTTTCATAGCTATTTATTTTTTTCAGTGCAGTCAAACATCCACTGCACACCATATTTATCTTGGCAGCTTCCATAGTAATCTCCCCAAAACATATCCTGTAGTTCCATTTCCACTTTACCTCCTTTTGAAAGCGCATTAAACAAACGCTTTGTTTCTTCCCGCGTATCGGGCTCCAGCATAATGTAGATGTTATTTCCGGAATTTACGTGAAATCCCAACGATTCCGGGGCATCAGTTCCCATTATAACATGCCCGCCAAGAATGGGCAATGCTATATGCATCACCAGATTTTTATCTGTTTCCGGTAATGGAGGCATATCATGTGATGGTGGAACATCCCTGAAACGCGAAATATCTCCAAGGAATTCACCACCGAAAATAGATTTGTAAAAATTAAATGCTTCCTCCGTATTACGGGAAAAATTAAGATATGTGCTTACTCTTGACATAGATTTTAAGTTTTAAATTGTTAAACGTTCAATTAACTCAATGTTTCAACATATTTTTTAAAGTTATCTAAAATAGACTGCCAGCCTGTTTGCTGCATTTCAATTGTGTGGGTTTGTTCCGCTTCAAAAGTTTCCGTAACCGTGGTTTCATTTCCTTTCGAGACAAAGGATACTTTCACTTTTCTGCCGTCGCCGATGGTATAATTTATTTGCTTAAACAATTCTATTTTACTATACTCTCCTGCAAAGTCAAACCCCAAACTACCATCCTTGGCTTCCATACGTGAAAGAAATTTTCCACCCACATGTAAATCGTTTTCTGATTTTGGAGTATGCCAGTCATCTGATGCATTGTTCCATTGGATTATATGCTTTGGATCTGTCCAAAGGTTCCAAACTTTTTCAACCGGAGCCTTGATAGTCGCCCGGATTTTTATCGTTGCTATTTCTGTTATTGTATTCATGGGAATAATATTTTAATGTGTGAGTAACGGATTTAATTTTATGATACAAATATAGTTGACCCTGCTTGGACAGGTGATGTGCAAAAGTGACAGATGAAAGGCGATTTGCGACAGATTTATTTTTATTTTTGCGAAATGAAAAATATAGCCATTCTTGTTGCTGAAAGTTCGGTTTTGCAGGCCATTGCTGACCCGCAGTATTGTTTTAGTGCTGTTAACCAGTTTCTGGTCAAATCGGGGAAAGAACCATTGTTTAATGTTGAACTGGTTGGTGTAAAAAAGGTTATAAAGCTCAACGATGGCAGGTATTACGTTTATCCCGATAAATTACTGAAAGAAGTATGTAAAACCGATTTGGTTATCATCCCGGCACTGTTTGGTGATATTAAAAGTGCCATTGCATCCAATAACAAATTGATCCCATGGATTGTTCAGCAATACAACACGGGAGCGGAAGTGGCTTCCCTATGTGTGGGTGCATTTTTATTGGCCTCAACAGGCTTACTAAATGGAAAGAAATGTTCGACTCATTGGGGCTTCATAAATGAGTTTCGTGAAATGTTCCCTGAAGTTTTAGTTCAGAGTGGGAGTATTGTAACAGAAGAAAATAGGATTTATTCAAGTGGTGGAGCTCACTCTTATTGGAATTTGCTGTTACATCTTGTTGAAAAACATACTGACCGCGAAACGGCAATTTTTATTTCAAAATATTTTGCCATTGATATCGACCGGAACAGCCAATCGTTATTTGCCATGTTTAAAGGACAAAAAGAACATAATGATGAGTCCATCAGGAAAGCACAGGAATACATCGAGAAAAATGTTGAAGAAAAAATTACTGTTGAAGCGTTGGCTGATAAAGTAGCTGTCGGTAAAAGAAGTTTTGAACGCAGGTTTAAACTTGCTACGAACAACTCGGTTTTAACGTATATTCACCGGGTTAAAGTAGAAGTTGCTAAACGTAATTTTGAAACCAGCCGTAAAAATATTAGCGAAGTAATGTTTGATGTTGGTTATACAGATAACAAGGCATTCCGGTCAACATTTAAAAAAATTACAGGTCTTACCCCAATTGAATACCGCAATAAGTATAACAAGATGTCAATGAATAGATAAATTATTTATACAAATCCCCATTGAGATACTTTAATCCTGAATCACAAATAACAGTAACAATTCTTTTTCCAACCCCGATAATTCTCGCTCGTTGAATTGCTGCCCATACATTGGCTCCGGAAGTTATTCCTCCTAAAATCCCCTCCATCGTTGCTAACTTTCTCGCTGTGTCGTAAGCATCTTCATCTTTTACGGCCATGATTTCATCCGCCAATTCTAACTTACAGATAGAGGGTACAAATCCTGCCCCGATACCTTCTAACCTGTGGTTGCCTGACGTGTCGCCACCTGAAAGAGAACGTACCCCATAAGGTTCAATAGGGATACAACGAATGTTGGATATCTCATTTTTAAAAACTTCTGCGTTCCCCGAAAAGCAAGCTCCGGTTCCAACTCCTGCTATGAATTCATCAATTTTATTTTCAAGTGCATCGGAAATCTCTCTTGCCATTTTATGGTAGGCATTTCTATTGTCAATATTGTTAAACTGGTCGGTCCAAAAGGTATTGGAAGCCTGACTGAGTTTTTTTGCTCTTTCAACCAGGGAGTTAATAAGTTCTGCAGTTATGAATCCATTTTTACTTGGAATGATATCCACTTGGGCTCCAAAAGCGCGCATTGTCTGTATCTTTTCTTCTGCAAAAGCATCAGAGGACACAAAATGTGCATGATAGCCCTTGTATGCACAAACCATGGCCAAAGAACTTCCTGTACTGCCACCCGTATACTCAACCACTGTACCCCCCGGTTTGAGCTCGCCCCTTTTTTCTGCTCCTTCGATCATTGAAAGGGCCATTCGATCTTTCATACTTCCGGTTGGGTTTGCACCTTCATACTTCACATATATTTCAGCCCAGCCAGGTTCTGACAATCGTTCTAATTTTATCAATGGTGTGTTGCCTATTGCTCTCATATCATTTGGTTGAAGGACAAACAAAACCGTTACTGATTTATTACCTTTTTGAAGAATAGTCTTTTAGAATAAAAGTGGTATCGATATAAATTCTCTTCATAACACTTCCGAAAAGCAAGGCATCGTACCACTTATAATACAATCGCTCCGTAAAAGTTGCAGTTAAAAATTATCACTTAATACTGCATTGATGGCATTGGTAGTAGTCCTGTCGCTGAAAATACGTTTCAATGCCTCAATAAAGGTGGTTTCATCATTTGCAACTTCCTCACTTTCTGTTAATACATTAAAAACCTTAATCGGATATATGTTAAAATCATGCATAACCCTCAACAATGAAAATTGGTAGTTTCCCAATGAGGGAACCTTAATAACGAATTCATAATTAATGACCTGTATTTTTGTTTGATCGATAACACTTTTCGAGGTTTTGACTTCTCCGACAAGAACATTTTTCGACAAATTTTCTAAATACTGGACTTGTTTGAGCAGTATCTCTTTAGGCATTCTTATATCTAATCTGCCTAAATCTTTTGGCCATAAATTTTCAATTTCTTTCATAATATCAATGTTTTAGGTAAACAATATAGTCCAATGATCTGAACACCAGCCATTATAAAACCGGTTCATGCCTTTTTAGTATCTCTATTGTTTGCTTGACTGCATCCTTATTGGTAGTCGGTGTGTATTTAAATTGGTTGAAAAATTTAGAACAATCGAAATGATAGGGTCTGTCAAATTGATACATCATTTCCGGCATCTCTCTTAATATTGGAACGAAAACTCCCAAAAGTTTAAGGCCCCAAAGAGGCAGTACAAATACCTTTTCAGATGCCTTCATTTCCGCTGCGAATAATTTCACCCATTCCCTGCCGGTCAGTGCATTCATATCAACCGGAAGGTTCCATATCTGGTTATATGCTTCAGCTGTATTACCCAATATGGCCGTACCTTTAGCGAGATCGGGAGTATATCCCATCGTGTGAACAACATCTGCATTGCAAAACCATTGTGCGGTTTTTCCTTTCGCCATATTGTCGTACACCAAATTCATCAGCAGGCTGTTCTGTTTTTTTACGGATCCAAAAAAGTCCGGAGCTCTGGCAATAATCGCTTTAAGTTTACCTGCTTCAACTTGTTCCATTATGTATCGGTCAATCCAGGCGCGGATTTCTCCTTTTTTACTGCATGGGCTGATCGGCGAATTTTCTGTTATGTGATTAACATTGTTTCCGCCAATAGCATAAACATTATCAAAGAAAACCATTTTTGTATTGAACTCAATACACGATTCAACTGCATTTTTGACGAAAAACGGCCATCGGTCTTTCCATACTTTTATTTTGTATTCGAAACCCACAGTGATGTAACAAATTTCACTTCCTTTTATCACATTTTTTATCTGCTGTGAGTCTGAAAAGTCAGCTGATTCTAAAATATCCGAGTCATTAACTTTTACCGGATTTCGACTGACCAATTTAATGTCGCTGGTATATTGTTTAAGTGCTTTGGCCAGATCTGTTCCAATAGCACCGCCCGAACCCAATATTGTTTGCATGTTTTATGTATTAACAATGATTTTTCATGATTGACACTTGCATTACGGCGCTTTTTAACTCTTTTATCAAAGTTTAAAATTCACGATGTTTTGGAGGTTGGCGAGGTGGCGGAATTTTAGCGCTAAAATACTATACTGCAAATATAACGCTGAACTTCTATCTTCTGTCAGGATATTTCCAAAATGTGTTTTAATTCTTCAACTGCTTTTTCCGGTATTTCATAGTCGGGATTTGTTTGAAATAATTTTACGGTGTCATCAGCAGAATTTATACATTCTAAAAGTTCAATGTCTTCTCCGTTTGTTGCGAACAATAGTTTTTTGGGATTTACTCTGCTGGCTGAAACACAATGACAAATTTGTTTTTTACAACGGCATTTGTTTTTCGGTTGTGCAATTCCACAATTTGTTTCCATAAAAGCAAAAAGCAGCCCTCTTGCCCTTGAAAGTCTTTTTCTGAAAGCTTCAGGGCTAATATTTTGAATGTTAGCCCCTTCGATGCTATTCAAATGGAGAATATCACCCAAAATATAGGTTGTTCTGCTTTCGGGGGCCAAACATTGTAACATACCGTTTGTGCAACCTATTTTTATTTCCTGGATCAATAATTTTTGTTCCCCGGTATTTTCATTGAATCCAACGTCATTTAGCATTCCTTGCGAGAGATCTTCGGCCAATGAATCAAAACTCATCATATGCCTGCTCTTGTTTTTAGATAAATAAGTTAACAGATAATTTGTTGCAATGCGATAAACCCAGGTAGAAAAAGAGCTATTGCCTTTGAAACTTCCCAGATTGGTAATTACCTTGATCAATATTTCCTGACTGGCATCTTCAGCATCTTCAGGATTCCAGAGCATTTTTATTGCCAGGTTATACACCAATTTATCGATAGATTTTACAACCTCATTCAAAGCCTGTTTATCTCCGTTGGTGGCTTTTGTAACAATCTCATTCATGCTATTTTCAACCATATTATTTTGTATTTATCATCCAATTTATAATTCCTGTTGCAATTGCATCGGGATGGTCTTCCTGTAAAAAATGTTTCCCTTTGCCGACATTTAACAAAGTTAATTTTTTAAAGTTTTGTTTCGCATATTCAACAGCAGGTCTTCGGGTTATCATCCCCGGCGATGCATAGAAAAGAAGAAAAGGTTTGGTCTCACTCATCTTTTTTAATCCTGATGCAACTTTATCTATTTCATCTGCAAAATCCCCTTTTTCTATGCTTATTCCCTTTTTGGGAAAAGTTGCAGGTCCCGGACCATATAACATGAGCTTTCTTCTTTCAACATCCTTTTCAAAAGGAGACAAATACCACTTCATTTCACTCATCGATAGTTTCCTCACTACTGCCATTTTCATCATCATCGCAGGAATTTTATTCTTGGTTACTATCATGTTTTCTGCTCGTTTGTGATTACGCATCATTTTGAACATTATTTT
Organism: Bacteroidales bacterium; assembly: GCA_023229525.1. Taxonomy (GTDB): domain Bacteria; phylum Bacteroidota; class Bacteroidia; order Bacteroidales; family FEN-979; genus CAIVAT01. Next base: position 35,941 of record JALNZC010000027.1, read on the forward strand.
TTGCATCAAAGTCAATTGTTTATACCACCTTTCTGTTGGCATAAATGCAGCTTCAATAAATACAATTTGTTTAATGTTTTCAGGATTTTCCACAGCATATTTTAGTCCAAGTAATGAACCAAGATCATTTACGACAAGTGTAATATTTTTAAGGTGCTGACAGTCAATAAAACCCTTTACATATTTATATTGTGACCGGATGCTGTAATCCTTGTCAGCGGGAAGGCCAGATTGTCCATAACCTGCTAAATCAAAAGCAATTGCTCTGCCTTGTGATGCAACTTTTGGTACGATATTTCTCCACAAATACGAACTTGTCGGAATGCCGTGAAGAAATAAAACAGGGTCACCTCGCCCTTGTTCGTAATAGTAAATTGGTGTTCCATTTACCATTTGTGTTTTGCCGGTAAAAGGAAAGTCCGCCGATACGTTTGTTTCGGGTTTTTGAGCAAACATGCCCATATTTCTGAAATCCGGATGTGCCATAGTAATTTTGATTTTTAAAGTTTTTATCTTCTTGTTATTTAATTGTCTTTAATGGTTAGACTGATTAAATGCAAAAAGTGTGACTGAAAAAATCAAAATTCGGTTAAAGTGTTCGCTTTGTTACAGTTAGCAATACGTGAATGGCAATTACAACGAACGTTCCCGGTCTGGATTTTAACACCGGTGCAAAAATCCGACAGTTTACTTTTTATTTTTCTTGGTTAACGAACCAAGCTTAAAAATAAAACCAAAATTAGTACTTAGATGGTTCCAGAAATATTGAGTCGCCCAGGAATTATTGTTGACATCAGAGGAACTAAGTTTATAACCGGTCTGCGAGATGACATAATCCAAAGTATAATAGAACCCGAACCGTTCATTGTAATCAAAAAACAAGTTATAGCCCAGGCCAATCACATTATTGATACACATATCTGTTTCAGTCCAATGATATGGTTGGTTATTTAAAATATGGGTATCAAAATTTCCCCCAAATCTTAAATACTGGAATGAATAATGAACGAACAGGTTTTCCCGGCCCAACACATTAAATATATAGAATTTATAACCTGCCATGGCGCCTAAGCGGGGATTAATGTTGTTATCGTTAAAATATAAGCCCTGGGTACTTAAAGGATAAACAATACCTGCAGAAAACTCATGCTTGCCTGTCCGCACGTAAGGGGTAAGATAAAACACGGTAATATTTTCCTTAAGATAGTTTTGGTTGGCTGGGAAGTTTGTCAGTGCGCCCGTGATGATCCCAAACTCCTGTATTTCGCAATCAGATTGAGAAAATAGTCTAAGTGAAAAAATAAGCATAAACTGTGTGGTTAGAAGAATTACCATCAACTTTTTCATGTGTTAGCGGTTCAGTGGTGTGAAATTACTTACATTCATTATTTATTTCTCCTGCTTGTCAGATAACCTATTAACGAATAGACGGCCCCAATGATTATAAGATTAAATACAAATTTAATTAAGGTGTCGCTGGCAGAGTGAGACCGGCTGTCGATATCGAGAAACAAATAAACTGCACAGGCAAGCCCAGTCAATGCAATTATCAACCCGATTATGGATATCGGAATAAAAAATATTCCACTTCGTTTGAACCAGCGGAATTTCATTTTGTTGTTATTTGTGGTGAGTAAATTATTGTCATATTTGCATACATCATTTTCACTCTCTGATCTAAATCTTTCATTTGATGGTTCTATCCATTGGCTCATAACAAAGCAGAACAACTCCACTACCAAAGATTTTGGTTCCAATTAACCGCAACCTTAGCGTTAGATGAGGTGAAAACATAGGTTTTCCCTTCCCTATTACCACGGGATTCACATATACCTGGTATTCATCGATCAGGTCGAGCTCAATAAATGTTGATGCAAGGTTTGGCCCACCCAAAGAGAGATCTTTAGTGGATTGATTCTTTAAGTTGGAAATTTCTTTTGCAATATTTATTCTCACCAGCCTGGCATTCCATTCAACCTTATCCAGCGTTCTTGAAAAAACAATTTTTGGTTTATCTTTCCAAATATGGGCATATTCTACCATATAATATGGCATCGAAGGGTCTTTTTCCACGACAGGCCAGGCAGCCGCCATATTCTCATAAGTCCTGCGTCCATAAATATGTGCTTCCCTGGTACTTTCAAGTTCATTGAAATATCTATGTATTTCCTCATCAACCACATGCCAGTCAAGTTCCTTGTTCGGTCCCTCAATGAAACCATCGAGGGATACCATTTGTGAATATATTACTTTTTTCATAAAGTATTCTTTATAAGAGTAATTTATAATGGCAGGTGCTCGTGTTCTATTTTTTAATCATCTTATAAATCATAAAATTACTGGTTTCTTCATCAAATCGGTTATATGAATAATCTCCATAAGTTTCAACGATTTCTAATCCTGAATCCTTTATCATATCTCTTAATTCAGCATCAGAAATGGGTTTGAAATTTATTTCAAGAAACCGTTTTTCTATCATAATATTAGTCGAATCATAGATTTCATAGAATTGGAATCCAGAAACAACCTTGTCGTATTGACTATATTGGTTCATGTATGAAATAATCATTCGTCTATTTCTTTCAATCGGGAATTCTCCAATAATTCTTGTTTCCCCATCTGCTAATGCTAACCGGGTTTTAGGATTCTGAAGAGTTAAAATAAAAACACCATTCTTCTCAAGGTGAAATGAAATTGATTTTAATGCTTTACATTGCAAATCTGTGGATAATATCTCAGTTATCGAATGAAATGGTAATAAAATCAATTCGAATTTTTTCTTCAAATCCAGATTAGTTACATCCATTTCAACCAGATCGACGGGGTAGTTTTTATTTTTAATTTTCCTTGCAAAGTAATCCAACATTCCCTTGGAATAGTCAACACACGTCATGATCTTCCCTGATTCAAGGAGTGGAATTGAAACTCTTCCGGTTCCGCACATGAGCTCCAATATTTCTTTCTTATAACTTTCAGTCTCTTTTAGAAAAAAGTGAATATCAAAATCCACATTTACATGAAAGTCATATAGGTCAGCAACTTTATCAAATTTAATCGATTCTCTCATCGTATAAGTATGTTTTTAGCATGAATCCCAAAGTTACCGTTGTGTGCTGCCTATATGGCAGCCAATACTTCCATTGCACTTTTTTCTTTTATCGATATGGTTTTTAAAATGTCTGATGCTTGTTGAATGTATTTAAAATCTTTTGTTTGGCTCACTTTTTCAAATGAGTCTGAAACCATTTTCCAAAGAGTTGCAATCTCTATAAATGCTTCATGACTTTGTTTCAATTTTTCATATTGAAGCAATTCATAACTTTCTTTTAAGAAATCCCGGTATAGATTTCTGAATAAAGATCCTCCCGTTCCTCCTCTTTCCATAAGTAATGCAGTAGTCTTAAATTCATTTTCTATGTCTTTACTGGTCTTGAACCATTTAATGATCTCGGAGCTGGTCTTTAAAATTCCTTTGTAACCAATATTTGAAATTGGCGGATGTAAATATTCGTTCGCATTATTCCTGATAGCAATAACAACCGTAGAATTTAAATCAAATTTCTTATTTGTTTTGTGAATTGTATAATACAAATTCTTTGACGACATCGGACCTTTTTCCGCTCTCGCCAGTGCTAAACTTTTCAACGAGGTTTTAACTTTTCCTCCTTGCTGTTTGGTGTCAACCAAATATGCAAAATCCTTATCGTAACTATAAAGAGCAGCATAATGTCCTGCAAAATGGAAAGGTCTCGAAAAATATTCGAGATGATAGCAGTCTAGTTTTAAACCAACTACTTGTCCTTTATCAATTAACTCTTTTACATTACCCCAGGCTTTTTGCTGTGAAGAAGTTTCTTTTACAGTCAATTCAAGATTTAGATTTCTTGCAATATTTTCTGTCAGTGCGTCTGGCTTTATCCGTCCTCCGATGAAAGGGCAGTCCATTGATTTCATATTCCAAAAAATGAATCCAAGACCTTCTCCCAGTCCAAAGAGCATCGGTTCTGAAAGTTCAATATCCAGTTGTCGTAATATAGTCCCTGTAGCGGTTGTTTCGCAGTGTTGCCCATCAAATGGTTTAATTTGCTCCCTTATCATATTCGTTTCCCATTAATACCTTTGTTTATCTTTATTTTTTCGTGGTACTTCTCAATTCCAATTTTCATTTATCATGAAAGTGTTTTATAATCAAACTTGCAATAAATGATTCAAAAATACTTAAAGGGATAACATATAATAACAGACCGCTTGGCAATACACCCAAATTCCCAATTACTACCCACATCATTGGAAAGGCTACAAACCATGACAAAAAAGTTGTATGAAGCAAGGAAAATTTTTTAGCGATAATAAAAATAGAAATTGCAAATAATAACGACCAAACTCCCCAGATAGCCCCATTAATTGGAGCAGAAGGAAAGTTAAGTCCAAGGTCTTGGTAATGTTTTGTCCAAAACGATTTTACTAAAAATTCATTTCTGACAAATTCCGAGATACTTATCCAAATTGTTGCTAACAATACGGGGAAGATTACTTTTTTTAGATGTTTCATCTCATCTGAATTAATTTGTTTAATAATCAATTTGATTTTTTTTCTAACACTTTCTTCATAAAATTAGTTCAAAAAATAATACATTTTTTACGGGATTATATCGATAGGATTCAATGGGATTAAAACCTTTGCTTCGATATAACTTAACTGCCGATTTCATTGATTCCATTGTATCAAGCCTGATTTTTGTATAATTTAGTTGTTTGGCGAGGTTTATTGCCCGGTTTAATAAATGTTCTCCCAGTCCTTTATGACGGTGTGATTCTTTAACATACATCCGTTTTAATTCTGCAATTTGTTGCTCTGATTTTCTAATTCCGACGCACCCTACAAATTCACCCGAATCGATTTCCTTAATTAAAATTATCCCACCACAAGGCCTGTTATACATTGAATTTAATTCTATCAATTCATTTTCGAAATTTTGAAAGCATAAGTTAAAATTCAGCGAATTTGCATATTCAATAAATAGTTCCTTTGCGATTGAAAACTCCCTGTCGTCAGATGCCAAAATAAATTCATATTTACCGATGTTGTCATTCATTACAAAATTCCTTTCCACTTGCGTCGCGTTTCGCTTGTGAATCCATTGGTACTTTAATCCCAATTAATCTTAACTTGGTTTGAAGTATTTGATACCATTGTTTCATATTTGTTCATCCTCTGTTAAACATGTGAATCTCCGTTTATTTTCTGCATTTTATGATATATCCTAAATCTCATATTTTTATTTTCGATTTAAGTCAGTTTCAGATGTCTTTGTTTAAAAATAATTCCCCCGGTTAAAAAGTACAATACTGTAAGTATAATTATTGAAACAATTTCGGGAATAATGCTTGACACATCCATATTCATGATGAGCGTTTTGTTCAAAGCCGAAATAGCATGAGTCGGTGTCATTAACCCCTGAATATTAATTGGGTAACCAGCAACAGTAAACAATGTTTCACTGTTCAGAGGGAATGCTGCTCCTGTGAAGAACATAAATAGAAACATCGGGAAATTGCCAACAACCAGTACTTCATTGGTTGATTTGGTTACTGCAGCAATGATAAGACTAAATGAAATAATCGACAAACTGGTTAAACTTGCGATAATGATCATGATTAGGATAGACCCTGTGTAATGAAACCCCAGTAGGATTGCAGTCAGAAGTGTAAGTAAAACAGAAATAATACCGACTATTAATTGCACAGTGCTAATACCTCCTAAGAACTCAAAAGCGGTGAGTTTAGAAAGTTTCAACCGTATAATGGTTTTATTTTCAATTTCTGATACAAATGCTATACTTGCTGTGAACATAAGCATGATTAAGGAAACAATAAGTATTCCGGGTACAATCATGTCAAAACCGGTAATCGTAGCCGATATACCCAATGCAGTTTCTTTCACGTCAATAATTCTTTTTTTAGGGTTTGTTTGAAGGGCATATTCGTTTAATAATTCATTTGCCCATATAGCGCTTATCAGGTAATTGGTGTTGGTTAAATCCCCTATAAATTCAACCTTGGCCGCAGCCGTGCTGTCATTTGCTTTTCTGTTCTCAATCGTTTGAGAAAACGAATTATCAATTACAATCAACGCATCCGCTTTTTTGTTCTTTAACCTTTCGATGCCGGTTATTTTGTCAGTTACCTCATCGACAGTAAAAGGTATTGTAATTGTATCCGCTTTTGACCTTTTTAAATAAGCCAATAAGTGATTCCCTTGGTTGATATGTTGACCATTTATCATTACACCCTTATCGTTATTGGCAACAAGAACGGTATACTGGGGTTTTGATGTTTCCAATATAAGGAAATAGACAAAAATGAAAAAAGGCCCCATGGATAATGATAGTATAAGCACCCAGAAGCTTCGCATTTGCTCTCTCAGACTTTTTGTAATTATGTTGATTATTTTCATTGGCGTAAAGTTCTTCCGGTTAAATGAATAAATACATCTTCAAGGGTGTTTTCGCGAAGCTTAATTTCAGAAATTATTAACCCGCTATTTTCAGCTAAATGCTTTATCGCCGGCAACTGTTCAATAATATTCAAGTGCTTTATCAGCACCGATTCGGCATTTATTTTAACATTCATGGAAAGCATTGCAATATTTTCGGCAAACCGGTTCATCGTTTTTTCATTGCTTTGTTCTAAAACAAGTTCAAGAATATCACCTTCGCCCACTGTCCGTTTGAGGTTTTGTGGAGTATCCAGTAAAAGCAATTTCCCATGATCGATTATTGCGACCCTGTCAGCCAAACGGTCAGCTTCGTCCATATTGTGAGTGGTTAGGATAATCGTTTTCTCTTTACCGAAGGTTTTTATAAAATCACGTACTAAAATCCTCGTTTGGGGGTCTAAACCAGCTTCCGGTTCGTCAAGAATAAGTATCTCAGGATCATGAATTAAGGCAAGACAGATATTAAGACGGCGTTTCATGCCACCCGATAAGTTACATGCTCTTACCCTGGTTTTGTCTTCCAATCCCAACAAACCCAATAACTCAATAGCCCTGTTTTTTATTGACTTTGACGAATGCCCATAAATTTGACCAATGAATATTAATTGCTCCAGACAAGTCAATTTAGGATAAAAAATATTTTCTTGCGGACAATATCCAATTAGAGATTTCCTGTCTTTCCCAAGATGATCAAAAGTAATTTTCCCTTCAGAAGGTGGCAATAATCCACAAATCATATTGATTGTGGTTGTTTTTCCAGCTCCGTTCGGACCCAGTAAAGCAAATATTTCATTTCTGGAAATTTCAAAATTTAATCCGTCAACAGCAGTGAATTCTCCGAATCTTTTTTTTAATCCTTCTATTTTTATCATTGTTTCCAATTGTGCCAGTTTTGTGGGGAAGTGATTATACCATATAAGATTATTATGACTGTTGAATATTACGAACACAAGTATCGCAAAACAGACCTTTTGAATCATATCCCGGACCGCTTTTAATAATCCTTCTTGATTCCTGAAATTCCTGATTGTTCCAAATTCGATCAAAAGGCTCATTCAGTAAATTGTCATAGGCAATTTTTCCCTGATAATCGTAACAACATGGAACCACATTACCATTCCAATGAAACGCCAATGTTGACCACAGGTGTTTGCAGTCGGATCTTTTTGACAAGGGAGTAGATTTTGGCAAGTGGTATTTTTTATCAGAGGAATCAAAACTCTCATTTTCAGTGTATGCGGGCAGAAAAACGATATTGTCAATTCCCAATTCTCTTGCCAGTTTCTTTGCGTCATTTATCTCATGTTCATTATGTTTAAAAACAAGAAACTGCCATTCAATAAAAGGGGTTGAACTGCGCATTTCTTTTTTTAATGAAATCAGACCCCTGAGATTATTCAGCACCACTTCGAAAGATCCTCCAATTCTGTACTTCTGATAAGATTCTTCGGATATGCCATCAATAGATAAAACAAGATTATCAAGTTTACTTAAAATAATTTTCCGGGACATCTCATGGGTCAGCAGACTTCCATTTGTTGTGACCACTGTAAATATCCGGTTTTCATGTGCTGCCTTGATTATTTCGGGCAGGTCTTTATTCATCAAAGGCTCCCCCCATCCATGCATGGTGATGAGATAGGTATATTTCCCAATCTGTTTGAAAATTTTGTCATACAATTCAAACGGTGCAAATCCCCCTGCCCGGGTAGATCTCTTTCCTGTAGGGCAAAAGAGGCATTGATAAGGACAAAGGTTGGTAGGTTCCGAATTGATAAGATAGGGCTTTGATGATACTTTAATTTTCTTGGTCCTTCTTTCATATTCACTATAAACGAGATTGGATAGTTTTATGGGACTGTTATACTTCGTGAATGCAAGTAAATGAGCATATCTCAATTTTTCGTACAATATTTTCTTTAATATCAGTAATACGATCCTCACAAATAATCCGGTTTTTGAATCATTTTTTTGTCTGGATAAATTCTATTGGTGCACCATTTTCTTCAATAAATGCAACAAGATTCCCTTCCGACGGACTATTTGGTTCAATAATTACATGCTTCCCCTTGATGGCTTCATAAATATCATCAACTTCAAAAGCGACATGTGGAAGTGTTTTTACAATTTCCGGCAATTTACAATCCTTTTCGTATCTCATCCACTCAATACCATATTCACTTTTTTCGTAACCATAATGATGAACTTTATAATCACTTAAGTAAATCTCACCAGGGATGGGTTTGTCTGTCGGAATACCGAGATGGTGATATTTTAACTTTCTTTTCATATTCATATAAATTTATCCTTTAATTCAAGGTTTCTTTCATTAAATGCTTTATAGAAAAAAGGACACCGTTTATAATTCATCTTCCGGGATTTGATTTAGGTTTTCTGTGCCATTAATTGGCGTTTTGATAGTTTGCATATTTTTCTACTTTTTGGGTAAATAAAAAAGACAAATTCCGGGTAGCAGTCGTAAATACAAACAATTTTTTAAACTTCAATGTTTTTATTTTTGCAGGAAACCGGTTTATCAGGGCGTGTTTTTAATAATTTTCTGTTTCAAAGCGTATCCACTTTCATCCGTTACCGAAATAAAATAGATTCCGCTTTTAAGGTCCCCGATATCAATGATCAATTTTACTCTATCAGTTTGTAAGTTTTTTATCCTGTTACCCAGGATGTCAAATATTTCAATGATCATATTACCCTTAACCTGTCTGATAAACTCAAGAATAACAATTGAATTTGACGGGACGGGATACACTTTGAAATTATTTCTTTCCGGATGATCATCCTCAATTCCGGTAATATAATCACAGGCTGGAGATGATCCCCTTTTATACAATCCGAATGAATCATCACAATAGCATCGCAACGTACCACCTTCATATAAATCCACAACACAGGCGGGTTCAGGGAACATGTATCCGAGAGATCCAATTCTTTCAATGATTGGATCAGAAGAAAATACCCATGTTGAATTTTGCCCGGGTGAAACTTTTAAATATTTTAATGAAAATGAGTTAATTGTGGTAAATCCAGTACTATCGACAACAACTGTTGCGGTATCATCACAAAGATGGAATAAATCCCAACCCGCAACTAACCATGAATCATTGGCGACAGAATTGAAATCATATAGTTTGAAAAATTGTCCATAACGGTAATAATAAACAATGTTGTTTTCAAGATAAGTATATTCATAGCCAATTAAATTGGTTGAATAGATGTGATTAACCCAATCATAGGTAAACCGTTCCTTTTTTAAGATTTTAGTGGATTTGCCATCTACAATTGTATCCCCTGTGTACGTAATTTTAACGTATCCTGAATACCACATTGCCGCCCATTCATAGTACCATGTTGCCCCTGAAGGTGCCCAAACCTGGGCTTGCATAATTGATGATGAAAAAATCAGCAATAAACCGAGGAGAATTGTTTTCATGAGATATCTTATTAAAAATGTGTACTACCCCCGCATCGTTAACCGCAATAAAGGAAGCGCTTTTGTCAAGCAATTTTGTTTCAGCATTGTTGCGGTTAACGACTTGTCAAATCGTGTGTTATTTATTATAGTGAAAGCGACAACTATAGATTAACAAATCTTCACCAACAATCTGATAAACTAATCTATGTTCACGTTCAATTCGCCTCGACCATAATCCTGCTAAATCGTATTTAAGAGGTTCCGGTTTTCCAAAACCCTCATAGGACGTTTGCTGAATGATTTTAATCAGATCAATGATCTTTTTTATCATTCTTTTATCTTCTGATTGCCATGAATGATAATCTTGCCATGAGTTCTTTGAAAATACGATTTTCACTATTCCTCAATTAATTCCTTATAGACTTTTTTCCCAGATTTCATTTGATAAATTGATGCATAAAGTCGGTCAGCATTTGTTTTGGAACTGAGTAAATGAGCGGTTTCAAGAACAGTTGCTTTATTTTTTCTTGTTAACGCTTCTTGCTATCTTTTTTCTGATTTTCTTATAAGAAGGCGGTGGCCCAATTCTAATCTTTTTACCATCAATAAATAGTCCGTCGGTTATACCCCATTCTTTTACTATTCCTCTGTCTAAAGTATCGTATTCCCGGATAGTAATTTTATCTTGAAAATCTTCTGATGCTCTCCTGGCTCTTTCGTAAGCAATATTTTGAGCCGGACACCAATCGTTTCTGAACATTGTAATATTTACCTTTTCTACACCTTTTTCTGGCTTCTTTTTTTGTTTTATGAATCTCGGTGGAATTGCATTCTCGTTAAATGGTTTCCATAATAATCTCATTAGTCCATTCTTGTCTGCCACTTTATATCCTTTTTGCTTAAACCATGAAGCTCGCATAAAGACTGGTATTAAAAGTCCCCAGGTTACCATACCTTTTGCACCAAGCTGTCTGCTATCTTCTTCTGCTGCTTTTAATAAAGCTGAACCCATACCTCTTTTACGATAATTTCCACGGCCTTTATTATAACCATGAACCCAAATACAAAGCACAACATATAAGTTCTCTCCTTCAAATCCGGTATGTTCGATAGGGATATATTGAATCATACCCCCGATTATATTATTTTCATCCAGAGCAAATTTAACTTTCACTCCTTTGCACTTCATACGTTCGTACCACCTTTGCTTGTAATCCCCGGCTTCATTCATTTCTTCTGACCATTCCTCAAGACAGCAGTAATACAATTTTTCATTTTCCGAAGTAATGTCCGATATTTTCATTTTATTTTTCGTAATTATTATTTTACTTGTTCTTTATCCACTTTTAATAATTTCATTTGCCTATTTGACGGTTGATTTACCATGTGAACCGCTTTCCATTAATTTATATTCTTTGTTCTCGTGTTGCCAATGTTTATAAATCAGATCACATCCTTTTTTATCGACAATATTATTATGCATTCCATAAATAAGAAGTAATGGATAATCAGCTTTTGGCAATAATCAACCATTGAATTAATGAGTTTCCTTGACTCATTCATATAATATATACTGAAGTACTTGACCAATAATGTATCATTTATTCTTTTTTCCGACTCCCTTTTATCTTCTTCGTTTTCTATTTTCGATGGGTCACCTGCCATATTAACGATGGGTTTGTGTTTTACAAAAAGATAATAACAAACATATTGTAAATATAGGCTAAAACCTGGCGACATCCCTTTAGCCTTTTTTATTTAATAAAGCGGATTTACAAGAAATGAACCGGCGATATTGGGCAAGTTGTCCGCAACAGCTAACAGTACTGAGGTTGACATACTGTGACCAAACAGAAATACTTTATGATGTTTTGAACCATAGTCATTATCAATTAATATGATTTCCGAAAAGTCATTAATGAAATCGTTGAAATTTGAAATATCACCACGCATACCATCTGAATATCCAGTCCCACGGGGATGTATTGCAACAACTCTGTTCTCATTATAAGATAAAAGATCAATGATATCCTTTTCACTATTATGATTTATTCCTGTAATACCTAAAATTATGAATATTGTCGAGCTGTAATTCTCAACAGGCCTGTAATTATAGATAAACAATTGATATCCATCCCTAACTTTAAAAAAGAGGCCTTCATTTTTATCAATAATTTGTGGCTTATCTGAATTCTTCATCGAAATAAGCATTGATAATGTTGATTTTGTTGCGGTTGTATATTCGTCAAAATCTGTATATTATTGATCAATGTGAAGAGCATGTGACGAAATAACACCTACAATTATAATTACCAAGACTATTGCTGCCAATGCTTCCTTACTGATAAACATTTCTTTTGCTTTTTTTGCGTAGTTTAATAATGTTCTCCAGTTAAATGAAATATGAAGTATGGAAAATATTACAAATAAGATGCCTGCAATATCATGTACAGACATCCAAAAATGTCTTTCAACAGTTAGCTTTTCAAATTGAAAAACATGATTCATGATCCCACTAAAAGGGAGGCATAATCCTGAAATAAGAAGGGCAGTTGAAATAAAAGCTCTTCTATTGAACGGTTTCTTTTTTACATTTTGTTCCATAATTTGCTTTATTAAAAGTGATCTTACAGACGGGAAATTTTCATTTGGTTGTCTTACCACTTATTTTAGTTAAAACGTTGTCTACAGGCTCCCAAAGCTCAATTTTATTTCCATCAGGTCCATAATATGAACGAATTTTCCATATTCAAAATTTTCAGTTTTATCCACAATTGTTACTCCGTTTTCCTTTAATTTTTTCACCAATCCTTCAATTTCTGGGCTCTGTAATTTATCATAAACTCCTTCTCGGACGGTTCGAAGTAATCAGAACCTTTTTCAAATGGACTCCATCTGAGATAATTGATTTCGTCCGGTCTATTGGCGTTTCTAAATTCGAAGGATGAACCGTAGTCATCAATTACAAGTCCTAAGTTTTTTCCATACCAATCCCTTGTTTCTTTTGGATTTATTGAACCAAAGAAAATTCCTCCTATTCCTGTAACTCTTGGGGTAGTATCCTTTTTCGCATTTCCTGTTTGTACCTGTTTATTAGTATTGTCGTTCATGTTTTTATTCGTTGACAAATTACAACTTGCTACTAATATTGCAAAGAATTAGAGTAGATTTGTTTTATTCATTTTTCATCCTTGTTTGATTTTAAGATCAATAATGTCTGACGTCTCCCAAAGGATGAATACCACCCCGGCATTAGATTTGCGCTGTTATTAGTCGGTGTGAATATTATATTTCTTGATTGACTTTGATAGCTCATTTTTCTCAGATAAAGCTTCTTCCAAACCAAAGTCATCTTCAAGGTCCAGCCAGTATTTAGCAGAATTTCCAAAATAGTTACTTAATCTCAAAACCGTATCTGCCGTAATTCTTCTTCTTCCTGATTTCAACCTCAAATAAATGACCATTATGCCATTTAAAAATAAGTCGCTATTGATCATTAATCCTGATACTATGATAATCTTTATGGTTTCCGGCGCGTTTTTCTAATTTGTCAGTAGGAGGGATCCTTAGATCAATTAATGTTATTGAATTGTACAACATTCTAAGTTTCCTTCTTACAGCATGCTGAATCTCAATTGGAAGTTTTGAAGATCGGGCTCCTTTCCAAATTTTTTCCATTTCTTTTGAGCTAAATGATTTTATCATGTTAGCGAATTACGATACTAACGTTAAAGGTAAGTATGTCTTATGCGAAATGCAAATTTGGTTTTAAATTAATCCGGGCCAACGCCCCTCCTGCCGCTGCATGGCGGGTTTTAATAATATTTCATGGAGTGGTTTTCAATATTGACTACAATGTGTGGCCTGTAAAACCATGTACCATTCTCATCTTCACTTAGCATACAACTCTTATCAGCATTGAGTTTACAGTTATGTTACTGCCTGTTTTTGATTCAACATTAATAATTTTAACCGGACACTATTATAAAATTATATATATTTGTTAGAATGTTTTACATAAAACCCATTTTATATTTTCGTATTTTTTATGACATCATAGAACTTACCCCAGGGATATGAGAAAGACAATAATATTATTAATATTTGCTTGTGCCGTAAGCAATATATACGCTCAGCATAGACCGTATAAATTTGGTATAAAAGGGGGTATCAATTACATACATTTAGAAAACTACGGAAAAGGATTTTACTCTGACTTTGATGCGAAGCCAGGTTGGAGTTTTGGCGCATTGTTTCAATATACAAGAGGAAGCTTTTTAAAATACTCCATTGTGCCGGAAATTCTTTTTACGCAATCAACAACAGACGTGGATCTTCTTTACATAACAGATTGCATAACAACCATTCAGACGATAGATATGCCACTTAGTTTTAAACTTGGCCTGCAATTAAGTAAGATCTTCAGACCCTATATCCTGGGAAATATTTATGGATCGTATGTAATCAAAGAGTATGGAGATTTTTTCAATTTGCTTGATGTAGACCATTCTCAACCTTTTAACCAATTTAATAAACTGTATTTCGGGGTTAGCGCTGGGCTTGGTTTTGATCTCTGGAAATTTCAACTTGAGGGAAGATACAGATGGAATCTGAACAAGATAAATACCGATGACTATTCAGCCCTGAAACAGATGGGGTTGGAAATCTCATGTGCAATTCTTTTTTGAATCAGCATAATATACACTAAACCGGAAGATGAAAAAGATATTATTTTATTGCCTGCTAATCTTAACCTTCCATTCGTGTAAGAAGGAGCCCTTGGAAGATTTTATCTTTCTGGAAAGAGTCGAAAAAGTTGAGGTGATCGACAAGTATACTTTGGCTGCCAGACTGAAACAAGACCCACATTCCACCCTGTATAAGGCATTGCCAAATAAGAAAATAAAGATCGTTTCAATAGTTTACAATACCCTCGACCCTAAAGGCCAACCCATCCTAGCCTCGGGAGCAATATTTTACCCGTCTGCAGATGTGGATTATGAACGATTGGGAACTATATTAGGGGTTCATTATACTTATGGAGCAGACTACGAGGTTCCCTCTCAGAAAATGGCAGTAACCGAAGGTCTTTTCTCTTTGTTTGGCTACATTGTAGTAGCTCCGGATTATATCGGATATGGTGCATCCAGAGATAAAGTTCATCCATATTATGATGTGATCACGACGGGTCAGGCTTGTGCAGATATGCTCCTTGCCGCAAAAGAATATTTTGCGTCAATCAGCAGAAAAGTCTCTCACAAAGTTACAGTAATGGGATATTCTCAGGGCGGCCAGGCTGCACTTTCATTTCTCAGATTTGTTGAGACAACCCCATTATATCAGGACGCCTTCGTTATAGATCAGGTGTTTGCCGGTGGTGGCGCTTATGATTTAATAAAATCATATGACACTTTTGTAGAAAAAGATTATAGCAGCCAACCGGTCACAATCCCTCTATTAGTTCTGGGACTCAATTATGGGGATAGCCTGAATTTAGATCTGAAGCAAATTTTTGCCGAACCACTTTATTCTCACTATGAGGAATGGATAATTTCAAAAAAATATACAACAGATGAGGTTTCGGCCAAGATGGGGGAAACAAAACTCTCCAAGATCATGGCCCCTGAAGCGTTTGACCGGTCAAACCCGAATACTGTAAAGTTTATCAGGGCATTGGAAAATAATAGTTTAATCGTTTATGGGAAAGTAACAAACTGGGTACCTAAGGCAAAGATAACTTTATTGCATGCGACTAAGGATACCATCGTCCCATACGAGAATACCGATAGCGCTTATAAGGCATTCTCAGCGGCAGGTTGCAATGTAACCAAACATGATATTCCTGATAAGGACCATAAGGAAGCCGGCCAGGATTTTTACACTTATTGTATGCTTCATTTACTGATTTAGCCATTCTCATGATGAAGACCCGGATAACCATTTTTCTTTTATTATTTAGTTCTACAGTACTCTATGCTCACACAAAGTCATACGCAAAACATAACAAGGGATATTTCTTTGATGTAGGTATCGCATTTGGAGGAACATTCCCCAAAAACGTTGATCCGAGAGCGATTCTGGAAGTTTTTACAACACACGGATACCAATTTTCCAATACTTTTTCTTTAGGTGCCGGTCTCTCTACTTACAATACGGAAAATATTAACATCTATTTACAATTAAGATTCAATTTGCGTAATATCAGTGAATCCAGAACTCATTATACCTATATTGCGTTGAGAGGGGGTTATTCATGGAGCACCTGGACAGGAGAAGCCTGGGGAGATGACAAGGGACCAATTGTTGACCCTCGTTTTGGATGGTCTTTTTATACGAAAGGAGCCAATTTAAGGTGGAGTGTATTTGTAGCACCCAGCATTTATCAATTCCACTTTATTCCAAAGATTGGATTGGCTTTTGAATTTTAGGAGAACTGGTGAACTATCCTGTTAGCAACTGACTATTTTATCATGAGTTTTGTACAGTAATTATTCGCTCCCATAGTGAACCAAACAAAATATAAACCTTTACGAAATGAACTGCAATCGTAATAGTTATTATTTCCATAAATGTTCTTTGAATCTAGCATCTCTCCTGTACTGTTGTATATTTTCATTATTGTTGGCTCAAATGTGGTTAAATCAATTTTGAAATAATTGGCTGCCGGATTTGGAGATATTATTATCCTATCCTTTTTAATATTTTCCGAAAGAGATAAGGTTGTTGTATCTGGTGTACCACAGTTGAATCCATTTTTCTGATAATATATTAATTCTTCATTCCAAACTACGTTATTTGGAATAGCTGATGCGGAGAAATAATAGTTTTTCACTAATCCCAATCCTTTCCCAAAGTGAAAAATGAAAATATCAGGTTCAAATGCATTTTTTCCGAAATGGTACCCGTTAATAACTGAATCACAATAATATTCAGAGATGAAATTAATTGTATCGTATTCATACATAGAACTATCATAAGAAATCCAGAAATTGGAAATATTTATATCAAGATTTGTATAAAAAACTGTGTCTATTTTAGTCCAAAAATGATATTCAATATAAGGGGGTTCCATCAACCTATTAGTATAGTAAGAATCGTGGAAACGTAAATAAAATAAAGTATCATTGTCAATGGAGTAAAACTAGTCTATAATTGTTATTCTGTCGCAATTTGAAGGTTGACCGCCAGCTTTTCCCGAAATTTGAAATTTATCCCCAATTGAAAAATCAAACACTTCTCCTACTGTCAATAAATCCTGAGCTGAAATTGTTGTTGAGAATGCTAATGCTACAATAATTGAATATAACGTTTTCATAGGTTAGTTTTTTTTTTGTTACTTATACGCTTCCAGCATCTGCTCTGCGGGTTTTACTTGATTTGCGTTTTTATTTTCAATTCTATTTACAAGGCGGATGAAGGATTGCTTTTGTTCCGAAACTCGCATTACAGCTGACGGTTCGTTGCACTAAATCCCGTCACAGGATAAACCAGAACGAGATAGAACATTTTCCAATAAAGATAGTAAAATAATATTACCCCTAAAATAATTTACACTATGGAAAATGAAAGGTCTAAATTATGAATAAAAGTGTTCACCATCGTTGAACAGACATGTCATGAGATACATGGCTTCAAAAAGCTATATGGAGAAATTCAGGACAAGATTGTATTATCTGGACAATCAAAAAGTATGCTGACCAATTATAATCAGAAACTGGCTCAGGTAAGTCTTTATTATGACAAACTACCGCATAACATTTCCGAGAAGGCGATGAATCTATCAACCCCTGCGAAATAATTGAATACCCCTGTGACTTGAAACCCGCTATTAGCCTGCGTTTGAGGTTAGTTTAACGACGGACTTTTATACAGTGAAAAACTGCATTAACCCCTTTTTGTTAGTGTTCGTTGATTTTTATTTTATTATAAATTTTCTAATCGATTAATTATTCTTCATACACCTGGCACTAAAACCATATCTCTTATCACCGTATGTCCGGAACGCCACTGAATTACTTGAATATAGGTTTGTTCCCCAGCCGTAAGGTAAACTGTGTTCCGTCCCCGACCAGAAATAACCGAGCCGCCCGACTGAGTTTAGGAAATTGCCAGAATAATATCGATAACCACTTGGAACAGCCGAAAAGCCACTTTCATTGGTAGCACCTTCATTTGGTGTATACCACAAGCCTGTCCCTGCTTCAATTGTACCTATGGTTTTCATTTTTGCACCTGCAATTGATGAACCACCTAAATAATTTATCAATGTTTCCCATTCGGAATACGTAGGAATATGCCAACCAGGTGGGCAAAGTTTACCACTATTTACCGTGAACCAGTTATATAAAGCTCCATACGTATTTTTGTAAGTGTTTGCATCGTTATTATACCAGCAGTAACCAGGGGTAGTTAGATTATTCCAATCTGTACTATCTGTTACCAAAGGGATGGACGTGCCATCATTGAATTTGGTGGTTCTGAGGTTCTCCACCATCCAAGTTTGCGTACCAATCGTCACAGTATGATAAACATTTTCATCTTTGTCTGAAACTGTTGTTGAAGGATTGTTATTGTTATCGTCGCTTTTCTTACAATTACTTGAAAGCACTATTGTTACTCCAAAAATTAATAAAAATAAAATCCGATTTCTTGTCTTTTTTTTCATACTTGTCAATTTATAACTTACATTCAATTGTTCTGAGACACCTTATAAATTCCAATGAACACTAACGCCTGGCCTGTAAATACTGTGCCGTAATAACCTTTGCAAAACTGAAAACCCTTAGCAGAATAGGATTTACAGACATGTTGAACTCAACCTCCGGTAGCTTTATGTAGCTAAGTTAGATACTTTTCGTACAAAAGCTCATAACCTAAAACAAATAGTTATGAGCAAAAACATGATTGAAAAAGCAAGGGAGGCTGTAGTAGGCTTCACTGGCTTGTACGAAAAAACCGAACAAAAGTTATCCTTAACTGGATATTCTTTTTCCACCAGCAGTAATTACCTGCGTGAACTGGCCCGGATCAGCCTGGAATTCGGCACTATCCCGGATAATCTGACTGAGGAACAAATAAACGGTTACCTGCAAGGCCTTACCAACCGATTTACCATGCAACAGGGAACATTCAAGATGGCCGTCTGGGGACTGCGGTTGTAAACGGCAAATAACAATGCAAGTTTTCGGCAATTAAGAATGCACGATTTCGGCAAATAAGGGTGTAAGAAATCGGCAAATAAGAATGCAAGGTCCTTCCTTCGTTAAATTCCCCTTTTAAAGAAAAAAGAAAAAAAACCTAACATTTAGTCTGACTTTTGGTCTCTTAACCAAACCTGTCAGACATGAATATAAAAATTGAACACCGATGGATTATGTATTATGAGATACAGAAACAACAATGGAACGGAAAGACGCCATCACAGATCGCCGAGTATCTGGTGATGGACACCCGGACTGTAAAAAAGTATTTGGCTATGCGCAAAAAGGAGTATGAAACTTCTCTGGAAAGTCAATCGAGGAGAACGAAAAAACTGGCTTCCTATGAAGACTTTGTCAAGGGACGACTGGAGCTATGTCACGAAGCTTCTTCGGCCCAAGTCCATGACTGGCTTAAGGAACATTATTCGTTGTTTCCCAAGGCCAGTATTAGAACGGTATACGACTTTGTCTTGTTTGTCCGACAGAAACATAACCTGGTTAAAGTCTTTACTTCACGGCAATACCAACAGGTCGAAGAGCTTCCTTATGGAGAGCAGGCCCAGGTTGATTTTGGAGAGTATAATATGAGCGATGTCGAAGGCCACCGAAAGAAGGTATACTTTCTGGCCCTGGTCTTATCCCGCTCCCGATTCAAGATGGTTTTTTTCTCAGATCATCCCTTTACTGCCTCATCAGCCATCGAATCCCATGAAGTGGTCTTTTCCTTCATCGAGGGTTATCCCCGGGAGCTGGTCTATGATCAGGATAAAGTCTTGCTGGCCAACGAAAACAAAGGCGATGTCGTGTTAACCGAAGCATTCCGGGCTTACTGCCAGAGCCGGCCATTTAAGGTTCGGTTCTGTCGCAAAAGTGATCCCCAGAGCAAAGGAAAAATAGAAAACGTGATCAAATACATCAAGTACAATTTTCTCAGGGGCCGGCTGTATTATGGGGTGTTTGTCCTGAACGATCATGCTCTGGATTGGCTAAGCCGAACAGCCAATGTCATAGAACATTCGACAACTCATAAAATCCCGGCACTGGAATGGATGATTGAAAAGGCCCATCTGATCCCTCTGCAACCTGCCTTGTTCAATACCTCCCCTCGAAGGATATATGCCGTGAGTAAAGATAACGTGATCCATTATAAAGGCAGCACCTACTCCGTTCCCATCGGAACATACCATGGGGCTAAAACAGAAGTACAGCTTGAGCAGAGGGGTGATATCCTGATCATCACCGATACCAGTGGTAAGGAGATTATCCAACACCCGGTATCGTATATCAAAGGCAAACAGGTCCGCCATAAAACGCATTACCGGGATCATAGCCTAAGCGTGAGTAAATTGATCGATCAGGTGGCTTCACGCTTTACCGATCAGCAGAAAGCACACAGCTACCTCGATAAGGTTCATCTTCAGTTCCCCCGTTATACCAGAGATCAAATGCAAATCATCGAACAGACAGCAAAGAAATATACAAAACAGGATATGGATCTTGCTCTGGTCTATTGTCTTGTGAACCATCTGGAGAAAGCAACTGACTTTGAACCGGTATTACTGGCCCTACGAGAACAGCAGCAAATAGGCGAAGGACCTATCGCTAATAATGAACCTTGTTTACAAAATCCAAAGTACAAAATCCAACCTCATACCAGCAGTATATC
>JALNZC010000079.1 GCA_023229525.1 Bacteroidales bacterium
TCACCGTTCCAACATGGTATATATCCGGGGAGGGAACAACAATTGGATTAGGGAATCCGGATGAAGGATCGGCAATATTGACCGTATGAGGAGGATTTTTGGACGAGTAGGCTAGTAAATCCAGAAACTCCAGGTTCAACGGCATCCCGATGGAATTGGATGTTTTCAGAAACATATCGATCTCTTTCAGTTGGATACTACCCAGTATATTGTTTTTAAAAAGGTTCAGGAACAAAGTGTCAGATAAAGGATACTCGTATTGTCCCAGAAAACCAAAAATTTTAGAAAATTTTATATTGGTCAGATCACAGAGTGCCGTGAAAGTGTATGGCGAATTGTTGGGATTTCCATCGCCAAAAACATTAATATCTGCTTCCACTGTAATTTCATTCACATGTCCCGGAGTATTTATAAAAACAAATTTATATCCCGAAAAATCCAGTTGTACGGTTTTGCGAACTGGAAGCACATTTAAATAAGGAAGTGCGATCAGGGATTCAAACATTTTACCATTCTTTACTGCGTTCGGTATTTTGATCAAAACTTTGGAGGTATGGTTTATTTGAGAAGTGATATTAATGTCGATCAGTGCGGATTTTACGAAAATCGAGTCGAGTCGTTGACCTGGTTTTGCAGGACTAAAAGAATAAGGTGACGAAATTTGATATACTGAAGAATCTCCGGGAGGGACGAGAATATTCAGGGTTGTTGACTCAACTTTCATGTTTCTCTGATCGGGGATCACCATATATTCTTGTGCACTTTTAGAAAACAAGTGTGCAGAATACTCCAGGGTTAGCATGTGTGTTACCGGATCTTCAATAAAGATATTGTTTCCCTTTTTCAGGATATCACGAAGAGTAAGGTTAGAATGGATCAATGGCATGTTCCAGGTAGGTGACCAATTGGGTTTGGTCATTTCACTGAAGTCAAAATCATCTTTATTACATGATGGTAATGCCCACGTAAGAAATATTGTTACGATAAAGGCAACTAACCAACAATTGCGTTCCCGGAATGTTGAAAATCGAAAAACATACTTTTTCATAGTCATAGTGTTGAAAGATACGGTTTCGGATAAAGGTTTTTCGGAAAAAATCAATTGGTAAAAGTAAAATATTTATCCAATATATGTTAATTCCTTAACAAAAATAATACTATTTTAAAAATAATGATAATTTAATGAGAATTCAAAAATGAATCCTGCGCTTGCATCCGGGAGTCAATTGCTGATGCGCAATTTGGCAAAACGAAGAATTAACTGTTTTTGACCTATGGCAGGAAAAAAAACAGTCGCCTTTTTATTTGGACCAACCCCCTCGACTTTGATAACTTTCCCTTTCCCGAACCTGTCATGGAATACCTCCATCCCTGTTTGAATTTCTTCGGCATCCGACGGGGTTATATTCAATTGGTTCCCGGCCTGGGTCGAAGGTATATTTGAAATTTTCTGAAAATTTTTTTGGAGTATCATTTTTTTGGGAGGAAGTTCAAGTCCCGGTAATGAAGCAGACCAGTTTTGTTCCTGGATAAAACTGTTTTTCTTTGTCGTTTTTTTGGGAAAATCAAGATATTTTTCAGGGATTTCACTAATAAAACGGCTTGGTTCACAGATAGTGGGGGTACCCCACCGATAACGGTTTTCGGCGTATGAAAGGGTGAGTTTCTCCTGAGCACGTGTCACAGCCACATAAAACAACCGGCGTTCTTCTTCCAGATCAGCCCGTGAGTTGAGCGATTGTAGTGAAGGGAACAGGTTTTCTTCAAGACCGACCACATAGACATAAGGGAATTCCAATCCTTTGGCTGAATGGACGGTCATAAGGGTTACCCGTTCCTCATCCCCGGTTTCTTTTTTATCGGTATCTGTGATCAAAGCAACATCCTGCATAAATTCGTCAAGTGTGCGAACTACATTGGATTCGAGTTCCCCGGTTTCGAAGTTTGTTCGAGGTGATTCCGAAAATTCTTTGATAGCGTTGAGCAATTCTTCGAGGTTTTCGAAACGACTCACTCCTTCCGGTGTTTTATCATCATACAATTCTTTCATCAATCCGGAGGAGCCTGTTATATGTTTTGCAAGTTCGAATGCATTTTTCACAGGTACAAGAGACTGAAAACTTCTTATCATTGTTACGAAGGCGGTCAGTTTTGACCACGTCGCTTCCGGGAACCGCACATCTGATGGAGGATGGGATATAAGATCAAAAATGCTGGTTTTGTGTTCATCGGCAGTAACGACCAGTTTTTCAAGGGTGGTCTTACCAATTCCGCGTGCCGGGAAATTGATGATGCGTAACAAGGCATCCTCATCGCGGTTATTCATGGTAAGTCGGAAATAAGCCAAAAGGTCTTTGATCTCTTTTCGTTGATAAAAGGAAAGACCTCCATATATCCGGCAGGGAATATTCAATCTGCGCAAAGCTTCTTCGTGCGCACGCGATTGGGCGTTGGTACGGTAGAGGATAGCAAAAGCGCCATGTTTGAGTTGGTGGTTCATTTTATTTTCAAAGATCGACTGGGCGACGAGGTTTGCTTCTTCATTGTCAGTTGATGACCGGATGAGCTGAATTAGTTGCCCTTCTTCGTTTTCGGTCCAGATCTCTTTAAAAATCTGATGTTTGTTATTTTCAATGATTTTGTTAGCTGCGTTTACAATGGTTTTGGTCGAGCGGTAGTTTTGTTCGAGTTTAAAGACCTGATGGTCCGGGTAATCATGTTTGAAATTCAGAATATTTTGAATATTGGCGCCACGAAATGCATAAATACTTTGTGCATCATCCCCGACCACACAAATATTCTCATTGTTGGCAGCAAGTTTTTTAACGATTAGGTATTGTGCATAATTGGTATCCTGGTATTCATCTACCAGAATATATTGGAATTTCTGCTGATATTTATAAAGCACATCCGGGAAATCCCGAAGGAGGATATTCATATTAAAAAGAAGGTCATCGAAGTCCATTGCCGATGCCCGTCGCAACCTGGCTTGATACAGGGTGTAAAGTTTGCCTGTCATCGGCTTTCCGGAGGATGAATCATACTCCTGAAGTTCCGGATTGATGTTATATTCTTCGGCCGAAAGCAGGCTTGTTTTTGCAGAAGAAATGCGGTTCAGAATATAGCCTGGTTGGTAAATTTTATCATCCAGATTATTTTCTTTAATCAGGTTTTTAATCACCCGTTTGGAATCGTCGGTATCATATATGGTATAATTGGAGGGGTATCCTAACCGGTGTCCTTCGATGCGAAGGACTCTTGCAAAAACCGAATGGAATGTTCCCATCCAGACATTCTGGGCTTCCGGGCCAACCAGGTCGTTGATCCGGCCTTTCATTTCCCTGGCTGCTTTATTGGTAAATGTCAGCGCAAGGATATGAAAGGGATCTACACCTATTTCAATAAGGTATGCGACCCGGTAAGTGAGGGCTCTTGTTTTCCCGGAACCAGCGCCGGCAATGACCATAACAGGGCCTTCAGTGGCTAATACTGCAGCCCGCTGGGCTTCATTCAGGTTTACGAGTATTTTTTCAGACATGGGAAGATTCCGGCAGCAAAAATACGGCTTTAAGAAACATCTCTATTGATTTTTTTGTATTTTTACCTTCAATTCATTTCTATGCACTTTCCCGTTTTCCAGTTAATCAATTATTCGCTTATCCTGGTAGTACTTATCTTGTTCATCCGTTATTTATGGAGTGTTTTTTTTGACCTTAATTATCAGCCCGTTGATTGGAGGTATGCCCTTAAACTGGGTATGGTGTCCGACGCCTTGAGAAAACTGGAAAAACAATATCCCGATAAAGTAAGGTTTTTTAACTGGTGGTTTCAGGTAGAGCGATTAAAGCATGAAGGCATTCCGGGTGATTTTGCCGAAGTAGGTATATATAAAGGTGAAAGTGCAAAAATTTTACATCATTTGGATCCGGATCGCATTTTTCATCTCTTTGATACTTTTTCAGGATTCCAATCAAAAGATCTGGCGGAAGAAACGGGGAAGGCAGCAACCTATACCACTGATAATTTTTCTGATACCCAGATCTACAAGGTATTAGATCTTATCGGAGGTAACAGGAATATCCGGGTTTATCCCGGTTATTTTCCGGATACAGCCAAGGCAATAAGTGAACGGCGATTTGCTTTAGTGAATTTAGATGTCGATTTATATAATCCGACCAAAGCCGGTCTCGAATTTTTTTATCCCCGGTTATCTCCCGGAGGGGTTATTCTTATTCATGATTATAATCATCTATGGCCTGGTGTGTTAAAAGCTGTAGATTCCTTTGCAGCTTCAATTCCGGAAAACCTCATCAGGATTCCTGATATGGATGGAACAGTATTGATTATCCGCAACAAAGGATTGTAATTTTTTTTTTACAAATAGTTTTGTTGATTCAAAAAAAGTTGTAATTTTGCACCCTCGAAAAACAAATTTTGTTTCGGGATGATATAAGCCGGGAACGGCAAGGAAACCTGATAAAGTGAGACGACTATAGGTTTCAATCGCAACCAGATCGATGAATGCGTTCGAAAGTCTCGCGAAATTCAATACCTTCCTTAACTTTTCCAGCCCAAACAGTTGTTACATTATAATTATTGCAGATTCTCATAATTGTTTTTATCTGAATTTGTTGGTTGTATAAAATATTATTGTACTTTTGCGCTCCCTTTTCCGGGGCAAAAACTAATACGGATCCGACCACAGCGGTTGACCATAAATGAAAAGAGAAGTTATTTAAAATAATTGATATGCCTACGATTTCGCAACTGGTTCGCAAAGGAAGAAATAAATTAGTTGATAAAAGTAAATCTCCTGCTTTGGATTCCTGTCCGCAGCGCCGCGGTGTTTGTGTTCGTGTATACACTACTACACCAAAAAAACCGAATTCGGCCATGCGCAAAGTAGCCAGGGTAAGGCTTACGAACGGAAAAGAAGTAAATGCCTATATTCCGGGCGAAGGTCATAATTTACAAGAACACTCCATTGTAATGATCCGTGGAGGCCGTGTAAAAGACCTGCCCGGTGTTCGTTATCACATTATCCGGGGTGCGCTTGATACATCAGGTGTTGAAGGTCGTAAACAACGCAGGAGCAAATATGGTGCAAAACGTCCCAAAGAAAAAAAAGCATAGTATCAGTAAATAGGCAGAGGTGCCTTTGAGCACGTCATTAAGCATATAACAACATGAGAAAAGCAAAACCCAAAAAAAGACCCCTTCTTCCCGATCCGAAATTCGGCGATACCCTGGTCACGAAATTTGTAAACAACGTGATGCTGGCCGGGAAAAAGAACATTGCTTATGATGTTTTTTACGAAGCGATTGAAACCGTTACGGAAAAAACCAAAGAGGATGGTCTGGAGGTATTCAAAAAAGCATTGGCCAATGTGACACCGGCGGTTGAGGTAAGAAGCCGTCGAATTGGTGGAGCAACGTTCCAGATTCCATCAGAAATAAGACCTGGGCGTAAAAGTTCGATAGGTATGAAATCGCTTGTAAATTATGCGCGCAAGCGACATGAGAAAAGTTTCGGACAAAAATTGGCCGCTGAGATCATGGCCGCATATAAAGAAGAAGGCGCCGCATTTAAACGTAAAGAAGATACTCACCGTATGGCTGAGGCCAACAAAGCTTTCAGTCATTTCAGGTTTTAATAATTAATAATAAATAAAAAAGAGGCGCACTGCGGTGTGTCTCAACATCATAATAAAAGAAACGCACTGAGGTGCGTCTCAACAAAACAAAACGTTTTAACAAAACGTTTTAATGAGGTTGAAAATGACCGGAAAATTAGAAAATACAAGGAACATTGGCATCATGGCGCATATCGACGCGGGCAAAACCACGACGACAGAGCGAATCTTGTATTATACCGGTATCAATTATAAATTGGGTGAAGTGCATGATGGTACTGCCACGATGGACTGGATGATACAGGAGCAGGAGCGTGGAATCACCATCACCTCTGCGGTTACTACCGTATACTGGGATTACAATAATCAGAATTACCGGATTAACATCATTGATACACCAGGGCATGTCGATTTTACCGTTGAAGTAGAGCGCTCCCTTCGGGTATTGGATGGGGCTATTGCAATCTTCTGCGCTGTGGGTGGAGTGGAACCCCAGTCAGAAACCGTGTGGCGGCAAGCCAATAAATATAATGTTCCCCGGATTAGTTATATCAATAAGATGGATCGTACCGGCGCTGATTTTTTTCATGTTGTTGACCAGATACGTGAGAAACTGGGCGCCAATCCCGTCATTATCCAGATCCCAATCGGAGCAGAAGATGATTTTAAAGGTATTGTTGATCTGATCACTAACAAAGCATATGGTTGGGACGAACAATCACTCGGACGGAATTATTTTGAAATCCCGATCCCTGATGATATGAGAGAAACGGTGCATCAATATAGAATGAAACTTATCGAAGGAACTGCTGAAGAGAATGATTTGCTGTTGCATAAATTTATGGAGGATCCCCACTCCATCACTGAAGAGGAAATCATTTTTGAACTTCGCAAAGCTACCATCCAGGGTAATATAACCCCGGTAATTTGTGGCGCTTCCTTTAAGAACAAAGGGGTTCAATTACTTATCGATGCTATTATTAAATTCCTCCCCTCTCCTTATGATATGCCTGCTGTTAAAGGAATAAATCCGTTTAACGAAAAAGAAGAGACCCGACATCCTGATCCTGATGAACCTTTTACCGCATTGGCTTTTAAAATTGCGATCGATCCATTTGTCGGCAGAATTGCCTTTTTTCGTGTTTATTCGGGAAAACTGGAAGCCGGAGAAGTTGTATTAAATACCCGGTCAGAAAAGAAAGAACGTTTATTGCGCATCATGTTGATGCATGCCAATAAGCAGAATCCGCTCAAGCAAATTGAAGCCGGAGAAATAGCCGCCGCTGTCGGCTTTAAAGATATCCGCACCGGAGATACCCTTTGTGATCTTAAACATCCTATTGTTCTTGAAACCATGGTATTCCCTGAACCGGTCATAAATATGGCCGTGGAACCCAGGACCCAGGACGATGTCGAAAAGTTATCAGTTGCTTTGCATAAACTGGTAGAGGAAGATCCTACATTCAAGGTGAATGTTGATGATGAGACGGGACAAACTCTTATTAGCGGAATGGGGGAGTTGCATCTGGATATCATTACGGACCGGATCAAACGTGAATTCAATATTGAAGTAAACCGTGGGAATCCGCAGGTGGCGTACAAAGAAGCGATTATCAATTCCGTTATGCACCACGAGGTGTACAAAAAACAAACCGGCGGAAGAGGTCGTTTTGCTGACCTAGTAATTGAGATCGGGCCTGCTGATAAAGGTGTAAAGGGATTGCAGTTCATAAATGAGATCAAAGGTGGTAACATACCCAAAGAATTTATCCCGTCCATTGAAAAAGGACTTAGGGCTGCCATGACAAATGGTCCGATCATCGGATTTCCGTTGGATAGTGTTAAGGTAAGGCTGATCGACGGATCTTATCACAGTGTCGATTCGGATATCATTTCGTTTCAGGTTGCTGCAGGCATAGCTTTCAGGGAAGCAAGCCGGAAAGCCAAAGCGGTAATTCTGGAACCAATCATGAGGTTTGAAATCGTTACTCCCAGTGAATATATGGGCGAGGTAACTGGCGATATCACCAAACGGCGAGGGCATGTTGAAGAAGTGGAATCAAGAATTGGCAACCAGGTCATACGCGGAAGGGTACCCCTGGCTGAAATGTTCGGATATGTAACAACCTTACGCAGTCTCACTTCCGGTAGAGCTACTGAAATGCTGGAATTTTTAAAATATGAAGCGACTCCCAGGGAGATTCAGGACGAAGTATTATATAAAATCAGGGGATATGTTCCCGCCTATTAATTTTTTGTATGAGCCAGAGAATTAGAATAAAACTGAAGTCTTACGATTATAACCTGGTTGATAAATCAGCCGAAAAGATCGTAAAAACCGTAAAGGCTACGGGTGCTGTTGTCAGCGGTCCTATTCCTTTGCCAACGGATAAGAAGATCTTCACTGTGCTGCGTGCAACCTTCGTGAACAAAAAGTCACGGGAACAGTTTCAACTGTGCACTTACAAGCGGTTACTCGACATTTACAGTACCACGTCGAAAACCATTGATGCCCTGATGAAACTGGAATTGCCCAGTGGTGTTGAAGTTGAAATCAAGGTTTGATTTGTAGATAGACAAGTAGATTTAAAAACGCAAGAAACGTAAGAAATGTCTGGACTAATTGGTAAAAAAATCGGGATGACCAGTATCTACGATGCAAACGGGAAGAACATCCCCTGCACCGTGATCGAAGCTGGTCCTTGTGTGGTAACACAAGTCCGGTTAAAGGAAAAAGACGGATACGAAGCCATCCAGCTTGCTTTCGATGAAAAGAAAGAAAAGCATACAACCAAAGCCGAACGTGGCCATTTCACCAAAGCTGGTATTACCCCCAAGAAGGTGGTAGCTGAATTTACCCGTTTTGAGGCTGACCACCAGAAGCAGTTTGGAGATATTCTCCAGGTTGATATTTTCCAGGAGGGTGAATATATCGACGTAGTTGGTATTTCCAAGGGAAAAGGTTTCCAGGGTGTTGTGAAGCGTCACCATTTTGCTGGTGTCGGCGGAGCGACTCACGGACAGCATAACCGCCTCAGGGCTCCCGGTTCAGTTGGCGCCTCATCATGGCCTTCAAGGGTTATGAAAGGTCTCCGTATGGCCGGCCGCATGGGTGGAGATCGCATCAAAGTGATCAACCTTCAGGTTTTAAAGATTATCCTCGAGAAAAACCTTATTTTAGTTAAAGGTGCAGTACCGGGACACAATGGTTCATATGTAATTATTGAGCGATGGA
>JALNZC010000080.1 GCA_023229525.1 Bacteroidales bacterium
AACATGGAGGAAAATCCCAATCACTAACGCCATGATATAATTAAAATAGGGATTCAGCGAAATCGTCAATGTATTACTGAGTATATTGCTTGAAATGGATCCCAGTGGCGTCATCAGGGCAAAAATACCCAGGTATGCGAAAGCCCTGGTTTTGGAACAACCGTAATGGAGAAACAGGCTCATCAGTGTCAGTGAGATCGGAATATTATGGACTACGATCCCCAGTACCAGCGAATGTTGAATTCTGAGATCAAAGTTCCGTACGATCGGCATTCCTTCAAGGAATGAATGGATACACAATCCTATAAGCAAAAGGAAGGGAGTAACCCGTTCACTTTCCGAATGGTCATGCCTGTGCCCATGTTCCGCACCCTCTGTTATGAGTTCCAACGTCAGTTGCAGGAGAAACCCCAGTAGAACGAACACTCCGGTCAAAACAGTGGGGGTGGCGAACACCTCCGGGACCAGCTTTAAAAAAGTAATCCCGATCAGAAATGCCCCGCTGAATGCAAGAAGGAATTTAAACACCCGCTGATCATCCGGTTTGAATAAAAAGATAAGTGAACCACTGACAAGAACGGTAACGATCAAAACCAAATTAACAATCATCCCGGAACAATTTAGAATTAATGATTAACTGCAAATCCCCTGTTTGCATCCTGCATCCTGCATCCCGCATCCTGTATCCAACATCCTGCATCCAGCATCAGGAGCGAAGCGACTTCATCGCGAGCGAAGCGAGCTCATCGGGCGCGAAGCGACCAGCACCCAGCATCCGTTCACTGAACATCCAGCACCCTGAATTCCGTACTCGTCGGAACTCCTTTGAAATTTTCAATGAACCTGGCCGAAACCCATTGCAGACATCCTGTATCGGACTCCAACTCCAGGTTAACCAGATCGTTTTTAACTTTAATATAAAATTTCTCGCTTAACACGATCCTGTTTTCAACACTTTTTGTCATGAGACGTGCCGTAAGATCAATATCACTTCCATAATAATCATTGGCTCCTTCGAAAAACGTGATATTATATACTTCGGTACAATAATGAATAGCCACCTTACAATTCAAAAAAAGGTCGGGATCGGGATGATGCCGTATCAGGAAAATGGAAGCATAAATATCTTCCAGCAAGGCGAAATAATTGTTGTTCGAAGGTTTGTTTACAAGCTCCTCGTCCGGTATAAATAACATCATCTCATCACCGATCCCCTTGACGATATTGTGCTGGAAATGGTTGGCGTATAAAAGATTGTTAAAAGTGTTGTTTAATTTACGGCCCCAATCGGTCAATCCGCCCATGTATTTAATATCGGTCGAGCGGTTGATATCCATAAAAAAACAAGTACCCGGGCAACGCGGGATGTTCTCGAGTGCCCGGATCAGGGCCTCCGATTTTGGATCTTTATCATGAATGTAATGGGCCATGGGCCTGGTCAAAATACTTTAAGGGCTTCTTCCTGTGTTCCGTAAATTTCAAAAATATTCGTGAATCCTGAAATTTCAAAGATTTCACGGATATTTTCCTGAAGCCCGCAAAGCACGAACTTACCTTTTGAGATGGTGATTTTTTTTAGCGCCATTAGTAAAATACGTAAGCCGCTGCTGCTCACATAATCCATTTGAGAGCATTCAACCAATATCCGGTCGTTTTGGTTATCAATCATCTCCATCAGCTTTTTTTCCAGAATGCTGTAGTTGGTGGTATCCAACCGGCCATTGATGCCAATAATCGTGCATTGAGGTGTTTTCTGTTCTGTCAATTCCATACTTCTTTGGTTATTAAGTTAAAAATTCTTGGTTAAAGTCACAATATTTTGATCATTGGTACGCTGGTATTCCACCCCATCCATCATCTCCCGGACAAAATGAATTCCTAGACCACCGATCTTTCGTTCCTCCAAAGGTTTACCGAATTGATCGCTGACTTTCGCTTCCAGGAGGTTAAAGGGCTTCCCATCATCAATTATCTGAATCCTCAACCGGTGCGAATCCATCAGCGCGAAATTAACAATTATCCGGTGATCTGATTTTTCTTCGAAAGCATAAAAAACAATATTGGTAAACAACTCTTCGATAACGAGGTTGAGTTCCATAATGGTCTTCCCTGGAATCTTCCAGGATTCAGCCAATGATTCAAGTTGTACAACGAGTTTATCAAGCTCGGTAAGTTGATTGGCCAGATTTAATTGTACATTTTGCATGCTGTCAGATTTTGAAGCTCTCGGATCTTTATATTGCAATGCCAGGATGGTAATATCATCGGCTTGTTCAGTGCCGGTGGAAAACCGCTTAAGTTGATAGATCAATGTTTCGGTCAGTTCCTTTGAGCTTTTATTGGCTAACATAGCCAGCGATTCGGTAAGTTGGGCTTCTCCAAAGAAATCATTGGATTTATTCAAGGCATCGGTAATACCATCAGTGGATAAAACCAGGATTTCCCTCGAATGAAAAGAAAACCTGCCGGAGGTATATTTTTCCGTATCGAAAATACCCAGTGGTAATCCATTCCTGACCTTTAACTGCCTGACTTTCCCATCGGCGCTAATGATGTATGGATAGTTATGTCCCGCATTACAGAAGTCCATTTCACCGGTTTTCAAATCAACGATTCCGGCGAAAAAAGTCACAAACATCTGGTTGGGATTTTCAAGGCAGAGTTCCTTGTTAATGCTCTGCATCACCTCTTCAATAGGACGGTTGGCGATAAGTTTTGCACGAAGCAAAGTTCGGGTCACCATCATAAATAAGGAGGCTGGCACACCTTTCCCTGCGACATCCCCGATAGCAATGCAAAGGTGATCCGGATCAAGATAGAAAAAATCGTAAAGATCGCCACCGACAGCCTTTGCCGGGTCAATGGTTGCAAAAAGATCCCAGTTTTCCGGTGTATTGAAACCACGTGGAAGCATACCCATCTGAATAGTGTGGGCAACATTCAGCTCACTTTCGATCTTTTCCTTCGCGATGGTGGTCTCCTGCAAGTTCAGGATGTAACTGCTCAGTTCATCCTGCATTACCGAAAAAGCTTTGGTAAGTTGTGCAATTTCATCACGTGATTTTCGTATCGGAAGTTTTGCATGAAAATCACCTTGACCGATTTTCCGGGTAGCTTCAACTAGGCGACTGATCGGCCTTGTGAGGCGTCGTGTTATCAAAACGGTGGTTATTAAAAGAGCCACGAGGCTAAAGCTAAATATCCACAGCAGGTCTTTAAGGAATTGAAGCAGGTCAGAAAGAAGTTCCCTGGAAGGAAACATAATTCCGAATGACCAACCAGTGGAGGAAACCGGGGCATACGAAATAAAACTGGATGAGTGTTTGGCTTCAAGACCATCCATGCTGGAAAAACCGGTCTTACCATTCATCATATTTTTTATAGCCAGGATCGTCTCCGTTCCTTTCCCTTTTCGTGCAACATCGAGAATATTTTTATTGACAAATCCAGGCTTCGGGAAAGTAAGGATCCTCCCATTATGTGAAATCAAAAACCCATACCCTGATTTGTAAACCTTGATCCCATTCACGATTTCCTGAAAAGTCGCCAAAGATATATCCATGGTCAGGACTCCGATGAACTTCCGGCTACCGTTAACCGATTTGTAAATGGGAACAGAATATGTACACATCAAAGTGTCTCCGCCTCCTTTATCAAAATAAGGTTCGGTCCACACCGGCTTGTTGAGTAATTTGGGCAACCGGAACCAGTCTTTGGTGAAATAATCATAATTGCGCCCACCCAACATTTTTTGGATGACCCCCGTGGAACGCTCAAAGGTATATGCCGCATACCAATAAGTATCCTTGTCAAAGGCATAGGGTTCAAAAGCCAAAGCACTTCCGAAAACAACATCATTTCTGATCACGAAATCTTTGGCTATCCTGATCACATCATTATAACTCACATTGGGATTTTCAAGTGCATGGACCAGGGTCTGTGGCACCAGTTCAACCGGTAACAGGGTGTTTTCAAAGCGAACAATCGTCTGCTGTGTAAGGATATCAGCGTCTTTCTGAGCTCCCTCAACCAATAACCTTACCGAATATCCATAACTGTAAACAAAGGCAATAAAAAAAATGATCAGGATAGCGACAAGAAAAAAGAGGCTGTAACGAAATGCCAGTCCCCAGAAACGGAAATACTTCGGAAATTTAAAACGCAATGGTCGTCCGGATTAAAAATTCAGGGTAAAGATAAAAAATTTAAATACCGGCGAATCTGATTTTAGATATTTTTGCACATAGCAATCCATTTCTAAAAAACGAATAATATGAATGACAATACTCACCAACTACAACCATCGAGACTCTGGCATTATTTCCAGGAGATTTGTAAGATTCCACGCCCTTCGAAAAAAGAAGAAAAGATAGCAGCATATCTTGTCGATTTTGCCAAAACCCATCTGCTCGACTTCAAGATGGATGCCACCGGGAATGTGATCATCCGCAAACCGGCAGTACCGGGTTATGAGAACCGGAAAGGTGTTATACTTCAATCACATATGGATATGGTTTGCGAGAAAAATTCTGAAACGGTTCATGACTTCAGCCGCGATCCCATCCTACCCTGGATCGATGGCGAATGGGTGAAAGCCCGTGGAACTACCCTTGGGGCGGATGACGGTATCGGGATCGCGGCTACTCTTGCCATACTTGAAGCAACTGATATTCCCCATGGCCCAATTGAAGCGCTTTTTACGGTAGATGAAGAGACTGGTCTTACAGGAGCTTTTGCACTGGAACCGGATCAATTACAGGGGCGGATACTGATCAATCTCGATTCTGAGGATGAGGGTCAGCTGTTTATCGGTTGTGCAGGAGGCAAAGATACCGTGGCTACGCTGGCATTTGAATCGGTATCGGTACCCTCGGGTCATATCGCTTTAAAAGCGAACATGACCGGTTTGAAAGGAGGTCATTCAGGCGACGACATTAACAAAGGATTGGGCAATGCAGTGAAACTTATGAACCGCTTTCTCTGGAATGCACAGCATTCTTTTGAAATTGCAGTGGCTTCTTTCAACGCCGGCAACCTTCGAAACGCCATTGCCCGTGAAGCATTTGCCTTATTCACGGTTCCTGTTGAAAATGAAAAAGCCTTATTGGACTATGCCGTGACATTTTCACGGGAGGTTCATGAAGAGTTGTATATCACCGAACCCGGACTAATGTTTTCTATTGAACGTGCCGCTATTCCTGAGTATGTCCTTGATGATGCACTTCAATCTGATATCCTTGATGCATTGTATACATGTCCGCACGGAGTAATAGCAATGTCTCGTGAAATTCCCAATTTCGTTGAATCCTCGACTAACCTGGCTTCAATTCGCATGGAAGACGAGAAGATCCTCATTACCACGAGTCAACGTAGCAGTGTGGAATCGTCGAAGAAAGACGTTGCAGATATGGTTGCCTGTGTGTTCTATCTGATAGATGCGGAAGTTGAACAATCACAGGGATATCCCGGATGGAAACCCAATCCTGACTCGGAAATTCTCAGAATAACAATCGACTCGTATCGGAGTCTATTTAACCAGGAACCAAAGGTTCTGGCCATTCATGCCGGACTGGAATGTGGGTTGGTAGGAGCCATTTATCCGGGTATGGATATGGTTTCATTTGGTCCGACCATCAAAGGAGCCCACTCACCTGACGAACGTTTGGATATCAAATCTACCGTTAAGTTCTGGGAACTGACGTTGGATGTACTGAAGAATATCCCCATTCAATAAGCAACCATGATGATTCGGTTATTGATATTACTCCCCGCGTTTTGGATTCATCTTTCTCTCCTGGCTCAGGGAGTTTCATTTTCCATGGATAAGGATGCGGTCAGATCCCGTTTATTCCATGATGTGGCGGTTCTTACATCCGATTCCCTTCAGGGCCGTGAAGCCGGAGAAAAAGGCGAACGGAAAGCAGCTTCATATCTTGAATCGCAATTCAGAGCTATCGGCTTACTTCCAAAGGGTGATACGACGAATAGTTATTTCCAGCGTTTCTCAAAATTTCAGGTCGGTTATAAATGGACCATTAAATTCTTTGTTAATGGCCACGCCCTTATTTACCGGAAAGATTTTGGATTTACTTCATTATCCATGAATGGGCATGGAATTGGCCCGCTCGTAGACGGTTCGGAAGGGCTTGTTATTCCGGAAAAGGGGATTGACCAGTTATCCGCCGCCATGGATTTGGGTGGAACTTTTGTGCTGATAAACCTCTGGGTTCCCGATTCGCTCATCAGCGATACTTCCATAGCCCGAAAACTAACTCCCCGCTACCGGATGACGAATGTTTTGGAAAGAGGTGCAAGGGGAGTCATCTTCTGGAATCCAGATTCACAAGGGAGTAAAGAATTATTTGATTTCCAATTTCCCGACACTTTGCCGGGAATTGCGTTATATGTCAACATTAGTACTGCAGAGCGACTGAAACAACATCTGGGTGAATTGGCAGATATCAATGTTCAGATAGATCGGAAAATGAGTACGTTTGTCAATGTAATAGGTTTCCTTGATAACCGGGCACCCCGGACAATTGTTGTGGGAGCTCATTTTGATCATCTGGGATTAAGGAAAAATGGCAAGATCCGCTATGGTGCTGATGATAATGCCAGCGGTACCGCAGGGATGCTTGAGCTGGCAAGATATTTTTCCATGCACCGGGACACCTTGAACAACTATCTCTTTATTGGCTTTACAGCAGAGGAGAAAGGCCTTTGGGGATCAGATTATTTTATTCATTATCCGACCATCCCATTATCTGACATTAGGTTGATGCTGAACCTGGATATGATAGGTCGTTTGGGTTGTGAAGGAAACCAGATGGAAATTGAGGCTGTAGGATCATCACCGCTATGGCGACAAATTATTCATAATATACCGGATGCTGGTTTCAGAATAAAGTGTATCAACGCATCTTTACCCTTTTCCGATCATGATGCATTTTACAAAGCAGGGATTCCAGTCATTTTTTTCAATACCGGATTGCATGATGACTATCATACGATCACAGATAAGCCACATACTTTAAATTATGATGGAATGGTCAAAATCATGCAATTTGCTGAATATCTTCTTGTTACCAGTAATCGAAATTCCGTAATCCCTTACCATAAAGTATCTTTTATCCCTATGGCTTCAGCATGGGTTGGATTCTTGTTTCAGGCTTTGGGTTGGGCTTTAACTATCAATTAAAGACCAACTCCGACTCCCAATCTGAAGATGGGATTTGAATAGGGAGAGTTATACGAGTCATTCAGGTTAAACAGGATAAGTAAATCAATCGCGACACGGTTACTCACTGGTTGGCGGTATCCACCTCCAACGAAAATACTGTTCAATTCTATCATCTGACTTCCCGGCATAAATGAGTTACCGTAAGGATCATATATATGTCCGCCTATGGTATTAACATAGGGTCTGGTATAGAACAGGTAT
Organism: Bacteroidales bacterium; assembly: GCA_023229525.1. Classification (GTDB taxonomy): domain Bacteria; phylum Bacteroidota; class Bacteroidia; order Bacteroidales; family FEN-979; genus CAIVAT01. The sequence goes on from JALNZC010000080.1 coordinate 7,442, forward strand.
TCGTATTCCGCATGGGCGAATATGTTTCCAAGAAAATTGTCAAAGAGGCTGGCAAGGTAATAGCGGAGATAAATTCCGCCACCGTAAACACTGGATTCATAGCTCAGATACTGTTTGTTATCATTATCCCAAAAGTAATTCTTATAATTAAAATACTGGTATATGAATCTGAATCCCACATAGAGCTGGTCAACTGTACGAATACGAACTTCGGGAGAAACGGTGATCCCGGTCACGCTTCCAAACTGGAAACCCAGGTTGCCGCCCACAGAGACCCGGCGCCAGAAGTTATCAGGTCGACGCGGTTTGGAAGTGAGCGATGGGATAGAATCCTGCGCAAACGTTCCTGAAAGAAGGGATAGGCACAAGGCACAAATCAGAAAATGCTTAATAGAAAAGTGGATCATATAGATGATAATAATTTCAAAAAGTTAGTCGGGTACAAAGATAACAAGAATCGAGGCAATGGTAATCGCTTATTACATATTGTATTAAAAAAAATAAGAAGAATGTTTTCAGAAATAAAGAAAAAAAGAAAGAAAAGTGTTGTTAGATTCAAATAACTTTGTACTTTTGCACTCCCGTTTCGATGTTCTTTGATTTTGGATGTAAGAAAAGCCTTTAGTAGTGAGGGATTTGGAATGATTTGGTGAGGAAGATCTTTTTTATATTTTTTTTTAAAAAAGTTTGGTGGAAAGAAAAAAGGGTGTAATTTTGCAGTCCGATTTTAAAACAAAGTACCCCGAAGGGGGAAATAAAAAGTTCTTTGAAAGACTGAAGTAAATGTAGTAGCAAATATCCCAGAATATTAATTAACCTAGTTAATTTCTTTTGGTAATAGTTAACCCAGAACAGTATTAAATTTTCCTTTTACAATGGAGAGTTTGATCCTGGCTCAGGATTAACGCTAGCGGCAGGCCTAATACATGCAAGTCGAACGGCAGCGGGTCCAGCAATGGATGCCGGCGAGTGGCGCACGGGTGCGTAACACGTATGCAATCTACCCTTAACTGGGGGATAGCCCCGAGAAATCGGGATTAATACCCCATAACATTATGAAGTGGCATCGCTTTATAATTAAAGCTCCGGCGGTTTTGGATGAGCATGCGCGACATTAGCTAGTTGGTGAGGTAACGGCTCACCAAGGCTTCGATGTCTAGGGGTTCTGAGAGGATTCACCCCCACACTGGTACTG
>JALNZC010000028.1:0-5130 GCA_023229525.1 Bacteroidales bacterium
TTTTTCAGCAGAATGGTTGGTGGAATTCTCCCCACTAAAACTATCCCAGGTATTTTTCGTGGAAAATTTCGATTTGAAAACCAGTTGACTTTATCAGCAGACCCTAAATAGGAAGTTATTGATTAAAAGTTATTTGTACATATAAAAGATAACTACTCGGCGTGTTTTTCTTTTCGCATATGACGGATTGATGCGTGTTTCCTGACATTTTCTTTAATATTTATAAATCATTACAGGGAGTGAGTATCTTTTCTTTCTGTAAACAATTGATAATCAGTGTAAGTGTTTTGCTAATTATTCTTATAATTAATATTCGGAGGGTAATTAATTGTTTCTAAACAAAATATATTGTGCTTGATAATATATTGATAATCTGTATTTTTCTAATTCATATTGAGTTTTTTGCAATTTGAGTTACGTTTTATTTCAACAATCGTGCGCACGTCTGCACAAACCCAATTAAAAACAAGTTAACTCACTGAGAACGAACAAAACTACAACAAGAAACGAACAAAACCAAATTAATAATCGGCAATGCTCTTTTGAGTTTAAATGAGGGCCAAAAAGTTGTTTGAATTGATTATTTCCTGATGAATTGACCCGAGTATTGTTTCGAATGAAACCGGATCACAACAAAAAACGCTCCAGGGCAGAGATCCGACACAGGGATACTGCCATCCGCACCGATAACCCCTGACCTCATGATCTGCCCGTTGATGTCAGTGACAGTAAAAGGTGCGCCGAGACAGACTTCGTGTTCTGCAGAAATAAAAATCCAGCCGGAAGCTGGGTTCGGATGAATCTGAAGCCTGCGTTCATGAGAGTTCTGCTCCGGGATGCCGGCAGGGAATGAGGATCTCTTCCAGATTCCAACACCCGGAACCCACCTGTAATATGCCGTTATGTAAGCAGTATCACCAGACAATGCCACTCCGCTGGCTTCCCATATGTTACTCTGGAATCCTTCATTATAACGACGCCACGTTTGCCCTTTATCAGTGGAACGAATCACTCCTCCTATGCCCGACGCAATGATGATAACGGAAGCGTTGGCCGCTACACCCTTCAGTTCGTAAAAACCGGTATCTTTCGCCAGTTCCCAATCCTTCCCGTTGTTGTCTGAACGATAGACACCTTTCCCATCAGAGAATACATAAAAGTCGGTACCATCATTTGTCATGAACCGGAGGTAATGCTCCGATCCCGGGAACGGGGAAGAGAGAAAGTGATCTCCGCCATCCATAGACCGGGTCACGAATTCTTCCGCCAGCACTACCACTGCCTGATCGTTGGCCGACATTCCTTCAATGTATCCATGCAAGCCGGCTGTCCATGGGCAGTTTGTCCAGGTTTGGCCGGCATTTACCGTTTTCAACAAGCTATAGGAGGGAGCTGCCCAAATCGTTTGCCCCGCTTTTGCCAGGAACCGGAAAACCGAATCGGGCCAGTATACGACCCAAGCTGTGTCGGTTATTTTCTTTGTAAAAAGGCCCTTACATGTAGCCACCCACAGCCGGTCATCCTGTACCAAGATATCGTTGACCCACGGGTCATCGGAAACCCGGTTGAGGCCATGATATTGCCACGATGCTCCACGATCGGTTGATACAAATAGCACGGTCTCCTTGTTACCATCACTGACCACCAGGGTACGATCATCCGCAGCAATTTGATGTATAAAGCGTTCCGACATACCGGTATTGGACACCTGCCAGCTGACGCCGTTGTCGCGCGACCGCAACACCCCGTCACTGGTGGTTCCCACAAATAAACCGGAGTCACATTTCAGGATGCAGGTTACCTCATCATTCCGAGTGTTGACATCGGTCAGCGGGAACAAGTCTGCCCCGTTGTTGTCAGAATAGAACAGGCCATGAAGATTCCCCCCGTACCCATAACCAGCGGTCCCCATCAGTATCCTTTGCCCGCCGTTCCCCGACGAGTCAATGACCATCATGCATTGCGGCTTGATGTCTTCCCTCCTCACGGTGTCCCAGCTCACCCCGTCGGGAGATGTAAGAATGCCCCACCAGGTCGCCACGATGAAGCGCTGGTTGGCATAGGCCATACCGTTGTCATCGTCCTCCATTGTGGTAATCAGGGGAGTGAACACCTCCCAGTGATGGCCCCGGTCGAACGACCGGTAGATCCCCACCGCGGTACAGGCATACACAGCCCCGCTGATTTCGTGCAACCCGCCGATCCTGTTGGTCGGAATCGTTATGTCGGGCAATTGCCATGTATCACCGTTATCCTCCGACAGGTATATTTTGTCACCCGTTGTGGTTCCAACATGAACGATAAGCGTTCCTAGATTCCGACAAATGGTGGTCAGAGTGAAAATGGAGTCCGGCAGCGTCAAGTTGGTCCAGTTCATCCCGTTGGTGGTGGAACGGTATAAATGTCGATAGGTGCCGGCGAACAGGTATCCGACATAGGCGTAAAGGATCATTGGCGGTGTCTCTGGAAGGGTTTGCACACGGCTCCAGGAACGGCCGTAGTCATAGGAGGAATAGAGGTAATCCCCTGCGGCAAAAAGGGCATCGCCGGTGGTGGAAAGACTCTTAATGTATTCGCCATAGGGCTGTTCCAGCTTTTCCCATTGCGACATCGCGGTATTGCCGAAACACAAAAAGATAACTGCGAATAACATCATCGACCTGTATGGAAAAGATCTCTTCATTTGCAGCAATATTGGTTTTTCCTGCATCTGGGTACAGTAGAAATATTATTCCTTCCTGTTGTCTATGTACAAATATACGAAAACAATGACCCTTCAATTTTATTCTGATAGAAAAGAATGGATTTATCAGAATGATTTGCGACAAAATTGTTTACAATGTTGTTCAATCGGACTACTTTTATCGTACATTTGCATCGTGGATACAAAACGTGAACTTTTCTTTTTTAAAAACTAAGTCAAAGACTTCTATGACAAACAGAGGCCTAAGGTTAAGAAAAGGATTATCTGGACATTAAAAGTGATAGAAGATGTTGACAGAATTCCGGAGATATATTTCAAGCATATTGAAGGGAGCGATGGAATTTATGAAATCAGGGTTCAATCGGGCAATGACATTTTTCGCATTTTTTCATTCTTTGACAAAAATAAGTTGGTAATTGTCGGACACGGATTTCAAAAGAAAACACAAAAGACGCCACAAAATCAATTAAACCTGGCAGAAAAAATCAGAAAGGAATATTATGAAAGCAAATAAAAATCTTACAAGCCTCAGTCAGTTCATCGACAATGAATATGGAGTTAAAGGGACGAAAAAAAGAGACAAATTGGATTCTGAATATGAAGCCTTCAAACTTGGGGTGTTAATTCAACAGGCCAGGCAGGAAAAGGGGATGACCCAGGAAGAAGTTGCGATACTTGCTGGCACGAACAAATCCTATATCTCAAAACTTGAAAAGGATTTGAAGGATATCCGTTTTTCGACTTTGCAGCGGATCATTAAAGATGGTTTGGGCGGGCACTTGGAGTTGTCGATTAAATTCTGATTATTGTTGTATTCCATTCTTGTAACTGCCTGATAATTTTCGGACAAAAAGGTGTTAAATAGGAACATAATGATTATCAGGAAATTGTCTATTTTGCTAAATTATGTTAAAATTTTAACTATATGATAATCAATATTTTAGACAAATATAATTGTCTTATAATTAATATTATGTTAAATATAAAATATAAAATAGACAGGAGATCAGTCAATATCTTCTCTCCTGGATTTTATTAAATAAGGTAAATAATTTTAAGATATAAGGTATAAGGTCGCTATTTTTTTGGTACTGCGTTTATTTTCTCCTGCACTTGTTTTACTTTATCAGGTTTGTTTGTCCGGGCATAGATTTGCTTCAAGGAATACAATGTATTTAAATCATCCGGTTGTAATTCGGTCGCCTTTTCTAAAAATGGCAATGCTTTTTCGAGATAAGTGTCTGCCTCCTTCTTTAATTTATCAAATTGAACCGTAGCGTCAAGTGGTAATTTGTTTGCCTCGTCATTAATGGATGCAGCTTTGTTCACATATAATGCACCCAAATTGTAATTGGCTTCAAAATAATCCTTATTCAATCTGATCGCATCTTTGTAAGATTTGATTGCATTTTCAAATGCTTCAGCCCGGAATTGCGTAGTTTTACTGGTATCATTCGATAAATTATCGAAAATAGTACCCAAGGCAAAGAAAACAGAGTAATTGGAGGTATCTTTTTCTTTGGCTACCTGAAGGTTACTTAAGGCCTTTTCTGTGTTATTGAAGGTGAGGTAGATATTTGTTTCGGTTAATAACAATCGAAGATCGTTTGGATAAACCTGCTGGCCCATTCTTACGTATTTAATAGCATTTGTTGAATCTTTATCCTGTCTATATATATCTGATAAAGAAATATATATAGTAGGTGATTTATAATTTCCCTTTAATAATTTCAGATAATATTCCTTAGAGGCAGATCTTTCATTTGCGAGCGATGCACAGGTTGCGGCATTCAACAAAGACAGGGTATCTGTGATGCCTGACAATTCGATCACTTCAGCGCCGTTGGCGAATGCCTGCATGGCATCTTTGTATTCACGCTTGTTATAAAATTCAACAGCATTGTTATAAAAATTATTTCGTTGCCAATTCAATTTTGCTAAAATATCTTCAAAGTACTCTTTTTTAGTATCAAATGCTATTGCTTTCCTATATGATTCCAATGATTTCACCAATGGGTTGGCATCCAGTGTTTTAAATTTTTCATCCTTCGTATTCGCAATTTCCAGATATACATTTCCACGGATGAACCATGCACGTGCGTCCTGTGCTGTACTTGGGTCAAGGACACACTGATTAATGGCTTCCATTGCCTTATCTAATTTACCATCCTTCAGATAATTGGATGCAGATTGCCGGACGTTTTTTTGTCCAAATGCAACGGTTATGGTACAACCCATAATCAAAATCAAAGCAAGTTTTTTCATTGTGTTGATTATTAATATTTTACTTTTTAAGTTGATTTTCAGCGGGCAAAGATATAAATTAATTCTCAGAATCATTCTCGGTTGTTCCATTATTAACAATCAAATTTCCTTCATTTTGGTCTGGTTCAGCACCCTGTCCCGAAGAAAGATTATCTCCCGGT
>JALNZC010000028.1:5140-54912 GCA_023229525.1 Bacteroidales bacterium
CACAGCAGCTATGGAATCGCCCTCATCAAACTTAATTAACCTGACACCCTGGGTAGCTCTTCCCATTACTCGTAAATCAGCAACGGCCATGCGGATGATAACACCGGAACGGTTGATGATCATGAGGTCATCATTGTCAGTTACAGCTTTAACAGCAATGAGTGATCCTGTTTTATCAGTGATATTCAATGTTTTAACTCCTTTACCTCCCCTATTGGTTATTCGATAGTCTTCAAGATCGGATCTTTTACCATAACCATTTTCGGAAACAACAAGCACTTCAGATTTCTTTTCAATTGGCACACAAATCATTCCAACTACTTCATCGTTCTGGCCAGCAAGGGAAATACCGCGGACACCTGCCGCATTTCGCCCCATCGGACGGACCTTTTGTTCATTAAACCGGATTGCACGACCTGACCGAAGAGCCATAACGACCTCATCAATTCCCTGGGTAAGTTTGGCTTCTAATAACCGGTCTCCTTCCTTGATGGTGATGGCATTGATCCCGTTTTGACGAGGACGGGAATAGGCTTCAAGGGAGGTCTTTTTAATCGTTCCCCGTTTTGTGGCCAGAATAATATAATTAGATTTTGCATAATTTTCATCTTTAAGATCTTTCACATTGATAAAAGCCCTTACCTTATCGTCCGGTTCAATGTTTACCAGATTCTGTATAGCACGTCCCTTGGATGTTTTTCCACCCTCAGGGAGCTCAAATACCCTTATCCAAAAACATTTTCCCTTTTCTGTAAAAAGCAGTAAATAATTATGGTTGGTTGCTATAAAAAGATGTTCAAGGAAATCCTCATCACGAATCTCAGTCCCTTTAACACCGCGTCCTCCCCTATTCTGACGCCGGTATTCTGATAGGGGAGTCCGTTTGATATAACCCATATGCGAAATGGTAATCACTACATTTTCATCTGCAATGGTATCCTCGATCCTGAAGTCGGTAGCAGCATAAACAATCTGTGACCTGGGTTCATCCCCGTATTTCTCTTTTATTTCAAGAAGTTCGGTTTTAATGATCTCCATCCTTAGGTTTACATCAGCTAAAATACTTTTAAGATGTTCGATTACTTTTATCAATGCATCATATTCTTCTTTGATTTTTTCCCTTTCTAGTCCTGTAAGCCGCTGCAGACGCATATCAAGGATGGCTTTGGCTTGAATTTCCGTTAAGCCGAATGTCTCCATCAATCCGTTCTTTGCCTCATCCGGAGTTTGGCAAGCTCTGATTAATGCAATCACTTCATCGAGGTGATCAAGTGCAATAAGCAATCCCTCTAATATATGTGCTCGTTTTTCTGCTTCAGCAAGCTCAAAGCGCGTCCGCCTTTTTACCACTTCATGGCGGTGTTCTACATAATGGATGATCAGATCCTTGAGATTCAGCATCATTGGTCTGCCCCTGACAAGAGCAATGTTGTTGATATTAAAAGAAGTCTGAAGAGGAGTCATCTGGTAAAGCTTATTCAGCACTACATTGGTGATGGCGTCACGTTTTAATTCATATACAATACGTACGCCATTACGATCTGATTCATCACGAATATCGCTGATCCCTTCTATTTTTTTGTCATTGACCAATTCAGCTGTTTTTTTAATCATTTCTGCTTTATTCACCTGATACGGGATAGAAGTCACAATAATCAATTCCCTTCCATTTTCCTCCTGTTCAATTTTTGATTCACCGCGCATGACAATACGTCCCCGTCCGGTTTCGTAAGCTTCTTTAACACCTTCGTATCCATATATGATGCCCCCGGTGGGAAAATCAGGTGCTTTGATGAAATTCATCAATTCAGGAATTGTAATCTGGCGGTTGTCAATATAGGCAATGATTCCATCAACGACCTGTTTGAGGTTATGTGGTGCCATGTTCGTTGCCATGCCTACTGCAATACCACTGGCTCCGTTTACAAGAAGATTCGGTATGCGCGAAGGCATGACGGTAGGTTCCTTTAATGTATCATCGAAATTCAATTGATAATCAACTGTATCCTTTTCAAGGTCAGCAACCATTTCTTCCGCAATTTTCTGCATCCTTGCCTCAGTATATCGCATAGCGGCAGGATTATCTCCATCCATGGATCCAAAATTTCCCTGACCATCAACCAATGGATATCGCAAACTCCAATCCTGTGCCATTCTTACCATAGCATCATAAACCGAAGTGTCGCCATGAGGATGGTATTTCCCTAGTACTTCCCCTACTATTCTTGCTGATTTTTTATACGCTCTGTTTGAAAGAACACCCAATTCATACATTCCAAAAAGTACCCTCCGATGAACTGGTTTTAAGCCATCCCTTACATCCGGTAAAGCCCGCTGCACAATCACCGACATTGAATAATCAATGTAAGCGGTTTTCATCTGATTTTCAATATTTACCTGAACGATTTTTTCTCCCGATTCCATATTGTGCTTTCAAATTAGTTATATGATTAATTTTCAGATAGATATTATATCTGAAATGCTGCCACGAAGGTAGCGAAAATCCCCCTATAAACCATGCATTTATTGACAATTATTTATTACTATTACTAACATGAAACTGTTAATAATTTAAGGGTGTTTTGCAATAAAATACGAAATTCGGTCGTATTTTTGAAGGCATTGACAAGATTTCCGTTTTCTCGGGATGGTTCGGTTTTTGCTATTACTTTCAACATACACTGTAAAACAACAATTTATGGAAGCTAAATTCTCTCAACACGTCAAAGACGTTTTAATATATAGTCGCGAAGAAGCACAACGTTTAGGTAATGACTATATCGGTCTTGAACATCTGCTCCTTGGAATTATCCGTGAAGGAGAAGGGCTGGCAATCAAGATTTTAAGAAACTTAAGGGTTAACCTTGCTGATTTTCGCAAAAAAGTTGAAATGGCTGTTGCCAGCCACAAAGTGAAGCCTGCCGGCGGAGAGAATATTCCTTTGATCAAGCAGGCCGAACGGGCCCTGAAGATTACTTATCTGGAAGCTAAACTCTTTAACAGTGAATTAATCGGAACGGAACACTTACTTTTAGCTATCCTCAAGGATGAAAATAACCTTGTTACGAAAAATTTTGCCAGTTTGGGCATTTCTTATAATACAGTCAAAGATGAACTAAAGGCCATTTTGACAAATGGGAACGAAGAACCACGTTTTGATCCGCAAGATATTCTTCCTAAAGATGACGACGAAGATGATCCGGAAGAAGGAGGGAAAAATTTAGGCGGAACCCAGAAAAAACCGCAGGATTCAAAATCAAAAACACCTGTTCTCGATAATTTTGGCCGCGATATTACCAAAGCAGCGGAGGAAGGTCGTCTTGATCCAATCGTTGGTCGTGAGAAGGAATTACAACGCATTGCACAGATACTAAGCAGACGGAAAAAGAATAACCCCATTTTGATAGGTGAGCCTGGAGTTGGAAAATCAGCCATTGCAGAAGGATTGGCGTTACGCATTGTACAACGTAAGGTATCCAGGGCATTGTTTCATAAGCGGGTGGTCTCTCTTGACCTGGCATCCCTTGTTGCCGGCACAAAGTACCGCGGTCAGTTTGAAGAACGAATGAAAGCGGTGTTGAATGAACTGGAAAAAAACCCCAACATCATTGTTTTTATTGATGAGATACATACCATTGTTGGCGCCGGGAATGCATCGGGGTCGCTGGATGCCTCCAACATGTTCAAACCGGCCCTGGCACGCGGAGAGATACAATGCATCGGAGCGACAACACTTGATGAATACAGGCAGTATATTGAAAAAGATGGAGCTTTAGAACGCCGCTTTCAGAAAGTCCTTGTAGATCCTACTTCTTCTGAAGAAACTGTTGAAATTCTAAACAACATTAAAGAAAAGTATGAAGACCATCATCTTGTGAAATACACTGATGACGCTATCAATGCTTGCGTCACACTGACCAACCGGTATATAACCGACCGGTATTTACCCGATAAAGCCATCGATGCCCTGGATGAGGCAGGAGCACGTGTTCATATTTCAAATATCAATGTTCCTACGGAAATTGTAACCATTGAAAATCAGATTGAAGATACACGGAAACGTAAAATGCAGGCCATTAATAGTCAGAAATTCGAGGAAGCGGCTGACCTTCGGGATACGGAACGAAAACTTCAGGAAGGACTGGAACGAGAGAAAAAGAAATGGGAAGAGAATGCCAAATTAAACCGCCAAACCGTAAGTGAAGAAAACGTGGCAGAAGTCGTTGCCATGATGACAGGCATTCCAGTTCAAAGGATTGCAAAAAATGAAGGTGACCGGCTCATCAATATGGAGGCTGAACTTGGAAATTCTGTGATCGGACAAAATGAAGCCATAAAAAAAGTTGTAAAAGCAATACGCAGAAACCGGGCCGGATTAAAAGACCCTAATAAACCCATTGGCACGTTCATTTTTCTTGGTCCGACGGGAGTCGGGAAAACGCATCTTGCCAAGATATTATCAAGATATTTGTTTGATTCCGAAGATGCACTCGTCCGAATCGATATGAGCGAATACATGGAGAAATTTGCCGTCTCACGTTTGATTGGAGCTCCTCCGGGTTATGTGGGTTATGAAGAGGGAGGACAATTGACAGAAAAAATACGTCGCCGCCCCTATTCTATTGTTCTTTTGGACGAAATTGAAAAAGCACATCCCGACGTATTCCATCTTCTTTTACAGGTACTTGATGATGGGGTACTAACAGATAGTTTTGGTCGACGGGTTGACTTCAAGAACACCATTATCATTATGACTTCAAATATCGGATCAAGACAATTAAAGGATTTTGGCCAGGGTGTTGGATTTTCTACCAGCGCAAAGCAATCAGGGTCAGTAGACCATACCCGCGGAGTTATTGAAAATGCATTGAAAAAAGCTTTTGCTCCTGAGTTTATTAACCGGATCGACGATGTTATTATTTTTGAATCGCTTGAAAAAGAAGGTATTCATAAAATAATCGACATTGAATTAAAACAGTTGTACGACCGGATAATAAAAATGGGATATCAAATTGTGATTACTTCTAAAGCGAAGGACTTTATCGCAGAAAAAGGATGGGATTCTCAATTCGGTGCACGTCCGTTAAAACGAGCAATTCAGAAATATGTTGAAGACACTCTGGCAGAAGAAATTATAAAGACAAAATTATTACCTAACGATATCATCACCGTTGACTTAGATGCTGAAAAGCAGGAGATTATTGTCTCTGTATCGAAATCAGAACTGGTCTGAATAACCTTCATGGCGAAGGGTTTTTCTGTAGTTTGACCCGCCAACGGTTTTATCACTGAACATTTCGGATAATAATTCGTTGCTGTGCTCATCAGCGTTATAAAGGTATCTTATCCCGATCGAAAAACCATTGTTTTCAAAATTTATTTGGTTTCCTCCAGGGTCAATAATGTAAAAAACATCACCCTTCAGAGCAATCCCGTTCAGATATTTAGATGATAATTTTTTCAATAATGGATCAGGGTTGAGATGCAAAGATTCGGAAATATTATACTCTCCCAGCACAAAATGATCATTGAGAAAATAATAAAGCGATTTCATGGTTGTGCCATCCTGGGTATCACGGTATCCAACGACTTTCACCTTTGCGTTAGGGAATCTTGCTACATTAATACAATAGGGTCTTCCTTTCAACTTTCTAAGTAGTTTATCGGATGACATAAAAGGTATTTCTCCAAAATCAATGTTTATTGAGGTTTTAAAATCTTGTGCATTACGGATCTTCCTGAAAAACACCATAAAATGAAGGGTAATTTCATCTTTAATGCAGTTATTGTGAGGGCTTCTAAGATTGTTTTCCTTAAAGAATTCAAGGTACTTTAAACTGTAACGACCATATACCAAGGTTATATACCAGACCCGGAAGACCGGGATGAGTTGTTTCTTGATGAAAACAATGAAAAGAACCAAACCAAAAAGCGATACAAGAGCCAAAATAAGGCTGATTATACTTGAATCAAATGTAGAATCATCTTTTGTTGTTCCGGCTAATAGTAATATTGGTATAATTGAGGAGAGGCCGATCATCGTATTGTACAATGTTTTTTATTAGGTCGTTTTTCTAAAATTTGTAAGTATTGTCTTCAATTAGTTTATCAGCAATTTTCCTGCGGGATTCCTTAACATTGACGCCAGCAACCACAGTGGCTGATTCAACTATTTTTGCATAAATTGTTGCTTTGTCTGGTAACATAAATGAGTAAATGGAATCCAAGGCAAATTTTCGGATTTTGGTTGCAGCATCATATATGAAAACATCAAGGATTGTTTTATACAGAACCATTGCATTTGTTCCATTTAATTGCTCCATTTTCTCAATACGAAATGCCATTGATTCAGCAACATAGATTTCAATCAGCATATCGGACAGATTATTGAGTATTTCCTGTTCATTTCCCAATTTTTTATCAAAATGCAGAGATGCAGCGTGGATCAAAAGCAGAATAAGATTTTTAAAATTCTTCAGGTAACGATGTTTTTCCTCGAAATAGGTTTCTTCTGCTTTTCTTTTAAGGATTGCCAAGTCAAGATCCGCAACAAGTAATCCTGCCTTACCCAAAAGGTCAAAATCACCTTTCATGGCTCTTTTCATTGCAGTGTCCACAACCAGTAAGCGATTAATTTCATTGGTACCTTCGAAAATCCTGTTTATCCTGGAATCCCGATAACCTCTTTCAACCGACATCTCAGCGGAATAGCCCATTCCACCATGAATCTGGACTGCTTCATCCACAACATAATCGAGAACTTCCGATCCATAAACCTTCAGGATAGCGGCTTCAACAGCATAATGGCAGATACCTTCGATGGATGCCTTACCAGTATCCAATCCTTCGGCTTTATTCCGGTCAATCTGACCGTCAATATCTTTGCTTACCCTGTAAATTGCTGATTCCAGCGCAAATGTGCGAATTACTTGTTCGGCCAGTTTATATTTAATTGCGCCAAAGGAGGAGATGCAAGCGCCAAACTGTTTTCGATCATTGGCATATTTTACAGAATCGCATATGGTTTTTTTCGATGCACCTAACACATTTGCCCCCAATTTTAAACGCCCCATATGAAGAATACTTAAGGCAATTCTGAAGCCTTCTCCCCTGCTTCCAATTAGGTTTTCAACCGGGACATGTACATCGTTATAAAAAATCTGGGCGGTGGAAGAGCCTTTTATACCCATTTTATGTTCATCGGGATTAACAACCACCCCGGGAAAATTACGTTCTACAACAAAGGCACTTAAAACCCTGTCTTTATCAATTTTAGCAAAAACTACCTGGGTATCGGCAAAATTTGCATTTGTTATCCACATCTTTTGCCCGTTTAGAATATAATGTTTTCCATCAGGTGAAAGTGTTGCGGCAGTTTTTCCTGAGTTTGCATCACTGCCGGCGCCGGGTTCAGTAAGGCAATATGCTCCAAGTAATTCACCTGTTGCTAAACGGCTTACATAACGTCGACGCTGGTCCTCATTACCATAGTACATAATGGGCAGAGTGCCTATTCCGGTGTGCGCCATAAATGCTACGGAAAAGGAATTACCAGCTCCAATTTTTTCTGCAACCAACATCTGCGTTGTAAATGATTGGGCAAATCCGCCATATTCCTCTGGAAGGGAAATCCCCATCAGACCAAGCTCTCCCGCTTTTTTCAACATCTCCTTCATCAGGTTAATATCCGGAGTATCAATTTTTGCAATATTTGGATAAAGTTCGGTATCAATAAAATCCTGACATGTTTGTGCGATCATTTTTTGTTCTTCACTGAATTCTTCGGGAATGAAGATTTCACTGTAAGGTATTTCATCAACTAGAAACTCACCGCTTTTTAAAACTTTTTTATACTCCATGATTGAGGTTTGTGTTGAGTGTTTATAAATTAAGGGCTTGTACAATTAATTCTGCAATATCAAAATTTTTTATTTCTTCTTCCTTGTTTTTATATTTCAATCCATCGGTAATCATCGTCATACAAAATGGGCAAGCAGTAGCAATAATGTTGGCTTGCGTACGCAATGCCTCTTCTGTCCTTTCGATGAAAACTTCCTTATTCCCTTTTTCAGCTTCTTTGAACATCTGAGCGCCTCCGGCACCGCAGCAAAGGGCAAAACTTTTGTGTCTATCCATTTCTACTACCTTGCTTGTGAGTTTTTTCAAAATTGACCGGGGTTCGAAATAAATATCGTTTGCACGTCCCAGATAGCAGGGATCATGATATGTGATAGTAGCATTCCCGAGCATTTGAGTATCAAATTCCAATTTTCCGTCCAGAATACATTTATCAAGAAATTGCAGATAGTTGATCACTTCAAAATGCCCCCCAAGGTCAGGATATTCATTCTTTAAAATGTTGAAACAATGTGGACAGATCGTAAGGATCTTCTTTATTCCATAGGCATTCAATCGGTCAATGTTTTGCAATGCCTGCATTTGATAAAGCATTTCATTTCCAGCCCGACGGGCAGGATCTCCGGTGCACGATTCTTCTTTACCAAGTACGGCGAAATTCACATTCATGAAGGAAAGTATCCTGGCAAAAGACTGGGCTACTTTCATGTAACGATCATCAAACGCGCCTGCACAACCAACCCAGAATAAATAATCAGGAGACTTACCCTGGGCATGTAAGTCAGCCATTATTGGAATTTCAATTTTTCTATAATCCATTCACCTTTAAGAATTGTCCTTATTAATTCACCCTGACCATGATATTCTTTGCCCAATTCATGCGGTCTTCAGGGGAAAACTGCCAAGGGGCTCCATTGTTTTCTATATTATTGAATAAGCTTTTCAATTCACCCGGGGCAGATGCTTCTTCCATCACCAAGTATCGGCGCATATCAATAATCAAATTCGGATGATTGATATTGATCGGGCACTCATTAGCACATGCATTACACGTAGTACAGCCCCACAGTTCTTCTTCTGAAATAAAATCCCGCAACAACGATTTGTTGTCATTATATGATATTCCATATTTAACCAAACCAGGCCCTTTTTCTTTCATCCTTGCCCGGGCATCCATGATAATTTTACGTGGGGATAAACGTTTTCCGGTAAGACTTGCCGGGCAAACGGAGGTACACCGGCCACATTCGGTACATGATAATGCATCAAGATAGTTTTTCCAGGAAATATCCTCAACATCTTTTATTCCGAAACGTTCTGGTGACGTATTACTGATCGGGTTAACGAAAGTGGAAGATGGATTCAACATGAGTTTCACTTCCCTGGTGATGGCGTCCATATTGGTTAACTTTCCCAAGGGCTCAAGTCGCGATAGAAAAACATTGGGAACCGCCATAAATACATGAAAATGTTTAGAATATGGAAGAATATTGGCAAAAAGAAATATTAAGAGGATATGTAACCACCAGGAAATCTCATAAAAAAGAATGACAGTTTTTGCAGAACAAGTGTTAAAAACTATGCTCAAGGATTGCGATACCGGATAAATACCAAAGATAGGCTCTGCCAAACGAGTCATGTTATTGTAATAAGCGCTGTTCATGCCAATCAATGAAATCATTAAAATCAGGATCATGCAAAGGGCAATATTGGCATCAATGTGTGACTTGGGTTCCATTTCTGTGCCTTCAAAACGTCTGACATGGGAAAATAACCGTCGTGTAAGAAAAATGAGGATAGAAATAATAACCAGGAGGCCGAAAATATCACCTGAAGCAATGATGAAATTATAAAGTGGCCCCAAAAATTTCAATGAACGATCAGTGCCGAAAAGTCCATCGATGATCATTTCAATGCTTCCAAAGAGAATCACACAAAACCCCCAGAAGACTAAAGCATGGAATAAACCGATAACCGGTAAACGGAAAATTTTTGTCTGTCCGAAAGCAACTTTGAACATTACTAGCAACCGCCTGCCAAAATTCCTGACAGGAAAGGCTTCCCTGGTCAACTTTAAAAATAAATATAAACGGCGAATAGTAAAAAGGAAAATAACCAGTGAAATAATCAGGATAATGGAGAAAACGATCTGTTTAATCATATCCCTGTTATTTCCCCTTCAATTGTCTCACTGTATCAACCAGTTTGGGCAATACCTTACATGCATCTCCCACAATTCCATATTGAGCTGCTGAGAAAATCGGAGCATCCTTATCTGTATTTACGGCGACAATAAATTTGGAAGAACTCACCCCCGCGAGATGCTGGGTGGCACCCGAAATGCCAATAGCAAAATATAGATTTGGAGCAATGATTTTCCCTGTCTGTCCGGTATGTTCTTCATGTGGGCGCCAACCTTCATCTGAAACCGGCCGGGAACAAGCTGTTGCAGCGCCCAGTAAGTCGGCAAGTTCAACGAGTGGTCCCCAATTATCCGGGGATTTCATTCCCCTGCCGCCGGATACCACAATTTCAGCATCTGTTAATAAAATTTTACCGGATTGTTTCTGAGTCTCGAGGACCTTTGTTTTTATCCCGTGATCTAATGATGGAATTGGATATTGTTCAATTACAATATCCTTTTCATTTTCTACTAATTCAAATGAATTTTGTGCAAGGGTTAACACTTTAAGATCTGACTTCAATCCGACATGGGCAAAAGCATTTCCAGAAAATACTTTTTTCGATACAACAAATGGATCAATTCCTAGGTAAATTGTTGACTCCGGCACCAAGTCCGGCCTTTAACCTGACTGATAACCTGGGAGCAATTGCTTTCCCCGTATTATTGTTGGAGAGTATAATTACCGTTGATTTTTCTTTCTCTGCTACGTGGGCAATTATTGAATTAAACAGTTGACTGTCAAACGAATTAATTTCGTTTCCCTGAATATGGATCATTCTGTTGATTCCATATTTTCCAATTTTTTTCAATTCGTCGGATGCAACATTGCCCAGTGTTATTGCAACAGGTTCAGTATTAAGCATTTCTGCTAATTTAAAACCATAAGAAGCCAACTCAAAACTGAGCTTCTTAAATTTACCATCCCAATTCTCAAGAAAAATTAAAACAGACATCTGTGGATTTTGATTATATTTTTACTATATGATTTTTGCTTCATTCTGTAATAATTCGATGAGTTGTCCGGGATTCTCAGGATCAATGAATTTACAAACTGCACGCGGTCTCGGCAGCTCATAGGACAAAAATTGTGTTAAAGGTGCACATGAAACCGCTTCAACGACCTTTAAGGGTTTTGTTCTTGCCATCATAATACCCCGCATCGCAGCAATTCTGGGTTCTTTAGCAATTCCTTTCTGCACAACCGCAATAAAGGGAACAGGTACGGAGATGATTTCCTTCCCACCATCAATTTCATGATAGATAAGGACATTTCCATTTTCAACTTTGAGCGCCGATACCGAGGAAACCGAAGGATATCCAAGGAATTCAGCCAGCATTCCACCCACGGTTGACCCATTATAATCGCTTGATTCAATGCCGCATAAAATAATATCGAAGGGTTCATTTTTTACAATACTTGCCAATTGGGCGGCTACATAATAAGCATCGGAAGGTTCAGCATTAACACGGATCGCATCATCTGCACCAATAGCCAATGCTTTCCGTATGGTTGGTTCACTATTTGCCAACCCAACGTGGGCAACTGTTACTTTTTTCACCCCACTTGAAGGATCGTCTTTTAGTTCTAGTGCCCGAGTAAGAGATAATTCATCCCAAGGATTAATAATCCACTGAATACCATTTAAATCCAACTTAGTACAATTATCCGTGAATTTGATCTTGGTGGTTGTGTCGGGAACATGGCTTATGCAAACTAATATCTTCATTGTTTCAAAGTAATTAAACGAAAATGACTGTGGGGTGCAAAGATAATTAAAAGAGGAAAATGAAGCTATAATTTTTCCTCTTCTTCAAGGCACTTATTATATTGGGTCATCGCTTTCAGGCTCATGGCCATACTGGAAAAGCCCCCATCATGGTAAATGTTTTGCATGGTCACTTTCCTGGAAAGGTCAGAGAATAAGACGATTGAAAAATCAGCACACTCCTCGGCAGTAGCATTTCCAAGAGGTGACATCCGGTCGGTAAAGTCAAGCAACCCATCGATACCTTTTATACCCGATCCGGCAGTTGTCCGGGTTGGTGATTGTGAAATCGTATTGATCCTGATTTGCTTTTCCCTGCCATAAATATACCCGAAACTTCGTGCAATGGATTCCAGGAGAGCCTTCGCATCGGCCATATCATTATAGCCCGCAAGAGTTCGCTGTGCAGCGATGTAAGATAAGGCCAAGACCGATCCCCAGTTGTTAATGGCATCCAGTTTCTTGGCGACCTGTAATATTTTGTGGAATGATAGAGCGGAAATATCGATTGTTTTTTGGAAAAAGTCATAGTCCAGATCATCATAATTACGATGTTTTCTGACATTCAAAGACATACCGATGGAATGTAATATAAAATCCACTTTACCCCCCAGAATTTCCATAGAGCGGGTAAATACATGAGTAATGTCATTCACATTGGTAGCGTCTGCAGGAATTATTTCGGCCTGACATATTTTTGCAAGTTTTTCAATTTCACCGAATCGTATGGCAATAGGCGTATTGGAGAGGGTAAAACGTGCACCTTCTTCATAAGCTCTGATAGCAATTTTCCAAGCGATGGATTTTTCATCCAATGCGCCGAATATAATTCCTTTCTTCCCTTTTAACAGATTATATGACATCCAATTTTTTCTAAAGTAAATATTTAATAAACTAATGTAATTAATTATTAAGCAATTCTTTAGCATTTTTCAATGCAGTCGTAGTCACCGTGTTGTCGCTTAGCATTTTTGCTATTTCTTCAATGCGTTCCTCCTTCGATAATTGCTTAATATAAGACATTGCAATATCTTGATTTTCTTTTTTATATATCCGATAATGATGATTGCATTTTGCCGCTATCTGAGGAAGATGAGTAATAGCGATAACCTGCATTCGGTTTCCGATTTGTTTTAAAATACTACCGACCTTTCCGGCAATTTCTCCGGAAACCCCGTTGTCAATCTCATCGAAGAATATGGTTGGTAGTAAGTTTTTTTGACTAATCATTGATTTGATACTCAGCATTAATCTCGATAATTCCCCACCGGATGCAATCCGAGAAACCTCATCAAGCTCAATTCCTTTGTTGGCGCTGAAAAGAAACCTGACCTTATCAATTCCATCTCTTGATAAGGAATCACCTGAGGATAACTCAATTTTAAATTGAGCTTGGTTCATACCAAGAATTAAAAGTAACCGGATAATTTCTTTTTCAAAATTCGAAATCACTTTTGCCCGTGCACTTGAAATCTCCCGTGTCTGATCATACAGTGATTTTTCAAGATTTTGAATTTCAGTATTAAAACGAGTAATTTGCTCTTCTATGCTGTCGGCATCCATTAACTTCATTTCGAGCTCTTGTGTGAGAACAATTAATTCATTTACAGTTGTTTTTTGATGCTTTTGCAGAAGACGGTACAGAAGATTCAACCGCTGGGTAAGCTTTTCTATTTCGTCTTGATCAATATCAATGTGTTCTTCAATAAAAGATAATTCTGAAGATATATCCTTGATATCAATACTGTTAATCTTTAAACGTTCAACTAATTCTTGAAGCTTTGTATTATATCTGGAAATACCATTTAGTAAATTGATGACATCCGATAATTGTCCGATAATCGTTATTTCTCCTGTAGAAATTGAACCGGTTGCACGAAAAAGTGTCGTTTTAATCTCCTCGGCGTGTGTCAGAAATTGCAACCGTTCCTCTGAACTTCCCAATTCATCCGGTTTTAAATCAGCCTTTTTGAGTTCATCAACAAGAAAATGATAATAGTCTCGGTCCTCTTTTGCCTTTGTATTTTTTAAAATTAAGTCATCCTTTTTCTTTTTTAACCTTACTAAAAGAAAATAGTTTGATCTATATGTTTGGAGTATTGGCTGAATTCCGGCATAATTATCCAATACTGCCAACTGGAAGTCAGCATCGTTCAGGGTAACGATAGAATGTTGGGAGTGGATATTTACCAATTTATCTCCTAAATCTTTCAATGTTGATAGATTTACAGGTGTATCGTTGATAAAGGCTCTAGACTTTCCTGTCTGGTTGATTTCGCGGCGAAGGATGATAGTTTCATCGAAATCCAGTTCATGATCCTTAAAAAAATATTCCAGGTTATATCCCCTGATAAAGAATAATCCTTCTACAATACATTTTCTCGATTTATCAAGAAGTACATTGGTATCTGCCCGCTGGCCCAAAATTAGTCCCAATGCTCCTAAAAAGATAGATTTTCCTGAGCCGGTTTCGCCGGTGATAACTGAAAATCCGTGCGAGAAGTCTACCTCCAGCTTTTGGATTAAAACATAATTTTCAATTGATAATTTCTGAAGCATCGGTCAACATTTAGAATCAGAATTGGATGGTATTTGCTATTTTGATTCCAGTATTGCCGAATATTTTGAGCCATTTGCCGGATCCATTTCTTTCATCATATTAATAATGTTGTTCTTCTCCGTGGGAGGAACCCGCTGATCACCATAAATATTGACAATTTCATCCCGTTTGGCTTCAAAAATCAGTTGTAGAGCGAAAAGTCCTGGTTTTGCATTATAAACTTTTTGAATGTCATTAAGGCTTTCGGTCACGCTGTTACGACCGGCATCCACCTTTTCGTACATCTGATCAAGGCCAAGGCGATGATAATTGTATGAAAAGTCCCTCAATCCGGTATAAGCAGGATTTAGATAATTAGAAACCAGCCAATACCGGTTTTTTTCACTTTCAAAGGCTTTCCATCCTGATTCCTGAGCATTCTGAGCAGCGTTAACAACTTCCTGGGCTTTTTGAAAAAACGGACCTCCGCCACTTGGTGAATAAGAATCAAAATAATATCCAAGAAAAACATAGGCATAGTAAGCAAGTACCGATGTCAGATTTGAAGTGAATGTACCATCTGAATAATCAAGGGGTTGAAATTCAATATACCGGAATTGGAAACCCTTATCTATATAATTAAGCAGGATAGAATTATATGCCGAATTAAAAACCGGCCGGCGTAAAACAACATTAAGATTTCCACGAAATTCATCCGATCCAAGTCGCTCGGTAACAGTTAACAGGACAGTACATTCAATTTTCTCTTCCGTCTTTATATTATAATTCGACCATTTGCGGTTATTCATAAACTCGTAAATGGCATTTTGCAGGGCATCAAAGACCCGTTTATCAGTACCTTCCAGTTTTTGAGTCGTAACGTTAACAATGCAATTAAACTCCTGTCCCGAACCATGGATCATTTGGAATAAAAAAAGAATAAAAATTCCAATCCGTTTCAATCCAGCCATATTTTGATCATTCTAATTTTTAAGAAGTCTTTCACAAATGATATCAAGGATGTCTGAAGCAACTTCATATTTATTTTTAACAGATCCATCGTGAATTTTGCCATTTCGTTCGATGACACTTACTTTATTTGTAGATCCTCCGAAGCCTGCTCCCAGATCATTTAGCGAATTTAACACAATAAAGTCAAGATTCTTGGCCTTTAATTTGGCATATGCATTTTCAATCTCATTGTTGGTTTCAAGTGCAAATCCAACCAGGACCTGATTTTTCTTTTTATTCTTTCCCAGTTCCCAAAGGATGTCTTTTGTGGGATTAAGTGCTATTGATAACGTTGATGTGCTCTTCTTCAGTTTAGTATTAAGTTGATTTTTAACCGTATAATCTGCAACTGCAGCTGCCATAATGATAATATTCATTTTGGGCGCATGTTCCATGCAGGAAAGATACATTTCTTCGGCCGAAGTAACGTCGATGCGTTGGATAGCTCTATGCCGGGTTGTCAATTCGGTAGGCCCAGTAATAAGAAGGACATCCGCACCACGGGTTGCTGCTTGTTCAGCTAAGGCAAAACCCATTTTCCCGGTAGAATAATTACCGATAAATCGGACAGGATCAATTTTTTCATATGTGGGGCCTGCGGTTATGAGGATTTTTTTTTTATGAAAATCGTTGATTTTTGCGAAGTAAGCTTTAACAATTTCCAATATTTTTTCTGGTTCTTCCAGTCTTCCAGGTCCGGTTAAACCGCTCGCTAACTCTCCAACCTGGGGCTCGATAATCGTATTGCCAAATGATTTTAATAATGATAAATTCCGTTGGGTAGAAGGATGTTGAAACATATCCAGATCCATGGCCGGGGCAATAAAAACAGGACATTTGGCAGAAAGATAAGCGGTAACAACCATGTTATCTGCAATTCCGTTCACCATTTTTCCAAGTGTGTTGGCCGTAACGGGAGCCAGAATCATAATGTCAGCCCATAGTCCCAGTTCAACATGGCTATTCCATGTTCCGTCTCCAGGTTCAAACGGTTCAACAATGACAGGATTCTGGGAAAGGGTTGCAAGCGTCAGGGGTGTTACAAAACGGGTCGCAACCGGCGTCATGATAACACGAACCTCGGCTTCTTCATGGATAAGTAACCGAATCAGATAAGGAATTTTAAAAGCAGCAATACTACCAGTAATTCCAATGATTATCTTTTTTCCTTTTAACATCATCCGGGGATCTGAGATCTAGAAGTCCTCTGGTCTTTCTTTATGCGGATTACGAAAATACACATCATTATTGAGATACTCCTGAATAGAGATCAGCGTGGGTTTAGGAAGGTGCTCATAATATTTCGCGATCTCAATTTGTTCACGATTTTCAAACACTTCTTCCAGGTTATCGGAACTGGTGGCAAATTCTGAGATTTTTTGATTTAATTCCTCTTTCATCTCAAGGGCAACCTGGTTTGCTCGTTTTGATAACACCGCCACGGTCTCATAAATATTGTTGGTCCCAATTGTAAAGTCTTCAATATTCCGTGTAACGGCATGAACATCTGTCTTTATCTTTTTATAATCCATCTTATTTTTATGATTTTTATTGCGTGTTTTTTGAACTTTCCTTGGAAATTTTCAACTGGTCTTTATTATATTTTGACTCCAGCTCTTTTTGTGCTTGGACTTTAAGGGTTGATGCTTCCGCCAGAAATTGACTTTCGGGATATTGTGCAACAAACTCCTTATAAGCAGTTATCGCTTTTGAATACCGTTCTTTCTTTTTTTCCTCAATACTTTCTTTGGCAAATTTGTGATAAGATTTGAAGACCAGGAAAAGGATTTCTTCCTTGTGAGGTGTATCGGGATATTCCTTTAAAATATTATTCAAACCTACAATTGCAGCGGCATAATCATCCATTCTATAATATAGCTTGGTGAGCCGGTAATCCTTCAATTCCAGTTTTTCCCTTAATTTATCAATGATGTCATTGCATTCGGAAACCCTTTTACTGCCAGGGTATGTATTGACAAAAAGCTGTAAATCCTTGAGTGCCTCATATGTGATAGTTTGGTCAAGGCTATATTCAGGTGAATTTAGAAAGTTACAGTAAGCGCTCATATATGCGCATTCTTCCGCTTCCGGAGTATTGGGGAAATTGGTTGTATAACGTTTAAAATAATAAGATGCAAGTGTATAATCTTTTTGGTTAAAATAACAATAAGCGTAATAATAAGATATTTTTTGTGATTTATCTGTCGCACGCATCGCACCGGCCAGCTGATCAAAAAGTTGTAGAGCCCGCGAATAATCCTTTTCGTTATAAAGTTTGACTGCAGACTCATATTTTTCGTCCACTGAACCACTTTTCAGCAGCTTCTGAAACTTACATGATGAAAGGGAAAAAAGCAATCCGAAAATTAAAACAAAACAGACCCTATGTTTCATTTTGCAAAAGTACAACTTTTAGAAGAATTAAAATAATATTCCTATTGCGGAACGGGGGATTGTGTAAAATAGTATTTGATTTTTGATACTTTTGCAATCGCATTAACTAATCATTTATCATAACTTAATTAATTAAAGTCGTGGATCTTTTTGAAAAAGTTGTAAGCAATCCGGGCCCGCTTGGTCAATTTGCTGATGCAGGTTATGGCTACTATTATTTTCCAAAACTGGAAGGCGAGATTTCGAACCATATGTTCTTCAGGGGTAAACCCGTTCTTGTCTGGAGTCTGAATAATTATCTTGGACTGGCAAACCATCCGGAAGTTCGTAGGGCCGATACCGAGGCTGCAGAAAAGTTTGGTTTGGCAGCGCCTATGGGAGCTCGTATGATGTCGGGTCATACTAAATATCATGAACAACTGGAGCAGGAACTTGCTGTTTTTGAAAAAAAGGAAGCCGCATATCTCCTTAATTATGGTTATATGGGAATGGTTTCCATTATTGATTCCCTTCTTGACCGGCACGATATTGTCGTCTACGATTCCGAATCTCATGCATGTATTCTTGACGGGCTTCGTCTACATATCGGTAAGCGTTTTGTATATCCACATAATAATATGGAACGGTTTGAATTCCAGATCAAACATGCACAGAAGTCTGCAGACCAATCAGGAGGAGGAATCCTGGTTATTACTGAAGGTGTTTTTGGGATGCCTGGTGACCTCGGGAACCTTAAGGGAATTCTACGGTTTAAAGAAAAATATGGGTTCCGACTGCTCGTCGATGACGCTCATGGCTTTGGAACGATGGGAATTACAGGAGCCGGGACTAGCGAGGAACAGGGAGTTATGGATGGAGTTGATATTTATTTTGGAACTTTTGCAAAAGCGATGGCAGGAATAGGGGCATTTGTCGCCAGTGAGAAACGCATTATTAAATCTCTTGCCTTTAAAATGCGTTCACAGATTTTCGCAAAATCTCTCCCGATGCCTATGGTTATTGGATCTTTGAAGCGATTGGACCTCATCAGGAATCATCCCGAACTTCGTGAAAAACTGTGGACTAACGTCCATGCTTTGCAAAAAGGAATGCGTGAAAAAGGATTTGATATTGGTAAAACACAATCTCCTGTAACACCAGTATTTCTGAAAGGTGGAGTTGGTGAAGCTACACAGATTGTGGCCGATTTACGGGAAAATTACGGAATATTCTGTTCCGTTGTAATTTATCCTGTAGTGCCCAAAGATGTCATCATGATCCGCCTTATTCCAACAGCATCACACACAATGGAAGACGTCAAAATCACCATCGATGCTTTTTCTGAAATTCGGACAAAGCTGGGTGAGGGGAAGTATTCAACCGGTGGAATTCCACCCGTTGCAGATAAATATTGAGAAACATGACCGGGAAAAAGTCTCTTTCAATCGGGGAGCGATGCTACCGAATTTTCAGGAAGATTCATTTTCTGGCTAAAAGAGGCTCGCTTTTTTCATTCAGAAGGACGACCATTATTCGGGGTAAAAATTACCCTAAACGAACATTTACCATCATTTTTTTTAATTCTACCCTTCTTTTCATTCTGGCGAACTTACTGGTATTTGTTATCACCCGGCTTTCGACTGGTATCGCTGCACTCTCTTTTAACATAAATACCATTTCTTATTATTATGACATTAATTACCTGATCACCGGGGACAAGTGGACTGCTGACGCTGTGCAGGCAGTATTCAGTACAGGGCCAATAATAGCATTATTTACAGGGATAGTACTCTTTTTTCTCTATGTGAGTGTCCAGGCTGAGACGGGGATTCTAAGATTACTGGTGTTATGGATGATCGCACAGTCAATCGTCTTTTTTCTTGGCGAAATGCTGATGGGCGCACTTTTCAATCAAGGTTTCGGATATGTCATCATGTATTTGTTCGTAATGGATACCGGGAAAATGCTTATTTCGGTCTTCGCAATGGTCGCGATGGTCACTCTTGGTTTTTTCTTTACCCGTTTATTCCTTTTTTCCGGGAACATTTATTTCAACTGTATCAATGCGCATAACCGTCGAAAATTCGTCCTGAATCAGTTTATATACCCCTTTATTGCCGGGAATTTATTGATCTTTATTATTAAAATACCAGAACTGTCGTTGTACGAGATGTGCACCAATGCCACAATGATTTTTATTTTACTTCCAGTTTCAATTAGAGGAATGAACACACAGGAAATCTATTTTGATGAAGACCCCCGATCGCTTAAATTTTCAGGTACTTTGATTGCAATAACTTTTTTGTCTCTCGTCCTTTACCGGGTGATTTTTGGAATAGGTGTCAGGCTTTAGGGATAAAGTGTATCAAAATATTTATATCACTTCATAAATCAGTCATCACAAATGATAAGTTTGTCGGTTAGACTTATTTTTTGGGATATAATATTAAAAAAATAAAGTCCAGACGATAATCCATTAAGATTTAGATTGTATAGGTTGTTATCAGAATTCAGGATCAAATTTTCCGAATAAACTTCTTTCCCTAAGCCATTCATTATTTTTATAATACAATTACCTTTCTTTCCAAACGGAATCATCAGTTTAAAAATGCCGGATCCCGGGTTCGGATAAATCATGACTTTACTGATTGCTTCTTCTGTTTTTCCATGTGAATATGGTTTCATCTGCACATTTAAAGTTGTAGGCTGACCATTGTTAATCACAACATTGTTAAAGGTTTTCGAAAAATATGAAGGAGATGAAAAAGTTATATCATAAGTTCCTTCAAAAACAGGTCTGGCAAAAAATCCGGAAGGTAAATAGGAGAAAACATCCGAGCTATCTTCATCATGGTTGTTAATAAAAACCCTTGAGAAGACCGGTTGACCCGTGATTGAATCGGTTACTAATCCATTAACACCAAAGTGAGATTGTTCAATGTAATTTAAAAAGGAAGTATAATTATATAACCAAAAGCTATCCAATTGATTTGTGGGAAGCAATTTAATATTAGAAATTTCAACAGTCGCCTCACGGCAATGATGCCAGTAATTCATATAATCCTGACGTCCACCATTAATTTCGTACCATGCATGACCATTTGTTATTCCATTATTCACATCGGTAAAGTATCCCATAGAACCATATTTTTGAGCAGTATCTGCCCACTGGCGTCCCACAAATTGCCACCAGGAATCATCAGGAGTTAATTTTTCCCAGGTATCCCAAGGATAATTGAAAACTTCAGATCCCCCATGAAAATTGGCACTAAGGGTAAAATGGTTATTTTGTCCATAAGTCATGAATGCCATTGTTTCCGGTTGCCAAGCCTCATTATCCGGATGCAAGCCGAGCTTTGGATCCGGATAATTCCTGTTAAGATCAATAAAGTTGGCATTATACCTTGTAGCTCCGAATACGGAATTATTTCCTCCAAAATAGGTACCATCCGGATTTGCCAGCGGATTTATGAAAATTTCAGTCGAATTGATTAAGTCCGTTATTCTTTGGTCTGATCCATAACTCAACAACAAATAATCGATAAGATGAAGCATTAAAACATATCCCCCCGTTTCATCACCATGGATGGCGGCAGTATATAAAACCCGTGGCTCGGCCTCTTGTTGATGAACATTATCACTGATTTTTACTGCCAGCAGTAAACGACCTTGTACGGAGGTTCCTATGGTGTCTAAATTGCAAATATCCGGATGCCCAGCGGCAAATCCCACCATGTAATCAAGAAATTGTTCGTAGGTGGGATAAAAATTCCAAACAGTTTTACTTCCGGATTTTAGAAACGGTGAAAAACGAGTTAATTCGGATCCAGGTATGAGGAGCCCCGGTGCAGGAAGTATTTTATAAGGATGATTACTTTTCCGAAATTGAATAAATCCTTTTTTATTGGCATAAGCGAACACTTCATTACCATTGACCTTATCGATAGAAATAATATGGGTTAAGGAATTGATTTCATCCGGAGAAGTCACGGAGAATTTAAAATAGACCTCTCCCCTCTCCATGAAGAGGTTGTCGACTTTTGGAAAAACACTGTTTTGAGCGCGTGAATAAGGATTTACGGATACAAAAAAGAGCAAAATAAAAAGAAACCCATATCGATTCATTTCATTTTTCCAATGGTTCCATGAGTTTTTCAATTTGATTACTGACTTCTTTATTCACGGGAACAAGTGGCAGTCTCAAAAAGTTTCCACAGAATTTCTTCTTTTCGAGGGCAGCTTTAATACCAGCAGGACTTCCATCCAGGAACAAAGCATTGGTAAATTCGATCAGTCGAAAATGTATTTTTCTTGCAGATTTAAAATTTCCAGCCAGAGCCAGCCTGACCATTTCTGAAAATTCTACCGGGTAGGCATTGGCTGTGACGGAAATAACACCATCAGCCCCTGCAGCAATGAGTGGAAGTGTAATGGCATCATCGCCGGAAAGAACGAGAAAATCCTTCGGACGGTGTTTAAGTACCTGATAAATTTGTTCAAAATTTCCGGATGCTTCTTTTATCCCGATGATATTGTTACAATCATTGGCCAAACGTAACGTTGTTGCTGCTGAGATGTTACTGCTGGTTCTACCGGGGACAGTATATAAGATGACCGGAACGGGTGCAGCTTCTGCAATGGTTTTAAAGTGCTGATAAATCCCTTCCTGTTGGGGTTTTGAATAATAGGGACAAACTGAAAGAATCCCGTCAATCCCTTGAAATTGGGTTCCATGAATCGCAAGTACTACTTCTGAAGTATTATTTCCCCCAATTCCAACAACCAGTGGTATTCGTTTATTAATGATCCTTACCGCAAATTCAATTAATGCTTTTTTCTCTTGTTTTGATATTGTTGACGCTTCCCCTGTCGTTCCGAGGACAACAATAAATCCGACACCTCCGAGAATGACATGATTCAATATTTTTTCAAAAGACTCAAAATCAATGGCACCAGATTTTTTAAACGGAGTGATAATGGCTACTCCTGTACCCTTGAATTTATTATGACCGTTTCGCATTGGAATTGATAATTGTTAAATAATGTCTGATTTGTCCAAGGAAATCATGTGTTGTCATGGCGGGTTTCAGTTCGATCATAAAATCGTAGTATTCCGTATTTTTTTCGGAAAATTTACCAACCCGGCACAAAGCATTCGAAACGCCGGCAATGTATTGCAGCGGAAAAGTATCGCGCAGACTAAGGTCAATTAATAAATCAAATTCTTTTTCAATAAAATCCTTGACCTGGGTATGGATTGGTTTATAAAACCATGTAAGATCGCGTTTTGAAAAGAAATCATAGGATAATTTCGGTAAAAATCGCTGAACCAGGGCCTTGTTTTTAACAAATCCGAGTGCTTTTACCTCCTTATGATCATGCTGGAGTTGGGAAACAAATTCCGAAACCAGGTTATAATCGGGAACATCATCAAGTGTATATAAAATCCCAATCCGTTTTGCTTCATCTAAATTGGTCATCCGGCAGCGCCGGTCACTACATGATTGTTCCTTTTTATAATAATACTGACCAATCTTTGTTCTGATCTTTCTGAACATGATTTGCGAAGATTTTTTCCGAATACACGAATATACAAATTTATAAAATATGCCGGATGTTTAAACTCAAATCCGACTTTATTATATAACGACACCTCAAATATGGTATTATAATACTAAATGTTAATAAATCTTAAACATTAAAATCTGTTTTATCTTTGACGCGTTAAAAATTGCTATGAAAATAACGTTTCTCGGTACGGGAACTTCTCAGGGAATACCTGTGATTGCCTGTCAATGCAAGGTTTGTCAGTCAAAGGATTCCCGTGATAAACGGCTCCGTTCTGCATTGGCGATTGAAACTGACGACTATCGGATCATTGTTGATTGCGGCCCCGATTTCCGTCAACAGATGTTACGGGAAAAAATTAACTCGATTGATGCGATTCTAATCACCCACGGACATAAAGATCACCTTGGTGGTTTGGACGATGTGCGGGCTTTTAATTATATCCTTAAACGTCCTGCCCATGTATATGCCACAAGTGAAGTGCGAAAGATCATCAAAATGGAATTTTCTTATGCATTTGAAAAAAATCCCTATCCGGGTGTGCCCGAAATTGTTCTGCATCCTTTCCATAACAAGACTTTCCTTATCGATGGATTGAAAGTAATCCCAATCAAGGCGTTCCATTATAATGACAGCAACTATGTTTTTGGATTCCGCATCCATGATTTTACATATATTACTGATGCCGTGAAAATTGAAGAGCGGGAAAAGGAAAAGATAAAAGGTTCTAAAATTATAGTTCTGAATGCACTCAGGAAACAAACTCATTATTCTCATTTCAATCTTGATGAAGCCCTGGCGCTTATGTATGAACTCAGGCCTGAAACGGGTCTTCTAACACATATCAGTCATCAGATGGGTTTGCACGGTGAAGTCGAGCGCGATTTACCATCATTCGTCCACCTCGCATATGACGGATTAACTATGACTTTCTGACCCGCTTCAGGATCAGCAAATTCATCGGATTATTCCCTATTCCATGAATGTTTTGCTGAATAAACCGCAACACCTGGTCATAATAGAGAATAATTACAGGAGCTTCATCCATCATGACCTTTTCCATCTCCCGGTATAAAGAAAACCTGGTTGAATCATTTATTGTTAACATGGCTTGTTCGTAAAGCTTATCAAATTTTGCATTGGAAAAGTGTGTGTAATTAGGACCACGCGGACAAAAATTCTTGCTGTAAAATAAAGAAAGATAATTTTCGGCATCCGGGTAATCGGCTATCCAGGAGGCTCTGAAAAATGGCAGTTTGGCCTGTGCTTTCATCTCCTTTACTGCGGCAGGCGGACTGACTTCGATAATCAGGTTTATTCCCAGTTGTGATACTTGGTGCTGAATATATTTGCAAATATCGAGATAATCAGCGGTAGAGGTAAGTGTAATTGCAGGAAGTCCATGTCCATCGGGATAGCCAGCGACTGCTAATAATTTCCTGGACTTTTCAGGATTATAATTAAAGAAAATCCGGGTTGTATCAAATGATGGAAGTCCTTTGGGAATAATTCCCTGGAACCCCGGGGTACCAATATTATTTCTCAAATACCGGATCATCTTTGAACGATCGAATGCATAGTTAATGGCGTGCCGTACCCGCTTATCAATAATTCCGAAGTTCATGGTTTTCAGATCTCCCCGACCGACCATAAAACCAAGGTATTCCGTATTTAAATATGGCTGTGTAATCAAACTGATTTTAGAAGCGTATTTTGACTGGAGATTACCCGATGATGTTAATAATTCATCTTTATATGTGGGATCGATCCCCGACATAAAATCCAGGTTACCTTTTATGAACTCAAGGAATGCTGCTTGTTTGTCGGCTAAAAAAGTTATGGCAACAGCATCGAGATGTGGCAACCTTGTCCCATTCTCAAATTCGAAGTAATCCGGATTTTTCAGCATCACCAGCTTAACCCCTTCTTTCCATATCTTCAGCATGAACGGCCCGGTTCCTACCGGATTATTGCGAAACCGCGTACCAAAGTACAAAACCGCTTCCTTTGGAACAACCGAGCAATATTGCATACTCAGAAGACTAAGAAATGGGGGAAACGGTTCTTTTAATTCAATGGAAAGTGTAGAGTCATTGGTAGCACTGAAGTTATATTTTCCTTCTATTTGTTTAACGTTGTTAAAAATCCAGGCACCGGGTGAAGCGATTGCCGGATCAACTATCCTGTTAAAAGAAAATACAAAATCACTGGCAATCACTTTTCTTGACTTTGAATTGATAAAAGCCGGACTTGTGTGGAATAAGACATCAGTTCTCAAATGGAAAGTATATAACCGACCATCGCGTGAGATTTCCCACGAATGGGCGATACACGGGCAAATGGCAAGTTGATCATCCATTTGCACCAATCCGTTAAAAAGCTGGTTCGTAGCCCAAATGATAGCCTGGTCACGGGCAAATGCAGGATCCAGCGAGGTGATATTAGCCGCTTCATTATACCGGAACACTGTACCAACGGTTTCTTCCTTACTATTACTGCAGGAATAACAATAGACAAGACTCAGGATAAAAAAGAAAATTGATTTTCTCATAAAACAGAATACAAAAATATTTGTTTTTAAAATTGCCCCGACCGTATCGACTAACCCAATTGAAATTAAACGTAATTTTGCTTTCCAAAACTCACATTAATTAATCGATCCATATGAAAAAAAGTTTCCTAATTATATCGCTGGTTGCGTTTTTCTTCACCTCAGTTAGTTCACAGGATTTTTCAAAAATGAAGGGATCCGAATACTGTTCGATGAAAAAAAGTCAAACACGCATTCTCGGACAACCTATCCAGATCAACAGTGGCCCATTGCATTCATATAATGTACTTAAGTATACCCTGTCTCTTAATCTATATCAATGTTATACTTCACCCTACCTCAAGAATTTCACTGCTTCCAACATCATTCAATTCAGGGTCGATTCTACACTGAACAGTATCAGATTAGATGCTGTCAATTCTTCACTTATCATTGATTCTGTGCGGCTGGCGGGTGTTTCCTTTACCCATTTGAATAACATTCTGGCCATTCAACTGGATCAGACTTATAATGTCGGTGATGTTGTCAATGTAAAAATCTATTATCGGCACAAGAATGTGGCGGATGACGCATTATACGTAAAAAGCGGAATGCTTTTCACGGATTGTGAACCTGAGGGTGCACGTAAATGGTTTCCTTGCTGGGATAAACCGTCAGACAAGGCTCAACTGGATTTAACGGCAAAAGTTAAAGCCAATGTTAAACTGGGTTCAAATGGTTATCTTGCCGATTCCACCTTGAGTGGCGATAGCCTCTGGTATCATTGGGTTTCCAATGAAAATGTGGCAACGTACCTGACCGTGTTAACATCTAAAGTCAATTATAAACTGGATATCGTTTATTGGCATAAGTTAAGTAATCCTACGGATAGCATTCCCATACGGTTTTATTATAATTCCGGTGAAAATCCTTCATCGGTGAAATCGATTATTCGGGCTATGGCTACATGGTATTCGCAAAATTTCATCGAACACCCTTTCCCAAAAAATGGGTTTGCGACACTCAACGACCTTTTTACCTGGGGTGGCATGGAAAACCAAACACTGACCAGTTTCTGCCCAGGATGTTGGAGTGAATCTCTTACAGCCCATGAATTTGCACACCAATGGTTTGGTGATATGATTACGTGTAGCACGTGGGCTGATATCTGGCTGAATGAAGGATTCGCAACCTGGTCTGAAGCATTCTGGTACGAAAGCTATGGCGGTTATGCTGATTATAAATCCTCTATCGATGGAGATGCCAACAGTTATCTATACAGTAATCCTGGATGGCCGATTTCTGATCCAGATTGGGCTGTAACAACCCCTTCCACAGATATTTTGTTTAATTATGCCATTACCTATGCCAAAGGAGCTTGTGTCCTTCATCAGTTGCGGTATGTTTTGGGAGATTCCTTATTTTTTGCAACATTGAAGACCTATTGTGCTGATCCTAATCTGAAATTTCAATCGTCCACCATTTCTGATTTCAATCAGAAAGTCAACCTGGTTACCGGAGAAAACTACAATTGGTTTTTTAATGAGTGGATTTTCCAGCCCAATCATCCGGTTTACCAGAATACC
This sequence comes from Bacteroidales bacterium, assembly GCA_023229525.1. Classification (GTDB taxonomy): domain Bacteria; phylum Bacteroidota; class Bacteroidia; order Bacteroidales; family FEN-979; genus CAIVAT01. The sequence goes on from JALNZC010000028.1 coordinate 32,556, forward strand.
TATAATTTTCAAAATCTGGGCACTGGTCAATGGAAAGTTAATTTTTTCGCGCGCCAGGTTCAGACCAATACTGTCTTTTTTAAAATGCCGATTGAAATCAATGTTCATTTTCAAGATAATACCGATACACTTATCCGTGTGATGAACGATGTCAATAATCAACTATTATTCTGGACATTCAGCAAACGGCCTGTTTTATTGCAGTTCGATCCCCACAATCAAATTGTTCTGAAAGGGGGTAGCACCGTTGTAGGGGTTGATGAACCCCAACAGGACAAATATTCGATGAATCTTTACCAGAACGCACCTAATCCTGTGGAATCAAAAACAACAATCAGCTATGAAATACCGATGAACACAGAAGTTCAACTTGACATCATGAATATTATGGGGGAAACGGTAATAAAGGTCGGTAAGACTCTCCAACAGACCGGGGAACACAGTGTAAACCTCGATTTTTCAAATCTTCCATCCGGTATTTATTTTTATAAGCTTACTGCCGGTAACAACATATTAACCAAAAAACTTATAGTTTCCAAATAATTGTGATGCGTTTTTTAAGGTTTCTACTGCCGGGGATAATCTTGATATTCCTGATTCAGCCGCTTTTAGCTGAAAAAGCTAAATCACAGTCAGACACTGCCCATTTTTACATGAAGCATAATTTTGATGTCCTGAAGTATATATTGGATATCGATTTATATAACTGTTATCTCGCTCCGTACCCCAGATCGTTTAATGCAAGTTTAATCGTTTCGCTCAGGGTTGATACAGCTCTGAGTTTCATCTGTCTTAATGCGATAAACAGTTCGATTGAAATTGATTCTGTCAGGTTGTCAGGAATTTCTTTTACTCATCTTAACGATACAGTTAAAATTATGCTTGACAGGTGGTATCAACCTGGCGAAATTCTTTCGGTTAACATTTTTTTCAGACATAAAGATATCGTCGATCATGCTTTATATACTGGAAATGGATATGTTTTCACCGATACTCCGCCGGAAGGCGCCCGCAAATGGTTTCCTTGCTGGGACAGACCCTCAGATAAAGCCAAATGGGAATTAACTGCTAAGGTTCCGGCTACCGCCCGTTTAGGTTCAACCGGTTATCTTGCCGATTCCGTTCTTTCAGGTGATACGATCCGGTACCATTGGGTTTCCGATCACCCTGTTGCCACATACCTGATCACAATATCTTCCAAGATAAATTGGCTAATTCATACCGGTTACTGGCATAAATTAGCAAACCCTGGAGATAGTATCCCCATTCGTCTTTATTACAAATCTGGAGAGACCCTGAACATAATTAACAACACTTTAAATCCAGTCACTGATTTTTTTGCCCAGAAATTCGGAGAATACCCCTTTGAAAAAATAGGATTTGCAACCCTGAACAATACTTTTCCATGGGGAGGGATGGAGAATCAAACGCTGGTCAATCTTCGACCCGGTGGATTTAATGACCCCAATCTGATAGCCCATGAACACTCCCATCAATGGTTCGGTGATCTAATTACATGCGGAACCTGGGCTGATGTTTGGCTGAACGAAGGTTTTGCCACCTATTGTCAAAACCTATGGTTGGAAAATTCAGAGGGTTATGACGCGTATAAGTTAAGTATGGATATTGTGGCTAACTATTACCTTGGCACCAATCCAGGTTGGTCGCTTTACCACCCCCAATGGGCCATACATACACCGTCTGGGAATGAGCTATATAACCAGGCGATCACTTATAATAAAGGAGCTTGTGTACTACACCAGTTGCGTTATGTTCTTGGTGATTCACTGTTTTTCAGTGCCCTTCGTGCGTATGTTACTGACACCGCTTTCATGTTTAACAATGCAATCACTGAAGAGTTTGTCCAAAAAATTAACGAAGTAACCGGGCAAAATCTGAATTGGTTTTTCGACACCTGGGTTTATGGTCCGAATCATCCGGTCTATGAAAATACATTCGAAATAATTCCTCTGGGATCTAATTCTTGGAAAATAAAACTCGTTGTAAATCAGGTCCAGACAAATGCCGGCTTTTTCAAGATGCCAGTTCAAATCGGAGTATCCTTTACTGATAATTCAGATACTTTATTTCAGGTAATGAATAATTCGAATCATCAGAACTATGAATTTCTTTTCGGGAAAGAACCTCAAAATATCGACTTTGATCCATTGAGAAATATCTTACTTAAACAGTCGACAACGATCGTCGGGGTTAAAAATAGCGGGGAATTATCGGGATACAAACTTCTTCAAAATAAACCGAATCCTTTTCGTGGTTCAACTTCCGGAGCATTTGAAATTCCAAGACAAGAAACCGTTACAATTTCGGTAACTGATGTCAATGGCAAGACTATCCTCGTCCCTATCCACGGACTTTATTCTCCTGGACTTTACCGATTTGACTTCCAGCATGTTTCTCTATCCCCTGGAATTTATTTTTTGAAAATGCAAGCAGGCACTTTTCAGGAGACAAAGAAAATGGTCGCCTTTCAGTAATTACTTTTTTTCATACTCGAGGCTGATTGGATGTGTTACTTTCTCTTCTAACAACGCTAACTCACCAATTTCTTTCATCTCGCAGATATAATGAAAATTTAATCCTTTAATATATTCTGCTTTTATTTCCTCGATATCTTTCTGATTGTCTTTTGAAATGATAATATCTTCGAGGTTTGCTCTCCGAGCAGCCAGCATTTTTTCTTTGATCCCTCCAACGGGCAAAACTCTTCCGCGGAGTGTTATTTCACCTGTCATGGCTAAACGGGGACGAACTTTTCGTTGTGTGAATGCCGAAGCCAGAGCTGTAAACATGGTAATTCCGGCAGACGGTCCATCCTTTGGAGTAGCGCCTTCCGGAACATGAATATGAATATTCCAATCCTGAAATACATCGGGATTAATACCAAAATCATCGGAATGGGCTTTTAAATATGCCAGGGCTATTGAAGCTGACTCTTTCATCACCTCTCCCAGATTACCAGTGAGTGTAAGATCGCCTTTCCCCCTGCTAAGGCTCACTTCCACAAATAAAATTTCACCTCCCGTCATAGTCCACGCCAAGCCGGTTACGACACCGGCAATGGAGTTCGAAATGTATTTTTCAACTTGAAAAACAGGAATACCCATAATAGACTTTAAGTCAACAGTAGCCAGTTTTTTATTGAATTTTTCATTGTTTACAATCGACTTTGCTTTGCTCCGGATGATCTTTGCAATGCTTTTTTCCAATGTCCTGACTCCAGATTCCCTGGTATAATCTTCAATAATTTTCTGTAACAATTCCTTTGAGAAAATAATTTGTGTCTTTTTCATACCATGTTCCCGCAACTGTTTTGGGACCAGGTGACGGGTTGCAATTTCAACCTTTTCTTCCGCTAGATAACCCGGAATATCAATAATTTCCATACGATCACGTAAAGCCGGATGAACGGTGGCTAAGGTATTTGCTGTTGCAATAAACATGATCCGTGAAAGATCGTACTCAATTTCAAGAAAATTGTCATAGAATGCCACATTTTGCTCTGGATCCAATACTTCAAGCAGTGCAGCTTGAGGATCGCCATTGATATTCATCCCCATAACCTTGTCGATTTCATCAAGTACAAAGACAGGATTGGAAGATTTAACTTTCTTGATGCTCTGGAGTATCCGGCCAGGCATTGCACCAATGTAGGTTTTACGATGTCCCCTGAGTTCTGATTCATCGCGCAACCCACCGAGCGACATTCGGATATATTTTCTGCCCAATGCGCGTGCAATGGATTTTCCTAACGAAGTTTTTCCAACTCCCGGAGGACCTACCAGGCAAAGAATGGGAGATTTCAAGTCTTTTTTAAGCTTAATGACGGCCAGATACTCAATGATTCTTTCTTTGACTTTTTCAAGGCCAAAATGGTCCTCATCGAGAATTTCCATGGCATGGTGCAAGTCAAGATTATCGTTGGTATACTCCCCCCAAGGCAATTGAACAAGGGTTTCAAGATAATTGGTCTGTATTGAATACTCAGCTGCCATCGGATGCATCCGCTGAAGTTTGTTCATTTCCCGATCAAAAACCTCACCGACTTCCTTTGACCATTTTTTATTTTTGGCCTGATCCCTGAGCACATTTACTTCCTGGGCATTGGGACTTCCTCCCAATTCTTCCTGGATTGTCTTAAGTTGCTGGTTTAGAAGAAAGTCCCGTTGTTGTTTATCCAAGTCTGTTTTCACTTTATTCTGAATCTGCTGCTTCAGATCAATCATCTGAATATCTTTGGACAATTGCACAAGAACAAGGTTTGCGCATTCCGCTAGATCAGAAATTTCGAGTAATTTCTGTTTTTCATTGACATCGATGGTCAAATTCGATGAAATAAAATGTACCAGGAAGGAGGGACTTTCAATGTTTTTAATGGCAAAGGCAGCTTCGGAAGGAATGTTCGGAGATTTCGAAATGATCTGGATAGCAAGGTCTTTCAGAGATGCAATCAATGCGTGAAATTCCCCATTATCCTTAGGAATGGCTAAAGGTGTTTCAAGTGCTGATACCGTGGCCATAATATAGGGCTCTGACTGTGTCATCGCCCCGGTCCGGAACCTTCGTTTTCCTTGAATGATAGCGGTATTACTTCCATCGGGCATCTGAAGAATTTTCAGAATATATGCCACGGTACCCACCTTGTTCAGATCATCAAACTCGGGATCTTCCGTTATCGAATCTTTTTGTGCGACCCCCCCGATGATCCTTGTGCCTTTGTAATATTCACGAATTAGCTTGATTGACTTGTCGCGCCCAACAGTTATCGGAATGACAACCCCAGGAAAAAGAACCGTGTTTCTTAGCGGTAAAATGGGAAGTATCTCAGGAACATCTTCGGTGTTCATGGCTTCTTCATCTTCTGAGGATAACAAGGGGATAAATTCAGTTTCCGAATCGATCAGATCAGAAAGTGATATTTGATTTTTTTCCATTAAATTTTCCATTATTCGATACGCCAAGATGTCAAAAACCCCGGTAAAAATACCAGGGTAGATGAATTGACAAGTTTTGTGCCAATAAGTTAAACAGTTTTACAGATACTTATTTTTCATGGTGAGATTGTACACACTTGTCATCAGATCTTTTTCGGTTTCATCGAAGATACGGTGTCGGCGTTTGAAGACGATCTCCGCCACCTCAATGGCTTTTTTAATATTATAATTGGTATGACCAGCTGTACCACCCCAAGTAAAACTTGGGACAAAATTCCGTTGGAATCCAGGACCGAAAATATTCGCACTGACACCTGTGACTGTCCCTGTATTGAATTGGGTATCGATTGCACATTTAGAATGATCTCCCATGATCGTCCCACAAAATTGAAGATGGGTATTGACAAATGTTTGTTTGGCATAACTCCATAACCTGACAGTATCGTAAGTATTTTTCAGATTTGAAGTATTGGTGTCGGCTCCAATGTTGCACCACTCCGCAATGACAGAATGCCCCAGAAAACCGTCATGCGCTTTGTTTGAGTATCCGAAAAGAACGGAGTTGTTAATTTCCCCTCCGACCCGGCAATAGGGACCGATTGTGGTAGGTCCGTATATTTTTGCGGCCATTTTAACCTGGGCGCCTTCGCAGAGTACAAATGGACCGCGGATCAAAGCACCTTCCATGATCTCGGAATCTTTTCCGATATAAATCGGCCCGGTTGTCGCATTTAGAACCGCACATTCGAGCTTAGCTCCTTTTTCCACAAATATATTCTCTTCACCAAAGACCCTGTTTGAAATACTGATTTTTTGAGATTTGCGTCCCCTGGTAAGAAGTTCAAAATCTTCCTGGATAGCAGTTTCATTTTTCGAAAAAATCTCCCAGGTATGATTGATTTTGAGAGGTGGTTCCGCAATCCTGATTTCTTCAATACCGTCAGCGGTTGGATCTCCTACCCTATCCAGTTCTTCCTCCATTACATGTAATGCGATTATGACATCGTCGAATAAAACGATCTGATTCCGTTTCAGATTTTTAATGGCGGTAATTATTTCATCGTTGGGACAAATTGAACCATTGATCAGGATGTTCTCATTTTCTCTGATGATAGGGAATTTATGAGAAAGATAACCGTCAGTCAGTGTGGAAGTCTTGGTTTTCAGTCTTTTTTCCCACTTTTCACGGATGGTTAAAATACCAACACGGATATCAGCAACCGGCCGCATAAAAGTAAGGGGCAGCAAGTTTGTCCGAACAATGCTTTCATCGAATAGGATATAATTCATGTCGCTCCGGATTTTATATCAATTAAAAGGTTTTTTCGCAAAATTAGGAAATTATAAAATAAAAAAGCCTCCCTGGAAAGTTGGAGGCTTCTAAAAAAATTAATAAATTGTTCTCATGTTATTTTACAGCCTTTTTATCCAGGTGTTTCTGGTAACGGCTCTTGAATTTATCTACACGTCCTGCTGTATCTACCAATTTCATTTTACCGGTATAAAAAGGATGCGAAGTATGTGAAATTTCAAGTTTTATCAACGGATACTCCAAACCATCCTCCCAGACAATCGTTTCTTTCGTTTTAACTGTCGATTTTGAAAGAAAGGCATATTCGTTCGACATATCTTTGAAAACTACCAGTCTGTAATCTTTCGGATGAATATCTTTTTTCATTGTAATAGGGTATTATTTCTATTTGAGGGTGCAAAATTAATGATTTCTTTTAGAATTACAAAGCTTTTTTTAGGAAGAAAAACAGGAAAGTAAGAAGGTCATCGTATCTACATGATCAGCGTAATCCCATAATGCCGGGAATTGTGCATTTCCGGGAGAAACTGTTGGAAATGGCAGGGAGGAGCCGGATATGATGCATTGAATAGAATCAAGATTCGACCTGATCTCATCTGTAACCTCTTCAATATTAGTATAAATTTGGTAATTCAAAACAGCAATTGGAGAATTGATTGCCCGGTTTTCCCGAATGAGCAGGGACCCTGTATCTAAAAAAGGCAACTTATTCATCATGAAAATTAATTTTTGATATTCATAGTTATTGGCGTATTTATTATGGCCGGTGAAATAATTATACGAGGCCAGTGCCTGTTTCAACTTGCTGAAATCGTATTCGGCGGGGACATACAATTTTGAGACGTTGCGGCACCCCATTCCAAAAAATAACATGATGTCATCGGCCAATTTCTGGAGAACGGTTTCGCTTTCAACTCCATTCAGGACGGCAATACTGTTGCGGTTTTTACGGATAATATGGGGGTACTTTCCGAAATAGTATTCAAAATATCTTGAAGTATTATCGCTTCCGGTAGCAATGACTGCATTAAAATTTTCCAATTTACCGGAGATGAATTCAAATTCACCTTCCCACCTGGGTTGTATCTGAATCAATATTTGCGCAATGGCTGGTAGCAAAGATTTATCCGAATCAGAAAGTTTAGATTTTAATTTATTACCGGTCATCAAAACGCAAAGCATATCATGAAACCCCACAGCAGGTATGTTTCCCGGCATCACTACTCCAATGGTTCCCGTTTTTCTCTTTGCTTCCAGTTGATAAAGATATGGATCAAGCCATTGATGGAGAGGGCCAGGTTCCAATGCTTGGCCGATTGCTTTTATTGAAAGATTAATATGGTCTGGGGTAAACCAGGGATTTTCGGTAAATGCCTGATGTGACGCTGTGATCAAGGGGCCTAAAAAGAGATTTTCATGATTATCACTGAACCTCCGCAAATATTCTCCCAATTGAATAAATGAATTGATACGATCTGCAATGTCCATGGATCAGTTTTCGACAAATATAGGTGATTAAAACAATCCGAATAAGTGTATTTGGGTAAATGATTTGCTTTTCGTGAATTTTATATATATTTTTGATTTCACAATTAAAATGTTTTACTTTGTTTTTTATTATTTCTAAGTTTATCCATTTTAAAATGCATCACTGTTAAAACTATTTTGTATGAAAAAACACAATTTTAACGCTGGTCCCTCTATTTTACCGCGTATCGCCATCGAAAACACAGCAAAGGCTGTTCTGGACCTTAATGGTATTGGATTATCCTTACTTGAGATTTCACACCGTTCCAAAGAATTTCAAGCTATCCTTGATGAAACAATGGAGTTATTCAAAAAACTTCTTAACATCCCCGCCGGGTATCAAGTCATTTTTCTTGGTGGTGGCGCAAGTATGCAATTCTGCATGGTCCCCTATAATTTTTTAAACAATAAGGCGGCTTATGTAGAAACTGGGGTTTGGGCCGAAAAAGCGATAAAAGAAGCAAAATATTTTGGGGAAGTTAACATCATTGCATCCTCAAAGGATAAAAACTTTACTTACATCCCCAAAGGATATACAATTCCTACAGATGTTGATTATCTGCATATTACAACCAATAATACAATTTACGGTTCAGAACTCCGCTTTGATATGAATTGTCCGGTGCCACTGGTTGCAGACATGTCATCAGATATCCTCAGCCGGCCCGTTGATGTTTCAAAATATTCCCTAATCTATGGGGGGGCACAGAAAAACCTGGGTCCCGCCGGGGTCACTTTTGTAATTATAAAAGAAGATATTGTAAAGAATGTCACCCGTAAAATTCCATCGATGCTCAATTATGCTACTCATCTGAAGGACCCCTCACTATACAATACCCCTCCTGTTTTTGCAATTTATGGCTGCCTTGAAACGCTGCGCTGGATCAATGGTCTTGGAGGAGTCAAAACCGTTGAGGCTATGAATATAAAGAAAGCAAACCTGCTTTATGACACTATTGATACTAGTAAGATGTTCGTTGGAACCGTTGAAAAAGATAGCCGTTCAATAATGAATATCTGTTTTGTGATGAATGAAAAATATAAAACAAAAGAGGATGCTTTCATGGAATTTGCCAAATCAAAGGGGATGCTCGGTATCAAGGGTCATCGTTCTGTTGGCGGGTTCCGGGCTTCGACATACAATGCCCTACCCATCGAAAGTGTTCAAGCATTGGTTGACACCATGAATGAATTTGAAAAGAATAACCTTTAATTTTTTTGAAGGTACAACCCAAGACTCTTCATATAATCCAACCACTATGACAAAAGTATTAATAGCTACCGATAAACCTTTCGCCTCAGTGGCAGTAAAAGGGATCCGTAAAGTTGTTGAAGAAGCCGGATTTGAACTTGTCCTCCTTGAAAATTATGCCAGCCAGGAAGATTTCATTAAAGCCATCGCTGATGCTGACGCCGTAATTATACGCAGCGATAAAGCTACAAAAGAAGTAATCGATGCCGGTTCCAAATTAAAAATTATAGTGCGGGCAGGCGCCGGATATGATAATATTGATCTTATAGCTGCAACAGCCAAAGGCGTCGTTGCGATGAACACACCCGGACAAAACTCAAATGCTGTTGCTGAACTCGCAATGGGAATGATGGTTTATTACGCCCGTAACTTTTTTAACGGGAAACCGGGAACTGAACTGAAGGGAAAGAAGTTAGGTATTCATGCTTACGGGTTTGTAGGGAAAAATGTTGCCCGGATCGCCAAAGGATTCGGTATGGACATTTATGCATTCGATCCGTTTATACCGAAGCATGAAATTGAAAAAGATGGAATCAAATGGGTAAGTACAGTTGAGGAACTCTATCGGACTTGTCATTTCGTTTCGCTCCATATTCCGGCAAACAGCCAAACCAAACAATCAATCAATTTCACTTTATTGTCCAGAATGCCTGCCCCGGCATGCCTGATAAATACAGCCAGAGCTGAAGTGATCAATGAACCTGATTTGCTCAAAATGTTTCAGGAACGCAAAGATTTTGCTTACCTGTCAGATGTAGAACCAACAAATAAAGCAGAGATAGAGCTCAATTTCAAACCCAAATTTTTCTGTACTCCTAAAAAAATGGGTGCACAGACTGAAGAGGCCAACATCAATGCTGGAATCGCTGCTGCAAAGCAAATTGTTAATTTCATCAAGCACGGAGATAAAACATTCCAGGTAAATAAATAATTCCGGATCATCGATATTTTCTCTTGAAATATGTTCACTTAATGACTGCTCAACCATGGAAAACGAACACGAAAGACCAACTACCTTCTTCAGATTTGAAGATTTGAGAATCTATCACAAAGCTCTTGATTACACCGATTGGGTGTACTTAATGGCCAAAAACACAACTAACGATCCTTTTATGAAATCGTTTTTTGACCACTTTTTGACATCATCCAGTGGAATTGCCCTGAACATTGCCGAAGGTTCGTCGAGAAACAAAAGCCAGTTCGTTTACTATCTGAAAATGGCAAAAAGTTCAGTCAGGGAATGTGTTGTTCTATCGACGATCGCAAAAAGCCGTTCGTTTATAACCGATTCTGCTTATGATGATTCGAAAAATCACCTGATGGAAATGACAAAAATGATCGGTGCACTCATTGGATCTTTGCAACGCAGTGTGAAACCAGGTGAACATGATGAAGAAGAGGAGGATGAATAATATTTTATCTCCCCTTTCATACCTCCTTTTCATGCTTACTTAATCCATGAATTTTTATTTAGTAATTGTTAAATGTTAATTGACTAATATGGCTATTTTAAAAGCGTTTAAAGGTTTGAGGCCACCGAAAGAAATTGCGAACAAACTGGCCTCAAGACCTTATGATGTTCTGAACTCCGAGGAAGCAAGGGAAGAAGCTAAAGGAAATCCCTACTCATTATTACACATCATTAAACCGGAAATCGATTTACCTGTTAATACTGATGTACATGCTCAATTAGTTTATGACAAAGCCAGGGAAAATTTTGACTTGTTTAAAAGAAAAAAATGGTTAAAAGCCGATCAAAAGGATTTACTCTATATTTATGCACAGACCATGAAAGGTAAAACCCAATATGGAATTGTTGGCTGTGCCGGTGTTGAGGATTATATGAATGGAATAATTAAAAAACATGAACTTACCAGGAAAGATAAAGAGGAAGACCGGATGAAACATGTTCGCATAACCAATGCCAATATGGAACCGGTTTTTTTCACATATCCTGCAGTATCTGACATCGATAAAATCATTTTTGATTTTGTCAACATCCATGAACCCGAATATGATTTTTTTGCATCAGATGGCATCAGGCATCAATTTTGGATCATTGACGACGATACTATCATTCATAAGCTCATTGAACTTTTTGAGAAGATTCCTTTCACTTATGTTGCGGATGGTCACCATCGTACTGCAGCTGCGGCGTTGGTTGGGAATGAAAAAAAGCTCAATAATCCACGGCATAACGGTAAAGAAGAATATAATTATTTCCTGGCCGTCCATTTTCCGGACAATCAATTATCCATCATAGATTATAACCGTGTTGTAAAAGATCTAAATGGCTTATCAACCGTGGATTTTTTAAAGAAGCTGCAGACTGTTTTCGTAATTGAAAATGTCGGACCAGAAAATTTTAGACCCGGAGGCCTGCATAATTTTGGATTATACATAGATGGAGACTGGTATTCCCTTTCAGCTAAACCCGGGACTTACGACGATAACGATCCCATTGGGGTTCTTGATGTGACCATCCTTTCCCATCTCGTCCTGGATGAAATCCTGGGTATAAAAGATCTCCGGACTTCCACCAGGGTCGATTTTATCGGAGGAATCCGGGGGTTGGATGAACTTAAGAAGCGAGTTGATAGTGGTGAGATGAAAGCAGCATTTGCTCTTCATCCTGTATCCATGAAACAACTTATCGATATTGCCGATTCCGGGAATATTATGCCTCCGAAAACTACATGGTTCGAACCAAAATTACGTTCCGGATTAGTTGTTCATTCGCTTGATTAGCTTTGGCGACTTTTTGATTTTAAAAAATAATCCCTTATTCTGCAGTCTGGGCTTTTTTCATGTGCTCCTGATTATTTATCCATGTAATCCCGAAAAACAGTTTGTAGATAGGCTTTCCCCTCCTTCCTGATGGAATCAGATAACTTCGGATCGGTCCACCAATAGTAAAAATCAGGTCCCTTATCATAGGTAAAATAACCGTTTGGACGAATCCAACCAACCCCATCTTCGGTGGAATAGTAAGCAAAATCGGGAGTATAAGGGTTCAAAAGGTTTTTACTGTAACGGAATTCCTTTGCCGGTATGTCTAACTGGGTCAATAAAGTCGAGGCTAAATCATGCTGGTTTCCCAATTTATGGATGATGGTTCCCCTATATTTTTCTTTGATTACAGAACCAAAAAACAATAAAGGAATTTTGTGGTATTCGCGGGATTCCGGATGCCAGTTACGGTAGGAATTATGACTGTGGTCAGCCACAATGATGAATAAAGTACTGTCAAACCATGGTTGTTTTTGAGCTTTTGCAAAAAAATCACCAAGACAATGATCGGTATAATAAGCAGCATTAATATATTCATGTTCATTATCCCCCCATTTTAGTGGTTTTTGAAAAGGCTGATCCCATGGAGAATGGGTACTTAAGGTAAAAAGTGCAGTAACAAATGGTTGTTTTTTCTTACTCAGATCATTGACCATATAATCGAGTGTGAATTGATCATGTATCCCCAATTTTCCCCGGGGCATGGTTTCCGGGAAATCATAAACCTCCATTATTTTATCAAAGCCGTTGAAAATAATGTATCCTTTAATATTGCCATAGATCAATTGCCCTCCAAAATAGTATGAAGAGTTGTATCCATTCAGTTCCAAATCCCTTATCAGACTTGGTAATTTTACGAATTTATCAGGTTGGACGGTAATTGAACTGACAGGATGTGCCGGAAATCCACCAAATATAGAGGCCATTCCTTGTTCCGAACGCGAACCGGAAGCATAAATCTGATCAAACAGAATCCCCTGCTTTTGCAGTTTTTTAAATTCAGGGGTAATTCCCGGCTTACCACCAAGATCTTCTATTAAATCAGCCGACCAGCTTTCCAAAATAAGCAGAACAATGTTCGGCCGCCGTACATTTAATATTTGAATGGTTGAATCTTTCGGCGTCCGATAAATTCCTGACATAATCCGGTCAGCCGATTTTTGATCCATGAAAACATATGGGTCATGGTTGAAATTCTGCAAATTTTCGAAAATACTGATATAAAGATTAAAGGCATTATTGACGGCTGAAATATTAAGGATGTTATGGTCGGAATAATAGGATTCACTCTGATTTATTGGTATCTGCTGAATTCCCCCCCGCATACCCAAAAATAAAAGACTTGGAGTAAGGATAACGAAGCATATTGAAAACCACAAATTTTTTCTGACATTCACCAGTTCCATATAAAATAATTTCAAATAGGCCATTATTCCAGTTAAGCTCATCAATAGAAAAAGGAAAACCAGAAAGTAAAAGGTCCCAGTTTCAGCAGAATTGTATATTTCGCTGGGATGACTGAGATACTTTATTACTTTGTATGTCAGTTTTGTTTTCCATTCCGCATAAATACCCATTTCAGCTGCCACTGATAAGGAATATACAATGATCAAGAAACTGGTGTAAATATTATTTATCCAATTTATCCAACGTGGGCTCCAGATCGACTGTACTGCGAGGAGCAGATAAGGAATCAACATAAAATAACAAGCGGTTGCCAAATCGAGTTTGAAGGAGTAATAGAAGACATCTATCACTTCTGTAAACTGAATTTTCTCAACCAGAATAATCTTCAGGTAATATAAGATAAACGCGAGCCGGACAAGGTTAAAAAAAAGGATCCAGAAAAGCAGCTGTTTGCCAAAAGCAATAATTATCTTTTTCATAAAAATTAAATTGCAAATGTACTGCTAACCATAATAACCTCAAATTCGTATTTTTGTGCAGTATTGATTACCTCCTATGGACTTTGCAGAGAACCTGAATGAATTACAAAAAATGATACCTGCAGGTGTCAAGATCATCGCTGTATCAAAAACTCAACCGGTTTCAACCATCATGCATGCTTATCAGGCTGGTCAACGGATTTTTGGAGAAAATAAAGCACAGGAACTTGCATCTAAATATCATCAACTTCCTCAGGATATAGAATGGCATTTCATCGGTCATCTTCAAACCAACAAAGTAAAGTACATTACTCCATTTATCGCGATGGTACATAGCATTGACAGTTTTAATCTTCTCTACGAGATAAATAAAGAAGCTGTCAAAGGCAACCGTACAATCGACTGTCTGTTGCAACTTCATATTGCTTCAGAAGAGACAAAGTATGGGTTTACCTTGGATGAAGTAACAAATATGCTCAAATCGGGAACACACTTGCCTTTTGACAATATCCGGATTGCAGGGGTTATGGGGATGGGTAGTTTTACTGAAGATTTTACTTTGGTCAGAAGGGAGTTCAAGATGCTCTATCACTATTTCAACCTTCTCAAAACGACCTTTTTCGCTAATAATCCGGAATTCAAAGAAATTTCGATGGGAATGTCGGGAGATTTTCAAATTGCCGTGGAAGAGGGAAGCACTATGATCAGGATCGGTACGCTCTTATTCGGAGAAAGAAATAATCGCTGACTAAGGTTTATCGGCATACCAGTAGGAAGTATCCCTTATCTCAGGTTTTGCCTGGGCCTTTACAAACCGGTCTTTGCCAAAGAAATCTTTGATCACTTCAACTTTTAAGAAATCATTCTTTTGTAAAAGGTCCTTTATAGGATGTCCATATAACTCATTGATTTCAAGATATAGGATACCCGGACGCTTAATATAGGCAGTTGCGAAGCGAGCAATGGCATGATAATATTTCAGCGGATCATCATCAGGAACGAATAGGGCTCCGGAAGGTTCAAAATCGATTACATTCCTGTGCATTTTTTCTTTATCACTTTCCCTGACATATGGCGGATTACTGACTATGATATCGAAAGTACCAAGTCCGGCACAACTATTGGGAGTCAGAATATCTGCCAAGATAAAATGAATGACAGTATCTGCAGATGCGGCATTTTCATTTGCGACTTTCAGTGCCTTCTGAGAATTATCAATTCCTCTGACCTGTGCAAACGGAAACTTCTTTTTCAAGTCAATGGCAATACACCCGGAACCGGTTCCAATATCCAATATTGTAATATCGCGATATTGATTCTGTATGTTTTCCGAATGAATCAACCTGCAAAGTTCTTCCGTTTCGGGTCTCGGGACCAATACTTCCGGTGTAACTTTTAACATGATCCCATTAAACCAGGTTTTGCCTGTTATATATTGTATCGGAGCACCTTTCATTAGTCCAGACAATGCCTTATTGAATCGTGCAAAAGTATATTCATCGATTTTTACATCATAAGATAGATGAACTACTGTTTTTGGCCATTGAAGATACTCTTCAAAAAGTATATACAAAATTTGCATGATTTCATTTTGCGGGTATAGGTTTCCCAATTCATCCCTGAATACCTTGATAATATTTTTGACCAAATTCGACTCTGATTCCATTGGACGAAATTAAAAAAAAGTAACTTAGCGTTATGGAAACTTCAGCAGATACCTTTCTTTCCATCTCAAAGGAATCACGGGGATTATACCGTGAAAAAGCGAGTAAATTCATTGCGGTTGCTATTCCTGTCACTACTGAAAGTGAAGTAAAAATGAATCTGGACCGCATCAGGAAAGAACATCATGGTGCAAATCATTACTGCTATGCATACAGGATCGGTTATGATAAGAGGAATTACCGGATCAACGATGATGGTGAACCTTCAGGGTCTGCCGGAAAACCGATATTCGGCCAAATACTTTCTTTCGATCTTTCCGATATCCTGATTGTTGTCGTCAGGTATTTTGGCGGGACAAAACTGGGCATTCCAGGTCTCATCAATGCTTACCGGACAGCTTCCAAAGATGCTTTGGGCCATGCGAATATTTCACCGAAAACAATAATGGTACTTTTTCAGATTGACTTCGATTACCTGGCCATGAATGTTATCATGCGGATCATTAAGGAAAAGGATGGTCAGATGATGAAACAAACCTGTGAGGAACGTTGCAACATCGAATTTTTAGTAAGAAAAAGCCAAAAACAGGATGTCATAGACAGAATTATCAATTTGAATAATCCCTCGATCGCTATCCATGTTCATGAGCCAGGTTGAGTTATCATCAATATTTAGTCTGTATTCAAATAACTTAGATGCTTTTTTATATAACTATTTGAATGACAATAATAAAGAAATTTAGAATCATTATAAACAACGTTCCAACCCAGGCTTTTTCACAAACCAATTTACTGATGCAAAGCAATATATCTTTATAATTTATGATTCTACAAATAAAAAAGGCCAATGTTTAACACTTTTTTTTTGATAAATCAAGTTCAAAATATTTTTTTTATAAACTTTTTTTGTGAAAATTTGTTAATTAAATCAAACTTTCCTTCATACATGGATTTTGGTTTGCGGACAAAATCCAACACATTGAAATATAATAAAATACGAAACAAAAGCATAACTAATTCAAGGTCATTGAATTAATGGAAAAGTACGCAATTGAAATTTGGGAAAATTGCCTAAAAGTAATCAAAGATAATATCAACTACCAGAGTTTTAAAACCTGGTTTTTACCGATTAAAGCAGTCAAACTTAAAGATCACGTCTTGACGATTCAGGTCCCCAGTCAATTCTTTTACGAGTGGCTTGAAGAGCATTATATCGGACTGTTAAAAAAGACTATTAAGAAAGAGTTGGGTAACGAAGGAAGGTTGGAATACAGTATTATTGTTGATAATTCCGATCAGGAGCCCGGTCCGTACACCATCAACATTCCTACAGGTGAAAAAAAAGCAACAGCAAATCCTTCCGTATCCATGCCTATTGATTTGAACAAAGGTACTTCGAAAGAAATTCCCAATCCTTTCATTATCCCCGGGCTTAAGAAAATTAAAATAAACTCTCAATTGATTGAGAGTTATTCATTCGACAATTTTATCGAAGGGGATTGCAACCGGCTAGCCCGTTCTGCAGGGTTTGCCGTTGCCAATAATCCAGGGAAAACTGCATTTAATCCTCTGCTAATATACAGCCATACCGGTTTAGGGAAAACCCATCTCTCCCACTCTATCGGGCTACATGTGAAAGCAAACTTCCCTGAAAAGACCGTCCTTTATGTGACTACCGACCAATTCATTAATCAGTTTATCGACTCTGTAAAGAATAACAATCAAAACGATTTCATTCATTTTTACCAGATCATTGATGTTCTGATTATTGATGATATACATAATCTTGCCGGCAAAGAAAAGACACAGGATGTTTTTTTTCATATTTTCAATCATCTTCATCAGAAGAGCAATCAGATTGTTCTTACCTCCGACAAGCCTCCTGTAGAAATGAAAGGCATTGAACCACGTTTGCTTTCACGGTTTAAATGGGGCCTGTCAGCGGATTTACAAATTCCAGACCTGGAGACGAGGATTGCCATTCTTCATAAGAAATTATATAATGACGGGATTCAAATTCCTGCAGAGGTCGTTGAATACCTGGCATACAGCATAAATACCAACATCCGGGAACTGGAAGGCGCACTGATATCACTATTGGCCCAATCATCACTCAACAAAAAAACAATCACCCTTGAGTTGGCCAAACAAATGATTGACAAATTCGTCAAAAACACCTCCAGGGAAATTTCCATCGACTATATACAGAAAGTAGTTTGCGACTATTTCAATATCCCTGTTGAAATGATTCATACAAAGACCCGGAAAAGGGAAATTGTTCAGGCACGCCAGCTTTCAATGTATTTTTCGAAGAAACATACAAAAGCCTCCCTTGCCAGTATTGGGCTGCATTGCGGCAATAAAGACCATGCCACCGTGCTTCATGCTTGCCGTACTGTGAATAACCTTGTTGAAACCGATAAGCAATTCAGGCAATTTGTAGAGGAATTGGATAAACGGATTAAACTGTAATTTACTGGCCTCTGCTTTAATGAAAATTCTTTTTGTCTGTACCGGAAATATATGCCGGTCCCCGCTTGCTGAAGGTATCCTCCGATCCAAATTGAAAAAAAATCACAATACTGCAGAAGTTGATTCCTGTGGCTTTGAATCGTTCCATATCGGTGATGCACCTGATGCTAGGGCTCAGGCTATTGCCAAAAAACATGGTATCGATATCTCTGCCCATCAAGCGCGTCTTTTTACAATTAAGGACTTTGACCGTTTCGATCAAATTTACATTATGGATGTTTCTCATTATCAAAGAGTAATGCATTTATCACGCAATGTAAATGATAGGCAAAAGATTGATTTTATCATGAATCAGGCATTTCCAGGAAGTAATCTCAATGTTCAGGATCCCTGGTATTCTGATATTTCAGCTTTTGAAAAGGTTTACCAGCAGCTTGAACTGGCCTGCGAAATTATTGCCAGCAGGTTAAAAGAAAAACCTGGTAAAACATGAAAGAAAATTCCACATTATATCCTGATTCCGTCGACATTCTTGAGGCGGCCTCCCGGATAGATGCTTTTATCAATCATACACCGGTAATGACCTCCCATTACATTGATGGTATATCGGATGCCCATATTTTCTTTAAATGTGAAAACTTTCAAAAAGTCGGGGCATTTAAGGCCAGGGGAGCTACCAATGCTATTTTAACACTGGATGCTGACCAACAGGCTTTCGGGGTTGCAACACATTCTTCGGGAAACCATGCCCAGGCCCTCTCGTGGGCAGCTTCCAGGGTAAATATCCCTTCATATATTGTCATGCCGTCCAATTCTTCACGTGTCAAAGTTGATGCGGTTAAAGGCTACGGGGGACAAATCACATTTTGCAAACCCACACTGAAAGCACGGGAAGATACCCTGAAAAAGATTCTGAAGGAAACAGGAGCAACTGAAATACATTCTTACAATCATCCGCGGATAATTGCGGGTCAAGCTACTGCGGCACTGGAACTCATCAAAGAAGTCAATGATCTGGATATCATTATGGCTCCGGTCGGAGGAGGAGGATTGCTCAGCGGAACTGCGCTTGCAACGCATTATTTTCTTCCGGTTGCAGAAGTAATCGGCGTTGAACCGGAACAAGCCAATGATGCTTTTTTATCGTTTAAAAGCAAACATTTTGTTCCTTCAAGAGATCCAAAAACCATTGCCGATGGACTAAGAACTTCTTTAGGGACCCTTACTTACCCAATTATTCTTGATCATGTTCATGCTATCGTAACTGTCAGTGAGGAAAATATTGTAAAAGCGATGCGAACCATATGGGAAAGAATGAAAATTATCATTGAACCTTCTTCAGCAGTTCCATTTGCAGCGCTTCTTGAAAATAATTCGCGCTTTGCAGGGAAACGGATCGGGCTTATAATTTCAGGAGGCAATGTTGATCTGGATAATTTACCGTGGATAAATCTATGACTTACGGCAAACTTTACCTGATTCCTACTCCTCTTGCAGAAGGACCGGTTGATCTTGTTTTACCGATCGGGACCTTATCCATAATCCGGCAACTTGACATTTTTATTGTAGAAGAAATCCGTACAGCAAGACGATTTCTTAAGGCTGCGGGAATTAACAAGAAGATAGACGATCTGACATTTCTGCTGTTCAATGAACATTCAGAAATTAAAAATCTGGCAACTTATCTTGCTCCTGCTCTTGATGGGAATGATATCGGTCTTTTATCAGAAGCTGGTCTTCCCTGTATAGCTGATCCTGGCGCTGAAATTGTCAGACAAGCTCATCTTCATGACATACCGGTTATTCCATTAACCGGACCTTCCTCGCTGATGCTTGCACTCATGGCTTCAGGATTCAACGGACAACATTTTGCTTTTGTAGGGTACTTACCTACTGACCGGCAAAACCGCATTCGCAGGATAAAAGATCTGGAGAAAACGATCCGGGGAAAAAAACAAACCCAACTGTTCATCGAAGCTCCCTACCGAAATATGCAGTTATTTGAAGCTTTGACATCAACCTGTAATGACGAGACATTGCTTTGTATTGCAGCAAACATCACAGGAGAAAACGGATCAATAATCACAAAAAACATAAGGGAATGGAAAAAATCACCACCCAAAATTCATAAGGTTCCAACACTTTTTCTTTTGTATTGCAGTTTTTAGTAAGAAAGGAACAGGCACAAACTTGATCTGATTGTAACAAAACGAAAAAAGGAACGTCAAAAAGCCTACACATCCATCCTCAGTAATCATTTAACATTTTGGAAAGCGTATTATCAATTAACCGGATCTCGAAACAGTATGGAAAAATCCAGGCTGTAAAGGAACTTTCACTTGAAGTAACCAAGGGTCAGATCTTTGGAATCCTGGGGCCCAACGGAAGTGGAAAAACAACCACTTTAAGTATCATCCTTGATCTTATTAAAGATGATGGGGGCGATTATCAGTGGTTTGGTGAACCTCCAACCAAAGAATCCAGAAAACGTATTGGCTCGGTTATTGAAAGTCCTAATTTCTTTCCTTACCTTAATGCAGAGATGAACCTGCAAATTGTAGCTGATATCAAAGACCTGGGTTATGAGGATATTGATCGGGTACTTCGGCTGACAGGACTGGAGGAGAGAAAAAAATCAAAATTCAGGACCTATTCATTCGGAATGAAACAGCGGCTTGCAATAGCTTCTGCACTACTCGGTAATCCAGAAGTCCTTATACTGGATGAACCTACCAATGGTTTGGATCCACAAGGGATTGCTCATATCCGTAATTTGATTTTAACGGTTGCAAGCAACGGAACGACTATCATTATGGCGTCACACCTTCTTGACGAAGTCCAGAAGATATGCACCCATGTTGCCGTATTGAGTAAGGGTAAGAAACTCTTTGATGGGAAGGTAAGTGAAGTCCTTTCCATTTCCGATTCCTTTGATTTTGATTCCGTTGAAAGGGAAGAATTGATTAGGGTTATCAGAACTCATCCTTCATTCCAATCCCTGGACTCCAGCAAAGAGACCATTCAGGTGTATTTCAACAAAGAAGTCAATCCCGGAGAGATAAATGCATTCTTTTTTGCAAACGGGGTCACACTGACACACCTTTCAGAACGCAAACGCAGTCTCGAACAACATTTCCTTGAACTTTTACAAAATAACCAATGATCAAGCTTCTTAAGATCGAATTTAAAAAAATACGAACGTATAAAATTTTCTGGATCCTGGCGGGGTTATATTTTGTTTTTCTTGCTGCAGGAATTGCGATGGCTGAGTTTATACTCAATAACATGGTCGATAGCATGAACAAACACCTCCCCATCCCTGTTCCCCATGTGAATATCTATTTTTTCCCCGATGTCTGGCAAAATATCACTTTTTTTGCATCTATCCGTTATATTCTCATTTTCCCGGCCATCATTATGATCATATTAATTTCCAATGAGTTTACATTTAAGACGGTACGACAAAATGTGATCAATGGCTTGAGTAAAGCCGAATTCATACTGTCGAAACTCTATATTATTTTAATGATATCTGTTATCCTGACAATTTTCCTGTCCATTGGGGCATTCATTATCGGGATTTCCCATACCAGTGAGCTTTCCACAAAATTAATCTTTGAAAAAGCGCCCTTTATTCTCGGCTTTTTCATCACTATTTTAACACTCCAGATTTATGGTTTTTTCTTTGGTTTTATTTTCCGAAATACCGGACTTGCGATCGCTCTTTTTACCCTTTATACTTTTATTGCTGAGCCAGTTCTGTATTATTTTCTAAAGAGTCCTATTGTCTTTAAAAACGATATTTCAACATATCTCCCGATAAATGCGATACTCAGGGTCAATGAATATCCTGCGATACCGGTATTAAAAAAGTTGATGGGTTTGAACCTTCAGGAGAGCATCACTTTTGGCAGTTGTATGTTGCCATTATTTTATTCAGCGATCATGATCGGACTCGTATTCTGGACAATGAAAAAAAAGGATCTGTAATTCAATTTACATCCCATGGCGTGTACGTATAATCCATTCCACTGTCAACAATGTGATTATAGCCATAAAAAGCCAAGGGTTTCCGATCAAATCTGAAAAGCGTTTCTCATTAAGAGAAACTGTCCTGAAATCATCTCTTTTAACAATTTTTTCAGCAAGATCATCCATCGACCTGGGATAAACAACTTCTCCATCATGAGATTTGGAAATTCTATATAACAACTGGTGATCTGCAACCAGATTAAAATGCTCATTACTGATCTGTTCGATAAAAAACTTACCGGTCTTCTGGTAAAGATTATTGCCAACACGGACCGAAGCTGTATAGGTATAGTTTCCCACCGGCAATAGGCCAATATTTAAGAAATAGGCCCGGTTTGTTCTGCTGAAGACGAATGGGTACTTTTTATTATCAGTATCGGTGATTGTGATGCTGACCTCAGGATCATTGATCAATTCATAACTCGAATTATAGACTTCAGCTTCTATTTCAACAGGCTCATTTTCATCTA
>JALNZC010000081.1 GCA_023229525.1 Bacteroidales bacterium
AGTACCACATATTCCTCTACCGAATTATCCAGGATATTTCGTACAAGCATGGCAAATTTTGACAGATAAATGCTGGCTTTATCCGGTTTTTCGGTCAAAATGAAATTCTGGATATTGGTCAGTGAATTGAAGATGAAGTGTGGATTCATCTGCGAGCGGAGAAGTTTTTGTTCGAGGATAAGCGCTTTCTGATCCGACAGGAACCTTTTCCGCTGAATCCAAAGTGTCAGGATCAATAATGCTGTCAATAAAGCACCACCGATTGCAGCAAAAAAAATCCTGTTCTGTATCATCTTAAAACGGTTGAGTTCATTATCTTTTATCAAACCACGGATCTCTTGCCTTTTTATCTCATCTTCATAATCCGCTTCCAAACCAAGAATTTGCCTGTTCAGATCATTAAGGGTAAGAATGTTCTTTTCTTCTTCCAGTTTCTTCTGATATTCATGTGCGTGCCGGTAATCACCGCTTAATTCATAAAACCTGACCAGATCTCTGAAACAATCAACCCGCCACGACCGCATTTGGGTGATACCCCAAATCCTTATACCCGGATCTGTGTGAATGATTTGTCCGATTTTAATCAAAAAAGTGTCGCTTAAGTTCAACCCCTGGTGCAGATATTTACCCGCACGATGATAACGGCCACGGTCTGTGTCAATTTCTCCCAGAGTTAACAGTGCACCGGCATAAAGATCATAGCGATCCGTTTTTTTTAATAACTCTGCCGCCTGAAGACTATGAGAATATCCCATTTCCATATCACGAAGATGATAATAATAATAGAAACCAAGGTTCATATGTTCCAACCCTTCCATAATATTCCTGACGTTTGTATCTTGTAAAGTGAAGCATACTTGAAGGGATTTATAAAAAAAGACTGGTGTTGATGAGTCATGTTTCACCTGATAGTATAATCCCTGATTATTATAAAGATCGGGCAACAACAGGATGTCGGGATGACGAATTACATAACTGAGTACGATCCCGTTATATTTGAGGGCACTGTCTATCATGGAATTCATTGGTTCGGAAGTCAGGGTGTCAATTCTATCGAGGGTTTGAATTTTGTAATAATAGGAGCTACCAAGAGTAAAATAGGCCAACATGGTCGCAACAGAATCACCAATCACAGCAAAATTAGATGCTGCACGTTGGAAATATGCAGTCACCTTTTTGGTATTGCGAACATACTCGTTCACTGAACCAAGCTGCAGAAGCAGGTTGCCAATTTCCCTTGATGGTTCGAAGGGTTCAAGGATCCGTAAAGCGGTAAGATAATTCGTCAATGCATTTTTAATATCGCGTTTAAAATAATAGCAGTTGCCGATGTTGAAAGTTGCAATTCCTTTACCCTTAATATAGTCCAGACTTCCCGACAAATAAAGCGCTTCCCGTGCATAACGCATACCGGAATCGAAACTTCGTGGGGATAGATTCAGGGCGAGACTATTCAGCAAATCAACTTTCCGGAGACCATTTGCTTTCTTAAGAAGTATAAACAGACTGTCGACTGTCTTTTGTCTTGTCTGATTCGGGATCTGCCCTGGGGTGAGGAGGTGGATGAGGAGAAAAATAATCAGGGAAAAGGTCCATTTCATTCTGCCAGCTTTTCAAACAATTCCAGCAGCTCCTCGCGTTTCCTTGATGCCACCGGTATCTTGCAATCATTGTTCAATATGACAAAACCACCTTCCTGCTTTTCAAAACGCTTTATCTGGGTGAGGTTGATCAGGTAGGACTTATGGATGCGGTAAAAGCCGCAGTCGCTGAACATCTCATCGAACTCCTTCAGTGTTTTGGTGATCAGGATGCGGTCACCTGCTGTCGTGTGAACATAGGTATAGCAGCCATCCGATTCACAATGGGTGATGGTCTGCAGGTCGATCAGGTAAATATTTCCCTGGGTTTTGAGAACAATTTTCTTTTTCTGTCTGAATTCAGTTCTCAGGTTTTCTTCAAGGGCCTGTACCTGTGAATTAAAATGTTCCTGGATCAGGGTTTCAGCGCGTTTTACTGCAGCTGAAAGATCTTCCGGGTTGATGGGTTTGAGGAGGAAATCGATGGCTGCAAACCGGAAAGCCTGAACAGCATATTTTTCGTATGCCGTAATAAAAATAACCTTAAAATCGATGGAGTCAAACCTGTGGAGCAGGTCGAAACCGGTGCCGTCATCCATCCGGATATCAAGCAATACAAGATGGGGGTGAAGCTCGCGGATGATTTTCAATCCGCTTTCCACGCCACCAGCTTCTCCGACAAGTTTTACCTGCGGACAAACCATCGCGAGCAATCTGCGGATGGTCTCACGAACAAGATCTTCGTCGTCAATGATAACAGTGCGAAGCATGTCCTGGTCATAACATTTCTCAAATATAGCCAATTCCATTACGGTTTGCAAGTTTAAAATTCAGTTGGCAGTCTGCAGTCAACAGTCTGCAGTCCCCAATTTTGACTGTCGACTCCCGATTAATTTTTTACCATTTTCCCGCTTCCTGTTTGACTTCCTGCCCGGATGCGACAGAAGTAGATTCCTGCCGGCAGGTCACCGGCATCCCATTCGATAAGTTGTTCCCCCTTTTGCCGGAAGGAGTTGACAGGCGTGGCCACCATCCGCCCGAAACTGTTAAATATCTGAACAGTGACCCGTGATCGTTCTTTGAGCGTGTAAGAGAAATTAGTTGATTCCCTGAACGGATTCGGAAAAATCGTAAATCGCAAATCGCAAATCGTAAATTGCAACTCCTCCGTGCCAACATTGCTCCACTCATATGCTCCCATATCAATCCGGTCTTCCCATATCCTGGGCCCGCCTGCCAGATCTGTAAGCGGCAAAAATAATCCGGTAGTATCAGGTGTACCGGCATTCCGGCAAGGCGAACCGGTAGTTAACATGAAGGGAAACATGCCATTTTCTGCGAAAAGCGGATCCTCATCAATGTTGCCTTCCAGCCAGTTCACAGTACCGTTGTTATTGGTAACAACACTGTCCTGTCCCCCCTGGATATCGGAATTCAGTACCGTCAGAACATTATTTTCAGAATAGATGTCAAAAAGGATTCCGTGAGGCTGATTGTTCCATACGATCGAATTCGTAATCTGAACTTCGGAATTATATAGTTGAAGTCCTGATCCACCCTCATAATATGAATATGAACATGTATTGTCTGAAATGGTCACATTCGTTAAAATTGATTTTAATCCTGAAAAAGAAGCAAAATAAAACCCGCCTCCATATGGGGCTGAGTTACCGGAGATAAGCCCGTTTTTTAATGTCAGCGAGGAATGAAAACCAACAAAACCTCCTCCACGGGAATCAGCCATGTTATCAGAGATCGTAACATTTTCGCAATACGCGTTGGATTGAGAACAATGAATTCCTCCTCCATCCATCGCCCCCGTATTTCCACTGATTTTAACATTGAACAGAAACGGATCTGATTCATAACAATATAGTCCCCCTTCCAAATTATTCATGATGCGGACATCTTCAAGAATGAGACCGGAATAAGAGCTGAACAGTCCTCCTCCGGAATTATTCAGGATATCAACATCCTGAAGAGTCAGATTGTTATATTCGCTGGAATTAATTCCACTCCCCCAATTCTCTTTAATTGTCATATGATTCAACATGACATTTGAATTTGCAACAGACAGTCCCCCTCCCCCGTATTCGGAAAAACCTCCTGTAAGAGTCACACCCTCCAGCGTCGAAGCGGGACTGTTATTGATTACCACGACCCCTGCAACGCTGTCGGCATCGATCACAACAATGGAATCTCCCACTCCTTTCAGATTAATGTAACCGGGTAGATATACCGGGAAAATTTCGCCGTTCGCGGATGGGCCGTAAATGCCTTTAAGCAGGTGGATGGTGTTTTGGTGCAGAGTGTCGGGGCTGATCTTTAATAAGGCATGATGGATGGTCATCAGGGGATCGCTTTGCGTAAGACCGCTGTTGGTGTTATCTCCTGAAGGTGATACGTACAGATCGTCATCCACCTGTTCCAGCTTTCCGTTCAGAATATCAAAAGTGAAATTTGCAAGCTGAGAAGCATGAACACTTGTAGGATAACGAACGGTAAAGGTATCCACTACAACCTTTAAAATCATACCGGAGTATGGATCTCCAGACAGATCATTTCCATCAGGCGCGGTATTGAGGTAAATGTTACTCCGGTAAATGGTGTCAAATATTGCATAAGTACCGCCATTGACCAATATTCCACCACCCCGGGAACCGGCCGTGTTATAAGCAATGGTCACATTTGCGAGGATGGGACTCGAATTCGAACTGTAAATCCCGCCACCCTCATTTTGAGCTGAGTTGTTGGTTATCTTTACATTATGTAATGCCGGACTGGCCGAGCAATATAACCCACCTCCGGTAACGGCTGAATTGGAAGTGATGATCACATTCTGCAAAGAAGGATTGGAATTGTACTGACAGTAAATGCCACCGCCCTCAGAAGCCGTATTTCCCGAGATGATCACATTTTCCAGAAAAGGGCTGGAAGCCAAACAATGGAGACCGCTGCCCGGATTTTGTGTGATGGCCATATTTTCCAGAACCGGGTTGGAATAATCGCAGTAAATTCCGTAACCATTTCCTCCTGTAATGGTCATTCCGGAAAGGTTGTTGAACATATTGCGATCCATATTGATCACCCCTCCGGTTCCTTGTGCATCTACAACCACTGCTTCTTTTGCGGTTCCTGCCAGACTGACATAATCGGGAATATTGACGGGAAAGAGATCACCGGTAGCGGACGGACTGTATATTCCTTCGAGCAGGTGAATGGTGTTTTGATGAAGGCTGTCGGCCCTGATCTTTAGCAATGCATGATGAATGGTCTTTAAAGGTTCTACCGGTGAAATACCGCTATGGGTATTATCACCGGCAGGCGATACATAAAGATCATCATCGACCTGTTCAAGCTTCCCGTGTAAAATGTCAAAGGAAACCAGCCCGGCTGCATGAAATTCATTGGGATTCATCACCGTAAAAGTATCCACGATAATGGGTTGTCCATTGCCCCAGAAATCGTTACCCTCCATAGCAGTGTTGAGAAAGATATTGCAGCGATTGAGGCTGTCGAAGTGAATATTGTCAGAATAACTAAATATACCTCCACCAAAGCGGGCTGAATTATAACAAACTGTTACATTTCCCAGACTGGCGTCCAATCCGTAATCAAAGGATATTCCACCGCCTCCCCAACGGGACGAATTATTACATACGATCATGTTCAGGAAGTTCATACTGGACGATTTACAATAAATGCCACCACCATCTTCTGATGTATTATCACTTATGACCAGATCTTCAAGTGTAACATTGGAATTTTCACAATAAACACCCCCTCCGGCAGTTGCATTTCCTCCCCTTATGGTCATGCCAGAAATGGAAGTTGAGTCATTGTTTATAATTTTGAGGACGGTGGAAGAACCCCCTGCATCCAGTACCGTGATCGTATTACTGACACCTTTCAATGAAACAAATTCAGGAGGCGTAACGGGGAAGAACTCACCGGTCAGAGTGGAACTGTATGTGCCTTCAAGTAAATTAATGGTGTGCGGATTCAACGGATCGGCCAGTATCTTGGAAAAAGCAAGATGAATTGTTTTGAGCGGATCAATGGGAGTAAGGCCACTGTTATTATCATCCCCGTCGGGCGATACAAACAGGTCGGCTTCAACCTGTTCTGTTTTTCCATGAAGAATATCAAAGGAAAATCTTGATAAAGGAGAAGCATGAAATTCTGTTGGATCTAAAACGGTGAAAGTATCAACCTTAACTTGAAAAATAGTACTGGAAGGAGGAAATGGATAGAAGAGGTCATTGCCAACAGCAGCTCTATTTAAATATATGCTGCATCGGTATATGCTGTCAAAGTAAACATCTTCATTGCCACATGCAAAGTATATTCCTCCTCCCTCACCTGAGGTTGAATTATAACTGATCCGTACATTCCGGAATTCATTGATCAGGTCATAGATTGAATTCAGATAAAGTCCACCTCCTATTTGACCAGCAATATTATTGGTTACCTCAACATTCCTCAAATTGAATGCGGTACGATAACCGCTTGCATGACCGTCAGAAAAGCAACAAAGCCCTCCTCCTGTTTCCGCAGTATTGCCTGAAACGGTAACGTTAAACAATGATGGCCTGCCGCCAAACGGCGCGCAGACGCCCCCTCCAGTTGTTGCAACATTGTTGATTACTTTCAGATCACGCAGTGTCGGACTACCGCCAATAGGGTGTCGCCCAAAGAATATCCCTGTACAAATACCACCTCCATTCGATGAATTTCCGTTTGTAATGGTGAAACCTGTCAGAACTGCGGTTGAGTCCACACCCCAGATCATCACCACACTACCTGCCTGATTGCCGTCAATAATGGTCTGGGAAATGTAAGATGTATCCTGTGTGGTCAGGAACAGAGAAGCAACGGTGATGTTCTTTCCGGTGAAATTGATATTTTCAACATAGGTTCCCGGGGAAACCAGTACCGTATCCCCGATGTCTGCCGTATCAATTGCCTGTTGGATCGTTGGATAATCACCCGGAACATGGATGATCTGGGCCTGCAATGAAGCCGTCATGATCAAGCTGCAAATAAAAAGTAGAATCCTTTTCATGATGATGCGTTTTTAGGTTTTCAGTTCTCAGGCGGCAGTTCACAGTTCGCAATTTCACCTGCCGATTACCGATTAATTTTTTACCATCTTTCCACTTTCAACCTGACTTCCCATGTGGATGCGATAATAATAGATACCCGTAGGCAGGTTCCTGTTATCCCACTTCACATCCTGTTCGCCCTTTAACTGAATGGTATTTACCGGTTCGGCAACCTGTTGACCAAAGCAGTTGAAAATTTGTAGTTTTACTTTTGATTGTTCTGCGAGTTTATAAGAAAAAGTCGTTGAATTTGAAAATGGATTTGGATAGATTGTAAATGTATTCCCAACCGAATGGCTCAGGGAACTTATGGCTGTGATAATAATAGAATCCATTGCATAATGTAACAACACGGCTCCGATCGATCGGATAATTGAAGAATCAACCTCTCCATTGGTAAGAAGTACCAATCCGATATCCTCCTCTGGACAATACCTGATTTCAATTGAAAAACCATAATCACCGCCATCATGACCCCATACTTCGCCGATTCCGGGAATAGTTCCCCTATGCCATACAAGTCCCTGGTAAGCATTCAGATCCGGAATTTGCACCTTAAGAATGGTATCGATGGTTGCAGCTTCAAGAATTTCCTCATTATTAAAAGTACCATTCTCCATGTAGCTTAAAAGAAAACGGGCCAATTGACCAACATTCGTTTTTAGCTGACCATCAGGATAATCAGGATAACAATAAAAGGGATAAGGAATGTAATTGGTTCCGTTCCATGTATACGGCCTGGCCATATGAGTTGTGTCTGTTTCAGAAAGAAACCAGAATGTTTCGGACATATCCAGGCGTGAAAAAATACCATCGTGGCAGAATTGTGAAAAAGGAATTCCGGAAATTTCTTCTACCAGAAAGCCGACAAGAGCTATTCCAATATTTGAATAGCTATAATAATTACCAGGATATTGATTGTAATAAAAATTGGCATACGGATCATACAATGAACCAGCTGGATTTAAGTAACTGTACAAGTAGTCACCTAATGGAATGGGTGAATCTTCTCCCCAGTAATAAGACATGATATTCCAATTATCCTGGATAGTTGAACTGTGGGTACATAATTGCCTGAAGGTTAATGGTTCGGCAGGATAACCAGGATTTCTGACTTCCCACGGGAGGTAATTATTGATATCATCATCAAGATTGAACATATTATTCTCCCACAATTGCATCAACGCTGTCAATGTAATTGTTTTGGATACGGAGGCAATTTGGAAGAGGGTAGCGGTATCCATTGGCGTGCCAGATTCAATTTCTGCCCAGCCATACGTTCCAATCCACTGAACAGTACCGGCTTTGATTATGCAGGCCGACAAACCTGGAATATGATTGGTCCCCATTTGCAATGTAAGGATAGAATCGAGGTAAGGGCTATAAGAACCAATAGATTGATCGTTAAGATCAGGTCTCCCAACGTAGGTATCTGTTGCCGCAAACTTTGATTCGACAGCGTAAGTGTTGTTAATCCCTTTATGGATACTGGAATAACCACCTGGAATATGGATGATCTGGGCCTGCAATGCAGTAGTTATTTGCATCGCGAAACATAAAAATGTAATTGTCTTCATGAGTCTGGATTTTTAAAGGATGTCGGATACAGGATACAAGATACAAGATCCTTTTTCAAAGGTAGCTTGTCCGGGAGAGGCAAATGAATCATTCAAACGAACGCCGGGGAATTTTAAGTGAACGCCGGGAATTTTAAAGGGAACAGGGGAAAGGTGCGGAGTTAAAATTCCCGGC
>JALNZC010000029.1 GCA_023229525.1 Bacteroidales bacterium
AACCGTTGAATTTCGACACTGCTTTGATGGGTCTCTCCCCTCAACCGTTGAATTTCGACACTGCTTTGATGGATCTCCTCATTCAACCGTTGAATTTCGACACTGCTTTGATGGATCTCTTCGCTCAATCGTTGAATTTCGACATTGCTTTGATGGATCTCACCGTTCAACCGTTGAATTTCAACATTGCTTTGATGGGTTTCATCAGTCAACCGTTGAATTTCGGCTCTGCTTTTATGGACCTCCTCATTCAACCGTTGAATTTCGACATTGCTTTGATGGACCTCCCCATTCAACCGTTGAATTTTGACACTGCTTTGATGGATCTCACCGTTCAACCGTTGAATTTCAACATTGCTTTGATGGGTTTCATCAGTCAACCGTTGAATTTCGGCTCTGCTTTTATGGACCTCCTTATTCAACTGTTGAATTTTGACACTGCTTTGATGGGTCTTACCATTCAACTTTTGAATTTCTACACTGTATTGATGGACCTCACCATTTAATCGTTGAATTTCCTCCTTTTTATTCCAAACCTCTTCGTTCAATTGCTGAACTTCCAAGTTTCGATTATGAAACGCTTCAGCTAAACGGTTAATTTCACTGATTTTGCTGTCAATATTTGACGAATAAATATAATTGAATTTACTTATTATGTTAAAGAGATCATTGGAGGTTTTATCGATAGTTCTTGATAGAAATAAGTTATAATATTCAACAAATTCCTCTCTTTTAAGCAATTGAGCAATATCAGGATGTATCCCGAATTCAAATTGCCGCAAGCGTTCATTAATTGCATTTGTCTCACTTTCGAGATAGAAACTGTCAGGGACCACATTCTGGTCAGTTGCTGATTGATTGCATATCCATATATTGTTATCAGACATCTGAATGTTAAATCCCAACATGTTATTTTCCGGTGTCCATTTGAGAAGAAACGAACAGAGATACTTGTTTGTTAAAATATTCAGGTTCGATTTTTCAATATCAGTCATGTTTTTAAAATACCCAGCCGTATCCTGAAACGTCGTTCTGGCTTCATGTGCGATATGTTTCAAGGTGTCGAGGTTAAAGTCCAATCGTTTAAGATTCAGCGATTCCAACCTGATATATAGATCACTATCGTCCCATCCATAGAATTTAATATATTCATTGTATCCGTTTACTTTAAAAAAATCTTTCCTGTATAAAAAAACCGATCCATTTAAATGTTTTTCATTCTCGTCTCTTCCCAGCATCCAATTACCGGAATAAAAATTACCTGGTTTCAACGAATGTTTGTCAAAGAAACCGGGTAATATCATTACATCTGCATCTATTTTTAAAATTTTACTTCGGGAAGCTAAACGGGCAGCAAGATTAAATGCCTGAGATAATATCCATTTTTCCTGACCGGGAACAATTGCAAGGAATATTTTTCCATTCTGAAATTTTTCAACAAGTGGGATTAATGTTTCTTCGGAAGACCAGTCGACAATTATGATTTCATCTATTTCATTTTGGCCATACCATGTTTCCAGCACCTTCTCAAGGAATTCATGGCGATTTTTGACAGCAGTTATCAGAGAGACTCCTGGAATTACCTTTTTATAATATGGATTCAGAAAATAATTTTCCATTTTCGTTTCAGGTTTTTGATTTTATCAATCAATATTCTGATTAAGGTTTCCAATGGCGGGTATTTGCTTATTGCCGGATTATCTGGGTCCAGGGTCAGATCCCCCCAAGGGGAGTGGCTTCCGATTTCCAATGTTTTCTTTGCGGAGTATCCGAAATATCGTTGGATATTAGGCATATAATCTCTCCTGAATGCAAAATCAATTGTATTGGTAGATGTTCCACCTGCTCTGAAATTGCAAATTATCCTGTCGAAGTATAAGAATTCTGATTTTATCCAGCATCTCCAATTCAGATCCCAATCTGCGTTGATCTTATAATCTATATTGTAAAGATTAATTTTAGACAAAAGGCTTTTCGGATAAAAAATAGCCTGATGACATATATTCTGACTTACCAGCTTTCTCTTTGTGAATCGTCCATCATAGATTTGTCCGTCTTTTGCCCATCCGGTGTCACCTTCAATTTTCACATTACCATAAACAACCCGTTCCTCCGACAGCAAGCCGGATTTAACAAGGTCTGTTAAAACCCATTTATCGTAAAACTGGTCATCGGATCCCAGAAAGCATAAAAAATCTCCATTGCTTTCTTCGATCCCTTTATTCATTGCATCATAAACTCCCCGGTCGCTGTCGCGGATCATCCGGATATGTTTCCATTGATGAGCATATTTTGTGATTATTTCTGCCGTTTTATCCTGTGAGAGCCCGTCAACAACAATGTGTTCAATATTTTTATATTCCTGATCTATTACACTACGAAGTGCAAGTTCGATGGAAGCGGCAGCATTGAAGGCCGGTGTTATTATTGAAATAAGCGGGGAATCCTTTAAATTCATAAGTATCTTCTCAAATCAAATAACGGTTTATTAACGCTAAAGTATCACAAGGACATGTTTCAAATTTATTAATGAATCTTTTTCCCGAAAAAAAGAAGGTAGATCTGATACAGGAGGTCCTTGGCGCTTTGAATAACTGCATCAAACCTGGTTTTTGTAGGATTGTTGTCGGGATTAACCGGGTATTCATGGGCATACCAGTTTTCATAGCAGTTTAATGTACCGTCGTTCAGGAAAGGATCCGGAAATGCCTTTTGAAGGTCAGACCGTTCACGATATAATTTATTCATGGCAGGGATGACTTTATTCCCGCTTGAGAAAAAAGAATAGTTCCATGGCAAATCGCCCAGTTCAGCCTGACCATTTTCATTCAATTTTTTAGTATACCAACTCCATAATTCATGCAATACATGGTCTTTATCGACGTACCTGACGATTTCATTGATTCCCTGTCCTGAATCATACCCGCTGAAATGGAAAAAACGCAGAGGTTGTCCATCAACGACGAATTTTCCTGATCCATTTTTATCCAATTGGCGCTGAGAAAGGTTCCACCTGGCAACATTATAACCAGGATCACGAAAAATAAAAAGTTTGTCAAAGAGCGCCGGAGCAAGATCGCACCAGCGCTGGTCAGTATATAATCCCCAGTCGAAATCGATGTAACAGAATTCCAATAGCCGGTCGCGGTACCATGTTAAAAACTCAAGTCCCTGGCCTTCACATTTCACGGCAAAAAAGCCGAGATTATATACCCCATGTTTTAAAAAACATACTTCATTATTCAGAACATCTCTTAGATTGGTTTCGCGTTTGGTCTGATGTGGTGTCAGTATTATAGGGAATTCGTCCAGCTTTTTTGAAATGTCTCCCAGGGAATCAAAAACAGCAATATCCGGATCGATGTACATGAGTTTATCAGTCCCGGTAGTTTCTGCAATAAACGCAGCAGCAGGGCCTTTAACGGCTGTACATATTTCCATGATCGTGTGCTTGAAAATCCAACTTTTTAAATGAGGTATATTCAGGTCATGAATAGTAAGAACCTGATCGAAGGGTTCCTCATTGATTTTGATTGATTCATGAAGCGTTTCAGAAACGACAACTACAAACTTCCAGTCCGGATGATAATTTTTCAACGATTGGCCAAGTATTCGTGCTTTCGGTAGATAATTGTTGGTAATTGAGGTAAATACGTACATTGGGAACTATTGTTAGATCGATTTAACGTAATACATGAATTCCACTAATATTGCCTGCCATGATCCGAGGGCCGGGAATTATCAGAAAAGCCCTTCTGGTAAACACCCGGATATTATGTCCCATGGCAGAGAAATCCACCAATATAATCTATCCGGAATTGAATAATTTACCCCTCTTTCATTGATGTCGGATGCGATACAAATATATTGCATGATAATCTAAAAACCTAATTTCACTTTCTTCGATTCCAGGTTTTTCGCAGGTTCGGATTTGAAAATTTTACCGACTCCAGTCATCCCCGTTTTTAAAACGAATTTTGTATTAATGAATCATTAGGGGTAAGATAAAGTGAAAAATTTCTAATTTTACCTCTTTTTAAAGTTCAGGGTCATTTTGGACAAAAAACAACCGGAATCATCCAGCCATTAATAAAACAGATATACAAACAGACCTGATGATGGCCGGTAAATTTATAAAGCTGCTGTGTTATTTATGAAAAATTTGTTTCACCATAAACAATTACATTACTGGGATACCATTTGGATGCTGGCCAAAACGGATTTGAAGATGCGATATCAGGGTTCCTGGTTGGGAGCTATCTGGGTATTTCTAAAGCCGTTTTGTCTTTTCCTGATATTGAATTTTGTATTTTCGAATCTGTTTTTTAAACATAACCCAAATTATACTATCCGGTTGTTGGTAGGCCTCGTTCTTTGGTCATTTTTTTCAGAGGCGACCACGGTCGGAATGAATAGCTTGCTCGACAAAGCGCACATATTAAAAAAGATATATATACCATTGTGGCTTATCATTATTTCTTCGACGGTCCACAGCGCGCTTGCTTTTTTCTTCAACCTTGTGATTCTGTTTATTTTTCTGATTGCCTTTAATGTTTTCCCAGGCATTTTGCAAATATCTGTTTTCATCATTTATATTCTTCTGATATACGGAATTTCGTTGACTTATTCTTTTTTTGCTGCTCCGTTATATGTAAAGTTCCGCGATCTGAATCAGATTTGGGAGGTTCTCCTGAGTGTATTGTTTTATGCAAGTCCGATTATTTATCCAATTACTGCAGTTCCTCCGCATGTTCAATCAATATTGTATTTAAACCCAATGACATTGCTTATTGAACACTCGAAAGTTGCTTTAATCGATCATGGAATTGCCCGTTTTGATCATCTTCTGATATTTATTGCAATATTTATTCCCTGTTTTTTAGGAAGTATTTGGTTTTTAAAAAAATCTTCAAAAAATCTGATCGAACGCATGTAGTTTTAACTTATTGAAATGAATAACGATATTGCCATAAAGGTAGATCATATTTCAAAAACCTTTGAGATTCCTCAGGAACGTAGGAATAGTATCAGAGAGAGGATGCTTGAGTTTCGGAAAAAAACGATCTATGAGAAATACAATGCCCTTGAAGATGTATCAATGGAAATCAGAAGAGGAGAATTTTTTGGCATCATTGGCCGTAATGGAAGCGGGAAATCGACCTTTTTAAAAATCCTTGCAGGTATTTATACTCCGGATTCGGGATCTGTTGCGGTGAATGGACAGATTTCTCCTTTTCTTGAATTGGGTGTTGGCTTTAACCCGGAACTATCGGGGAAGGACAATATTTTCCTGAACGGGACCATTCTTGGGCTTACATTTAAAGAGATTGAGAGGAAGTATCATAAAATCATTGAGTTTTCTGAACTAGAGCGGTTTATACACTTAAAAGTCAAGAATTATTCCAGTGGGATGCAGGTAAGGCTTGCATTTTCTGTTGCAATCTATGCAAATAAGGAAATTCTGTTAATGGACGAAGTTTTAGCGGTAGGTGACAGCAATTTTCAATCAAAATGTCTTACAGAATTTCTGAATTTCAAACGCCAAAATAAAACCATTGTCCTGGTAACACATGATCTGGGTGTAGCTCGGAAGTATTGTGACAGACTTATGTTACTTCGCAGTGGTAAAGATGTAATGACTGGTGGCGCCAGGGAGGTAGCTGCAGAATACACCTTACAGAATATGTCGGATGAAGAACGGAGGATTTATCAAAAGGCCCAACAAAAAAATGCTGAGGAAGTAGTTGTAAACGATATTCATCTTGAACCGATTTTTATCGAAAAAAATCCTGTAAATAAAGCTGCAACAATCGAAAAAATAGAATTTCTGGATGAAAACAAAAATTTAAAAAACATTTTTAAAACCGGAGAGGATCTGGTTGTCAGGATCTGGTTCTCGAAACATGAAAGTGTAGATAAATTAAACTTCGGGATTGCAATATATTCCCTGGAGGATTATTATATATTTGGCATCAATACACTCTTAGATCATATCAGTACCGAAAAATATTTACAGAAGGGATATTGTGATGTTCATTACAGGCGGATAAACCTTGGAACGAACAAGTATTATATCCGGGCCGGAATTTATGAAGATCAGAGTGAGAAGTTAATTGATTATGTTGATCAATCCCCCGAGTATTTTCAGGTACAGGCATTCAATCAGAATACCGGAATTATTCATCTGGATTATGAATGGGTTTGATAATAAATAAATTCGAGGATGAACGAAAATCCGAATTCTTCAACAATGGTTGTCGAAGAAAATTTGCACAATAGATAAAAAATAATTATAATAAATTTTTTTTGCCATATTAGTTAAAAATCTTATTAACAATTAAAATTCAGGAGACCGAAAGATGAAATCTAACAAAAAATTCATGAAAATCGCATTGATTCTTTTATTTGTAATTGCAATTGCCTTTATTGTATATTATTTTTTCAATGATATTTTTAAAGTGGAAGGAGAGGCAAGACTTGTTAAGATGGAACTGCCAGTAGAAACACAAAATTTAACAATCTCACTCGATTTAGTAAAAATGGATAAATTAGAGTGGAAGGATGCTTTATTGATCAAGGGTTGGGTTTTCAAACAAAACGTAAAAGAAAAAGAACGGGATGTATACTTAGTCCTTAAATCAGATAAAAGGACACTAATTTTTAAAATAGAAAAAGATAACATAAACAGGCCCGACGTTACAAGTTATTATAAGCTGAATGGAGGAATCCTGAATCATGGATTTGAAATAAACGTCCCCCTGTATTTATTGAAAGAAAATATCTATCAGGTTGGATTTGTCCTCAGTGACGCAACCGGGAAATATTATACTATGTCATCAAAGGAATTAATAATATCCGATGGTACTGTTGAAGTAAAAAATTTAAAACCCGAATTTGTAAAACCCAAATCCAATCAGGTATCAATAACATTAAAAGTACCAACATGTAAAACCAAATGTGGCTTTGAAAAAGCCAGTATCTCTGATAATAATATTAATATCGGTGGATGGGGTTTCCTTGATGGAATGAATACGGACAACATGAAATCATATGTCCTGTTAAAGAAAAACGAAACTGTTAATGTTTATTCTGTGGATGTCGTAATTAGGAAGGATGTAGCCAATTTTTATAAAGCAACGGGATTGAACCTTGATTCTTCGGGTTTTTTTACTAAGATTCCGGTCGTCAATCTGGAGAAAGGGCATTATCAGGTTGGTGTATATATTGAAAAAGGCAATCAATCAGGGATGATCTATTCTAATAAATACTTCGATATTGGCCAATGATTCGGCAACCCGGGTTTAAGATCTGTATTGCAGTGTGAAGAATAGATTTTTTGAGGCCCTTAAAAACAATTTATGCTTTTTACATCTATCCCTTTTGTTGTCTTCCTGTTTGTGATATTTATTTTATACTGGTTTGTCCTTAACAGGAATCTTAAAGTTCAGAACTTTTTTCTTCTTGTAAGCAGTTATTTTTTTTATGGATGGTGGGACTGGCGGTTTTTATTTCTGCTCTTTTTTATCTCTGTTTCCAATTATATCATTGCCATACTGATTCAAAAAAAAGACCAAAATTCACACAGGAAATTTCTTTTTATCCTGGGTTTGATTATCAACATTGGCACCTTAGTCATCTTCAAGTATTTCAATTTTTTCGCAGATGGACTTATTCATCTCATATCCCTGTCCGGGATTAAAACAAGCCTGAAAACGCTGAATATCATTCTGCCAATCGGAATAAGTTTTTACATTTTTATTTCACTTAGCTATATCATTGATGTTTATCAACATAAGCTTATCGCTGTCAGGAATTTATTTGATGCATTATTAACGTTCAGCTTTTTCCCCATAATCCTTGCCGGGCCAATACAGCGGCCAATTAGTCTGTTGCCGCAGATACAAACCAGACGAATATTCAATTATTCTCATGCAACAGACGGGCTAAGACAGATTCTTTGGGGCGTATTTATGAAAATTGTTATTGCAGACCGATGTGCCGTTAATGTCAATGCCATATTTTCTGATTCTTCAACACAACTTGGGAGTACTTTGATCTTAGGAATATTCTTGTTTACTGTTCAAATATATGCTGATTTTGCAGGGTACTCCAATATTGCAATCGGGTTGGGAAAATTACTTGGGTTTAATATCATGCAGAATTTCGCCTACCCCTATTTTTCAAGAGACATAAGAGCGTTTTGGAAAAGATGGAACATTTCTCTTACATCGTGGTTTAGAGATTACGTATTTTTACCCATAGCCTATTCTGTTTCCAGAAATATTAAATCCGAAAGATTTTACCTGATTAAAACGGAATTTTTAATATATGCGATAGGGCTATCGGTAACGTGGGTATTAACCGGACTGTGGCATGGCGCTAATTATACGTTTATTATATGGGGCGCTATTCAGGGTTTTTTCCTGCTCATTTTTCATATAACGATAAAACCCAAGAAAAGATTGTTAAAACGCCTTAATCTAAACAATAATAACGTAATACTGATATTCATTGAAACGATTGCAACTTTTATCATTATTATGTTTTCCTGGACTTTCTTCAGGGCTGATAACATTGGGCATGCATTGAGTTATATTTCCGGAATATTTTCAATGTCCTCGTTTACTATTCCAGTAATAAATCCGATAACAACATTTCTGATTGTTGCGTTCTTTGTCATTGAATATTTAGGAAGAGATCAGGAATATGCAATTGCGCGTTTGTGGATGAATTGGTATAAACCAATTAGGTGGGCCATGTACTATACTATTATTTTTATAATAATCTATTTTATGGGGGAAGAACAACAATTTATCTATTTTCAATTCTAACGTGAAATATTTTATTCTACGTTTTTTTTCTTTCTTTAGTTTTCCAATTTTAATAATAACATTTATCATTTTCCTATATATAAAACTTGATGTTTATTTAGATTTTGGTTATCATAAGAACTATTCATGGAAGTATCATTTTCAACAATTAGGTGATATTTCAACAAAAAAAATATTAAAATCGTCAATAAATTATAATTCTTTCATTTTTGGTAGTAGCAGAACCGTAGATGTATACGCTTGTTATCTTCAAAAAAAAATTAAGAATTCAAGATTCTTTCATTATGCTAATTGGGGTGAAACAATTGGGGGCATTTACGCTAAATTGAAATTATTAGATTCATTAGGCTATCGCTTGGATAACATTATTATTTATTTCGATACAGATCATACATTTGCAAATGACGGTAAATGTCAATCTTCAGATCATTATTTATTAACACACGAGAATAAGTATAAATATTTTTATATTCATTTTCGAAGTTTTTTTTCTTCTTTAGATTATGATAAAATAAAAATTCTTCTTGGCTACAAAGTAAATGGTAAAATATTTCCTAATTGGGAATCTGATATTGTAACAAACGACAGTCGACACACTTGTTCAGATATTCTGCTAAACAATTATGGAGTAAAAAAAAGTGGAAAAATATTTTTTACTAAAATTGATTCCTTAAAAAAATGTGGGTTTTTATATCAAAGAAATAAATTTCAAAAATTTAAAGAAAAGCAGATTTCTTTATATGAGAAAAATATATTAATAAAAATCAAAGATATCTTAGAGAAGCATAAATCAAAATATTATATTGTAATTACACCCTTGTACGATCAGTTGAAGTTTAACACTTCAGATATGCAAATCATTGATAAAATATTTGATAAAAATGTTTATGATTTTTCTGGAATTAATTACATCACGAATAATGTGTATAATTATCCTGACAGAGGTCATTTTCAAGCATATATTTCTAAAAACATTATTGACTCAATCATTTTATGTCGTCAGTAAATAATTGACTACCGGTTGAAGACCGTTTAATAATAATGGAATGAAACACGAACGAAAAACATGAACTCATATGTAATATGGGTTGCTTCAATAGTTCAAGGTTTGTTCACGCTTACAAATTTTGTAATGGTTGAAAAGGTTGTAACAACATAATACCGCAACAGTTTATCTATTTTCAATTCTAATATGAAGAAGTTTATTTTAAATAGTATTGCGTTTATTCCCATACTTGTTTTTTTATTACATATCAGACCTTTATATTTAATATATACGGAAAAGTACAAGGATACTGTAGCGGGTTCTGAAATATATCTCTCGATTTATAAAAGCAAACAAAAAAAGAAAACAAAAAAATTACTTCTTGGGGATAGCGTGGGAAATCAACTATTTTCCAATAAGACTAATAACGACAGCATTTACTCCCTGGCTTGCAATCAAGCCATTGGGTTAGTTGGACATTATATTTTATTAAATAATTATCTTAAAGCAGGGAATCAGGTGGATACTGTTTATCTGCTCTATGCACCCTTTAGCTTTAGCAATAATTTAGATCAGATCTATACATACCACTATTTTTTGAAACCATTTTATAAAGATGAGTATTTATCCTTGTTCACAAAAAAAGTATATCAACAAGTACATAAAATTCCCTATTTCTATTTGTCCAGGTATCCTTACATTTTAACTTCTAATTGGGCGCCAGATTTTGTTTCAAAAGATAAAACAGATTACACATTTTTATCTCCTATTTCGGTAGAATATTTAATTAAAATGAAAGAACTGAGTATTAAGTATAATTTTAAATTAATTATTATTGCTACACCGACAAGGGTAAGTAAGAAACCGTTTTTGGATAAATTAGACAAACATAGGATTGTGGAAAATAATCTGGTTAATGAATTTAATAATTATTTTGAAAATATCATTTACCTTAATGATGACAATTTCATAGATCCGGTGCATTTAAAGGATCCACCAAAATATGCAGTTTATTATAAAAACAAATTCCTGAAATAATAAAGCAAGCCAGTAAACAATGTCCTTTAATTCTTTGTTTTTTATTCTTTTTTTCCTGCCTGTTTGTATTGGACTTTATTACATCCTGCCTAAAAGAGCTGAAAATTTTTTCCTTTTGTTGATCAACCTCCTTTTCTATGCACTTAGTAATGAGCTTCTTGTTTTACTATTAATCCTGTCGGCACTAATGAATTATCTGTTTGGGAAACTTAACTTTTTTAATCGGAGAAGGGTTTACTTGGTCCTCTCTATCCTGGTTAATCTCATATTCCTGGGCTTTTTCAAATATTACAATTTCTTTGTCTCCTCCGTTCATGAAATTTTAAAGAATTTTCCTATAGATTTCATATTGCCAAAATTAATTTCTGACCTGATTCTTCCCCTTGGGATCAGTTTCTTTACTTTCAGAGCTATTTCATACCAGGTTGATGTCTATAGAAGAAAAACTGAACCATGTCAAAATCTGGTTTCTTTCATGGTATATTTTACTTTGTTTCCTGTGATAACTGCAGGGCCTATAATCAGGTATGCAGATCTGAGGGATCAATTGAATGAACGTGAAACGAATTTTTCCTGCTTTATACAGGGAATGGAAAGGTTTATTTTAGGATTGTTTAAAAAAGTATTGATTGCAGGGACATTTGCCGGCATTGCTGACCGGATTTTTACATCCCAGATAACTGGACTATCAATGGGTTTGGCTTGGATCGGGATACTTTCATATACATTTCAGATCTTCTTTGACTTCTCCGGTTATACTGATATGGCTATTGGAATAGGAAGAATGCTTGGTTTCAGATTTGCCGAAAATTTTAACTTCCCCTATTTTGCTAAAAACATACAGGGATTTTGGCAAAGATGGCATATTACGCTCTCTACATGGTTGAGGGATTATATTTTTCTTCCTCTAGCATACTTCATATCAAAAAATCTGATAAAAGAGCGATATATTCTGATGCGGACCGACCGGATCATATACTTCTTTGCAATTCTTATTACTTTTTTCATTTGCGGTTTCTGGCATGGTGCCGGATGGACATTTATAATCTGGGGTCTATATTACGCAGTATTCCTCATTCTAGAACAATTTGGGCTTAGAAGATTATTAAAACATACGTGGTCCCCTATTCAACATTTTTATACATTGACGGTTGTCATTGTCGGATGGGTTATCTTCAGATCCGATAATATGGATTCAGCAATCCGTTATTTAAGCAGAATGTTCTCATTTGAACAGGGCAATAGTTTTTTGAATAGCGAATTGGGATTCTATATCTTTAATACTGAAACTTTCGTTGCAACCTTATTGGCAATTTTCTTTTCCTTTCCCTTCAATCAGCAGTTGAATAAAGTCATAAAAAACAAAATTCGAAATTACAGTATTGCTTATTATACTGTAAACTCCGTCAGGATTCTTATTTTTGTTATCCTGATAGTTGTCTCTTTGAGTTATATTTCATCAACGTCTTATCAACCATTTCTATATAAAAAATTCTGATACCCCATGAAGGTCCTCATGAAAAAAGTAATTTTAATTGCATGTGTGATCATTCTCCTTTCAATCCCAATCATTATTCACATTACCGGAATAATAAAACTTTCTCCATTTAATAAGTTCCACAAACAAGCTGTATTTCCTCATTTTACATTTAACTCTTTATTTATAAATAAACCGGGAGAAAAATCTTTTAGCGACAGTATTGAGCAATATTATTCTGCTATTTCCGGGTTCAGAGAGCTACTCGTTCCTGTATTTCTAGTTGTTAAAAACGAATTGTTACATGTTTCTCCCTATCCCCGTAAAGTTGTCTATGGCCAGAATGGTTGGTTTTTTCTTGGTGATGAATATTCTAACGTCATTCGTGAATCAAAAGGGTTGATCAATTTTACAGAAAAAGAGTTACGAAGAATTCATGAGAATATGCTTGAGACCAAGGAATATTGCCGGAGGAGAAATATAAAGTTCTACCTGGCGATGGTCCCCGATAAATCTGTTGTCTATGGTTGTTATCTGCCAATTGAAAAAGCCGATCGACCGACCAAACTCGATCAGGTAAAATCCCGTCTCAAAAATAGTGATTTCAATGTCATTGACCTGGGGAAAGATTTTATGAAATATAATAACCGGGAGCTTTATCTAAAAACAGATTCTCACTGGAATCAGTTCGGTTTATTTATCGGCTATCAAACATTGATGAATGAAATAAAAACGGATTTTCCGGATATACAGGTACTTAAGCTGGATCAGTTTATGATCGATAATGTTGAAGAATCTACTGGGGATCTTACAGCAATGATTTCATTGGAAAGAAAGGAGCAGCAAATTCGTCTAATTCCGAAGTTTAAAACAGAAACTACGCTTGGAAAAAAGAAAATACCCGTGCCAGACGGATATCCTTTTAACCCAAAGCTTTTTGAACGTCGTTTCTTTAATAAAAATGGAAAGTACAAGGCCCTGATAATTCATGACTCATTTTTTAAATCGATGCCGAAATTCATGAAGGAAAGTTTCAGAGAATCCGTATTTATATGGTGTTATTTTAATTACAGAATAATCGATGATGAAAAACCCGACCTCATCATTTACGAGTTAGCCGGTCGGGAAATTGATGCACTGCTTCAGGACCATGTAGTACTTTAGTATTAATAAACTGTAGGGCATAACTTCCAAATCCACAGAGTATGAAATATTCTAAATTGTTTCTTTTTTCAATAGCATGTGCGTTACCATTTATGTTAATGGTGGTTTC
Source organism: Bacteroidales bacterium (assembly GCA_023229525.1). Taxonomy (GTDB): domain Bacteria; phylum Bacteroidota; class Bacteroidia; order Bacteroidales; family FEN-979; genus CAIVAT01. Next base: position 13,605 of record JALNZC010000029.1, read on the forward strand.
CCCGCTTTCATTTTATCTTGGGAACATTAATGAAATTGCTTTTGATCTTAAAGATGTTGCGCTACCTGTAACCGGATTGTTTATTTGTACATCTATATTCTTGTTCCTTTTGCTTTTTCTTTTCGTTCGCAAACCTAAAGTTTGGGGTATCCTGGCTGGTTTATTAGTTGGCCTTGCTTTCGCCATCTGGGTTCAAAGTCAGTTGCTTGTTTGGAATTTCGGACAATTTAATGGGCGGGATATTGATTGGAGCAAGTGGAAATTTCATATGTTCATAGGGGGTGTCTTATGGTTTCTCATAGTTTCTTTGATAACTACCGGGTTTTATAAAAGAATTAAGAAATTTGAAACCTCTGTGTTATCGGCTATATATTTACTTGGTGTGTTATCTGTTGCAATTAGTTTTATTATGGCGCCGAAAAGTCTGAAGATAAAAATTGATGATTCGGACTATACAAATTTGTTTAATTTTCATCCGGAAAAAAATGTTCTTATCATCATTCTTGATGCCTTTCAATCAGATTATTTTGATCTAATTGTAAATGATTATCCTGAAGATATCAGCGAACTTGACGGGTTTACATTTTACAGAAATACCATCAGCAGGTATCCAAGTACTATGGGAAGCCTTCCTTCCATCATGACCGGCGCTGTTTATAAAAACCAACAACCGTTTCCATATTTTATTTCGGAATCGCGAGAGAAATTTGGATTAATGCAAGCTTATATAGACAAATCATATACCGCATATTTTGCTGGTTTGGAAGGCACCTATCCGACAGCGATGTCGATGCAACGAATCGTTGATAAACTTAGCGCCAACAAAGTTCCTCCGATTTATGAATATCTTGATTATGGTATATTTCGAGCACTTCCGACTTTTTTTAAAATCAAAATATACAATCGCGGCAATTGGTTCCTCACTTCACTTGCACGAAGATCATATCCTCCAGGTGATCATGGCACAGATCTGCGTTTTCTTGAATTGTTCTTGGATCGTGCTTCTGTAAAGCCAATTTCAAAAGGCTCGTTTAAAATCCTTCATTTCTGCTTTCCTCATCCACCGTTGAATGTAAACGAAAAATTACAATACGATCCCCGGCTTAACGGTGAAAAAGGTTATATAAGTCAGTCGAGAGGAGCGATCAGGTTGGTTTGCGAGATTTTAAGAACGCTTAAAAACCTTGGAATATACGATAATTCAGAAATAATAATCATGTCGGATCATGGCACTTGGGAATATCTGCCACAAAATCAAACAGAATCGGATAGTGTAGCGTTGACAGTGATCCCCACAAAAGTACAAAGTTCCTCACATGCATTGCTTCTACATAAACCAGCTAATTCAAAAGGAAAAATTGCAATAAATGAAATGCCGCTGGAAACTACAGACCTTTCATGTCTATTGGGGTTGAGCAGTAATAACAATGATTGCAGTAATTTTAATACGGCTATATCCGGCGGAAGCAGGCAGCGAACTTTTTATTTTTATGAGTGGGTCTATGAAGATTATCAGCGGGAATATTTGCCTGACATGACCGAATATATTATTACCGGCAATGCGTATAAGCGGGAAAGTTATCATTTGGGAAACGCTTATCCATCTCCCAAACTCAAAAAGGAAATGGAATCTCGTTCTCCATATAAAACAATCAAGGAAATCAAGTTTTCTGCCGATGGAAATGGCGAAGAAGAGGCCTATCTCTTAGATGGTTGGAGTTGGCCGGAACGCACGCACCGATGGACCGATGGTCCTATTGCAGGGCTCTTAATAAAGCTTGAAAAGATCCCAAAACGGGACTTGCTCCTGCGTTTGTGGGGCGATGGTTATTTTGACAAAAGAAAAAATGAGTTTCAAAAAGTTTCTGTACTTATTAATGGGCAACCGATAACAACGTGGACAATGAGTCGCGATGGCATATATGAAGCGCCGTTTGAAGCATCAATGGTAACGGAAGGTATATTAAATATTACATTTAAGCTCAGTAACCCTTGTAACCCTCAATTGCCGGAACATGCCAAGGATCCCCGTGGGTTTGGATTGCTGGTAAAGAAATTGCAGATTGAAGAGAAAAAATAAGGACTATATGATTAGAATAATATCAAAAGATAATGCTAACTAAAATACAAAAAAGCTCCTTCCGTGACCCTAGCGGATTCCTTTTTTACGAAAATGAAACGCTTTTACGACAAGTTAACGCCTGTTACCAAGATGATTACGAACTGTTGATGAACTCAGGTCTGTATGCCAGTCTTGTGAAAAAAAATCTGCTGATTCCCCACAAAGAGGTCCACGGCCACAAGGGGCTGAATGACAAGGCTTATAAGGTCATAGAACCGGAAAAGGTTGCTTTTATCTCCTATCCCTATGAATGGTCCTTCAGCCAGTTAAAAGATGCCGCACTTACCACCCTTGAGATTCAGAAAATTGCGTTGCATTATGGCATGACAATGAAGGATGGCAGCGCTTATAATATTCAATTTCATAAGGGTACTCCTATTTTTATTGACACCCTCTCTTTTGAAATTTATCATGACGGTAAACCCTGGGAAGCCTACAAGCAATTTTGTCAACATTTTTTGGCCCCACTGGCATTGATGAGTTACACAGATATACGTTTGAACCAGTTGCTTAAATTGTATCTGGATGGCATACCGCTGGATTTAACCAGCAGATTGTTGCCTTTTAGAACTAAAGTGAGCTTCTCTCTTTTAATGCATTTGCATCTGCATGCCAAATCGCAAACAAAATACGAAAGTAAAGGGTCTGCAGGGAAAAACATAAAAATTAAATACACAAACCTGGTTGCCTTGATTGAGAGCTTGATCAGCACGGTTCGAAAACTCAGGTTAAAAAATCAAAACACAGAATGGGGTGAATATTATACATTCACAAACTACTCAGATCGGTCATTCGCACATAAAAAAGATATCGTTGACAGGTATCTTAAGGATATTAAACCCCGGACACTTTGGGACCTGGGTGCCAACACCGGCGAATTTACCAGGATTGCCAGCCGGCAAGAGGTGAATTGCATTGCCTTTGATATCGATCCACTGGCAGTTGATTCCAATTATAAATACATAAAACAGCAGAAAATAACAAACATTCTGCCCCTGGTTATGGATCTGACAAATCCAAGTCCTGCCATTGGCTGGAACAATAAAGAAAGAATGGCAATCAGGAAAAGATCTCATCCCGATACCATTCTTGCGCTTGCCCTTGTCCATCATCTGGCCATATCAAATAACTTACCCTTTAGTAAAATTTCGAAATTTCTAAGTAGGTTGAGCGACAATTTGATCATTGAATTTGTTCCAAAAACGGATTCTCAGGTAAAGAAACTGCTTGAGTCAAGAAAAGATATTTTTGGTGATTACCATGAGGAAGCATTTATTAAAGAATTTGAAGTATTTTACACAATCCAGGCAAAAGAAAAGGTGAGCGATTCTGAAAGAGTTGTTTTTTGGATGAAAAGAAAGTAAAGAATGTATATTTTTGCAATCAGGGTAATTGTATTTCAGAGGTTATAAATTGTTCTATTTAAAAATGTAAAAATGAATGGTATCCTGTTAAGTTTATTGAGCACACAATTGTTGGCAGTCATATTAAATATTTTAGCCTATATTGATCCGGGAACAGGCAGTATTATTATACAGGCACTGGTAGCCAGCGTTGTAGGAGCAGGAATAGCTGTTAAGCTTTTCTGGCACCGTATCCTTAAATTTTTTAGAATAAGAAAGGATATCAACCCCGATTCCACCCAAAAACAGCGTGTCAAAAAACAATGATAACCCTGGTTCCTTTGATCTCCACGGATCCGGGCATGTTCCATCCCGCCTTACAGCTCTTCTCAGGTTTCTGGGGCTGGATGAATTGGATCTGTACCGGGTTACTCTGGTTACTTACCATCATTCATTTCGTGATCCCCAACTGGGGGTTGTCCATCATCTTCCTGGCATTGATCGTGCGTATCGTCCTGTACCCGCTCTCCAAAAAAGCAATGACCAGTCAGCTAAAGTTTGTCGCCGCACAAAAAGAAATGCTACCTGAACTGAAAGAAATCAAGCATAACTATAAAGGAGGTGAACAGAGTGAAAGGATCCTGCAATTATATAAAACACATCAGGTAAGTCCCTTTGCAGGGCTTAAACCACTGGGTATAGTGCTGATCCAGCTTCCCATCCTGATTGCGCTTTTCCAGGTACTGGCCACTGCCGAAGAGTTGCGCGATACCCGTTTTTTATGGATCGATTCGCTGGCCCAACCCGACAAGTTGTTTTCGTTCGGGTTCAATATTCCATTGCTGGGCAGCAATTTCAATTTACTTCCATTTCTCATGGCAGGTTTTACCCTGCTGTCATTTAAACTGGCACCTGCACCAACCGCTGAAAAGAAAGAACAGGGGCTGCAAAACCTCTTTCTGATCGCGATGACTTTGATGTTTTTCTTTTTATTCTACACTTTCCCCTCCGGGATGGTCCTTTACTGGACCTTCGCTAATGTTTTTCATATCGGACAGTATCAATTAATGAGGAGAACAGTGTAAATTATCAAAGAATTATTTCGGATAATGGGATGATTCTGCTCCACGATTATTCCGGATTGGGCCGCATGGTAAAGAATTTTTCGCTGTATATTTGTTTTTTTATGCCAGTTTGAGATAAAGAAACAGGTATTGATCCTTACTTTTTATTAAGTGCTGGCATAATTCAAACCAACCCAGAGTTCATTCATGATAATATGATAAGAATCCTTGCTTTTTATCTTCCCCAATATTATCCGATCCCGGAAAATGATCTCTGGTGGGGAAAAGGATTTACGGAATGGACCAATACTGCGAAGGCCAAACCACTATTCCCGGGGCATTATCAACCCCACCTTCCGGCCGATCTCGGTTTTTATGACCTCCGTCTGGCCGAGACCAGACAGACTCAGGCTATCCTGGCAAAAGAAGCGGGATTGAGCGGTTTTATTTATTGGCATTATTGGTTTGGCAATGGAAAACAATTGCTTGAACGACCTTTTAATGAGGTTTTGGAGAGTGGACAGCCCGATTTTCCGTTTTGTCTTGCGTGGGCAAATCAATCCTGGACAGGCATTTGGCACGGGCTACATGATAAAACCCTGATCGAACAAACTTACCCGGAGAAAGATGACCATGTCTCCCATTTTTATTCACTGTTAAAGGCATTCAGCGATACCCGGTATTTAAAGGTAAACAATAAGCCTCTCTTCTTTATTTATGAACCTGCTTCATTTCCACAAATCAAAGCGTTTACCGATTTGTGGAATGATCTGGCGATAAAAAACGGGTTCAGCGGAATTTATTTTATCGGGGTTAATCACCTGGAATGGGATTACAGGAAGGATGGCTTCAATGAAGCTACTGTTTATATGCCCGGGCATTATGTTGACACATATCAAAAAAACGTATTCCGATCCCTGAAGAATTCCTTTAAACGGCATATTCTTAGCCATTATCCAATGGTTATTGAATATAAAAACATTATAAAGTCATACAGGTTTGATAATTTTACAAACAAGGATTTTATTCCATGCATATTGCCTAATTGGGATAATACGGCACGTTCGGGGAAAAAAGGATTGGTTTTTCATCATTCCACGCCTATCCTTTTCAAGCAACATTTGAAATCGGCCGTTCATTTTATACTGAATAATAACCGGGAACACAATTTATTACTTATCAAATCCTGGAATGAGTGGGCAGAAGGCAATTACCTGGAACCTGATAAACAATGGGGACTTCAATACCTGCAATCCATAAAAGAGGTGTTACTGGAAATTGAAATAACAAAATGACCGCTTCCGGAAATGTTTTAATTGTTTTTCCGCATAATTTTTTTGAACGTAAAAGTGGCGTTCATAAACGATATTTTGAATTTGTTTCCTATTTGAGAGAAAAAGGATTTTCTATTGATTTACTGGGATTAAGCCATTTTGAAAGCACCTGGGACAATTTTAAACTTGAAAATTCCAATAATCTGATCACACATCTTTTTCTTTATAATTTCAGGACAGGATATAATAAACAACGATTTGCCTCTTTTTTTTCAAATCTGAAATTCATTTTGAAAAGAAAAAAAAATGAAAACAATAAACCATTGCCGGATCATGCCTTTCCCGGAATGATCGCATTATTTAAAAAAATTATTCATAAAAACAAGTATGATTTTATCATCATCGGTTATGTATACTGGGCCAATCTTCTGATGGAGAATATACCTCCGGGTGTTATCAAAGTGCTGACAGTTGAAGATTTTATATCTCATAAACTATATGAAAACAGTCAGGGTTCATTTGAAATTGAAAATTCAATCAAAGAAGAAATTAAAAGGGTGAACCTTTTTGACAAGGTGATTTGTTTGTCGTATGAGGAGCTTCATTTTTTTTCATCGCATGCATTACATCCTGATTTCTTTTTCGTTCCTGTATTCATGAATAAACCAACTCCGGTTAACCGTGAAAAAGAGTATGACATACTATTCATTGGTTTTGATAATACAGATAATATTGAAGGCCTGGATTGGTTTTTCAACAAAGTTTTTCCATTATTGCCTGCAAATCTGAAAATTATCGTGATCGGAAAAATTGCCCGGTATGCCCCGGAACTGCCGACTGTGAAAAGAATGGACTATACTCCCGATCCGGGTGAGCTCTATTCAAGAAGTAAGATTTCGATCAATCCCTTACAAAAAGGTACCGGAATGAAAGTGAAGGTTGCGGAATCCCTGGCTTACGGAATACCCATGATAAATACCTCGAAAGGCCTGTGCGGAATTCCACCGGAAATTCTCGATCAATTCATTATTGCAAACGACCCTCTGAGTTTTGCCAATGAAATCAACCACTTATTATCTGATGCGAAATGGTATGATGATCAATGTTACAAAGCCAAACAAACATTCGGGAACTTTTTTGATACCCGGATTGTAGAGAAGGAGCTGGATAAGATATTCTTTGGTTAGTTGGGGAACATTGAGATACGATTGAGATACCATTGAAAGACCATTGAAATACAATTGAAATACGATTGAAATACGTTTGAGATACCATCGAAATACGATTGAAAGCCTTTTGAGATACAATTGAAATACGATTGAGATACAATTGAAATACGATTGAAGGACTTTTGAAATGATTAACTTAAGTAATGAATTTTATAAAACCAAAAATATCTGTTATCACTGTTACGCTGAATGCTGTTCATGATTTTCAAAGAACCATGGAAAGCATTATAAGTCAGGATTATCCTGACCTTGAGATCATTGTGGTTGATGGCGGTTCCACGGACGGGACACAGGAAGTGATCGGGCATTTCGCAGACCAGATCGATTATTGGGTCAGCGAACCTGACCTGGGTATCTTCGATGCCATGAATAAAGGATTGGCAAGAGCAACAGGAGAATGGGTTAATTTTATGAATGCCGGAGATGTGTTTTCTAACAACCATGTCCTCTCGACCGTTTTTAACAAGGAATCTATGGATGCCGCAGTGATTTATGGCGATAGCATCGCTCATTATCCGGCATTTAAAACCTGGCGGAAAGCCCTGCCACCCGAAGATCTATGGAAAGGCATGATCTGTTGCCATCAGTCTATGTTCTTTCTGACAAACCTTATCAGAAAAGTGGGGTACAATGCTGATCTGCATTTCAGCGCCGATTACGAAATGATATTACGGTTATATATTGCCGGAAAAAAATTCCGGTATATTCCCGAAATCATTGCCGTTTTCGATACACGGGGGATTTCCAATGCCAAAATGGTCAAATCGGCCAGGTCGAACCTGGAAATCTTAAGTTCAACACGGAGGCTGACTAAGAAAGAAAAAAGATTTCATAAACGGTTCATTTTACAATCAAAATTAACTGAATGGTTCTATCAATTTATGCCATCAACTGGTATCTCCAAATTTCTTAAGTGGTTTTACCGTAATCAAATCATCCATGAATAAACAAACGGGAAAAACACTTTTTGTTTTCCTTTATCCCTTTTCACAGATCATCCGGATGGTACAGAATAAAATGGATTTCCTGCGGACTTATCAGTTAAAACTTATTATTGCCAAGGCGCTGCGTATTATCAGGATATTTAATGGAAGTACTGATTCTATTCAATTCCCGGATACTTTTTATCCATCTGAAAATTCATCCGGGAATAAAAAGATCGGTTTCATTGACCACTCGTATCATTATAAGACAGCCTCTCCTTTATTTTTCATCAACCTATTAAAACAAGAAGGTTCTATCCGGGTAGTGTGGGACAGTCAGTGGAACGGGGGAACATTTCCCTCTATCTCAAGAATAAATCAGGAAGAATTCGACATTCTGATCCTCTGGCAGATCATGATATACCATCATCCGGAGAAGCTTAAAAAACTTAATTGTAAAAATATTATCATCATTCCTATGTATGATGATATTCATGCCGATCCCGACAAATTATTTTTACGATTCAGGGATTTCCGGTTTATCTCTTTTTGCAAAGCACTCCAACAAAGGTTCGATGGACTAGGCATCCGGTCAAAGTATTTTCAATTTTTTATCCATCCATCTTCTTTACCATACCACGAGGACTCTTTTTCAGAACTGAGGGGTTTTTTCTGGCAAAGGACCAACGACATCACCTGGGACCATATCAAAAAACTGATAGAAGGTTCCAATTTTTCGAGTTTTCATTTACATCTGGCATTGGATCCGATCTGGTACCGCGATGTCCTTCCTACCGAAGAGGAGATTAATAAATTCCGTATTACCCTTACCCGGTGGTTTGATAATAAGGAAGATTATTTGTCGGTTTTGTCACGTGCCAATGTTTTTTTTACACCCCGTCTGTACGAAGGGATAGGGATGCCGGTGATTGAAGCCATGACGATGGGGAAATTGGTTGTGGCCCCCAATCATCCTACCATCAATGAATATATTACCAATGGAAAGAACGGGATGTTATATGATGTCCGGGATTTGAAACCGTTGAATTTCTCGTTTGCCCGAATCATGGCCAAGCAAGCTCGCGAAGATTGTTTTCATGGGTTTGAACAATGGCAAAAATCAGGAATGGATTTGTTAGACTGGATCAATACCGGTTACCGATGACAATTATCCTGCTGCCGTTTGCTTTTTTGCTGATTTTGACGTGTTTTCGGCTCCTGCCCTTTCGCCTGGATAAGTCGGGGGAATTTATTCAGGCTGTCCTGCTTTTTTCGTTCATGGTTTTGTTTTCAACCGAGGTTCTCAGTCTTTTTAACCTATATACATATCAGGGATTAACAATTTTTTGGGTCATTTTTAATTTCATACTCATCCTTTTTATCGCCAGAAAGTATAAACAACGAAAAAACAAAATTTTAGATTTTGCTTTATTTCGAAAATCAGGAAATCTTGATAATACGAGTAAAATACTGTGGTTACTGGTTATTTTATTGTTATCCGGAATATTTATCCAGGGATTGATCTATCCGCCCAACAACTGGGATTCGATGACCTATCATATGGCCAGGATAGTTCATTGGGTACAACATGGAAATATTGCACATTATCCAACCAATATTATCCGACAATTAAACCAACCTCCTTTTGCAGAATTTTTCATTGGCCAACTTTGCATTTTATCGAAAATTGATCTCTGGGCTAATTTTGTCCAACTCTTTTATCTGGTTTCAACATTAGCTGTCATGGATGGGATTGCCCGGGAATTAGGATTGACGGCACATCAACGACTGCTGACATTCTTTCTGGTCATTACCATCCCTGAAGTGATCCTGCAATCGTCGAACACCCAAACAGATGTGGTTGTTTCCTTTTTTATCGCATCCACCGTTTATTATTGTTTGATCTGTTATAAAGAGGGTTTTGCAGTGCAATATATATTTCTGGCTATATCAATCGGGTTGGCTATACTCACAAAAGCGGTTGCTTATATTTATCTGGCGCCCGTTTTACTGGTTTTCGGCTTTGCTGTTTTAGCTCGGGCTGTAAAGAACCGGCAATGGAAAATCAAGTATAAATATCTGATCATTTTCTTTGGTGTGTTGATGATCAATGGCGGCTTTTTTTATCGCAATTACATGCTTTCGGGCAATGTATTTGGCACGACACCGGAGGAATATCGTTTGTATACCAATGAAGAACATACACCATCATCGTTTGTTTCAAATATCATCCGGAATGTAGCTCTTCATTACGGAGTCCCGGGTTTTGCTGTAGCGACCGAAAACGTTGTTAAGAAAGCACATAGATGGATAGGGCAGGAATCAAATAATCCGGAAACCACCTTTACCTATGTTAAAGCGTTCAATGTCAATCCCTATGGAACCCATGAAGATTACGGGGCGAATATTCTCCAGGTTTCGCTGATCCTGGTCATCATTATCTCCTTCGTATTGTTCCCTCGAAAAATAAAAAAAGAGATTTTGCTTTATTTGCTTTTGATCATTTCTATGTTCCTGCTTTTTTGCTTCTACCTGAAATGGCAACCCTGGCATTCCCGGCTGCATACACCCCTATTTATCCTGATTACTCCCGTGATGGCATATTTCTTAGCATCGATGATTCCCAAAAAAATATTTATCATTATTCTCTTTCTGATAACTGTTTATGCTATATTGGTTTTAACTTTTAATTATTCACGACCGCTTTGCCCTATTCCACCCTATACTGCAGATGTTAAAATAGCAGATAACCGGTTTAAAAAATATTTTGTTAACAGGAATTCAGCCTTTAGCGACTTCCGGATGATAACCGGATATCTGAATGTAAAAGGATATAAAAACATTGGATTGAAGTTTGGCGCTGATGATTGGGAATATCCATTATTCTGCAATGTTTATAGAAATCCTGTTAAAGCAATTCATATCGATATTGGCAACATAAGTAAAAACCTTCCTCAAGCCGATTCGGTTATTGATTGTATCGTCTCAACTTATCAGAGCGCTGAACTGGTATATCACGACATTAAATATTATAATTTTACTCCTGGTAACAGCGTACTCTTTTTGTATAAGAGATAATATATATGGGATGTCTGGACAAATAATGATTTCCGTTATCACCCCTTCATTTAACCAGGAGGTTTTTATCCGGCGAACAATCATGAGTGTTGTTGACCAGCAAGTTGATTTTCCGGTAGAATATATCATTATTGACGGGGGCTCAACCGATAAAACACTGGGAATTCTTGAACAGTACTCGGGTCGCCTAAGGTGGATCTCGGAAAAAGACAGCGGACAATCGGATGCCCTGAATAAAGGGATCTCTCTTGCGACCGGAGAAATCATCGGCTGGCTTAATTCCGACGATCTTTACCTGCCCGGAGCCCTGCAGAAGGTAAAGAACTACTTTGATGCCAATCCTGGTTGTCAGTGGGCCTATGGGAAGTGCAGGATTGTTGATGAACAGGACAGTGAAATCCGGAGATGGCTTACCAATTATAAAAACTTCTTCCTTAAATATTTTAATTATAATGCTCTCTTACTTGAGAATTTTATTTCACAACCAGCGGTGTTTTTTAAAAAGTCGGCATTTGAGGATGCCGGTCTCTTAGCCTTGAACCTACCCTATGCCTTGGACTATGACCTCTGGATCAGGTTGGCAAAAAAAACCAAACCCGGGTATATCGATGACTACCTTGCCTGTTTCAGGGTCCACCAGGAAGCCAAGAGCCGGTTATACTCAAAAAAACAGTTCCGGGAACAATACAATATTCATAAAAAGTATGACAAGCGGGTAATACTGCTCGTTCTCCACCGCATTAATATGATAAGGACAATTGCGGGATATTGGACGATTGAACAGATAAACTACTACAAGAAAAAATGGAAAAAAACCGGTGGACAAATATAATAAACCTGGGTTCAGATACTTTTATGTTGATTTCTTCGGATCTGTGAAAGTTGTTCTGCAATCAATCCGAGCAGAAATAACAGGATCCCCAAAATAATTCCAAGCAAACTGGCGATGCTTAATCCGCGACCCATATATATCAATGGTATTGCCCATGTTGCTGTCGCAATCAGGCAGAGCAGGGAAAGGGGAAGGAAAATTTTCATGGGGCTAAACAGAATCACAATATTGATGATCTCCATTACAGTTTGAAAAGCTGTTTCGATTCCAATGGTGCTTTTCCCGGTTTTTCTTTTCTGTACATGAATGGGTTCTTCTACCACCAGATTCCGGTTATTGATAAAAATAAGGGTGAAAATATCGCTGAACGACATGGTATCGGGCGCCAGATGTATATATTGTTTGGCCAGTTCGGTTCGGTATAGTTTCATCCCGGAATTGAGATCCTGTACAGGAACTGTCATAAGGATTCTGGCAAGGTTACGAATGATAAATTTTCCTACTCCCCTGTAGTAGGAATTGTATCCGGAATGTTGTCTTGAGCCAACGACTAAATCCGCATCGCATGACTCCATCAACGCGTAGAGTTTATCAATATCTTCCAGTGCATGTTGTCCATCTGCATCGATTGTTATAACTAATTCGGTGTTGCATGCTGCCAGACCACTTTTAATTGCAGCTCCGTAGCCGCGATTAAGCTTATGATGCAGAAATACGATCTTTTCAGTTTGGGTGAATTGGTCCAACAGGGTTTTTGATTCATCAGTCGAACCATCATTGATCAGAATAAGGTAACAATTTCTTTCGGCACAATAATTCAACAAACGCGGCAGAAATTCTTTCAGCGCCGGAGCTTCATTATAGGCTGGGACAATGATGGTAAGATTGTTCAATGCATACATAAAATTTTTATATCAACACAATGTAAAACCTGAACAAAATTGTATAAAGTGAATAGATCAATGCAAATATTCCAAACCCAATGACCAACCAAGGCAACGATTTTGCATATAATTGTCCGTCATTCGTTGTTTGTACGACGGATTTCCTTTTTTTGTTACGTTTATCCTTTAGGGAAGTATCGGATGATGGAGTCAGGGCTCTGTTCAGAAATTTTTTCACTGTATTGTTGTACAGAATAATAAACAATAACGGGCTCAGGGCAATAAAATACCGTCCCTGCACAGCCTGGATCAGCTTATATCCGACCGGATTGCAAAAGACATACATAGCTGTTTCGACAAAAACAAAACTGGTAAGAAAAATGGTTAACAGGATACATTTTTTCAAAAAATTGATTGTTATCCCTGGTACTGCGTCGCTTAAAGAGATGATTATCAAAAGAAAAAGGAATAAATAAACCAGGGGTATCGGTAGTGGAGTATCTACCCATCCAAAAAGTCCGACAAATGCAATAAAATAAAGACCGATAAATTTATTGACTGTGTCGATTAATATTTCAATAAATCTTATGGGATTGTCCAGAATATATTTTTTTTGCGCCGGCGGATTATATGGAGAGGCCGGGGCCTGTGGCAGGGTTTTTTGTTCGGTTTTGGTTTGTTCCGTTTGATTTTGCTGATTTTCTTGTAACGGTTGGGCTTTTAATTTTCCTTGATTTGCCGGTCTGGATTCTTCGGGTTTATTTTGTAAGGATGGCTGATTTGCCACCGGTTGTGCTTGTTCAGCAAATGAAAAAAGCGGAATCATTGATGCCTGAGAAACAGAAGAGGAAACTTTCAGCGAGGTAAAACTTTTGAAAAACTCCTTACTGGGAGCCCATAATTGAGATATCAGAAGCACAGTAACAGTCAGTCCCGCAAAAACCAACAGATATTTTTTCCAGGATCCGAATTTTTGTACCGGGATAATCAGGAAAGAGAAAATAGCGATGAAGTAAGGAGGTTTGGAAGATGCGAGTAAAATGGCAATCAAAAAAAGAAGGATGATTTCATGGGGTGAAATATTTTGTACTTCATTAAAAGCATATTTAAAAACAATGGCAATGAATAAAAAAGACAAACAAATGGTTGAAGCGTCGTACGATAGCGAAGCCATAAGGTATATTGTCATCGGCATGATCCCCAGTAAAAAAAATACCCATTTAAAAACAGGGGTAATTTTAATTGCTAAAAACAGCAGAAAAACAGAGACCAATAGATTGAATATACGTCCAAGATAAAAAAATGAAATCGGGGTGGCCCCGAAGAACCGACCGATAAAAATACCCATCGCTTGTGGCAGATAGGGAATTATATAATTTGGCGACTCGGAGTAAGTACGATCTCCCGGAGAGAGTTTTATATCCGATAAGGCCATGATTTCTTTTCTGCTTGTCTTTTCTGCCATATTAAATTTCATCCGGTCGCTTATAGCAGAAAGTTGCACCAGGGATTTCGGTATGCTATCCTGGTATTTAAAGAGATTGAGTTCCGAGACCTGATAAGCTCTGTATAAATGCGAAGGTTCGTCCGGAACCTGAAAAGGAGGAGTGATGAAAGCAAACAATAACCCAAAAAACAAAGAAACCGGTAAAAAAATGTATTCCGGGGCGAGATGTACGTTCTGTATGATTGTTTTAATCTTCTTCGCGAAGACGATAATCAGGCAAATTCCAAGGATGAAAATATAAAGCATTATCTGAGCTAGCGTAAATATTTTGGTATTGGATTCATAGATTTTAAATCCCATACTTCCTTCAATCGGTGTAACTGATTGTTGATTTTCAAGGGAGAAAATGACATCATTGTTTTGAATCGCAGTAACGTATGATTTACCAAGATTACTTTTGTTGGTTCTTGCATATACTGAACAACTGTTTGGATTACCGTCAATAGAATAGATACAGGCAAAAACTTTTTTATTTTTCCTTAAATCCAGAGATTTTTTGAAATCAAAAGACATCCAGACTGCTCCATCGATTTCATCGGAGGAAAATTTCTTTGTAAAGAGTATCTTGTGTTCTTCGTTTAATAATAGAAAAATATTTTTATTGGGAGTAGCCGAAGGCATTTTTGCAAAGCATACATCTATTCTGTTGAGGTATCTTTTTTTGAGTTTAATTTCCTGGACTAACAGGTTTTCCTTGAGAATGCGGCCCCATAAAACGCCATTACTCAATTCGACTTCCTGCGACGGGAAAACGGAAAGAAGTGATCTGGAAACAGAAATGAGAAGAATCGAACCTAAAAATATGAAAATGCTGATAAGGAGCAGTGTATGCTTTTTCATGATGGTCTATTTCTTAACCGGAACTACCGTAAGCAGATAAAGGGAGGTGTTTTTTACCGATTCTTCCGGCAAAGATAATAGAATTCAATAAATTGGTTTTGGGAATTACCCTAAGCGTCTATTTATCAATTTTCTTGATTATCAGCTTGTCAATCCTGTTCCCGTCGAGGTCAACCACTTCAAATTCGAAGTCTTTCCAGATAAACTTTTCACCGGGTTTTGGAATGTGTTTAAGCATGTTCATGGTAAGTCCCGCCAGTGTATCGAATTTTATTTTGTTTTTGTCAAAACCCTGAATGTTGAATTCATAAGCAAATTCATAAAAAGACATCTGACCATCAACCAGCCAGCTTCCATCTTCACGTTGCAATATCTGGGGTTCATCGGGATTGGGTTGATTAAAATCACCGACCAGCGCTTCAAGAATATCATTAAGAGTAACCATCCCCACGTTGGAGCCATATTCATCCACTACAAGACCGTAATGAATTTTGTTTTGTTTGAACGTCTCGAGGGTTTCATACGCTGTCTGTGTTTCAAGTACAAACTGGGCAGGTTTGATCTTATCGGAGATTCTGAATTTCCCATCGCAAATATTCTCCAGAAACAGATCCTTGATAAAGATAACCCCCACTACATTATCAAGGTCATCTTCACACACCGGGTATACGGAATGAAGTTGCTGTTGCATTTTGATCTGCATCTCCTCCGGGGTTTCATGAATGTCGAGCCAAACCAGATCTGAGTGATGGGTCATCAGGGAAGAGATTTTCAGATCGCCCATATGAAAAACCCTGGCCACGATATCCTGTTCGATTTCCTGAACTTCCCCATCTTCGGCGCCTTCCTGTACCATTGCTTTTATCTCTTCCTCCGTGACTTTGGATTCAGTAGATGGTTTAATTTTCAACAGGTAAAGAATCATGTCGCCAGCTTTGCTGAGTAACCAGGTAAACGGGAAAGTAATGTAGGAAAGGAACAGTAATGGACCTACCAGGGTCCTGGATATTCTTTCGGGATTAATAAGTCCGATCCGTTTGGGTACCAGTTCTCCCAAAAGCATAGACACAAACGTCACAAGTATAACAACTATGATAAGCGCCACAGAATGACTAATTCCGGGGTCCATTCCCATATTGCTGAGAAGTTCAGCTGCTGAATGGGAAAGTGCATCACTGGAATAAACCCCGGTAAGAATTCCGATAAGGGTTATCCCGATTTGTACCGTCGATAAAATCCGGGAAGGGTCATTGGCATTTTCAAGGGCCAGCTTTGATCGTTTATCCCCTTTCCGGGCTTCGATGTCAAGTTTGGTTTTTCGTGCAGAAACCAATGCAATTTCTGCCATCACAAACAATCCATTGACCAGAAAAAGGAAAAGTAATATGATAATTGCAGAAGTCATTTTTATCCAATTTTTAATCCAGTTGAACAAAGATACGATAAAAACGGATGCTGGATGAAAGGTCGCTGCGCTCCCGATGCAGGATGCGGGATAAAAGGTCGCTACGCTCCCGATGCAGGATGAAAGGTCGCTGCGCTCCCGATGCAGGATGCAGGATGCTGGATGCTGGATGCTGGATAAATCTAAAATCTTAATCGTAAATCGTACCTTGTAATTCTCTTCTAAGCTTTTTCGTGCAATGGTTTTTCTTCAAATGTCACTGTGGCAGAATAGATGAAAAGTGCTCTGAGTTTATCCCAGAAATTACCACCCAGTACAAACAGGCTTGAGACGAAGACAAGGTCGAAAAAGAAGTGAATGAAGGACCGGATAACATAGGCTTCCGGGAAAAGGTGCGGGGCATAGGATAGAATATAATTAGGGATAAATGGGATTATGAAAAGAAAAAGTCCAAAATTATAACGTGTCGGGCTGACCATGTGCGGGATGGCTGTCCGTCGATAAAGATGCATTTTATATTTTATCCAGAGGTAGGATGATTTCCCCATAATACCAATGGAAATGATCTTCATCAGTGGAGCACTGACCCAGAATACGGTCAGTATTATTCCTTTCAGAAAATGAGATTCGACATGACCTTTCAGAACAAGCCCCGTGGGGAGCATAAATAATGAAAGAACAAAGATAGAAAGTCCGAGGTAAAACCGGAAGCCCGGATTTTCGGGAGCCTGGACGACAATATTATTGTGCTTCATATGGCAAAAAGAATAAAGTTAAAGAAAAAAGATGGCTACTCCGGATACGGCCAGGACGGCTCCGATAATTTCCCTCGGTGTTACTTTTTCTTTATAAATCAACATTGACGGAGGAATAATAAGTACCGGAACCAATGCCATGATCGTGGCTGCAATGCCGGTATCGGCATATTTAATGGAAATCAGAGAAAAAGAGACTCCGAGAAAGGGGCCAAAAAAAGCACCGAGCGTAAGCTGGAGCATAGGTTTACGGTATGTAAGACCGCGAAAAGCTTCTTTCCAAAGCCGTAAACTAAAAAACAACACAGAAAAACCAATGATTCCGGCAATGACACGAATCTGGGTAGCAGCAAAAGAATCGTATCCCTGCATCCCAAATTTACTCAGTACAAGTCCGCCGGCCTGGCCCAGAGCTCCACCGAAACCAAGTAAAATGCCCCAGATAGGATAGTTGAATTTCTTTTTAGGTAATCCGGAAATGGTTTCATCCTGTATCCGTTTTTTTAACACCACAAGGGCAATCCCACTCAGGGTAAGGGTCATACCGATCCAGCTGACAAGGTGGAGTTTTTCGCCCAGAATGATCCATCCGATCAGGGCTGTAAGCGGGGGCGCCAATGCCATCATGAGCATGGAAACGCGGGCGCCAATCACAACGAATGCTTGAAAAAGACACAGATCTCCGAAAACAAATCCAATGAGACCGGAGACTGAAAGGTAAAACCAGGTACGCGGGGAAGCATCCAACGGCAGGAAAGAACCACGATAAAAATAGACGAAAAGAGTCAGAAAGCAAAAACCGATAATCAACCGGAGCAGGTTCACGACCAGGGAACCTAGTTTTCTGCTGGCTGCTTCAAAAGCAAGTGCAGTTACCGTCCAAAACATGGCAGTAAGCAAGGCAGCCAATTCGCCGATATGGTGTGTCACAACTAGATCCTCCTAATATCTTCCGGCAAGCCATTCTTCAGGATTCTGAATTGTTTTGCCTCGCCAAATTTCAAAATGCAATTCTGCTTTCTGATCATCCGGGTTGGTATGAACCTTGCCGATTATTTGTTTGGCCGATACTTCCTGGCCATCCCGAACGCCGACTTCCTCCAGGTTGGAATACACGGTAAGGTATTCGCCATGCCGGATGATCACTACTTTATTGAGATTGGGAAAAGATTTCACCCAGCTCACCCGTCCGCCAAATACCGCTTTGACAACCGCATCCCGTTCAGTCATAATATCAATCCCGTTGTTTTTAACTTTAACGTATTCCAGAACCGGATGTGGATGTTCGCCGAAACTACCTGAAATGAACCCCCGGTCACAAGGCCAGGGTAAGCGCCCCCGGTTGGTTGCAAAGGAAGTGGAGAGCTCTTTTTCACGGGGTGTCAGCTCCAGGACTGACCTTGAATTCGGTTTCCCGGATGCTGCGGCTCTTTTATCCCTTGTTTCCCGTTTCCTGTTTCGTTCTTCAGAAACTTTGATCTCTTCAGCGATCAGTTTTTCTATTTCGTACTCGAGACGTTGTGCTGCCTGCTGTTTGGTCTTCAGGGTTTTTAGAAGTTGTTTTTCCTTGGAGGTGAACTCTTTAACTGCTTTTGCTTTATCCAGTTTTTCACGATCGAGTTTTTGTTTTTCCATTTGTTGCGCCTGGATCAATGTCAGTTTTTGGTTTTTAATGTTTTCGAATTCCTTTCTTTGATTATCAATGGCTGTTTGCGTTGATTCAATCTGTTGTACCTGCCGGCGACGCCACGACGCATATTGCTGGTAATACTTCAGTCGCTGATAGGCTTGATTAAAATCCTTGGCTGAAAAGATAAACATCAATTTATTGCGGCCGTTCATGATCCGGTAAGCATGATAGATCATCCTGGCATACTCGGATTTCATTTCCTGCAATTGCTGCGACATCCGGCTAATCTGAATATTCTCCACCGAAATTTTTACCTGCACGTCTTCCAGTTCTGCATTGATCGTAGTAATCAGGGCTTCCCTGCTGCGGATTTTTTTTGTCAGAATCTGAAGATTATCCAGGGAGGTTTGTTTGTTTTTCTGGGTGGTTTCAAGCAGTTCATTGGTATACCGGATTTCTTCTTCGATCTGATGTTTTGTTTTCTGAAGTTTTTCCTTGTCTGCTTTCGTTTGAGCATAAACAGGTAGAAAGAAAAGGAGGAAAACCAGATCCATCAGCAGGGTAAATTTGGAAATTGCCTGAAAAATTGGCTTTTCTGTTTTCATTTGAATCAGAATAACTATTTCACAAGTTCGTAGCTGGCCGGGATTTTAAAAGGAAATTGTTGTGGTAAATCAATGACAATCCTGGAAAAGCTGGTCTGCACCTTTATGGTATTTTCGGCCCAAATGATATAATTCATTTCTTTGGGAAAAAGTTGTCCACTTACCATTTCAAAGGTCCCATAATTTGATTCAAGTTTAATGTTATCGCGCCGGATCTCTTTCACTTCTGCATGTGTGATTTTAAAATTCTGCGGATCAAGCCAAATATTTTGAATAAATATCTTCAAAGTATCCTGGTTGTTGTGAACATATTTTTTGAGCTTATGCCGGGCGCTGGTAGAAAGTTTGTAATCACCCCTGTCGACTGATGCACGGAATTTTCCATTCTCGTAAAACTGCAGATCGTTACCAAGCATAATTGCTTGTAGTATATCATAGTCGATATTGGTATTTAAAAACCGGTTAACATATTCATAATCACCGATGAAGTAGGTGTTGTTCAGCCTGTTGATCAATTTAACCGAATCCTGGGAAATCATGACCCGCACAGCTTCGATTCCAAGCATGGGTGTAAGGGAAATCCAAATCAGGCTGTCTTTCCTAATTCGTATCTGTCCGCTGAAGGAATTGTTCTTCCCATTATTTGTATATTCTGCCGAAAACCTTGCGGAAAACCAGTTGAATTTTAACTCTTTCTCTTTTAGTTTTGAGAACAGGTAATCGGCTCCTTCTTCCCTGATTGGGGCGACCATGACTTTTCGTGTAGGACTGCAGGATTCAAAAAGAAAAAGGATCAAAAGAAAACCCGGAATAAAAAAGCGAACACAAGTCTTGAGGTGGATCATCGTCATTCAACCAGTTTTTTTTCTGCAATTTTTTTATCCAACCATTCCGAGCCTTTTCCTTTTTTCTTAGCCTGCATCCAGTAATCCAGCGCCAGGGCCTTATCTCCCAGCTGGTACAAGATATCGCCGTAATGTTCAAGGACTTCGGCGCTTGTTTCTTCCTTATTCTGTAAGGCTTTTGATACCCATTCACGGGCATTATCAAATTTTCCCTGTTTATAAAGAACCCAACCATAAGTATCCTGAAAAGATGCATTTTCCGGTTCCAGTGTGACTGCTTTTTTTGCCATCTTCTCTGCTTTATCCAGCTCCTTTCCCTCCAACGACAGATAGTAGGCATAGTTATTCAGTACATAGGCATTATCCTCCTTGGCCTGCAGGGATCTTTCGTAAGCCGTAAATGATTCGGTCTCCCTGTTGAGTGCATGCAGGGCATCGCCCTGGTACATATAAAACTGTGCGAGCAGATCGTTGTTATCCACAACAAGTTTTGCTCCTGCCAAGAGTGGGACTAACGCTTCTGCATTTTGCTTTAACTGCATGTATCCGATTCCGGCGAAAAGAAAAGGAAGTGGCTGTTCAGGGAATAGTTCGTTAGCACGTTGACTATAAGTAAGCAAGTGCTCATAAAATCCAAGTTGAATATCAAGACGTAATATTTGTTCCCAAATCGCATAACGGCTGCTATCGAGAGTTAAGGCTTTTAAAAATGTTTCCCTGGCTTCGGGAAATTTCTGATCCTGTGTCAGCAAATCGCCATAAATAGAATATACCCTCGGGTCTTTGGGGTGTGTATTTATCAGGATTTCCGCCAGGGTAAATGCTTCTCCTCTCAGATCGTTATATATTTGATTTACGGTATAAAACGAAAGCATTATGTTGATCTTTGCATCAACATCCAGATTGGGATTTGCAAATCCCAGTTTCAATTCTTCGAAAGCTTTTAATTTATTCCCGGTTTTCCTATAATAGTCCGCCATCGACATATGTATATATGCGTTGTCGGGATCGATGACAGAAATCTGTTTATAGATTTCAAGGGCTTTGTCCGGCATGGAATTCGACATATAGAATTCGGCCAGAATGGAATAATACCTACTTTCGCCCGGGAAAGCAGTGATCAGCTTTTTGAGTTCATTCTCAGCGTCTTTCAAATCATTTTGATGGAGATAAATCTTTTCTTTCTGAAGGGAAATATCCTCCGAAACACCTGCATTTTCTTCGATTTTATTGTAGATCCGGATAGCGTCGTTATATTTTTCGACCTGAAGGTAAAGCGCAGCAAGCTGATAAAAATAATCGAGGTTCCCGGGATTCTCCGCAACGATCTTTTCATAGATTGATACGGCATCGGTGATGTTGCCTGCCATCTGATAAAGCTCAGCCAGAAACAGTGTGAACCAGATGTTACCTGGATCAAGGGCGACTGCATGTTTGGTAAGAGCAATGGCTTCGGAATAATTTTTTTGTGTGGCTTCAAGCCGGCCTGCTTCAAAATACCCGACCGGATCCGAAGGATATCGGTCAATGTATCGACGGAATATTTCGAGCGCTCCCGTGACATTCCCGATCAACGCTTCTTTCTTGGCATTGATCAGTATCCCATTGTTTCCGATTTTTTTTAGTGGCTGGGGTTCCTGATCATGTGTTGATTTATTTTTGTTCCGGTCTTGATGATTCTCATTGTAATCAGCAAGGAATCTTCGATCCTTGCTGATATGATTCGTGTGCGCCAACCCTATTGAAAGCAACGGAGAATCCAGCCACAGAGGTTCAACCATTCCGGGGATGTATGCCTGAATACAAACAGGAAAGCATATGCCCAAAACCGTGAACAAAAAGACAGATATAACATTATTTTTTAATATCTTCATTACCAAAATAATTCATTTTTAAAAGAAGTTCAAATCCGACCATTTACTTGATTCCGGTATGTCCGAATCCACCGGTACCGCGTTCTGTTGCTTTGAGTGTATCAACCTCGATCCATTCGGCTTGTTCATGAGTAGAAATGATCATCTGGGCAATCCGCTCACCATCCCTGACTACAAAATCCTCATTTGATAAATTGACCAGGATCACCATGATCTCTCCGCGATAATCCGCGTCAATTGTACCAGGGGTGTTGAGCAGGGAAATGCCGTTTTTTATTGCCAGTCCACTGCGCGGTCTGATTTGTGCTTCAAAACCTTCGGGGAGCTCAATAATAAAGCCCGTTGGGATCAGTGCCCGTTCGAGTGGGCGCAAAAGAATTTCAGAATCCAGGTTGGCACGCAGATCCATTCCTGCCGAAAACGGCGTTTCATAAGCAGGTAAAGGATGTTTGGAGTGGCTGACAATCCTGATCTTCATAACAACATAAGAATGCGCAAAGGTAATAAAAATCTCTATTCACCGGGAACGGGAAAACCGCTGCTTTTCAATGATATAAACTACAAAAAGAAAAATACCCAGTAAAAAAGTATGGAAAAGAATGGACAGAAAACGATCTCCGGGAACAATGAAAATACTCACCAGGTATAGCAGTAGAGACAATCCCAGATATCCGAAAAACCGGATCAAGTTGTACTTCACCGGAAAGTACCATTGTCCGATCAGGTATGAAAGGATCATCATGGATCCATAGCAAATAAAGGTTGCCCATGCAGATCCCAGATAACCATAAATCAGATGATCGGCCCCCAAGGGGATCCACCAGAAATTAAGTGTCAGGGTAATTACCGCGCCAATCAGTGAAAGCCAAGCCCCCCAAATGGTTTTATTGGACAATTTATACCAGATTGACAGGTTATAATATACTCCCAGAAAAAGGTTTGCCATCATTAAGATCGGGATGACTCCTTTCCCTTCCCAATATTTTTTTCCGATCAGGAATGGCATAATAAAATCTTCGAGATAAACCATGGTCATCAGAAAGATAAACGAAACGGTTATGATGAAATAGTCCATGATCCGGGCATAGACCTCTTTCGCATTCTTTTCTTTCGCCTGGGCGAAAAAGAAAGGTTCAGCCGCATAACGGTATGCCTGGATAAAGATCGTCATCAAAATTGAAATTTTATAACAAGCGCTATAAATTCCCACCTGATAAGAAGCCATATTTTCCGGTAGCAGGTACCTGAGCAGGAGCCTGTCGAAAGTTTCGTTAACAATGCCCGCCATTCCTGCAAAAAGTAACGGGAAGGCATAGATCAACATTTTTCTCAACAATTGTTTGTCAAGAATCCAGTGAATCCTTATAAACCTGGGGAGCAACAGTACGAGGGTAAAAACACTGGCAATCAGATTTGAAATGAAAATGTATTCAATGCCCCAGTCGGGCCTGTAGATCAGATGGATGAAAGAATTAAGTGTATTCCAGGACTCATTTTTCAAGGAGTAAGGACAAAATATGATGAAAAAGAGGTTAAGCACGATGTTGATAGCAATATTGGTCATTTTGATCCCGGCAAACAGGGTTGCTTTTTTCAATGCCCGGAGCTGGGCAAAGGGAATGGCGGAGAGGGCATCCAAAGCCAGTATCCAGGCAAACCAGAGAATATATTCCGGATGCGCCGCATAATCGATCCAGTTGGCCAGGGGTTGTACAAAAACCGAAACGGCGACAAGAAAGGAAAGAGTGGTAACAAGCAATGAGATCATTCCCGTACTAAAAACCTTATCCTTTTCCGTTTCATTTTCGTTGAATCTGAAAAAGGCGGTCTCCATTCCATAGGTAAGAATGACCATCAGAAAGGCAGCATACGAATAAAAGACGTTGACAGTTCCGTATTCCTCCGGAGCAAAAACCCGCGTATAAAGAGGGACTAACAGGTATCCCAGAATCCTTCCCAATATACTTGGAAGGCCGTATATGGCAGTTTGACCAGCGAGTTTTTTAATAGGATTCATCCCGTAGTTTGGATCAGGGTAAGGAAAATAACACCTCAAGGTGAAGCGATAAAATTAATCATATTTTTGCAGCAATTCTAAACGATGGCCAAATCGAAATATTACGTTGTATGGCAAGGGAAGAACCCGGGTATTTACAAGGGCTGGGCCAATTGTAAAAGCCAGGTGGAGGGTTTTGCCGGCGCGCAATATAAAGGGTTTCCCACTTTAACACTTGCATCGAGTGCATGGAACGATGATCCCCGGAAATATCTGAAAGGAGGATTGAATTCACCGAAGAAGATATTATGTACCAATCCGCTTATTGGCGTTCCTGTTCCCGACAGTATATGTGTTGATGCTGCCTGTTCGGGAAATCCGGGTGTATTGGAGTACCGGG
The DNA here is from genome assembly GCA_023229525.1 of Bacteroidales bacterium. Taxonomy (GTDB): domain Bacteria; phylum Bacteroidota; class Bacteroidia; order Bacteroidales; family FEN-979; genus CAIVAT01. Next base: position 38,211 of record JALNZC010000029.1, read on the forward strand.
GAGTGGATACGGAATCGGGGACAGAACTATTCCGTATTGGACCTTTTCCTGAAGGAACGGTCAATCTGGGTGAATTCCTGGGCATAGTGCATGCCCTGGCCTATCTGGCAAAATTGAATTCTGACTGGCCCATATACTCCGATTCCCGCACTGCTATTGCCTGGATTCGGAAAAAAGCCATCAATACCAACCTCGTCTTATCTCCAAAAAACAAAGCATTGTTTGACCTGGTTGAGCGGGCCTTGAGATGGTTGCATGAGAATCAGTGGCCAAACAAAATTCTGAAATGGGAGACAAAATACTGGGGTGAAATTCCAGCGGATTTCGGAAGAAAATGATCAGCAAAGCGTTGCATAGAATGCATCCGTTATGTGGTTTACCATAATCTGACCGGGATTTAAAAGAATCGCTACAATGTCGAACCGAACATCCCCATACAATTGGTGGTACCTTGTATACGCATTGGCAGCATAGACCAGGATCTTCTGCTTTTTACGTGTCACGGCGGTTTCCGGTTCTGCGACATGATTGGAACGGCGGGTTTTCACCTCCACGATCACAATAACATTCTGGTCTTGTGCTATAATGTCGATCTCATGGTGGCCCCATCGCCAGTTACGGTCAAGAATCCGGTATCCCTTTGCCAGCAGGTGTCCAACCGCGATCTCTTCTCCGATTTTACCCAATTTTATATGATCCTTTGCACCCATTGTAATTTGTGATTTAAGAGATAAGAGAATCCACCTCACCCCCTGACCCCTCTCCTTAAGGAGAGGGGAGAATCCAGCATCCAGCATCGTGAGCGAAGCGAACTTTCATCCAGCATCCTGCATCGGGAGCGAAGCGACCCTGGATCCTGTATCGGGAGCGAAGCGAACTTTCATCCAGCATCTTGCATCGGGAGCGAAGCGACCCTGCATCCTGCATCGGGAGCGAAGCGACCCTGGATCGGGAGCGAAGCGACCCTGCATCCTGGATCGGGAGCGAAGCGACCCTGCATCCAGCATCCAGCGTTACTTAATCGGGGAAAGAGGAATAAGGTAATACAGTAGTTAATAAAAAATGAGTTTAATTTCGGTATCTATCGCGAGTTTTACCTTACGGCCCAGGATCAGCGCCATGTTGTTATTCAGATGGCCTGCAGGGAAATCAAAACAAACAGGGTATTTATAATCCTGTACCGCTTCAAAAATAATTTCGTTGGCTGTTTTCCCGTATGGGATGGTATTGTCATTCATCCGCGACATGCTTCCGATGATGAGCCCTTTCAATTTTTCCAATTTTCCGGTCCGTTTCAGATTCATCATCATCCGGTCGATGTGGTAAAGGTATTCGTCAACATCTTCCAGGAACAGTATCTTCCCCTTTGTGTCAATATCCGATGCAGATCCGGTAAGACTATACAGAATTGAAAGGTTACCCCCAACCATTAATCCTTCCGCACTCCCTTCGCGTGAAAGTGTCGTTCTCTTGAACAGATATGAAATGCGGAAGCCAAATAAGGCATTGAGCATGGTTTCGACAGCATCGTTGTGCGTTTCCGAAACCATATGAACGGGCATGGTTGCGTGCATGGTTTCGACCCCAAGTTGTCGATGAATGTGGGAATGCAATACTGTGGCATCGCTATATCCCACGATCCATTTAGGCTTTTCCAGAAAACGGGTGAAATCAAGTTTGTCGATAATACGGACCGTTCCATATCCACCCCGTGCACAAACGATAGCACGGATTGAAGGGTCATCAAGCATTTGTTGAAAATCGCGAAGGCGTTGTTCATCTGTACCGGCAAATTGGTTATACCGGCTGAATACATATGTTCCCAAAACCACTTCAAGTCCATGACGCTGGAAAATCCTGATCGAGGGATGTATCTCTTCGAAAGTAATACTCCTCGCCGGAGAAACAATTCCGATCTTATCGCCTTTCTTTAAATATGGGGGTTGAACCATAATCCAAAAATACTCATTTCCCTTTATTTATTATCTTTGCGACTCTTTTTTCGGAATTTAAGTTTCCCGATTATCATGAGCGATCAGAACAAATATAAACGATATACCGTCACTTCTGCCCTTCCATACGCCAATGGGCCTATACATATCGGGCACCTGGCGGGGGTTTATGTTCCAGCCGATATCTATGTCAGGTTTCTACGGATGAACAATGCAGACGTTATCTTTATCGGAGGTTCCGATGAACACGGGGTTCCCATTACCATAAAAGCTTTACAACAGGGAGTGACCCCTCAGGATATTGTTGACCGGTATCATGGAATTATCAAGAAATCATTTGAAGATTTTGGTATTTCCTTCGATATTTATTCCCGTACTTCGAATAAAATTCATCATGAAACTGCTTCTGCTTTTTTCCGTAAAATGTATGATGCAGGCCAGTTTATTGAAAAAGTTTCACAGCAATATTACGACGAAGCTACCGGTCAGTTTCTTGCCGACCGCTATATTACCGGTACGTGTCCGGTTTGTGGATACGATAAGGCATATGGAGATCAATGTGAAAAGTGTGGCAGTTCGCTCAACGCTACCGATCTCATCCATCCGAAATCGGTTCTTAGTGGAAATCAACCGGTTTTAAAGGATACCCGGCATTGGTTTCTGCCCCTGGACCAGTACGAACCCTGGTTGCGTGAATGGATCCTCGAAGGTCACAAGGATGATTGGAAATCCAATGTTTATGGACAATGTAAATCATGGATCGACCAGGGTCTGCAACCCAGGGCGGTGACCCGCGATCTGGACTGGGGAGTAAAAGTACCCGTTGAAGGTGCTGTTGGGAAAGTTCTTTATGTTTGGTTTGATGCGCCCATCGGTTATATCTCGGCAACCCGGGAGTTGACTCCTGATTGGGAAAAATACTGGAAAGATGGAGAGACCAAATTGGTCCATTTCATCGGCAAAGACAACATCGTTTTCCATTGTATCATATTTCCAGCCATGCTGAAAGGGGAAGGCACCTATATCCTACCGGATAATGTTCCTGCCAACGAATTCCTGAACCTGGAAGGGGAAAAAATTTCGACCTCCCGGAACTGGGCGGTTTGGTTACATGAATATCTGGAAGATTTTCCCGATAAACAGGACGTGTTACGATATGTTTTGACTTCTGCAGCTCCGGAAACAAAGGATAACGATTTCACCTGGAAAGATTTCCAGGCAAGGAACAACAGTGAGCTTGTTGCGATTTTAGGCAATTTTGTTAACCGTACCATTGTATTAACCCATAAATATTTTGAAGGGAAAGTCCCTGAACCGGCTGAATTCTCCGGACCGGATATGGTAACAATGGATGAAATGAAACTATTTCCTGACCGGATTGCCACAAGTCTTCATAATTACCGTTTTCGTGAAGGACTCGCGGAAATGATGAATCTGGCCCGGCTTGGAAACAAATATCTTACCGAGAACGAACCTTGGAAGCAATATCCAAATAATCCCGGACGCGTCGCAACCATCCTGAATATATCTCTTCAGATCTGCGCAGAACTTACCATCGTTGGAGAGCCTTTTCTGCCATTTTCAATGAAAAAGGTCAGGCAGATTCTGAACCTGCCCTCTTTTAAATGGAAAGATGCGACAAGGTTAGATTGGCTCAAACCCGGACATCAATTATATCAACCTGAATTACTCTTCGATAAAATTGATGATGGCGCTATTGATGCTCAGATCCGGAAGCTTCAAAAGACGAAAGAGTCCAATGAAATATCTCAACCAAAAGTACCCGTTAAACCAGGAAAAGATGCTGTTCAATATGAGGATTTTGCGAAAATGGATATCCGTTGCGGTACGATCCTTGAGGCTGAAAAAGTTCCCAGGACCGATAAACTGCTAAAACTGAAAATTGATACCGGTTTGGATCAGCGAACGGTAGTTTCGGGCATTGCCGGATTTTTCAAACCCGAAGAACTTCCTGGTAAGCGGGTCTGCATTTTGGTTAATCTTGTACCGCGAAAACTTAAGGGAATCGATTCTCAGGGAATGATCCTGATGGCCGAGAACCCTGATGGCACACTTTATTTTATAACCCCCGATGAGGGAACCGTGAATGGGGCGGATGTGAAGTAAATGTTTTACTTTTGTTGCAGGAGATGAGGGACGAGGGACGAGGGACGAAGGACGAAAGACGAAGGACGAGGGACGAGGGACGAGGGACGAAGGACGAGGGACGAAGGACGAAAGACGAAGGACGAAAGACGAAGGACGAAAGACGAAGGACGAAAGTCGAGGGACGAGAAAAAATTGATAAGTGAAAATTGATAAATGAAAAAGATACGAAATGAATGAAAAATCGTCCCTCGACTTTCGTCCTTCGTCCTTCGTAAAAAATGGCCCTGTAGTTCAATGGATAGAACGGAAGTTTCCTAAACTTTAAATCCAGGTTCGATTCCTGGTGGGGCTACCTGATTAATTATAACCTCAGTAAATTTTATATTTATTGGGGTTTTGTTTTTTTGGATAAAATTCAGGTATACCAAATAATGAGGATCTGGAGTTGATTAACTGCGAAAAATGAAATTGCCTAAAAGAATAACGTTTTATTGATACCTGATATTCGTTCTTAGATATTCCATCATTACAGTTTTTAGGAGTTCAAACCTCTTTAAATTTGTTGCATCCCGAAGAAGTAATTAACGATGTTCAGAAAATTTGTTATCGGTGATATACATGGTTACTATTCTGAAATGATGGAGCTTCTGGAAGCAGTGAGATTTGATTATAAAAACAATCTGCTCATCAGTCTTGGGGATCTGGTTGACCGTGGTCCGAAATCACTTGAGGTGATCGAAGAACTGCGGAAGATTCAAAATTTTATTCATATACTGGGAAACCATGATGATTGGTGTTATCAATACCTTAAATATGGAAATGAGGCCATTGAATGGTTTTATCAGGGAGGAAACGAAACAATGGCAGCCTATAACGCTAATCCTGAATTAAAGGATATCCATCTCGGTTTTTTTGAAAATGCAAGATTATTTTACATTGACGAGCAATCCAGACTATTTGTACATGCCGGATTTGATTGGAAGATACCTTTTGATGAGCAAAAAGAAATTAAGGAAACCCTGCTTTGGGACAGAACTTTATTTGCAGCTGCTTCTGTTTATTCACGACTTGGGAAAAGGTTTGATGAATTTAGTGAAATCTTTATCGGTCATACTCCAACGCAGGTTCTAGGGAAAAGTATTCCCCTTCATTTTTCGAATTTATGGATGATGGATACCGGCATCTGTCACGGTGGTAAACTGACAATAATGGATATTGAAGAAAAGAAGTACTGGCAAAGTAAATGAAGTTTGGTTCATTTATCCAACTAAACCAGATGAAGCTCTGTTTATTAAAACGCCCGTACAGCGCGCACAGAGAAGTGAAGGGTCTTACTTGTCACACCTTGGAGGCCATTGTAGAAGTTCACCCCATATGAATTAAGCCAGTTAACTTCAGAGGAACTCCAGTAGCTGTTGTCGTCGGAAAAACCGCCAACCACACTTTTCTGCAGGTATAACTGGTGCATTTCGTCGACCGATGGTAAAAACCAATCACTGTATCCGTTCAGTACCAGATCGTTACATAGACGGGCCGGAATACCGGGTTCATTACAATAGCTTACAATCGCTGTGGTATTGGCCTGGCCCGTACCGATGGCGGTGCCATAAGCGCCCATCACGATGGTGTAACAGCCCCATTCCGCCGAACCCTGATCATTGGGAGCGGCAATCAGTCCATGTCCGCCTGTGCCGTCAATATAAAAAATGATCCCACCCCCATAACTCTGACCGATATAAAAATATCCTAAAGTAGAAGAAGTTAAGACACGCTCCGCGGAATTTCCGCATATATCGTATGCCCATACATACCGCGTATAAGCGGTTGCTTCAGTAAGCCCTGTTTCCGTTTTTGAGGTGCTGGTTCCCATGTCGGTAGCGGAAGCATAATCATCAGTTGTGTTCCATTTATACCCCGAGGCTCCGGTTACAGCGTTCCATTTCCATGTAATCTGGGTCTGGGAGGGAATATGGGTTCCTTCTAATGGAGAAGCAGGCAACGGACAATTTTCTCCTTTTACACAACGGATAGGAAAGCCAAAGGATCTAGAGTAGTAATCACTGGGCGTAAAAACTGCAGCTGCCCACATGATGTAATAACTCAATGCTTTGGTAGGTTCAATCGCCTGCGTTGATGTCCAGAAGAAGGTAAAATTCAACAAACTGATGAATTCGCTGGTCGCTCCCCGGACGCCAGTCCCCAGAGCAGTAAACCCGCTTTCGTTGGTGGCCCCGGTGTTCGGAGGAGCCCAGTGAGCCAATCCGGTCTCTTTCATTTTTCCCCCGGCGACCAATGTTCCTCCGAGAAAATTCATCATGGTGGCCCATTCAGCGTTGGACGGCAGGTGCCAGCCTGAAGGACAGATACCCTGCCAGCCCTCGGTGATCCGATAATACATGGCCTCGTCCCACTGGTATAAACCACCATACACATTGCAATTGGATTCCAGATTATTATAACAATATTTCTCGAGGATCTCGTTGTTGGATTGATTTATCGTACCATTTATCAGGATGCCTGTATTGAGGTTCTGTCCCATCCAGCATTGGGCGCCGACGGCAAGGGTCCCGTATGTTTTTCCGTCGCGGGTGTCGGTGATGGATTGGCCGCAAATAAAATAGGGGCAGACAGAAGTCGTCTGATTCAGGGTAAGGGGGGTGGAATTTCCACAGGTATTGTACGACCAGGCGTAACGGGTGTAAGCAGTATTGCATGTCAGACCGGTATCGGTTTTTGTAGTGGCTGATCCCATTTCCAGTGCGGTGGCAAAATCACTGGTTGTGCTCCACTTATATCCCGTGGCGTCTGTTACCGGGTTCCAGTTCCACACGATCTGACCGGCTGACGGAACATGTGTACCTGCAACAGGAGCATCGGGATTAAGGCAGGCAGCGTTGAAAATATTCCATGTGCCGTTGCTGAAACCAGCTAAAGCGCCCGAACCATTGGGGCCGCAATCAGTACAGTAAATCATTAAACCGGATGCAGGATTAACAATTGCATTCATCTGTCCAGAGGTCATCCTTGGCGGAAGTAACCCCTTACCGGTGGACTTTACATCCAGCATCGCTGAATTATTCGGAGCGCTGCCATCGTTGTTGATGCCCACCTGGGCACATAGATTTACATGGATAAACATCAGGATCACAGCGAATATCCAAGAGTGTGGTTTTTTTTTCAAAATCGTAGGGTTGAGTGAAAAATTCTGTTCATGAGCAAGTTTTTATCGTATCACTGGCAATATTCCGTCCAGTAGGCATTCAAAACCGGGGGAAATTCGTTTGTTTGCTGTTTGAGGGCATTGATTAATTCAATTTCCTCGGGAGTAAGGCGCTGATGCTTTTCGGTTGTTCTGTGAAATTTACGTTCAAGCCAGTCTGTTTTTTTATTGTTGATTTCGGAAGGTTTATTGATCATATATAGTAATACCGATTCAACAAAAAGCACCTGCCAGAAATCGTCCCTGGGTTTATCAATGATTGCCAGATTAATATCGAAAAGCAAGTCAATGTCTTCTTCCAAAGGGGGAGAGTTTTGGCAAATCATCTCTTTAAGCATCTCTACTTCATTGAAATCAATTTTTTCATCCCGTAAAACCTCTTCAAATAATCCTGAAAGAAAGCGCTTGTCGGTTCCATTCATATAGATCAAATCCCCTGTAATCTCTATTATTTTTTTCAATAAAGCCATCTCAACCTCACTTACCATTCCAATCCTTTTAATGGTTTTCTTGATCTGGTCATAAAGCATTGCAGCTTTGGCAAATGGGAGTTTCCTTTTTACATTTGAGTTTTCCGTGAAATATTCAGTTGTTTCATCCAGGAAAAATTTTTCCCAGGAAGGATCATTATTATGTCCATAAACATGATCATGAATTTCAAAAAGAAGGCGTATTTCATAACCGCCCGGATGTCCTTCCCGGTATATAAACCCTTTTATCTGATCTGTTTCGGCTGCATCAACCTTTTCATCTTCAATTATTGTTTCGATCAAATTTTTTGATCCGACGGGCAGTTCATGAAAAATTTCGTACAGTTCCTGCTTTACTGAAGGTATCTCCTCCGGATGATTTTTCAAATCCCGTAATCTTCTGAAATAATTATACGCTGAAATCATGATAAATATAATTGTGGTCTACCCGTAACAATGATAAATCATGTTACAGTAACCGATGGGGAATCCATGTCAATGGCCCTTCCGGAAATCAGAACAGGTACCGTTCAAACCCTTCAATCCCAGTTTTGACAGACTAAAAGCAATGTAATTTCCTGAATAAATCAACCCTCTCCGGATCAATAAATCAAAATCATGGATGGCTTCCTTACCTTCATTATCACTGCGATAATCTTTCATAAATGCCCTTAGTTCATAGTATTCAAAATCCCGGGGATCCAGTCTGAAAAAATTCAAAGCTAAGATAAACCATTTTAAGCATATAGAATTATTTCCGACCGGTCAGATCAAGAATGCCATTGATAAATGTGAGTGGATGGGGTGGATTGCCCGGGACAAAAAGATCAATCGGATACCGGCTCAGAAATGACCGGTCCAAAGCTTCGCCGTTTTGAAAAATGCCGCCACTGATGGCATCTGTACCTGCAACGATAACCAGTTTTGGACCAGGAATGGCATCATAGCAAATCTGCAACGCTTCCGCCATGTTTCCGGAAATGGGGCCGGTAATGACCAATCCGTCAGCATGTCGTGGTGAAGCGACAAACTCGATTCCGTACCTACCCATGTCGAAATTTACATTGCCGGTTGCATTCATCTCCATTTCCGCAGAATTATCACCTCCCGCCGAGACCTGGCGAAGCTTGAGCGCATGTCTGAATATCGAACGGATCTCTTTACGGATCTTTTCAGGATCAAGGCGAACGGGTTCATCAACTCCCTGCCGTATAATCATTTTTTCGCGGTTGTTTACAGCGATCCTGAAATCATTCGTGAAGGAAATTTTTCCGGGCAGAACAAAAGCACATTCTTTACAGAAAACACATTTCCCCAGGTCAATGGAGCAGGGCGCCATTCCGATGGCCTGCACCGGGCAAAGCTTTGCTACAATCAATGTCTCCTCTGGAGTTATATCCGGACTTATTACCGGCCTGCCGGGGAATGTTTCCGGAAGTGTACCCCGGCGCAGGTCCGGTACAAATTGCCGGCCATGACGAAAGAAAATCGGAAGTTCCCGGAGAAGCATATATGATTTACGATTTACGATTTTAGGATTACGATTTCAGATATTAATAACATTTTTTCAATCACTCAATCACTCAATCACTCAATCACTCATTTACTCATTCACTCAGTCACATTACAAATCATTCCCGCAATAGGAAAGATTATAACTCTTATTACACAATGGAAAATCGGAAATTTCCTGGTTCCGTACGGCCAGGGCCAGCGCCATCCAGTTATGAAACGACGGGTCTTTCACCTTGTAATGAATTATTTTCCCGTTATCATCGGTTATGGCAACATGGCAAATTTCACCCCTCCATCCCTCTGTGAGAGATATTGCCAATGAATCTGGTTGAAGGTGGAATTCATATCGGGGTTTTTCGGGAGTACCGGTTAATTCGTGCATATCCAGCAATTCCCTGATGAGGGCTATCGACCGTTCAACTTCCATTTTCCGTAACATGACCCGTGACCAGATATCACATGTTTGGAGGATAACCGGATCGTAATGTATTTGCCGGAATGCCCCGAATGGATGAGACCAACGGATATCGCGGGTCACTCCGCTACTGCGTGCTGCCATTCCCACGGCTCCGATCAGCATTGCTTGTTTGGTCGTGACTTTTCCGATTGTCTCAAAACGGCTGAGTATACTTGGCATGGTGAAAATCCGGCCGGTAATTTGCAAATAACGCTCTTCGACCTCTTTCAGATTTTTCCGGATCATGGTTTCAATTTCAGGGGTCAACGGATAATGGGTACCACAGGGCCGCATCAATCCTTTTCCAAACCGGTTTCCGCACCAGCGTTGTGTTGTGTTGATCACAATGGTACGAAGGGCTTCGTTTACTACCTGTCCGAATTGGTATGCAATATCGGCACAAATGGCAGAAGTATCACCGATATGGATCGCTATCCGTTCAAGTTCAAGTGCGATACCGCGTTCAAGTGACACTTGGGATGAAACCTGTTGTCCACCCAATGATTCCAACAAACCGACATAGGCAAGCGAATGACCAATGGCGGTATCCCCGGCAATGCTTTCAGAAAGCACTGTCTGTTGTAAAACACCGGGCCGTTCCACAAAAAGCCGTTCCACTCCGCGATGCTGATAACCCAACTGGATTTCGAGGTGAAGTACATTTTCGCCATTGCAAATAAATCGAAAATACCCCGGTTCTATCACTCCGGCATGAACCGGACCCACTCCTACTTCATGGAGTTCCTCTCCTCCGATGGAATAAAAGGGATAGGTGTTCATAATATCTGACCGCTTGTGGCGATCAAAGGGATACCGGACCGGTTTAAGCCAGGGATGATCTATAAAGTCAATCCCATAATTTTCATGTATCTCCCGTTCAAAAACATGAAACCGGAAATGTCTGGCGGTAATTGAATCCAGGACAACATTTTCTTGTGCGGGATGATCATGCGAAAATACGGCGATGGTCTGGTTGGCATCCAATCCCATGCAGCAAATGAATTTATAACGATCCTTTCCGGGAAACAGAAAATAGGCAAGGCAATGATTTCCCTCCTCTTTCATGAGGTCGTCAATCAGGTTGCTGAACATTTGATATTCCAGCGTCGGAATTTCTGCCAGTTTCAGCGATATCGGATTTCCGGTCAATTCGATATATCTTTTTTCTTCCATTATTTCGGTAAAGTGCTGATGATCGTTTCAATCAATTCCCGAAAGGCTGCAGGTTGTACAAAACAGATGAAGATGACCAACGAAAACAATAGATACTGAGAAACGGTTTGCCAGGGATTAACCCTTTCCATTGAATGATCGGGCAATTTCCGGGGCTGTGAATAGACAATATGCAGGACACGGGTCAGGAGTGCATATAACACAAAGCAAAGGAGAAGGGAGAAAATGACCAGGTACACAAAGTAGTGTCCGGTAACCATGGCCCGGAGCAAATACAATTCCGAGATAAACATTCCTGAAGGCGGGATGGCGGTAATGCATAGCAGTCCTACAAGTAAAGCGGTAGCGCCTGCCGGATAGAGATTCATGTAATTCCCCGATTCATCAAGCTGATAGGTTCCCATTACCCTGTACGATTGCCCCATTTGATAAAACAGTCCGGCTTTTGTGAATGAATGCAAAACAATGTGAAGGATGGCGGCATAATAACCGATTCCACCGATTCCCAGGGCAATAGCCACAATTCCCATGTTTTCAAGACTGGAATAGGCCAACATCCGCTTGTTATGTTTTGCCTTTAGCATATACCCGGCTGAAACCAGAAGTGAAAGGAACCCCGTTAAAATAAGTACATGATTCATGAATGACAATATGGTTGTGGCCGAAAAGAGCGCATAAATGCGGAAGATGGCTAAAAATCCGACGTTCATGAGGGTAGTACTTATGAAAGCGCTGATGGGAGGTGGGGCCACGGTATGGGCATCGACAGTTACCGTATGCATGGGGAACAGTCCCATTTTGGTACTGTATCCGACCAAAACAAATACAAAAGCGATCTTAAGATAGAGCGGATTGGCCAATTTGGCTATTTCCGTTATACTGGTAAACGAAAGGTGAAGCAGTCTGACATCGTGTACTGTAAATCCAAGGAATAATATACCAAGATAAGCCAGGGCGATCCCAACAGAGCATACGAATACATATTTCCAGGTCGCTTCCAGCGCCACAGGTGTGCGATCATGATAAATCAGCGCTGCAACGGCAAGGGTAGTCGCTTCCACGAAAATCCATACCGTGGTCATACCATTGGCGAGATATGCACCCGACATTGCCGTTACCAGTGCGATGAGGGCTGCATGATAAATTGCATACTGACGCGGGGGGTCATTTTTTACATAGATAAAACCATGGAATACGGTAGTAACCGTAAGCACCGATAAAACCGACAACAAAAGAACACCAAGGTGATCGAAGGTAAAATAATCGAGTCCGGTTTCACCAAGATGAACCCAGCAAAATCCCGTAAACGACAAATGTATAAAAGTGTAAAAAATGGTGAGCCATCGGATCAGCGTCTTCGACCGGATAAACCCGACCATCAGGCTCGATATCACCGATACCACGAAAAACCCAACGATAATATTACTTGCAATCAACGGTCTTATCTATTTTCAATTTACTTTTTACTCACCATTTCGCTACCTCACTACCTCACCATTTCGCTACCTCGCTACCTCACTACCTCGCTACCTCCATACCACACTACCTCACCATTTCGCTTCCTCGCTACCTCGCTACCTCACTACCTCACTACCTCACCATTTCGCTACCTCGCTACCTCGCTACCTAATCATCCCTGAGCAGTGTCATTTCATGTGCATGTTCTTTCAGCCTCATCACGAAAATC
>JALNZC010000030.1 GCA_023229525.1 Bacteroidales bacterium
CTCATCAACCGGTTTATTCAGTACTATCGAATCGAACTGGAGTGAATTGTAAGGTTGTCCCCCGAAGTGCGTATCCTGGATATAAGAGAACATGACCCCCTGAACGGGACGGTAATCACGGTAATAATTCTCCACTGCTACTTCCTGCCCCCTGATCATGCGATAGTACAACCTTTTTAGAGTGATGAACTTTATGGTATCTATAAACAGATACTCGATTCCGTTATCATTCCTGGTGATCTTCAGTTTATATACAGGGAAGGTTTCAACGGTATCGCGACCGGTAAGTTCGAGGGTATGACCTTTTGTTTTCCAGTTATACAACAATCCGTCAAAATCTGCCTTGCTTTTTATGTCTCTAGCCCGGTCTTCAGGCATCACCTGGGGTTTTGGATTCCCAGTCCAAGGGGTCGTCCACCAGGCAGTCTGTCCGTCATATCCCTGGTATGAAGTAATATCCTGGATGTCTGATTCCATCAGATACTTATCAGGCCGCATCCGGAATATCTTCACTGGCATCGCATCCTGTTGAACCATGGTCCCGGTCATGATAATGGTGTTTGCTTTCTGAAGGTTCTGATATCCCATGGCGTTGTAATGCCTCGACATGATCTCATCCAAAGAAAGATCCTGCGCAGCAGCTACGGAAAACATCAAAAAAACCATCCCGAAAATAAGAAAGACCTTTTTCATAATCCCCCTTTAATAGAACTCAAAACTTTCAATTACTTAATCCTTCAATCCTTCAATCCTTCAATCCTTCATTCCTTCATTCCTTCAATCCTTTCTTTACCCCATAAGCCATCACTGACCTCCCATGCCTGATATACAAGATCCCGTTACAGATCACCGGATGCGAAAAATGAGCTTTTGTTCCCCTGGTTAGGCGGAATGAACTCACCTGCTCCATTTTGGGACCATTGGGTCGGAACAGCCCCACCTGCCCTTTCTCGTTATAAAGATACAACATTCCGTCGGCATAGTTAATGGTTCCCCGGTCGAATTTCACCGAATCGACAATGGCACCCGTATTGGTTTCCACCACATAATACTGCCGCTTTTCATAACCGGAGGTATAGATATGATCGTTCACCTTGATGAAACCACCCATCAGGTTGTCGCATCTCCCGTTTTTCCAGACCTCGGTGATCTGTGTCCCGTCATCGGAGAGTTTCAGCTTAACTGCGCCATTTCCGTTTCCGGCTACAAAATAGATAAACCCATTTTCAAAAATCGGGGTATTTACCTGGCAATCTATATCCTGTCCTTCCTGTTTATAAGACCAGAGTAGTTTTCCATCCTTGGTATCGATACCAAGAAGGGTAGTTTTTGAAAAGGTAACGAGAATATTCCGCTGGGACAAACTGATAAGCATCGGTGAACAGTAAGCGGTCATTTCACTGGTCCCTTTGCAGATCCAAATGATCTTTCCTGTGAAACGGTCAAGGGCAACCACATTTGTGTCGGGACTGCCCGGCGAACAATACACTGTATTTCCATCAACCAGCACCGATTCGGAAAAGCCAAAACGCGGCACCGGCCCATGAAAGTCGGTCATCATATTTACCGACCACCTTTCTTTGCCGGTTTGGGTATCCAGGCAACCTACCTGCCCCATTCCCGTGGTCGCATAAACCAGATCGTCTACCACCGTTGGTGTTGACCGTGAACCAGGATAGTTCAGAATCCATTCCTTGCCGATCTTTGCTTTCCACAGGAATTTCCCCTGCAGGTCCAGGGCAAAAAGGTAACTGACCGTATCGATCTCCCCATTGACAAAAATATTTTTCTTTGTAATGACAGGACTACCGTATCCATTCCCGATGTTATCGTATTCCCACAGAAGGGACGGTCCGGATTCAGGCCAGCTTTTCATCAGGTTGGTTTCCCTGAATACGCCACTCCGTTCGGGGCCGCCCCATTGAAGTATTTCCTGCCCCTGACTTCCCAGTGGAAATATCAGGTTTAAAATGAGAAATAATTGGAGAATCCGTCGTATCATCGGTTATGGTTTTATGGACTTGCCTCCGCTCCCTCTTCCAGGGAGGCACGAAATGGCGTCCCTTGTTTACTTTGCCGGTTCAAAAATAAACAATGAAAAAACTTTTTGGGACAATTCTCGATGAAATGGAATCATTACTTGTTGTATATGATTATGAACATGTGCAACTTTTTGAGATGAACAACGTCTAAAACATAATCATTGTTTAACTTTTAATCCGGCAAGATTTCACGATAGTCGATACTTAGCGTCGTTATAGCAAGTAAAGTTGCGGATTGCCCTACCAAATAGTTATATTTACAAGTATTATTGAATCATAAATAAATCAAGGAGGAGATTATGAAAAAGGTTATCATTCTTTTTACCCTTTTATTGATTTTTATCATTAAAGGTAATGCCCAGGAGGGAATGTGGCTTCTGTCGCAGCTCGATCAACTGGATCTTAACAAAAAGGGACTTCAAATTGCTGTAAGTGACGTGTACAGCAAAGATAAACCCGCTGTTTACAATGCTGTGGTGCAGCTTGGCGGAGGAACAGCATCGTTTGTTTCAAAGGATGGTCTGCTGATCACGAATCATCATGTGGCTTTTACCGCTCTTCAGCGGGCATCGAGCGTGACCAGCGATTTTCTGCAGAACGGATTTCTTGCCACAAAACGGTCCGATGAGATCAAAGCACCGGGATATCAGGCACAATTGCTGACCGACATGAAGGATGTTACGGCTGAAGTACTGGGTGCGGCGACGACAATTACCGATCCTTTTGAAAAATCAAAAAAAATTAACGAGAAAATAGCAGCAATGTCCGAGACCATTAAAAAAGGGAAAGATGACGCCCAGGTTTACATTGCTTCAAATTACAACGGTAAGCAATATATTCAGTATATCTATAAAACTTTCAAGGATATCCGTATTGTCTATGCTCCGCCCATGTCGGTGGGTAATTATGGCGGTGAGACCGACAATTGGATGTGGCCACGGCATACGGGTGATTTTTCATTTCTGCGTGTCTATGTAGCGCCCGACGGAACCGGCAAGGAATACAATGAAAGCAATATTCCTTATAAACCAAAAGTTTTCCTCAAAGTTGCAGGAAATTTTCTTAAGGATGGCGATTTCACCTTTATTATCGGTTATCCCGGTCAAACTACCCGGTACCGTTCTTCCACCTCCGTACTCTGGAACGAAACCATCAACTATCCGTTCAGCATCAGGAATTTCAGGGAGATCATTGATTTGCTTGATGAGAAGACAAAGAATAACCATGAAGGGGAGATCAAAGTGGCAAGCCTGAAAAAGGGTCTGGCCAATGTCATGAAAAATTATGAAGGGAAGGTTGAAGGAATGAAAAAGACCGGATACTATGAGAAAAAGTTGGCTTTTGAGAAAGATTTTATAGCATGGGCCAACAGCAAACCTGAAACGAAAGCCAAATATGCCGATATCCTCCAACGTGAAAAGGCTGAGTATACCTTGCTGGAAAAGACCAAAAACAGGGACAATGTTTTTGGTGTGTTCCAGGGTTTGTCAGGTGTTCCGTTATCTGTTGCGCAGCAGGCAATTTATTTTGCACAACAGAAGGATAAGCCGGCGGGTGAGCGTGATCCGGGATTTTCTAATGAGACCATAACACAGGCCATCGATGGATTGCAATATACCTATGCCAACTATTTTGAACCCGTTGAAAAAGCATTGTTGGTTCGCGTCCTGAAGATGGCTGCGGAGTTGCCGGCCGATCAGCGCATCACAGGACTGGAATATGTTTTCAGTGATCCTTCCGTGACCATTGAACAGTTTGTCGACAATACATTTAAAAATTCGAAACTCAACGATGTTGAGTATGCCAAATCGGTTTTTAAAATGACGACAAAAGAGCTGGAGGCACTCAATGATCCGTTTATCCGTATGGCATTTAGCATTGATCCAATGGCCATTGAAATCCAGGAGATCAATCAGAAATTCGGCGCCAATGTCACTGAATTACGTAAAGTTTACATGGAAGGACTTTATGACTGGAAGGGCACAGGGATGTATCCCGATGCCAATAGCACCATCCGGTTTACCTGGGGCAAAGTTAAAGGGTATAAACCCAAGGATGCGGTGTGGTATTACCCGTTCACCACTTTTGAGGGAGTGATCGAGAAAAATACAGGAATTGAACCGTTTGATGTCCCCAAGACTTTGACCGGATTATATCAAAAGAGGGATTTCGGGAAATGGGCTGATCCTGCTTTAAAAGATATTCCGGTTGCTTTTCTGAGTCAATGTGATATCACCGGAGGAAACAGCGGAAGTCCTATCCTCAATGCAAAGGGTGAACTTACCGGTGTTGCATTCGATGGCAACTATGAGTCGATGATCAGCGACTGGCAATACGATCCGAATCTTCAACGGTGTATATCTGTGGATATCCACTATGTCCTGTTCATTACCGAAAAATTGGGTAAAGCCGGATTTTTGCTGGATGAGATGGGCGTAAAGCATTGATTTTCCGGTTTGTTTTTTCGTACCGATAATGCCGGATTTATCCGGTCTGCTTTTTGCTTTTTTATTTGTGGGTATTAAACAGGATCGCCGCTATTACGCCGGGGATCCAGCCACAGCAGGTCAGTATGAATACCAGCAAGATGGCCCCACATCCGCGGTCGATTATAGCCAGCGGAGGAAAAAGAATGCATATCAGTGCCCTCAGAATTCCCATAGCCCAAAGATAATTATTTTTTGAATTTTTTTCATATCTTTATGGTTCCGGAACCTTGTATACGGATGTAGGATGCAGGATGCAGGATGCAGGATACAGGATACAGGATGACAGATAGAAATATAATCGAAATTTTCTTAAAATGAAAGAACAAATTGAAGTAGGGCAGAGGGCTCCGGCTTTCTCCCTTCCCGATAATAATGGTCGCCGGGTCAACCTTAGTGATTTCCTTGGCAGGGTTAACCTTGTTGTGTACTTTTATCCCAAAGATGAATCGTATGGGTGTACCAAAGAAGCCTGCAGCTTTCGAGACAGTTACCAGGTTTTCAAAGAAGCCGGAGCAGAAGTGATCGGAATCAGCCCGGATGACGTGGCTTCACACCAGGCTTTTGCCGCCAACCATAAACTTCCTTTTATTCTGCTATCGGATAAGGATCGGGCAGTAGGAGACAAATATGGTGTTGGTAAGTCGGTAGGTGTGATTCCCGGAAGAAAAACTTTCGTGATCGATAAGCAAGGAATTATCCGGTTGATCTTTTCGTCGCAACTGAATTTCGCGAAACACGTTGAGAAGGCATTGAAGACGTTAAAAGCACTGTAAGTAAAATCAAAAGTTATAAAACGGAATTGCTTCTCTTTTGAAATACCTTTAAGTCATGAGACGAACCTGGAAAATTTCGATAAGCTTCTTAATCGCTTTGATCGTTGTATTGGTTTTCCTGATAAGTGTTCCGTTCTTATTTAAAAACAAGATTGCCGAAGGTGTTAAATCAGTGGCCAACAGTAGATTGAAGACCGAACTTGGTTTTTCGGATATGGATATCTCCTTTTTCAGCCATTTTCCCCGGTTGACCATCATGCTGAAAAACTTTTCGCTTAAAAGCTCACCGCCTTTTAATACGGATACCCTGATCTCAGCAAAGGAGGTCTCCCTTGGCATTGATGTGATGAGCCTTTTCGGCAAGGTGATCAGGATAAACCGGGTATACCTCGACCGGGCCCATGTCGAAATCAAATACAACGAAAAAGGGGCTTCCAACTTTGATGTATACAAATCATCGGATACCACGGCGTCATCAAAGGATACTACTTCTACCACCGGGGCGGAAGTAAACATTGAGGAAATCACTTTTTCAGGTTGCCATTTTGTCTATTCGGATCCTTCCATTCCGGTAAAACTTGAATTGAAAGGTTTTAATTACAAAGGGAAAAGCCGGCTTAGTAAAGATATCCTTTCGCTTACCTCCGGAATCCGGGTTGATTCACTTGATTTCATTTTGAACAACCAGTATTATCTCCGTTCGAAACCAATCACTGCAAGCCTCACGACTAAAATAAATATTTCCAGCCTGGAAATATTCTTTGAAAAAAATGACATGAAAATCAAGGATATGCCGGTTAATTTCAACGGGCGTTTCAGTTTTCAGAAGGACGGATATACCTTGTCGCTCAGGCTACTTTCGATTTATGAAAATGAGGTTTTCAGTGCAGCTTTGCACCTGAACAGCACCGATAAGCTCTATCTATTCGCCAGGATCAATACTATACTGAACCTCGCAAAATGGAGCAAGGCACTGGGGGTTGATCAGGTTGATCTGCACGGCATGATCAATTTTAATTTGAACGCGGAAGGAATCTATGAAACCGGTCAGAATCCCAAGAACAAAAAACCGGATACTGTTCTATTGAGCATTCCAAAGTTTACAGTTTCGTCCAGACTGACCGGAGGATATCTCAAGTACATAGGTCTTCCACAGGCCCTGACAGGCATCACATTCGATCTGGATGCCGGAACACCGGACAATAATTACAAACATATCTGGGCAAAAATTGAAAAACTGAAGGCCCGTTTCCTGAAGAATAATATAGAGGGATTTATTTATGTGAAAGGATTGCAAGATCTTCCGGTACAGGCGAAACTTCAAACCCGCTGCAATCTGTCCGAACTGAAACAACTGGTCCCGATGGACAGTCTTGATCTTTCCGGCATGCTTGATATTAATGTGGATGTAAGTGGAAATTATGCCCCGGGAAGGAAACTGTTTCCGGTATCGCAGGTTAACTTATCATTGAGAGATGGAAGCCTTCAAACAAAATATTATCCCCATCCGTTGGAAAAGATCGGCCTTATCGCATCCATATCGAATTCTACCGGGAAGCTACAAGATACCCGTCTGACCCTTTCGCCGCTCTCTTTCATTTTCGAAGGAAATCAGTTTGAGATACGCGCAGATATAAGGAATCCGGATAACATTGTCTATTCGGTAACCTCGAAAGGTGTTCTCGATGTAGCACGTATCTACAAAATTTTTGCCCGGAAAGGGATGGAACTGGATGGCCGCATCGAGACCGACCTGTCACTGCATGGAAAACAAAGTGATGCCTTGGGAGGCCATTATGAGCGCTTGAACAATAAAGGACGCCTTATCTTACGTAATATCGGATTTGGTTCGGAATACCTGACCAAAAAAATCATCCTTCGCGACGGAGTGTTCCGGTTTGACAATGATAACCTTTGGTTTGAAAAGTTCGCTGCACAGTACGGTTCTTCCGACATCCGGCTCGACGGTCATGTCAGCAATGTGGTAAATTATGTGCTTTCGGACAAGCAAAAGTTGAAAGGTAGTTTCCAATTCAACTCAAAGTACCTTTTCCTGGATGAATTCATGGCACCGGCAAACGGGGAGAATGTGGGTACAACCCCGTCTGAGACAACCATTGCCGATGGGGTTATTATTATACCGGAGAACCTGGAAATCGGACTAAAAGTCAACTTGAAAAAGACACGATTCCGTGATTTGGATATCCATGAACTGGTTGCAACTGCTGAGATCCGCGGTGGTATGATTCTGCTAAAGGAAATGCAGTTCGAGCTGATCGGCGCCCGGGTGGCGATGGATGCATCCTATGGAAGTATCAATCCTTCCAGGGGTTTCTTCGATTTTCATGTTGATGCGAAAGATTTTGATGTAAAAAGGGCTTACAATGAAGTGGCACTTTTCAGGAACTTATCGTCGTCGGCTGCCAATGCCGAAGGAATCGTATCGCTTGATTACAACCTGAAGGGTAAACTCAATACCGGCATGAGCCCGGTATATCCGTCTCTTGAGGGAGGTGGAACCCTGACCCTGAAAAAAGTGAAGGTGATGGGTTTAAAACTCTTCAATGTGATAAGTAAGAGCACGGAGAAGGAAAAACTCAAAAATCCGGACTTATCCAAAGTCGAATTTAAAACAACGATAAAAAACAATGTAATCACCCTGGAGCAGACCAAAATAAAGATATCAGGTTTCCGTTTGAAATTATCCGGAACCACTAATTTCAATGGGGATTTGAACCTGAAAATGCGCATTGGTTTACCCC
Organism: Bacteroidales bacterium; assembly: GCA_023229525.1. GTDB lineage: Bacteria > Bacteroidota > Bacteroidia > Bacteroidales > FEN-979 > CAIVAT01. Next base: position 8,067 of record JALNZC010000030.1, read on the forward strand.
CTCTGGGCATTTTTGGTATCCCGCTCCGTGTGCTGGGCACTTCCGACAATCCTAAACTGAAATATGGAAGGGGCAGTTCCAACGGCCATGTTGAAGAAACCGAATACACCGATGAGATGCCCGCTGATCTCAAAGAAAAATTACGGAATGCGAAGGAGGAGGATCTTAAGGATGATGAACCTGACGTGAAGTGATATCAGAATTTTTCGTAGATCCCCAACCCGAACAGGGCAAAGTCGTATTTCACCGGATCTTTGAGGTCAAATTTCCGCAAGTTTGCCGTGAGTTCTTCTGCGGCTTTCCAATCATTTATTTTCCTGGATAATAAGCCGAGTTTTCTGGCAACCCGGGCCGAATGAACGTCAAGCGGACAAATGAGTTTTGCCGGGTCAAGGTTTTTCCAGATACCGAAATCCACACCATTGTTGTCATTCCGTACCATCCACCGCAGAAACATATTGAGACGTTTAGCAGACGAGCCCCGGGCTGGATTGGCAATGTGTTTTTCCGACCGCTTTAAATGCAGGGTGTTTAGGAAAATATCACGAAACCGGCAGATGGCAGCTTCAGCCCCATACATACCTTGATCAGTGAATAAAGATTCAAGACTATTCATGGAAGAATATATTTCCCTTAATGATTGCAGGAAAAAAAGACAATCCTCGCCATTGAAAGTGCGATGAACAAAATTCAGAAAAGGTTGAAATTCCTGATCCCTGGCATGAGTAAGAAAATCGTAAGGCGCCCAATCCATCATTCGCATCAGGCGACGCGCATTGGATACAATAGTTTTACGGTTGCCCCATGAGATGGTTGCAGCCAGAAATCCTGCAATTTCAATATCCTGTTTCAGACTGAAAAAATGAGGGATGGAAACCGGGTCGGAAACAATAAAGGCTGGATTATTGTATAACCGGAATTTTTCTTCCAGCAACGCATGAATGAATTCAAAATCCATATGACGGACAATCATGAGGGAACAAACCGAAATTCAGTTTCCGGGAAAAATTTTACTGTTTGCCGGCCTGTCCGGGTAATCAGAGTACCTGGACCGGTTTCAATAGGTTTTTCCCGATTTCAACTGCTTTTTCGTTTTCCGGAATCAATGCATGATGACGGGCGGGCAGCGATTTGAGGAGGCCCTTATGAAGAAATTCAGATGCTACAAGAGGTTTAAGTTTCAGGAAACCACCCAGCACGATCATGTTGAATACTTTGGAAAGTCCAAGTTTACTGGCTTCATCGGCAGCTTCGATCGAATAGATATTGATGTCTTTCCTGACAGGATGCCGGGTGATACCATTCGGGTCATAGATCAACAGACCGCCGGGTTTCACGGTCTTTTCGAATTTATCCATCGATTGCTGATTCAGGATAATGGCCGAATCGAATGTATTCAGTGAAGGTGAACTGATACGTTCATCACTGATGATGACAGTTACATTTGCTGTACCTCCCCGCATTTCAGGACCGTATGAAGGCATCCAACTGACCTCTTTATTTTGCATTACGCCTGAGTAGGCGAGAATTTTTCCCATGGATAGAACACCCTGTCCACCAAATCCGGCAATGATTATCTCTTCTGTCATTTTGTTTGAATATCGAATATTGAACAACGAATTTTGAAGTAAGAAATTTCAGGTTTCACTTCTCCCATCTCCCATCTCCTATCCAGCATCCTGCATCCTGTATCTTGTATCTTGTATCTTGTATCCAGCATCTGAAATTTAAGATACAGTTTCTTTCTTCTCCACCAGCTTCCCATCCACTTTAATATCACCTAGCGGATAGAAAGGAAACATATTTTCTTCCATCCATTTATTGGCCTGAACAGGTGTCATTTTCCAGCCTGAGTTGCAGTTGGAGACGACTTCGATAAATCCGACTCCTTTCTTTTCTTTCTGGATCTCAAATGCTTTACGGATGGCTTTTTTCGTTCTTCGTGCATTGACCGGGGTGTGGACACTCTGACGGGTAACATATTCAACACCGGGGAGATGGGCAATAAGTTCGGTTATTTTCAGGGGATGACCCATTGTTTGAACATCCCGTCCGTATGGAGAGGTTGAGGTGCGCATTCCGGGAAGGGTTGTCGGAGCCATTTGTCCGCCAGTCATCCCATAGATCCCGTTATTGATAAAGATAATGGTGATATTTTCACCGCGGTTGCATGCATGAATTGTTTCGGCGGTACCGATGGCAGCGAGGTCGCCGTCACCCTGGTAGGTAAAGACAAAACGATAAGGCCACAAGCGTTTTATGGCGGTGGCCAGAGCGGGCGCCCTGCCATGGGCCGCACCCAGCATATCGATATTAAGGAAGTCATAGGCCAGGACAGAGCAACCGACAGGGGAAACACCGATGGTATTGCCCTGGATGTCCATCTCTTCGAGCACTTCCATCAGCATTCGGTGAACAGTGCCATGACCACATCCGGGACAATAGCTGAGCGGTCGGTCGACCATTAGGTCGGTTTTTTTATAGACAATATTTTCAGGTTTTCGTATTTCTGGTTTTGCAAACAGTTCTTCCATATCATCCTCCGATTATTTTTTGTTCCAGGGCCCTGACGACTTCCTCCGGTGAAGGAATGATACCGCCGAAGCGTCCGTAATGTTCGATCTTAACATTACAGCCAACCGACAGTTTCACGTCTTCGATCATCTGGCCTGCGTTCATTTCTACTACAAGAATTCCTTTGACCCTGTTTCCGACAGAAGCAATTTGTGGAGCGGGGAAGGGAAAGAGGGTGATGGGACGGAACAGTCCGACCCGGATCCCTTTGGCACGAGCCAGGTCGGTGGCTTTCTGGCAAATACGGGCTGATAGTCCGAAAGCTACATACAGGTATTCAGCGTCTTCACACTGAATTTCTTCGAAAAGTATTTCGTTTTCCTGGATTTTTTTGTATTTGGCTTGAAGTTTCAGGTTAACGCGTTCCTGACCGGCGGGGTCAAGGTCAAGTGATGTTATGATGATATGTTCGCGGTCTTTTGGTTTCCCGGTTGCAGCCCAGGGGCACTGACTGATTACTTCTGCATCAGTACGGCGGGCGATCTGGTCAAACAATTCTACCTTTTCCATCATCTGGCCGACGGCGCCGTCGGAAAGGATCATCACGGGATTGCGGTATTTGAACGCAAGGTCAAATCCGAGTTTCACATGGTCGCACATTTCCTGGACCGAAGCCGGTGCCAGGACAATCAATTTGTAGTCACCGTGACCACCGCCTTTTACAGCCTGGAAATAATCGGCTTGCGAGGGTTGGATAGTCCCCAGACCGGGACCTCCGCGAACCACGTTCACAATAACGGCTGGAAGTTCGGAACCGGCCATATAACTGATCCCTTCCTGCATAAGACTGATCCCGGGACTGGAAGAGGAGGTCATCACCTTTTTTCCGGTTCCGGCAGCACCGTATAGCATGTTGATGGAAGCCACTTCGCTTTCAGCCTGTAGTACCACCATACCCGTCCGTTCAAACGGTTTTTCAGCCATGAGGTATTCCATGACTTCGGATTGGGGCGTGATGGGGTATCCGAAATAACCATCGCAGCCTGCACGGATTGCGGCTTCGGCGACAGCTTCGTTGCCCTTCATTAATCTAAGTTCACCCATGGATTATATATATTTTTATTCAGTTGTAACTTTTGCACGATAAACGGTAATTACTCCATCGGGACAAACGATGGCACAGTTGGTACATCCGGTACATTCGGCATTTACCTTCATGGCAAAATGGTAACCTTTGCTGTTTACCTCCTTCGACATCGCGATCACGGTAAACGGACAGGCAGCAACGCATACTTCGCAGCCTTTACACCGCTCCGTGTTGATCAAAATATCACCAATGATTTTAGCCATAGCTATGAATATTTCAGATACTTATAAAGATAGCACGAAATTACAGAATTTTCTTTGAACCGGTGATCATCCGCCGTTAAGAAATTAACAATGAAGGGTTAATTTAGAACGGATTTAATTAGATTGGGATGCCGGATGTTGCTCATGGAAGATTCGAAGTCTTTCTTCGAGGGTGGGAAATTGTTCGCGTTTCACCAAAGACACACAAGCGCGGATACCTTCATTCCGTTCACTGCCGGTGATACTGAGGGCTATGGCGCTAATACCATAATAGAGCAGCTCAACGAGTAGTTCTTCACCGGTAAAGTCGGAATAGGAGAACGTAAAATAAAATCCGTCAGCAATGGGATCATCTTCATCTTTGTCGTATACAATATTGAAACCATTGTCGATAAACATCTTTTTCATGATTCTGGCCTTTTCACCATATTCCTTCACTACCGAAACAAAGTCGAAAGTGCCATCGTTCACGGCTTTCAGCATGGCAGTAAGGGCATATTGCGTGGAGTGGGCGGTTCCGGCGCTCAAGGCATAAACTGTGCCGTAGATCAGGGCACGGCCGACGATATCGGTCGAATAACACCATAGCAAGTTGGCTGATTGTGTGTTAAACAATTTATTCGATACAATCATCAAACCGATCCGCTGACCCGCATAACTGAATATCTTTGAACTGGATATCAGCAAAACATAATTGTCAGTGTATTTAGCAACGGTTGGTTGATATGGAGGTTGTCCGGGTTTGGAATAATCTTTCCTGAAATCCATGGCAAAATAAGCCAGATCCTCAATAATGATCACATTGTACTTATTGGCCAATTCACCAATGATGCTCAATTCTTTCTGGGTAAAACATATCCATGAAGGATTGTTGGGATTCGAATAGAGTACCGAATGAATGTTCCCTTTTGACAGATAGGATTCCAGTTTGTCGCGCAGCTTCTCACCGCGATAATTGTATACGTCAAATGATTCAAAATTCAACCCGAGTACCCTGTGTTGTTGATGGTGAACAGGGAATCCGGGATCGATAAACAATGTTGTATCTTTTTCTTTATTGATCTTTGAAAAGGTCAGAAAGGCAGCAAAACCGCCCTGCATGCTGCCTACCGTGGGAACACAATTAGCAGCATCGACCTCGATATCAAGAAACAGTTTGACAAACCGTGAAGCTTCCTTTTTCAACACCGGTATTCCTTCAATATCAGGATAAATTGCAGCCACTCCCCGTTGCAATGCTTCTATCTCAGCCTGCACGCCAATGGCAGTAGGTGCCAGACCGGGGACACCCATTTCCATTCGAACAAATTTTTCGCCGGTCTCTTCTTCTATCCCATTGATCAATCGTTTAATCTCACGGATAGAAGCCATACCTAATTTGCGGATCTTACTTTGCTGAATATGCCGCTGAACCACTTCAAAATTGATTGGAGTATCTTTCATAGTTGTCTCGTATCAGAAGAATGGGTGAAAAGAATAACAGCCACAAATTTGAAAATAATTTTCTATAATTCAAAGACTTTGGAGTGCAATGGTGCACTTTTTTACATAAATAAAGATAAATCTGTGGATTATCGTAGGAAACGAACGAAAAATTATTGAAAATGTTGGGTATACAATTTTAAAAAGGGGTATCATTTCCTGCGTAACAATGAATCCCTGCGTCTTCGAAACGGTTTTTAATATTTTGCAGAATTTCATTCCCGGGAGAACAAAAATCATCGGTAAAATAGGATTGTCCTAGCAGTTTGTATTTTTCCCGGCCATAATGATGAACCGGAAGGATGTTGATTTCATCCAGCCCGGTTGATTTTATAAATGAGACCATTTTAGAAATATTTCCCGGATCATCATTGAATCCGGGGACAACAGGCATGCGGAAAATTATCCGTCCGCCGAATTCTTTTGCGAGGCGGACAGCATTGGAAAGGATTTGATGATTTGACGAACCGGTCAAAAGTTGATGAATTGCCGGATCCATGTGCTTGAGATCGAAGAAAAGCCAGTCAAGATATGGGAGTGAAGGCTCTATGTTTTTCCACGGTACATTGCCGCACGTCTCGACGGCTGTGTGAATAACTGCGTCGTAACAACGTTGAAGAATTTTCCTGACAAATACCGGTTGGACGAAAGGTTCTCCGCCTGTCAGGGTTATACCGCCCCGGTTGCCCCAGTACTGCCGGTCACGGTTGATTTTCGAATACAATTCTTCGATGGTGATCTCGTATCCACACCGGTTCAATGCACCTGAACAACAGACAGTGACACAATCGAATGTCCGACACCGGTCACATTCCGAATGATTAAAATTCAAAGTTTGACCAGAAAGGTCAGCTTCGGAATCCAAGGTGTAACTTGTTATAGCACCTTTTGGGCAAGCTTTTATACAAAGTCCGTCAAGTATACATTTTGATGCGTTATAAAGTAAATTGGATTGGTGGGAAATGCCCTCGGGGTTGGAACACCATGGGCAATGCAAAGAGCACCCCTTGAGAAAAATCAATGTCCGGCAGCCAGGACCATCGTGTACAGAAAAGCCCTGTATGTCAAAGATTACCTGATCCATCAATTCTGTGTGTACCATTCAAAATCGGCACATTTGGCGGCAATCATATCAGGAAATGCCATTGTATTACCAATGCATTTCCCCAGGTAATCCTGTTCGGCTAAGTATTTACCACAAAACTTGCACTTGGGTACCTTTTCTGCTTTATCGCAAAACCGATCATCCGGAGTAATTTTTTCCTTGCTGATTTTACAAATCCCCTTGAAAACATCAACGGGCAGAAAAAAGCGGCAATCTTTACAGGTCAGGTCCATATTATAAAGTTAGAAGTCAGAAGTCAAAAAAAAACGATGCAGGATGAAGGGTCGCTACGCTCCCGATGCAGGATGAAGGATGAAAGGTCGCTGCGCTCCCGATGCAGGATGCAGGATGAAAGGTCGCTGAGCTCCCGATGCAGGATGCAGGATGAAGGGTCGCTGCGCTCCCGATGCAGGATGCTGGATGAAAGGTCGCTGTGCTCCCGATGCAGGATGCAGGATGAAAGGTCGCTGTGCTCCCGATGCAGGATGCAGGATGAAAGGTCGCTGCGCTCCCGATGCAGGATGCAGGATGCAAAAAGTTTGATAAATGATAAGAGATAGAAGATGGGAGAAAGGAGATGAAGTGGAAGCCAGAATCGATAAGTAGTTCCTGCCACCCGAAAAAATATATATGATCTTAAGTAACCCTGAAATTTCACACTTCTATTGTTCAATTGTTCTATTGTTCAATTGTTCTATTATTCTTTTTCCGACCAACATTCAAAATTCCCTGTTCAATATTCGAAATTCTTTCAGAGTTCCTCATACTCTGTCCGTGCGATCACTTCATCCTGGATTTGTTTACCAAGTTCCACCCAGTATTGGGTAAATCCGGCGACACGAACCAGCAAACTCCGATATTTATCGGGATCGGCCTGGGCTTGCCTGAGCATCCGCGAATCGACGATATTGAACTGAACATGGAATCCGCCTTTGCGCAAATAAGCCCGGATCAGTTCCAGAAACTTGCGGGAACCTTCACGTCCTTTTACGACCGAAGGATGTATCTTCATGTTCAACTGCGAATTTTGTGAACGGGCATGGTTCCAACATGTGGCTGAATTGAAGAGTGCATAAGGGCCATTTCTGTCAGTCCCTGGGTAAGCTGAAACGGATCCATCTGAAAAAGTTGTTCCGCTTAGTCGTCCGTCAGCTCCTGCGAGGGCAACAGCACCCATCGGTCCGTGCGTGGAGACGGATATCTGGCAAGCATACATTGGCTGGTCATAAAGTGACCGGTAATTATGGGTCATTTCGCAGAACCATGTTTCCCATGATTTCATGATTTCATCAACGAAAGGATCATCATTTCCAAACTTGGGAGCATCAAGGCTCAGACGGTGAATTTTTTTCCAGCTATGATAGTCTTCAGTCGGAACCTGATCAACGAGTGAATACGATCCGGTCTCCTGGGCTGTTTTATATCCGAAGTTGGCCAGAATTGCTTTCCGGTAATCCGCCAGACTGTAAATTCCATTGGTATAGACATTTTGCTTCAGGGAAGCCAGCGCATTCACCAGGTTTGCGGTACCACATGACTCGATGTTAAAAGTGCTATTGTACCGGCTTCCCATCTGTCCGATATCTTTACCTCTGGCCAGGCAATCGGGTTTCAGCATAGAGTTTACGAGTGATGGGGATATTTTCCGCCAGGCATCGTGTTGAATATTGTTGGTCAATGTAAGTACATGACAAGCCCGACTGAAATAGTCTTTGAACGCCTGCCATAGTTCATTATATGTTTCCAACCGGTAACCGTGTGACGGGAATACCCGTTGTCCGGTTCGCATATCCATGCCGTCGAATATGGCGACTTCAAGCAATTTGGGAAGTGAAAGAAAATGAACCCCCACACTGGTAGCGGGTGCAGATCCTCCGGGGATCCAATGGATTTCGCCATCGAGTTCAAGGGGCATCCAGCTTCCGGGTGAAGTTTCAAGACATCCTCCAATGGACCATGCACGCGCCTCTTCAAGATTCATTCCCTCGTGACCATAATTTTCCTGAAGGAATTCCATGGCTACACGGTTATTGATCCAGGCGGGATACCCGGTACCGATTTTGGTACATTCAATCCCCTTCAGCAGGAATTCTTCAGGAAGTTTTTCATCATAAAGCAGAGAGAGGGTCGGTTGAGGTGTGTCGCATGTGATCCCAGCCTCGAGGATCAGCATCTCAAGTTCATTGGCGGCTGAAGTACCGTCTTTCAAAAGTCCGCCGATACAAAGGTTATTAAACGTATTTCCCGAGAGCACACCACCGACAACGCCCATCGAAGCAAAGCAGTCGAGTTCGGTAAATTTGATCCGCATGAACTCAAGCAATTCCATGGTTTTTTCACGGGTGATCAACCCTTTTTTTATATCACGTTGCCAGTAAGGATAAAGGACCTGCCCGAGGCGGCCCGGAGAGAGTCCCGAAATGGCATCTTCATTCAATACGGCAACATGAAAAATCCAGATCATCTGTAAGGCATCATGAAAGGAGCGGGGAGGGTTGGAAGACAACCAATTCAGGCGTTCCGCCAATTCAAGATATTCAGCTTTCTGCTTCTCCTCCTGTTCCAGGGAAGCCATGAACCTGGCCTCTTCAGCATGATTCCCGATCCACTTCTTCAATCCCTGGAGCATGATGATCACGGCCTGATAAAAATAGAGGCGATCCATGTCGGGATAGCCGGCGACTTCAGCCATTCCCTCTTCACAATTACGGGTGATCCCATCAATACCAAATTGTAAGGGATAATAATAGTTGATCACTTCGCGACCCTGCGGGAGGGTATACCCCGAATCGAACATGCAGATCACCGAACGCATAAGCGCCTCTTTTTCCTTGTAATCCGGAACTTTCTGCTCATATTTATGACCGACATCATCGACTGATTTATCTTTCCACTTTTTAGCGACCTCCAGGAGGATGGGCATTTCCTCGACCCGAACTCCGAATTTTCCGGCAATGGAGATCACTTTCCCCACGCTTTTTGTCACATTTCCGCCTCCTTTACCCATCGTAGTAAATGTATCGGCAGTAAGTTTTCCAGATTCCTGGGCTTCCCGGTATAGTTTATCCTCGGAAGCCATGAAAAACGCTTCCGATAGCCAGGGCATAGGATAAGATCCCCGGAGATAAGATGCTTTTCCCATCGCCAGCAATTCACCGGGGTAGATGACCGGGGTAAGGTGCTCAAATCCTGTTTTCAGGGCTTCGGCGCGACGGATAATAGGGATCTCCCCTTCAAGTTCTTCCCATCGGCGCGTATACCAGTAAGGAAATTCCATGGAAGCAGACGACTTTGCCTCAAAGTAAAGCTCCCTGGCTGCATCGGCCCGCGGTGTAAGACGGGGTTTTTGTTCCCGGTTTTCGATATTTTTACCCGGCTGATGGCCGTAGTAATTAATATCAGTTGACTGGTATTTTATCATAAATGCAAAATTACCTTACTTAAATAAGATGGTAAAAAAAAACAAAATTAGTATGTTTTCAGTTAAACGATGGATCAGACGGAAAATTAGCCCATATCGCGTAATCCTTGCCCATATTCCTGAGGTGGTCACTCCACAGTTTTTCAGGATTGTTGTTGATCACTTCTGCAACCGTAGTATGCGAAAGGACCCATGACTTTTCCCGGATTTCACGATCCAACTGATCGGGATCCCATCCGGAATACCCTACAAAAAAACGAATATCTTTTTCGGTCAGTTCTTCGTTTTCTAGTAAGCCGCGGACTACCTCAATATCTCCGCCCCAATACAAACCCTGCATGATCGGCATGCTTTGTTCAATATCTTTGCGGGTATGAATAAAGAAAATACTGTCGGTTTTTACAGGGCCTCCAAGATAAACGGGCATGTCCATATCTGGAAAATCCTTGATAACATCCTTGATCCGGGCTTCAATGGGCTTGTTGATGATGAGACCAAACGTCCCCTCATCATTGTGGGCAGCGAGTAAAACAACCGATTGGCGGAAATAGAAATCACGCAATGATGGCTCTGAAATAAGGATGATTCCTTGTCTTGGTTTCATCAATCGTTTTTCCATTGCTTTCATACAAAATTAGTACTTTTGTGGCGGCTATCCCGACAAATATAATACCAAAACAGGGTGAAATCCAACAGGCAGGAAAAATTTCTTGAATTGAGACAGCATTTTCCCTTTTTTATTTTTGAAAAACAGGAATATTCGCTGAATTCTGAAGGACTTCATGTTCGGTATACCTTTAACCTTTCGGATCAATTTTCCTTTCATCCCACACTTTTTATTCCCCGGAAAACCAGTTTTCTGCCGGATAAGGTTATTTCCGGGAAACTTGATAATATCCTTTTCAATATTGGACTGATCGAATTGATCAGTTACTGGAAAGCAGCATGTCCGCAAACAGTCATTATCCGTCCCTTCCCTCTTTCTTCCGATCAGATCAAATGGTGGAAAAAGCTTTACTTTTCCGGACTGGGTGAATTTTTTTACCTGAATTCACTGGTTGCTGATGAATTGTCATTCATGCAAATTGAGGCTGAATCGGGCACTTCTTTACCGATACAGGACTTTGAACAGCATGATTCGGTGATCATCCCGGTAGGCGGAGGAAAGGATTCCGTTGTGACTTTAGAACTTCTGGGGTCCCATAAGGATTGTGTACCATTGATCCTGAATCCACACATTGCCAGTCTTGACACCATCTTTACCAAAGGCTTTACATCAGATAATTATATTGAGATCAGACGTTTTCTCGATCCGACTTTGCTGGAATTAAATGACCGGGGATTTTTGAACGGACATACCCCATTTTCCGCATTGCTGGCTTTCCTCTCATCGCTGGCAGCCATCCTCACCGGGTGCCGGCACATTGCCCTTTCGAATGAATCGAGTGCCAGTGAAGTAACGATTAGAGGTACTGCTATAAACCATCAGTATTCGAAATCGCTTACCTTCGAATCGGATTTCCGGGATTATCTGAAAAAATTTATCACTCCCGACATCAATTATTTCAGTTTTTTACGCCCCCTGAATGAGCTTCAGATTGCCGCCCTTTTTGCCCGGTTCCCTCGTTATCATTCGGTTTTTCGAAGCTGCAATGCCGGAAGCAAGTCAGATACGTGGTGCGGAAAGTGTGCGAAATGTCTTTTCACCTATATTATTTTATCCCCTTTTTTACCTGGAGATGATCTTGTCAGGATTTTCGGAAGAAATTTACTTGATACATCCTCCGATCCGGAATTAAAACCGATATTCGATCAGCTGACCGGGATTGCCGAAAATAAACCCTTTGATTGTGTGGGTACGATCGATGAAGTAAATCTGGCATTATGTGAGACTATCCGGTGTTATGATCCGCTTCCTTTACCAGGATTACTGGCTTATTACCGGAATTCACCACAGTTCCCCCATTACCACAATCTGGACTTCCGGTCTTCACTGGAATCCTTCGGACAGGATCATCATCTTTTGCCTGAATTTGAAAAACTTTTACTATCTGCATGGTATGCTTGACCTGATAAGGAGCAGATTTGAAAATGAATCGGTCGTTCTTCTCGGATTTGGACGTGAAGGCCAGGCCAGCTATACGGTTTTACGACGTGTTTTCCCGAAAATGCTGATTACCATTGCCGATGCAAAGGAATCTGTATGTGAAAATCCGTTGATCCGTGAGGATAAAAATCTGAATTTCATCACCGGTGAGGGATATCTTAAAAAAATAATATCTTTCGACATCATCGTCCGTTCACCCGGAATTCCCATCTGGAATTCTCCCTTATCTCACCATCTTACCAGTTCACGACCTCACCCAGTAATAACGTCCCAGACCGATCTCTTCCTTCAGGCATACGCTCGTCAGGTCATCGGGGTTACAGGAACCAAGGGAAAAAGCACAACTTCAAGTCTTATTCATCATATCCTGAAAACCGCAGACAAGGATACGGTGCTGGTTGGCAATATCGGAAATCCGGCTTTTCATTATATCGACCTAATTGGGCCTGAAACGAAAATTGTATTTGAACTCTCTTCCCATCAGCTTGAATATGTTACCGTGGCCCCGAAAATCGCAATATTATTGAATCTTTTCCAGGAGCATCTCGATGCATATTCAACTTTTGAAGCATACCAACAGGCCAAGATCAATATTACGAGGTATCAGGAAAACAGCGACATCCTGATATTCAATGCCGACGATCCGCTGGTCATAAATCAGGTTACTCCCTTTTTCCCTGACCGAAATTGCTATCCTTTTTCAGTTTTTCACCCGGTCATCCACGGTGGATTTATAAAAGACGGATTCCTTTATTTTGCCACTAAAGACGGACTTAATCCGGTCTGGAAGATTCACCAGGACCGCTACCTTAGTGGGGAGCATAACCTGAAAAACATTCTGGCATCGGTGATTGTTGCCATGATACTCGGGGTTTCACAGGAGGATATTGAAGATGGAATAGCAACTTTTAAAGGGCTTGAACATCGCCTGGAATATGTGGGTGAATATGGAGCGATCCATTTTTATAACGATTCGATAGCGACAATACCGGAAGCTTGTATGGAGGCAGTGAAGGCGATTCCAAAGGTGGATACGCTGATTGCCGGAGGTTTCGACAGGGGCATTGATTATTCGGGACTGGCACAGTTTCTGTGCAGTTCCTCGGTCCGTAACCTTATCTTGCTTGGCGCCGCCGGCAAACGCATCGGTGAACAAATCGAAAAGCTGGATCATCGGGATAAGAAATTATTTTACATCAACCGCTTCGACAACTTTAAAGACATTGCTTTCCGTGAAACTTGGCCAGGTTATGCCTGCCTGCTTTCACCAGCTGCCGCCAGCTATGATGAATTTAGGAATTTTGAGGAACGGGGAATCCGATTCAGGGAATTGGTGGGAAAGAGGTTGGAAATAGTGAAATGGTGAAATGGTGAAATACATCTGTTTTTGGTTATTCCTTGTTGTTATATCTTTTCCTGAACCGGTAGATGGGCAGGAATCTGATTATAATTCGTTTGTCAAACGGTATATTGAGACCTATAAAGAGATTGCCATCAAGGAGATGATGGATTACCATATTCCTGCAAGCATTACCCTGGCCCAGGGTATTCATGAATCACGTGCCGGTCAAAGCAAGATAGCCATTGAGGCTAATAACCATTTCGGGATAAAATGTCATAAAGATTGGTTTGGGAAAACTTATTTTTACGATGATGATTCTCCCAATGAATGTTTCAGAAAGTATGACAGTCCGCTGGAATCTTTCCGGGATCATTCCTACTTCCTGACCCAGCGCGACCGATATAAAAATCTTTTTGGCCTTGATATAACCGATTATAAGGGGTGGGCTCATGGTTTGCAGGCAGCCGGTTACGCAACGAATCCAAAATATGCCGAAACCCTGATCCGGACCATCGAGACCTATTCGTTATTTCAATATGATCGCCCTGATTATCTGCAGATCGTTACCGACAGTGTACGAAACCTTGATGATCCTGTTACGAATACCTGGTTACGCCGGTTCCAGCTTTATGCCATCGGACCCGGAAACCGGAAAGTATTTGCTAATAACGAACTGCAGATGACCATTGCCAGGAAAGAGGATAACATAAATACCCTTGCCCGTGTTTTTGGTATTTCTGAAAAACGGTTGATGCGGTATAATGATCTGAATGATGCAACTGAATTGAAACCTGGTCAGATCGTTTATCTTGAACCCAAGCGGCGAAGAGGCTTAGCAGCGACGCACACCATTGAAATGGGTCAAACACTTTATCAAATTTCCCAGCTTTATGGGATAAAGATGAAAATGTTGGTTAAACACAACAAACCAGGTAAACAGATGGAACTTGCTCCCGGAACAATCCTAAAACTTAGGTAAGCGGTAGTTTCTCAGGTATTTTCCATATCCTACAACAAGGTTCAACTGTACCTGGTTCATCAAATGTCCTATATCGAACGGGGTATTGCCACGTATCCCCGACTCGAGTTCCTTGTTTCCGTTTTGATTGAACAAATAAAGTTCATTTGTTTCGGGTGCAACAAATCCAATCATTACCTTGTTATCCGGTATGCGGATGAGAAAGGGTGGTACGGTAATTTCCCTGCGAAAAGCATAGGAGTATAGAAGTTTATAGTTGCGGTTATAATAATCGATACGGTTTTTATCGGTAAAAATGAATTCAAGTTGTCCGGTTCCCGTGATGTCTTCATAAAAGAACCGGTGCGCCTGAGAAAATAGATTCAATGTTACTTCGGAAGTGCGACCGTTTTCCTGGATGAAAAGCACCTTGCCAAAAGGATCGGTTGTCAAGAGGATTCCCTTCCTGCTTGTCCTGTTGGGGTAAAATCCGGAATTTGGGGAGTGTCTGAATTTTGATCCCAAACCGACCAGCGTGGTACCTGTTCCGTCGACAATCATAGCATTACCTTTGCTTCCTGAAATGAATAGAAAGTCGCTGCCATTGATTTTCTGATATTCAATCGGACGGATGATTTCTTCATTAATGTTTGGCCGTTGCCAGTTTTCCATTGATAAACCATCCAGCGTGAAATGATATACACGATGATCCTGAAAGGCTACCAGGATACTTAAATCACGGTTTCGGCCATTCTCAATGACAGTTATACCATTTGTCGCGTTCAGCGGAAAACGCATGGGGAATTTATCGGCAAAATGACCGTTTTCATTCAGGAGATAAAGATGGGTATCGGTATTGAATAACAGAAATACTGTATCATTTCCAGGGAGTTTGATGGAGTGAATTTCACTTTTAAGGTCGCCCATGAGATGCAACTTCCATGCTATATTACCATTCGCATTAATCTGATACAGGTTACTGGCAATGTCGGTTACCATAACCACAGGAGAACCCCCATTGGCGTATATCCGGATAATCTGGGGGCGACCGGTAATGGTAGTATCGAGTTTAGTTTGCCATTCCAGGGGACCTTCTTTACCCTGGTTGGGATCATAGCGTAACAGAATGTTCGAATAAAACAACCCATCCATACTGGAATACTGAAAGGCAACCGATTCGAATTTGCGGATACTGTCCATCACCGGTTCTATCTGATCGGAAAGCTCCTGACTTAACATGGTTTTCAATGACATGACTGCGTTCCGGGTATTGAAAAAACAGAACACATTCGATTTTGCATTCAAATCAGCAGCAAAATCAACGTAAACTTTGTCTTTGGCAAGGGTTGTATTTTCCTGCCAGGCTTCAATCACGGGTTCAAGGTCACCGGGATTTGAGCCAAAAATGATATATCCGTTAAGAAAAGTATAACATTTTGCATCGACTTTATTGAACAAATCGCCAAAAATGGCAGGAAGAAAACCGGGAAGCGCCATTTTATAAAAACGCTGCCCCTTGAAAGTACCCGAATCCATTTTTATTCCTGTCGCATTGGCTAATTTTTCCAGGTTTAATCCGGCTGCCTTTTCGTCCCCACATTGTAACGCAGTATATGCAATGTCGGCAGAAGATTTTAAATCTTTTATCACAAAAATACCACCCTCAAACCCGACCCAGGGAAGGAAATAATCGGTTATATTCACATGGTATTGGTTGAAAAGACGGGTTACAGCATTTTGGTCACCGGTAAAACTCTCTTCACGCGGCATCCTGCTTTGAAATCGTTGGCTATAACGGTAAGGATTACTCCATCCGTATGAAGTGAAGTACAATACCTGTTCGGGAATGATGGAAGCAATTTCGGTTTTCTGGGGTTGCTGATCTGTGAATAACGATAAAAAGTGCTGATTACTATCGGATGCAACTGTAATCCCGGTAAAAAGCAATTCATCTTTTTTAATGATCAGATCAAGTCCGCTCCAATCAGCAAAATAGGCGAATTTGATAAGGTCAGGGATGTTTTCAATCCTGGTGATTTTCGAAAGAACAAGCGAAAAAAAACGGTAATTGACATAGATATTGGCATCTGCTTTTTTTCCTGAAGTGGCTTCCACAAGGCGAAACCCGGTTGATGCGGCCAAAGGCGTGTTCAGTGAAAGACGGTCGATGGCTTTTTTAACCAGATCGGGGTGATAAGAAGCAAGGAAAACTCCTTTGAGCACTGCGAAATAAAATGAGTCATTACTTCCCTTTATACTGATCCTGTGAAGTTTTGTGGTGAAGTAAGGCGTTTCGGTCACAACGGCTTTACCGGCGCTTATTTCATTTACGAAGTCAAGGATATAGGATTCAGGATTGGAACCGCTAACCGATGCAAGATAGAGGGCTGCAAAATTGTTACGACCGCTGAGGGTAATGGAAATCAGGACATGATATTGCTGGAAAATTTTATTGATTTTAACATTTTTCCGGCTTGCTGAATCGACGAACTGTAATTCATTCCTTACGGTGTTAATCCCAGGGAACCGGGAGATTGCCTTCCAAAGCAAGTTGGAACGGTTGAGCTCTTCCAGCAGGTTTCCTGCTTTGTTGAGTTTAATGATAAGGGCTGTATTTCCGGGAATGGCATTAAAAGGTGACTCGGATGGCCGGCCGATTCTTCCGTACAGGTTGTATCCAAGCCATGAAATAACGGCAAGGGTTACCAGTGAAATAAGAATGAGTAATGTGATCCTGAGATTTCTCATCGTGGACTATCCCTGGAATAAGCAAGTGCAAAAGTACTCGAAAATTGACAATGGACAATCCTCAATTCAATACCATCTAGCATCCTGCATCGGGAGCGAAACGCTCTTCATCCTGTATCCTGTATCCCGCATCCTGTATCCCGTTTTTTCCATCACAGGAAACCTCAGACCTGCAATTTTAGCTGTTCTGCCAACCGAAAGCTTTTACGGTGGTATGGTGTCAAACCTGAAACGATGATCCCGGTCCGGTGCTTTTTACATGGATATCCCTTATTGTTTTTCCAGTCGTAACCGGGATATTCTTCATGGATGAGGTCCATATAATCATCTCGGTAAGTCTTTGCAAGTACTGATGCAGCAGCAATCGAAAGGTATTTACCGTCACCTTTAACAATACAGAGATGTGGAATATCAAGATAAGGTTTGAAGCGGTTTCCGTCGATCAGTAATAGCTGGGGAAGGGTTTGCAATTGGGAAATGGCCTGATGCATGGCAAGGATAGAGGCATTAAGAATATTGATCTGATCTATGACCCCGGCATCGACACTGCTGACCGCCCATGCCAGTGCATTGGATTCTATAATAACCCGTAACCGGAACCGCTGTTTTGCTGTCAGTTTTTTCGAATCGGTCAACACTTCATCCCGGAAATCCCGGGGAAGAATCACTGCGGCGGCAAATACAGGTCCGGCAAGACAACCCCTCCCGGCTTCATCACAACCAGCTTCAATCAGTTCTTCGGTATAGTGACCATGCAGCATTCCTTTTTATTAAACGCGATCTTACCCTGATCGTTCCTTTCAGGAGAAATAAAAGGGGTAGATCACATGGTTATTGATCAGTAAAAGGATGAATAAAATCAGAAGAATAATTTCCACTGCGCGTGTTTTCTTAAGGCTTGTCAGCACATATGTGATAATCATTGCCAGTGCAGGAGTAGTAAGTGCAGGATGATAAACCGCCAGTGAGCGGGCAAAGGCAAACGACAAAATGGTAAAGACCAGTATCCATATAAACAGATTGAACTTTGCCCGCAATTCAACTGTCTTTTCCATTGAGCTCCTCCATAATTTTACGATTCCCCATATTGTCAGAAGTATAACGACACCCTCCGTTATCCAGAAATCGGAGTGGAATGGGTTTGGATAGAAAAGAACCCGCCGGAAAAAATCAGGATATTCCCTTGCCCTTAAAACCAGCTCATCATTCCATAAGTAAAAAACACTCAGATATATGAATGGGGTTAATAATCCAATGGTAGAGGCGATCCATTCCCTCCAGGCGCCGGACCGGAATATCAGAAAACTGACGATTACAAAGCCAAACCAAAAAAGAACAGGGATGTAAAAAAAGCTTGCCAAAGCGGTAAAAAATCCGGCTGCGAAAACCCGGTCAAAATGCTCCGGTTTGCTATAAATGATAAGTAAATGGTGAAGGACCAAGAGGATAAACAGGAGGGCAATCGTAGTAGGTGTAAGGGTCAACTGACCGGGTAACAAACTCATTAAAACCAAAAATACCAAGGCGGAAAGCGATGAGTTTTTAAGTGTAAGTTCGTTTTTGTTAAGGATTAGTGAAAAGAAGTAGGTTTCCCCACATACCAGAAAAAAACCAAGGACCGTGGCTAACAATGGTGACTCCCTTAACAAGTCATAGAGGAGAGAATAGAGTAATACCGGTCCATCCGGAGGCGGCATCTGGGGAGGATGGAGAAAGGCAGGAAGCCATAATACTACACCGATAATACCGATCAGGAGATATTGAACGAAAAAACTCGATTTAAAAAATTTAATATACACGGGGGAAAGTTATAAAGAACGCAAAAATCAAAACTCAAAGCTACAACTCCAAATTCAAATCCAAAACACCTTCATTTCACCATCTCACCATCTTACCACCTCACCATCTCACCACCTCACCATCTCACCATCTCATCATCTCACCACCTCACCATCTCACCATCTCATCATCTCACCACCTCACCATCTCACCACCTCATTATCTCACCATCTCATCATCTCACCATTTCACCATCTCACCATCTCATCATTTCGCCAACTTTCATTCAAGATCGAATCCGATGTCCCTTCTGAAATATTTTCCTTCAAAATCGATCTTATCAGCATTCTCATAAGATTTTGAAAGGGCATCATGAAGGGAGTTTCCAAGGCTTGTCAGGGCGAGTACCCTGCCACCGTTTGTTTCGGTTTGCCGGGTTTCAGAATTGATTCTCGTACCGGAATGAAAGACCAATGTGTCAGTGATCAACGCTTCTCCGGTAAGGATTTTTCCTTTTTCGTACGAACCGGGGTATCCTGCTGACACCATCATAACGGTGGCTGCATATCGTGGATCCACGGTAATGGTCTCATCGCCAAGTCGCTGCTGCGTTGTAGCAAGTAAAAGTTTAACCAGGTCGTTCTGCAGACGCGGGATGATCGACTCTGTTTCCGGATCGCCCAACCGGCAATTATATTCAATCAAATAGGGATCTCCATGAACATTCATCAAACCAAAAAAGATAAACCCCCGGTAGTCTATATTGTCCGTTTTTAATCCCGAAATGGTGCGTTGAATGATCCTCGATTCAACCTTGTCCATAAAAGAACGATCGGCAAAAGGTACCGGGGAAACAGATCCCATTCCTCCTGTATTCAGACCGGTGTCACCCTCTCCGATTTTTTTGTAATCTTTTGCTTCAGGTAAAATCTTGTAGCTTATTCCATCGGTCAGAATAAAAACGGAAAGCTCTGTCCCATGTAGAAATTCTTCTACAACAACCTTGCGGGAAGCTTCTGCGAAACGTGCATTAAGGAGCATTGCATTGAATTCGTCGACTGCTTCACCAAACGTTTTACATATAATGACTCCTTTTCCCGCAGCCAATCCATCGGCCTTTAAGACATAGGGAGGTTGAAGCGTCTTTAAGTAAGCCACACCTTGTTCAAATGTTGAAAGATCAAAAGTCATGTATTTTGCTGTAGGAATTCTATGGAGGATCATGAATTTTTTGGCAAAATCTTTACTTCCTTCGAGCATGGCTGCATTCCTGACAGGACCAATTACAGGAATGGAACGGATTCCGGGATTGGCCAGAAAAAAATCATGAATACCTGCGACGAGTGGATCCTCGGGTCCAACGATTACCATGTTGATATTGTATTTCAGTACTGCTGATTTTATGGCCTGAAAATCGTTAACGGATATGTCCAGGTTGGTGCCCAGTGATGAAGTTCCTGCATTTCCGGGAGCAATATATAGATGTGAAAGGAGATGACTTTGAACAAGTTTCCAGGCAAGCGCGTGTTCACGGCCTCCCGAACCAAGCAAAAGGATATTCATAAAATATCAGGATTTAACAGCTTTTTCAATCGATTCCCATAGCCGGTCAGCAGTCAGTTGCCAGGAAAAAAGATCTTTGCGCCGGCGGCCACGAACGATCAGTTCCTTCCGGATACTCTCATATTGATAAGCCTTGTAAAGCGCTTCGGCAATGGATTCAGGATTGAAAGGATCAACATACAAGGCGGCATCGCCGGCAACTTCGGGCATAGAGGTAACATTGGAGGTGATTACCGGTATATCGCACCGGAAGGCCTCAATAATGGGGATACCAAAACCTTCAAAATAGGAAACGTAGGTCAGTGCAAGTGCAGCGCCCAGTACTCCGGAAAGTTCATCAACGGTAAGTCGTCCCGTAAAAATAACATCATCTGAAAAGACCATCCGGTTATAGGCAAAATCTATATCCCGGGTCCACCATTTTCTTGCCCCAACAATTAGCAGTTTGACCTCCGACGGGTTGGATTTTTTGAAAAGATCAAAAGCCCGGAAAAGGTTGACCAGATTTTTTCTGGGATGCAGTGAACCAATGAAAACAAAATAAGGAAGCCCCTTGGTATATTGATTTCTGATCTTTTCCCTTTCATTTTCTGAAAGAGGACGATAAGCCTCGTGTGCGCCATCATAAACCACATCGATCTTGTCAGGACTCACCCGGTATTGTTTGATAATATCTTCCTTGGAAAAACCTGATACCGTGGCAATACGTACCGCCTTTTGGGCATATTTCGGAAAATACTGACGATAATAACGCCTTGTCCAGAATGGAATATCCTGCGGATAATGTTCGAAATTCAAATCGTGAAATACCGCCATTGACTTTACCGGTGTTTTCAATGAGAGAAAACCATCGGGCGAAAGGAACAGATCTGGTTTGATTGTTCCCAGCAATTTGGGGAGAGCCCATTCGAACCACAGATAATATAGTACCGGGTGTCGCGACTGGGGGAACTGAATAATGGGTGTAATGTTGTCGGAGAAAAGAAAATCAGGATCATATTCCCTGTCGAAAATAAAGTAGAAATGGTGCTCAGGATGCTGTGTGGTAATACGTTTCAGCGTTTCATATGTAAACCATCCAATTCCTTCCAGTTTGTTGAGAATAAGGAGCCGGGTATTTATTGCAATGTTCATTAATATTCTTATCTTTTCTATGAATAATCACTCCCTTTTCTGAGACTTGTAACTGTCGTTGGAATGCACAGGAGGTGATGACTTTTATAAGTGATTTCCGAATAAACAGAATTATTATTTAAGTTTGTAGCAAATATCTGAATATTTTTTGAGTTATAACTAAAAGTTATCTATCCGGATAGCTTTTATTTTTGGTTCATGCAGCGGAAATTCCTGACAAATCTGGGGTTACTCCTTACTCTTAATCTTCTCATTAAACCGGTCTGGATTTTTGGGATTGATCTTACAGTACAGCGGACAGTAGGTGTATCCGATTACGGTTTTTATTTTGTTATTCTGAATTTCTCATTTCTTTTTAATATCATCCTTGATTTAGGGATCACCAATTTCAATAACCGGAATATAGCCCAAAATAACCATTTACTGAATAAGCATTTCTCCGGGATATTGGTGCTGAAGCTATTGCTGGGAGTGGTTTATGTTCTAATTGCCTTCTTGATTGCCTTGATCTTGAGATACAGTGCGGATCAGTTCCGTTTATTGGGCTGGCTGGCCCTTAACCAGTTCCTTCTTTCGTTTATACTATACCTGCGTTCAAATATTTCAGGGTTTCTGATGTTCAAGACCGACAGTATACTTTCTGTCCTGGATCGACTGCTGATGATTCTATTATGCGGCGCCTTGTTATTCGGCCATATCACTGAATCACCATTCCGTATTGAATGGTTTGTTTATTCCCAGACAGTCGCTTATACCATCACAGCCTTCGCTGCTTTTCTGATCGTCGTGAAAAAAGCACATTTCCGGAAACTGAACTGGAACTGGCCCTTTTTCCTGATGATTATGAAACAGAGTCTCCCATTTGCCCTGCTGGTTTTGCTTATGACATTCTATAACCGCCTTGATCCGGTGATGATTGAAAGTTTGCTTTCCGAAAAACTGGGGAATGAACAAGCCGGGATATACGCTTCGGGGTTCAGATTACTTGATGCAGCTAATATGATCGCTTACCTTTTTGCTGTATTGCTGGTTCCGATTTTTTCTAAAATGATCAAGAACAAGCAGCCACTCGAAAATATTTTGAAACTTTCGTTCACATTGGTCATCACCCTGGCAATTATTGTAGCAGTCGGATCATTTTTTTACAGCAATGAGATAATCCGGCTTTTGTATGATGCGCATATAGAAGCTTCGACCCGGGTATTCCGGTTTTTGATCCTTGGATTTATTGCCGTTTCTACGACCTATATCTTCGGTACCTTGCTTACTGCGAATGGAAATTTGGTTCAGCTTAATTACATTGCATTATCCGGGCTGTTGATCAATTTTGTGCTGAATTATCTTTTGATTCCCCATCTTTTGGCAGCAGGGTCGGCCATTTCAAGCCTGATAACCCAGTTTACGATGGCTGTTACCCAGGTAATCCTGGTTCAGCGAATCTTCAAATTCCCGGTCAATTATCGATACCTTGCAACCTTATTGCTCTTTTTCCTCGGTGTTATCTTTTTCAACATAATCTCGCGGGTTTATCTGATTCATTGGTCTTTCCTGCCTGACAGATTAGAATGGTTAGGCAATTTCAGCCTGATGCTGTTATGCTCGGTTTTCCTGGCAGTTCTTTTACGCCTTTGGAGTCTGGGGGCGTTTATGAAAATACTTCATGAAGAACGGTGACATATTCATTTCAAACCAACATTTCAAACCAACTTTCTTTTGGACATAAAGAATTATTGCATACTTTTGACAAAAAATAGATTTTTCTGTTATGTTCAATGAAGCTAAAAAAGATGAAGAATTTGATTCTTCAAATCTCGTAATTTTTTTATACAAATGGCGTAAACCCCTTTTCATTGTCTTGGTAGCCACTATGTTCTGTTCCTGGTTTTTTTCATTGCCTCTATTTATTACACCAAAGTACAAATCAACCGTTATTCTTTTTCCTGCCAGTTCGAGTTCGGTATCAAAAGCCCTTCTCAGTGAAAAGGGAGGTAAAAATGATGACCTTACTTCCTTAGGTGAATCGGAACAGGCTGAACAACTGCTTCAGATCCTCAATTCCAACAAGATCCGTGACCGGGTTATCCGGAAATTCAACCTGATGGAACATTATGGGATCGATAGTACCTCACAGTATAAGATCTCAAAATTGTATAAGGAATACGAAAACAATATTGGTTTTCGCTCAACTGAGTACCTTGCCGTTGAAATCTCCGTTTATGATGAAGATCCGCAAATGGCAGCCGTTATAGCTAATACGATTGCTGATTTGCTCGATTCAACCAAAAATGACATGCAACGTCAGCGTTCAGTAGCAGGTTTCAAAATTGTGGAAGCAGAATATAAATCACTTGATAATGAAATCAAGGCCATCGTTGATTCATTGGTTACATTAGGGAGCCTGGGCTTAAATGATGTTGACTATCAATCGCAGGTTCTCAATCAACAGATGGCCATTGCCATCATGAACGGGAACAGGACTGCACAGGTTGCCCTCCAGAAAAAACTCGATATTTTGGGGAAATATGGAGGGATTTATATGATGTTGAAAAATTCGCTGGAATTTAAAACGGAACAGCTTACACTGCTTCAGGCCAAATATAAAGAAGCTCGTGTGGACGCTCAGTCAAATTTACCTCAGAAATTTATCGTGAGCGATGCATATAAAGCAGAGCGGAAATCATACCCCGTCCGGTGGCTGATCATTGTGGTGTCCACCCTGTCGGCTTTGTTTATGGCCATCATAGTAATTATGGTTATGGAAAAAATAGTCAATTATAACGCACACAAAAAATTCAAACTTGAGCAATCCTGAGTAGTTCGTAAATCTTAAAAATTCAAAGAAAAAACAACCCAATGGATAAATTTTTTAATAGCAGGCAAATTATAGAAATATTGATCAAATGGAGAATCCAACTTGGTATTGTAATATTGGTTACCGTGGTGTTTTCTGCTTTTTTTTCAAGCCCGGTCTTCATACAGCCACTTTTCAAATCTGATGCCATAATTTATCCCTCTAACATATCTCCCTATTCCGCAGAAAATGTAACGGAACAATCGGTTGAAGTATTGCAATCGCGTGATATCCGCGACAGTGTCGTGAAGAAATTCAATCTGGTGCGGCATTGGAAAATCGACTCTACCTCTAAAATAGTCAAAACGTTCATTCAAAGAGCATATAAGGACCGCGTTGTTTTTTCAACTACTCCTTATGAAGCGGTTAAGATCGAGGTTTGGGATCCTACTCCACAAACCGCCAGCGATATCATTAATTCCATCATGGAGTATTATAATTTAAAAGTCAGGAAACTTCAGAAAGATAAGTTCAAGGAAGTTTTGGGCAATTACGATTTTGTTCTCCATAAAAAGAAAGCATACCTCGATTCACTGAAAGCCCGTGCCGATACGCTGGGAACAAAATACGGTATACTCGAGTACAGTAATCAGACCCGCGAAATCATGAGGGCCTACTTGAGCGGGGGAAAAACAAGATCTCCCGAAGTTTTAAGGTTAAAGAAAAACTTGGAAGAAAAAGGCGTGGAAATGATCCTTTTACGCGATCTGATCGGGATGGAAGCCAGTTCATACAGCAACATGAAATTCGATGCGGATAAGGCGCTCTTTAATTATAACCGAAACTACAGTTACGTAAATGTTCTGAGTAAACCTTTACCGGCCGATAAAAAATCCTATCCTATCCGCTGGTTAATCGTATCACTCTCGACCATTTCCACCTTCGTTTTAGCATTGCTGATTATCGGACTCATCGAGAACCGGCATTTCTTTAAAATTCCATCAAAGAAACATGCAGGATAAACTGGAAGGACTGAAGAGTTATCTGACCGGCACAAAAGGAACATATACGGTTTTGTATGTACTCAGTTCCCTTTTTGTTGGGCTGAACTGTCTGCTGATATATCACGAGATTTATTGGCTGCTGTTGCTTCCGGTACTGATGATCATTATTTATCTCTATTTTTTTCACCTTGATAAAATTCTCTTACTCATTACACTGGCAACACCTCTGGCCATTAATATCACACAACGTGAATTCAGGGTTGGTGTCTCCATTCCAACTGAACCATTGATGTTCGGTGTTTTGCTGATGTTTATTTTAAAGCTTATTCTCAACAACGATTTTGATAAAAGAATCTGGAAACATCCGGTAACAATCATTATTCTGTTGCAACTTACCTGGATTTTGATTACAAGTATTACCAGTGTCAGGCCATTGATATCCTTTAAATTTTTGCTTGCAAGACTATGGTTTGTAGTCCCATTTTATCTTTTTGGTATTCATTTTTTCAAACAAACGATCAATATTCGACGGTTTATGTGGTTTTATGCCATCCCCCTTGTCGGGGTGGTTTTTTTTACTACATATAACCATTACCTCTGGGGATTTGAACAGCAGGCCGGTCATTTTGTGATGGAGCCTTTCTACAATGATCATACAGCTTACGGTGCTATATTGGCAATGTACATACCTGTTTTCTTTGGATTTGTAATTTACCGGAAATATTCTAAGATTACTCGTTTTTTCGGGTTTATGGTATTACTCATACTTATGACCGCTTTGATACTATCCTATTGCCGGGCAGCCTGGATCAGTCTTGCCATGTCTATCGGGGTGCTGATACTGGTTTTGTTGAAGATCAAATTCCGTTGGGTTGCCTTAACCACTATTATAATGGGTATCATCTTTTATACATTTCAGTTTGAGATTCTCACTACTCTGGAAAGGAATAAACAAAGCAAGGCAGCAACCCTAACCGAGCATGTTCGCTCCATTTCCAATATTTCAACTGACAATTCCAATCTCGAAAGGATCAACCGATGGATGTCTGCATTCCGTATGTATCGGGAACGTCCTAACTTCGGATTCGGACCGGGGACTTACCAGTTCGAATATGCACCTTACCAATTGTCGGATGAAAAGACCCTGATCAGTACCAATGCCGGTGATAAAGGAAATGCACACAGTGAATATATTGGACCTTTGGCTGAACAGGGATTACCCGGAATGCTTATCGTGGTTGCGCTGGTAGTAGCTATGATTATTACCGGATTAAAGGTATATCGCCGAAGCCGTGACCGCGAAATTAAACTTCTGAGTATGACGACCACGTTGGGATTGATTACTTATTTTATCCATGGGCTGATGAATAATTTTTTGGATACCGATAAAGCATCGGTTCCGGTATGGGGATTCATGGCCATTCTGGTTGCAATGGATATATATACCTCAAAGATAGAGGATAAGGAACCTGAAAAACAGGATACAACCTCCTAGATTTTTTTCTTCCGGATCAATTCAGGTAATTGCCTGACGGCAGCTATCTCCCGCCATTTTTTGCGTGGATCGTCGGCCGGTATACCCCAGTAAGTTTTTCCACCTTCGAGAGATTTATCGACACCCGACAAGGCAAGGACGATGGCTTTTTTACCGATGACAAGGTCCTTGTTAACGGATACACGCGCCCAAAGGATCACATCGTCTTCTATACGGGTCACCCCGGCAATAGCGCAATGGGCCCCAATCAGGCAATGACGACCCACGTAGGTATCGTGACCGATCTGTACATGATTATCCAGCTTTGTACCGAATGAAATCGTAGTATCGCCGGTTACCCCTCTGTCGATGGTTGTAACAGCGCCAATTTCTACATTGTCTTCGATAATGACCCGGCCACACGATTCAAGTTTTATCCACCCGTCCGGCCTCCGCTGGAAGTAGTAGGCGTCAGCTCCAAGCACTACACCCGAGTGAATGATGACATTGTTACCGATAATGGTATGGTCATAAATGCTGACGTTGGCGTGAAGGATACAATTCTTTCCTATTTTAACGTGGTTACCGATAAATACGCCTGGTTGAATGATCGTACCTACATCTATATCAGCTCCTGGGCTGATAGGTGCAACCGCCTTTACAAAAGGACGGAATCGCAGTGCAAGGGAAACAAAAGCATCAAACGGTTTGTCACAGATGAGAAGGGCTTTCCCTTCAGGTGGTTCAACTGAAGCATTGATCAGGATCGTTGTTGCATCCGAATTTAACGCTTTCTGGTAATATTTCGGGTGATCCACAAAAGTCAGGTCACCTGGTTCAACCATGTGGATTTCATTGATCCCGGTAACGGGAAAATCAGGATCACCAACCATCATGGCTCCGGTAAATGCAGCAACCTCTGATAGTTTAAATGGTCTTGGAAATTTCATAAAACTTTATTCATCCCGATTCATAACTCCCTCGTCCTTCGTCCCTCGTCTTCCGTCCTATACTTTCACTCGCTCTGCGTAATCACCGGTACGCGTATCTACCTTAATGGTCTCGCCGGTGTCGATAAAAAGTGGGACCTTAACTATAGCTCCTGTTTCAACAGTGCAGTCTTTCAAAGCATTGGTAGCAGTATTGCCCCGCATCCCAGGTTCAGTATAGGTTATTTTTAACACAACAAACGGTGGAAGTTCACAGGTAAGCACGGTCTCCGTGTCAACATGAAACAGGATCTCTACCTCCTGGCCCTCTTTAAGGAATTGAGGTGCGTTTATCAGTTCTGCGGGAATATAGATCTGTTCAAAATTTTCCATATTCATGAAATGGTAAGATGAATCATCTTTGTAGAGGTACTGATATTTCCGGCGTTCTACCCGCGCAATTTCAATTTTTGCGCCTGAGTCAAAGGTATTGGCAATCACCCGTCCATGCTTTAGATTCTTTAATTTTGTACGAATAAATGCCGGTCCTTTGCCTGGTTTAACGTGCTGAAATTCGACAACACTGTAAAGGTCGTTGTTGAATTCGATGACTAGACCATTTCTGATATCCGCGGTTGTGGCCATATAAAAATTTTGATGATTTGTTTTTAAGGGGCTGCAAAATTAGTTAAAAACTTGAAATATCCATAATAATGATATGAAGTAACAGAAGGAAAATGATTTACGAGTAGTTCAATTGACTTATTCCGGAAATAAAAGTTCCCACATGAATTAAATGTGTTAATTTTGCCGCAGTCTGAATAATGAAGTCTACCAACGGCTAATGAAACAACTACTTAAACGACTCCTAACCTTACTGCATGTCTCGGTTACCCGGAATCAGAAATACGATGCATTTACCCGGAAAATAATTCACAAGACCTTGAGACCAGATTCGAATTGCATTGACATCGGATGCCATAAAGGAGAGATACTTGACCTGATGATCAAGGGAGCGCCCCAGGGTAAGAAATTTGGATTTGAGCCTATTCCCGAACTGTTTCATATATTATCTGAAAAATACCGATCAGACCCTACTGTAAATATAAATCCCACAGCGTTGTATGATAAAACCGGGACAACTTCTTTTCAGCATGTTTTAAACGCTCCCGCTTACAGCGGAATTAAAAAACGCAAGTATGACGGAAAAAATGTACATATTGAGCAGATTTCTGTCAAAACCGGTTTGCTCGATGACATCATCCCGGAAGGTACATCCATAGATATAATTAAAATTGATGTGGAAGGCGCTGAATTTCAAGTAATGAAAGGGGCTCTTGCCACGCTGAAACGTTGTAAACCGGTGGTCATCTTTGAATTTGGTATGGGTGCCGCTGATTTTTATGGTTCTACGCCTGATCTTTTACACCGGTTCATTTCAGTGGATTGCGGAATGAAAATTTCAACCCTGAAAGGATTTCTTTCCAACGGGCCATCCCTGACCATTGAAAAGTTTAAAATACTTTTCGAAAAGGGCAAAGAGTACTATTTCGTTGCACACCCCTGAAAGATTTACGATTTACGATTTGAAAATTTGAAGATGTGAAAATTTGAAAATTTGAAGATGTAAAAATTTGAAGATGTGACGATGTGACGATTTGAAGATGTGAAAATTTGAAGATTTAAAGATGTGACGATTAAATAAAAGATAAAATAAGTTGTATCCAGCATCCAACATTCAGTATCCAGCATCCAGTATCCAGTATCCAGTATCCAGCATCCAGCATCCAGCATCCAGCATCCAGCATCCTGTATCCTGTATCCTGCTCCCTTATTTCTTGAATTCTTCTATCATCAACTTCGAACTGGCAAAGCCTGATTCGATCCGATGTTGGTTTGAACAAATTATAACTGTCCGGGTTTTTGTAAAATCATTCATCAGCTGCAGATACCAGTCAATTCCGGATTGATCAAGATTCATGGCAGGCTCATCAAAAAGGAGCAAGGGAACATTACTCATGATGGCAATAACTAATTTTACCCGTTGTTTCATCCCTGAGGAAAATTGACGGATATGCTTGTGATTGTTTCCCGGAAATCCAAGTAAATCAATGGTTTTTTGACGACTGAATCCGGGAATATAAGATTTGAAGGCGAAGTGAAAATCCAGCATTTCCGGTAAGGTGAATTCCTCAATCAACTCCTGGTAAGGCGCTACCAACGCAAGATAACGGAAAATTTCAGGATCCGGAATCTGATTTCCGTTAAAGGTATAATTTACCACGCCGGCGGTAGAATGTATATTTCCGGCAATTACCTGAAGCAGGGTTGACTTACCGGAGCCATTCCGTCCAAGAATAGCTGAGGTTTGATTACTTTCAAATGTAAAGGAAACATCGCGAAAAATCCATTCGGAATTGAATTTTTTTCCGATATGATTAAGTTCGATCCGCATGAGAGGGTTTTTCGCGATTCACTATTTCTCACGAACCTTGGAATAGCCTTTCATTATACCCCGGCTTGAATTGGCGATAAACAACAGGATTTCATCCCGTTCCGGGGTTGCTTCCACTTTGGCCTCAATGATTTCCACAGCTTGAGTTACATTGTATCCCTTAACAAAAATGATCCGGTAAATATCCTGGATCTTGTTGATCACATCAGGCGAAAATCCCCTTCTGCGAAGTCCGATTGAATTTACACCGACATACGAAAGGGGATTTCTCGCGGCCTTTGTATAGGGAGGAACATCTTTCCCAACGCCTGCTCCCCCTGCAATGATGGAATGTGCACCGATATGACAGAATTGATGGATAGGAACCATACCTCCGATGATTGCCCAGTCGTCAATAGTTACATGCCCGGCAAGCATGGCAGCGTTGGCCATGATAACGTTATTTCCGATCACACAATCGTGGGCGATATGGGCATAGGCCATGATCAGGGTATTATCGCCGATCACAGTTTCATAACTTGCCTTGGTTCCCCGGTTAATTGTCACAAATTCACGGATAGTTACATTGTTCCCGATCTTTACAATAGTATCTTCTCCGGCGAACTTCAGGTCCTGGGGAATAGCCGAGATTACGGCTCCGGGAAAGATCTTGCAGTTTTTACCGATCCTGGCTCCTTCCATAATGGTAACATTGGAGCCGACCCATGTCCCTTCTTCGATAACAACGTTTTTGTCGATCGAAACAAACGGCTCGATCACAACGTTGGCAGCTACTTTTGCCTGTGGATTTACATATGCTAATGGTTGATTCATGATCGTATTATTTGCGTTGAATTTGGGCCATCATATCGGCATCCATTACAATTTTATTTCCGACGTAGGCAACCCCTTTCATGCTGACAAGCCCTCGGCGTATCGGCCCGGTAAGCTGATTAAAGAAGACAACCGTGTCACCAGGAACAACGCGCTGCCTGAATTTTACACTTTCTATCTTTAGGAACAGGGTCGTGTAGTTCTGAGGGTCATCTACCGTACTTAGCGCAAGGATCCCACCGGTTTGTGCCATGGCCTCGATCAGGATCACACCCGGCATAACAGGCTCATCCGGGAAATGACCGACGAAAAACGATTCATTCATGGTCACATTCTTTAAGCCTACCACATAATCGGTGCCCATCTCAAGGATCCTATCAATAAAGAGAAAGGGGGGGCGATGGGGAAGAATGTTCTTGATCTGGGTAATGTTGTAAAGTGGAGTCTTGTTCAGATCAAACCTGGGGACATCCATAGAGCGCTTCTCCTTTTTCAGGTGTTTTTTTATCAGACGCGCAAATTCCACGTTAGAGTAATGTCCGGGACGAGTGGCAATAATATGTGCTTTTAACGGCATTCCAATAAGCGATAGATCCCCCATAACATCGAGTAATTTATGCCGGGCCGGTTCATTTGGGTATTGTAATTCAAGATTGTTTAATATGCCCTCCTTCAGTACCTCAACTTTGGGCTTATTGAAAAGTTTGGCCAGGTGGTCAAGCTCTTTTCTTGAAATGACACGGTCGACAAACACAATGGCATTGCTAAGATCGCCTCCCCTGATCAGGTTATTGTTGAGAAGATATTCGAGTTCATGAAGAAAAACAAAGGTCCTGCATGTAGCAAACTCCGACCTGAACTGAGTTATGCGGTCCAGTGTGGCATTTTGTGACTGAAGTACCTTTGATTCATAATCGATCATTACGGAAACCCGGAATTCCTTAGAAGGAATAGCAATCATTTCAACCTTCTTTTCCGGATTGATATAAGTAATATTTGATGTCAGTTCGAAATATTTGCGTAAAGCTTTTTGCTCGACAATTCCTGCCGTTTGTAAGGCTTCGACATAAAAACGTGAACTGCCATCGAGAATTGGGGTTTCCGATTGATTCATTTCAACCAGTACATTGTCGATCTCAAGACCCGAGAGTGCGGCAAGAACATGTTCAATGGTATCTATTCTGACGCCATCCTGTTCGATACTTGTTCCTCTGGATGTATCCACGACATTGTCGACATCGGCATCTACCAATGTATCTGCAGCAATATCAGTACGACGGAATCTGAATCCATAATTTTCCGGCGCAGGTTTAAATGCAATTACAACTTCATTTCCTGTATGTAACCCGACTCCGGAAATGCTTACCGGATCTTTGATCGTTTTTTGTTTTTCACTCATGCGATTTGTTTACCTGCTTTTCAATGGTATAAACTTTCCTGACGATTTCATCGAGTTTACGCCAATGGATAAAATTCCTGCGTGCTTTTCCTGCTTCGATGGCTGGAGCGCCCAGCATGGCTGCACCTTCCTGAAGAATGCTCCGCTCAACACCTGAACCGGCTCCGATTTTGACATTATCGGCAATGATAATATGGCCAACAATACCGACCTGACCACCGATCATGCAGTTTTTCCCGATCCGGGTGGATCCCGAAATTCCGGTCTGCGCTGCAATCACCGTATTTTCTCCAATTTCAACATTATGGGCCACCTGGATCAGGTTATCAAGCTTGACACCCTGATGGATTATGGTCGATCCCAATGTCGCACGATCGATAGTGGTATTGGAACCAACCTCCACATTTTCTTCCAGGACTACATTCCCCAGTTGAGGAATTTTCTGATAGTTGTTGTCCGGTTGCGGGGCAAATCCGAATCCATCGGACCCGATAACCACTCCGGAGTGAAGAATGCAATTTTTCCCGATGATACAATCGGAATAGATTTTAACACCCGGATAGATCAGGGTATTTTCATCAATCGTGACGTGCGGCCCTATATAAACCTGTGGATGAATATGAACGTTATCACCGATGCTTACCCGGTCGCTGATATATGTAAAATCACCCACCGAAACACCGGTTCCGAGGGTTGCTGAAGAGGAAATGGATGCTTTTGCCGATATCCCTATCTGATCATTTTTCGATTTACTGAACATCTCCAATAACCGGGCGAATGAAGCATAGGCATTCTCCACACGGATCAAAGTGGCCCCGATAGCCTGCGTAACAATAAAATCCTGGTTTACAAGAACGATCGAGGCTTTCGTTGAATAGATGTATGAATTGTATTTGGGATTGGTTAAAAAAGTCAAAGAATCAGGTAAGCTTTCATCGATTTTGGATAGCGTTGAAACCTTAATGTCCGGATCACCTTCAATGGTACCGTTTAACAGAGCAGCAATCTGAATAGCAGTGAATTCCATTTATGGGTGTTTGTTATAATCTATCTTCAAACGGGGGTGCAAGTTACCAAAAATAATACTCATACCCGGAACATTTTTCAAGATACAAAATATCAAACAGATACAAATTTAGGGTAACATAATAAATTCTTGCTGACGGTTGTTGGAAGGACAGCAATGTTCAATTGTTCAGAGGCTTCAGAAATGTCGAGCAATTCGTCGTTATTACCTTTGATCATGATCCGGTCATGAAGCGGATTATAGGCCTTATTTTCAACCTTGTTATGGGTAAAATAGTATTCGATCTCATCGGGTTGTAAATGATAATTTTTGAAGATTGCACCCTTAATCTTTTCGACATAAACGGAGTTAAAAGGATAGGTTTGCAATTCGACCCGGAAAAGCCGGCGGTTGATCAGGTTTTTACACAATAAAGCCAGGATGGGATCATCATGGTGCATCCAATTCTTGATAGAAGCAACAATATCGAAATCATCAAGCTGTGCGAAGTAACCGAGCCATCGGTTGTCGGTTTCAAATTCCATCTTAGTCGGATTATGTTGTAAAAACATACTGAAAGCAGGAGTGGCAGAAAGAATTTTATCTTTTTCGCCGAGAAATTTGGCCCGTTTCAGAAGATTGATCAACATCTGGTCGGCAGCGATAACCGTTTTATGAAGGTATACCTGCCAGTACATCAACCGTCGGGAGATCAGGAATTTTTCGATGGAATAGATTCCCTTGGCATCAACAACCAGTTCGTCCTCGTATACCGTCAGCATTTTAATGATCCTGTCATAACTGATAACCCCTTCGGCAACTCCGGTGAAAAAACTGTCACGGGCCAGATAGTCGAGACGATCCATATCGAGCTGACTGGAAACCAGCTGATGCAGGAATTTTTTCGGGTAGGTGTCGGTAAATATTTTATATGCCATTTCAAGCGCCCCGTTAAAATCCCGGTTCAGCGCTGCAATCATGAGTCGCGAAAGCTCTTCATGCAACATATCCCTGACGATTGTTTGCTCCAGGGTATGAGAAAAAGGTCCGTGTCCGATGTCGTGTAAAAGAATCGCAAGCGTAACACCTTCAGCTTCCTCATCAGATATCAAAATCCCCTTGGATCGCAAAACAGCGATAGCCAGTCCCATGAGGTGCATCGCTCCCAGGGCATGCTGGAACCGGGTATGCTGAGCAGAAGGGAAAGTATAATGCGTCAATCCGAGTTGTTTGATCCTGCGTAACCGTTGAAACCACGGGTGTTCAATGACATCAAATGCAAGTTCCGATGGAACCATTACAGACCCGTACACAGGATCATTGATATTCTTTCGTTTATTCGTTAACGACAAATTCATGTACCTTTGTTAAAGAAATATAAAAATTGACTGCTGATCACAATAAAAGCAAACTTACAACATTTAAAGAAGCTAAAAGCAACATATGGATAAGGTCACGATTTTGTGGGTGGATGATGAAATTGATCTGTTGAAACCCCATATCATTTTTTTAAAGGAAAAAGGTTATGATGTCAGTACTGTTAACAATGGCCATGACGCTTTGGAAATCATTAAATCAAAACCTTTCGATATTGTGTTCCTGGATGAACAGATGCCTGGATTGTCGGGTATTGGTACCTTATCCAAGATGAAAATCGATTTCCCGAATCTTCCGGTGGTGATGATCACCAAAAGCGAAGAAGAGACGATCATGGAAGATGCCATCGGGTCAAACATTGCCGATTACCTGATCAAACCTGTTAATCCAAATCAAATCCTGCTTTGCCTGAAGAAAAATCTGGAAAATAAAAAACTGGTCAGTGAAAAGACCACCTTTCAGTATCAGCAGGAATTCCGTAACATCGGTATGGAAATCAGCAATAAACTGAATTTCGAAGAATGGCCGGAAGTATATAAAAAGATCACCCATTGGGAACTGAAACTTGGCCAGTCGAGCGATGAAGGAATGAACCAGGTGCTTAAAATGCAAAAAGATGAAGCCAATCAGGTGTTCTGTAAATATGTAGAGAGGAACTACACAGATTGGATCAATGGAAAAACCAATGCCCACCCGGTACTCTCGCACAACCTGATCAAGGAAAAGGTTTTTCCCCTCCTGAACGAAAGCAAACCCTTGTTTGTTATCCTGATAGACAACCTGCGGTTTGATCAGTGGAAGGTATTACAGCCCATAATAGAAGAGTATTTCAGGGTAGATCGTGAAGATATATATTTTAGCATTCTTCCGACAGTTACCCAGTATGCACGGAATTCATTGTTCGGCGGATTGTTACCTACGGAAATTGAAAAAAAATATCCGAAATTGTGGGTGAACGAGGATGAAGAAGGTACCAAAAACAATTACGAAAATGAGCTCCTGGGAGAGTTACTGAAACGGTACGGACGCGATATCAAGTATTCCTATTATAAGGTTTTGAACCAGACTTACGGCAAAAAACTGGTGGAATTAATGCCCAACCTGATGGTGAATAAGCTGAATTTCATTGTCTACAATTTTGTTGATATGCTTTCGCATGCCCGCACAGAGATGGAGATCATCAGGGAACTGGCCGACGATGAAAAAGCATACCGGTCATTGACGGTAAGCTGGTTCCTCCATTCCCCACTCCTGGATATCTTAAAATTCCTTGGTGAAAAAGCGGTTAATGTTGCCATTACCACTGATCATGGCTCGATCCGTGTCACAAATCCGGTTAAGATACTGGGCGACCGCAATACCAATACCAACTTGCGATATAAAACCGGGAAAGCATTAAAATTTGAACGGGATGAAGCTTTTGAGGTGAAAAATCCCGGAGATATTTTCCTTCCCCGTGGCAATGTCAGCTCTTCCTTTGTTTTTTGCCGGAAAGACGACTTTTTCGCTTATCCGAACAACTATAACCATTATGTGAATTATTATAAAAATACTTTTCAGCATGGCGGGATTTCCATGGAAGAAATGCTCATCCCCTTCATTTCCTTGAAACCCAAATAGTAATACCTTCAATTGTTAAGTGCCAATTGGAATACAGTTGTTTTACCGAATCCGACCTTCGTCAGGTCGCCAGGAAGTTGATCCGTACCTTTCCTGAAGCGAGGGTATTTGCCTTTTACGGTTCTATGGGAGCAGGTAAAACCACCTTTATCAAAGCGTTGTGTCGGGAACTGAACGGTATCGATATCGTTCAGAGCCCCAGCTTTTCCCTCATCAACGAATACAAGACCGCTGTTGGCGAATCGATTTTTCATTTCGATTTATACAGAATTAATAAATTGGAAGAGGTCTTTGATATCGGTTATGAAGATTATATCTATTCCGGTTCATACTGCTTTCTGGAGTGGCCCGAATTAATTGAAAACCTGTTGCCACCGGAAACAATAAAGGTCAGCATTACCGAAAATCGGTCCGAAGGTTCACGGATCATCGGATTTTAATTCCCCTTTTTTCGGCATTTCGATGTTTGACAGCTTCGTTATTTCACCACTTTTTTGTATCTTCGTTTAAAATTTTGGAGCATGGAAGAGCCAGGTCCGGATTATATGCATATATCACCTGCCGGGCGATTGATGCCGCAGGAGGAAATGCTCGAAGTTGCAAAACAGCGAAGCAATCTCATCATCGGGGTGCCAAAAGAAATTTCTCCACTGGAAAACAGGGTGTCGCTTGTTCCCGATGGCGTTGCATTGTTATGCCATAATGGTCATCAGGTAATGGTTGAAGCCGGCGCCGGGATCACCGCGCATTTCAGCGATCATGAATACAGCGAAGCCGGAGCCCATCTCTTATATTCGCCGGAAGAAGTTTATAAAGCGGATATCATTTTAAAAGTTGCTCCTGTCACTGTGGAAGAAATGAGTTACCTCCATCCGAAACATACGTTGATATCAGCTATTCAGATGTCAATGCAATGCGGGGAATATTTCCGTTCTCTGCTTTCGAAACGGGTGACAGCGCTGGCCTTTGAGACGATCCGGGACAAAACGAAACAGTTGTCCATCATCCGGGCCATGAGTGAGATTGCCGGTAGTACCTCCATTTTTATTGCGGCAGAATACCTGGCTGACCCCGAATATGGTCGTGGTAAGATGTTTGGAGGATTTACCGGGATCACACCGAGTGAAGTCGTTGTTATCGGGGCAGGGACCGTGGGAGAATTTGCCTCCCGTTCCGCCATCGGACTAGGTGCTTTGGTAAAAATTTTCGATAATTCGGTATACCGCTTGCGGCGGATTCAGAACAACCTCGGGAGGCGTGTTTTTACTTCCATTTTACACCCGAAAGTGCTTATCGAATCACTAAAGACTGCCGATGTACTGATCGGCGCTATCCATTCACCCGAAGGACGAACACCTTGCGTCATCTCCGAGGAAATGATAAAACAGATGAAGGACGGTTCGGTAGCCATCGATGTGAGTATTGACCAGGGAGGATGTTTTGAAACCTCAAGGCCAACAAGCCATAAATCTCCGGTATTTAAACTGCATGGTGTTACCCATTATGCAGTCCCCAATATCCCGTCAAAAGTTCCTCATACTGCATCCCAGGCGCTGAACAATATCATCGTTCCGATTATTCTTGATATAGGTTCCGAAGGGGGAATTGAAAATCTGCTCAAACATGATTCCGGAGTCCGGCAAGGGGTTTATATTTACAATGGAATCATTACCAACCTTTTCATCAGCAAACGGTTTAACCTTCCATTTCAGGATATCAGCCTGCTGATGGCAGCATTTCATTAACGGAAACCAAGCATTCATGAAACTTTCCAGCCGGATCATAAAAATTGACCGCACCCGGATCTTTTTCGGTAAAGATTCTCTTGCAGAAATTCAAAAATTCCGGCGATCTGTCCACCTTGATAAAGGAAAAGTATTTATACTGGTTGATACGGTTACCCATGAACTTTGTTTGCCTGTACTGTTAAAACAGGTCTCTCAGCTGGCTGAAAATCAAATTCTTATCATACCGGATGGGGAGGAAGCAAAAACACTGGAAACAGCCAATCGGCTTTGGAAAGATCTGATGACGGCACACGCCGGCCGGGATGCACTGTTGATCACACTCGGCGGTGGTGTTGTCACCGACCTGGGTGGTTTCGTTGCAGCCGGATATATGCGCGGGATACCCTGCATTCATATTCCTACCACATTACTTGGACAGGTAGATGCATCCATTGGAGGAAAAACAGGGATCAATCTCGATTCGGTGAAAAATCTGGTCGGTTTTTTCTATTCCCCCACAGCCATTTTTATTGATCCCCGATTCCTTGACACACTTCCTGAAGCCCAACTTCGCTCAGGCCTGGCTGAAATAATCAAATCAGTACTGGTCGGTAATGCCGGACTATGGAATAAGCTTAAAAAACATCCGGTGGTAGAAATGTTCAGAACGCCCAACGACAGTGTAATTTGGCAACATCTGATCGTAGGGGCAATTACTTTTAAAAGCCAAATTATTAAAGAAGATTTTATCGAAAAAAAACGCCGCGCAACCTTGAATTTCGGACATACCATCGGCCATGCCATCGAATCTTTTTCACATTTAAAAGGGTATCGCCCCCTGCTTCATGGTGAAGCCGTTGCGATCGGTATGATTTGCGCTGCCTATCTTTCATCGGTGAAAACAGGATTACCAAAAAAGGACCTGGAAGAAATATCAACATATATCCACAGCGGATTTGATCTGTTTCCGTTTCAATCAGACGACCAGGCGGCTTTAATTGAATTAATGACCCATGATAAGAAAAACCGGGACGGACGAGTCAGGTTTACCTTGATCTCCGCACCCGGATCACCGAGGATAAATATTTCTTGTGAACCTGCTGAAATTACCGATGCATTGAACTATTACCTTCAGTCAAGTTAAAGGTAATTATCGCTTTTTTAATGAAAAGTATCATCTGATGAAAGCAATACTGATCAGCAATCCTTCTAAAATCCTTAAGGGAAAACTGGTATTGCCGGCGTCCAAAAGCATCAGTAACCGGTTGTTACTCATACGGGCACTGAGTGGTCATGATTTTACGTTACATAACCTTTCTGAAGCAGATGATACACGACTATTATTACGGTTGCTTGAGGATATCAATTCCGCCAAGGGATCATCACGGGTATTGGAAATGGATACCAATAATGCCGGAACAGTGATGCGATTCCTGACCGCGTATCTTTCAACACATCCCGGAAAATGGATGCTCACCGGTTCCGAGCGCATGAAACAACGTCCTATCGCTGTGCTTGCCGAAGCCCTGAAAAGCCTTGGTGCGTCTATTGATTACCTGGCAAAAATCGGATATCCCCCTATTCTCATCAAAGGAACACTGGTCACCGGAAAAGAAGTAACCATTGACGCTGGGATAAGCAGCCAATACAGTACAGCCTTGCTTCTTATTGCTCCCTATTTGCCTCATGGACTGTTACTTCATCATAAAGGGCTTATCGTATCGACCCCGTATATCCGGATGACGACACGCCTGATGCAATATTATGGGGCACGGCTGAAGTCTGGAAAAACGCGCATCAATATCCAGCCAGGCGTTTATAAATCACGGGATTTTAATGTTGAGACAGACTGGTCGGCAGCAGCTTTCTGGTATGAAGCGGCAGTATTTGCCGATGAGGTTGACCTCGAACTTACCGGATTATTTCCAAACAGCCTTCAAGGAGATTCTATTCTGCCGTCAATTTATCAGAATTTTGGAATCCGTACCGAATTCAATGAAAGCGGCATACGTCTTACACGTGTTCGTAAAAAAGTCGATGGTTTTTATTTTGATTTTACTGATTATCCTGATATTGCCCCATCCGTTATTACAACATGCGCCGCATTGGGTATCCGAAGCCGGTTTGAAGGACTCAGAAGCCTGCGAATTAAGGAATCCGACAGGTTGAACGCCTTGAAAAATGAGCTTGAAAAGCTGGGCGCGAACATCATGGTTTCCGGTCCGACAGATGTGATGCCAAGCCTCGAATTCAAGTCTTTCAAACCCCTTTTATCACCCGATCAGACATTTGAAACCTATGGTGATCATCGCATGGCCATGAGTTTTGCCCCAATAGCATTGAAATCAAGTAATGTCAG
>JALNZC010000082.1 GCA_023229525.1 Bacteroidales bacterium
TGTCATCCTTGTCATGGCTTTGTGGTTTTATTCCACAAAGATAATGTTTCTATACTAATTTGTCAAGACACTAGTTTAAGAAATTCCAATTCAGCAATGGTTAATGCATCAGTAAGTTTAAGTGTAGAAGTAAGCGATAACATTTCGTCAATGAGAGAAATGTTTTTATTGTTTTTTGTCGTAGTTCCTACCTGGTCTTGAATATCGTTAAGAAATTTCTCATCATTAATATCTTTCAAAACAGCTTTTTCAATATTCTCAAGTTGTTTCCACAATTCGGGATAGTCCTTTGATAAAATTCGTTTTTTTTCTTCCTTGTAACTTTTCACTTTATTCTCAATATCCCTTTGAAAGGCAATGAAGTCGGGAGCTATCCTATTCAATGGTTCAAAAAAATCTTTTTTGATTACTGAAAGTCTGTTTCTCAAATACTCTTGCTCTACCTGTCTTGTTATGTAAATTCTATTGGCGTAAGTTTTAATTAACTGAATGAGTTTGTTCTTTTCCGCTTGCGACATTCCGTAGTAATCAAGCAAAATATTCGTATCAAGCACAATTGGAAGGTCTCCTTCTAATTTGATGGCTGCTTCAATTCCATCAGAGTATTTCTTTAAAGCTCGATTTGAAATATCAGCTGTCAACCTACCATTAGAACTAAAACAGAAGTCAGTGTTAATTATTATTTCGTCCATATTATGTTGTCATTTCATTTGTACACTATCAGTTCGGGTTGCGCTTAGAGTTGCCGATAACGCCCGGTCGCTAAACGCATCAAAGGCAGAGCCTTTGAAGAGCAACAATACCTTGGTTTTGTTGCGGTTAGCGACATGTTAGCAACCGTAATATTAATTATTTTATTAAAAATGTTGCACAATCATTCTTTTCCTTAGCCAATAGAAATTTGATTAATTCACTTCTGGTCATGATTTTTAAATTCATCTTGGAATCATAAATTCCTATTGCATCAAATTTTATATTTAGGGTATCATTTAAAGAACCGTTTAGGCAATTACCGATTTCAAGTTGAGTATTTCACCCCATGCTGGGCCAATTATTTCGGATGATGTTGGGCCAGAGATTTCGGTCCATGTTGGGCCACTAAATTAGGGAGAGATAAGGTCAGGGAACGGGATAAAATCGGGTTATAAGACCTGACATTCCGGCAGAAACTGGGCCACTTTCCAAGAGCGGATTCGTAACGGACAAACAGTACATTGCACAAAACGATGTACGATGTCCCAGAAACCAATACCCATGTTACAGATCCGACGTATCCTTCAAATGCTTGTAAAAAACATCTCCCACCGACAGATTGCCCGGGCGATACACATGAGCCGCAATACGGTTGATGACTATGCAAAAAAGATTGACCAGACCGGCAAAAGCCTGAGTGATCTTATTCGATTGAGTGACGGAGAGCTTTCCGACCTTTTATATAATGCCCATGCACCTCAGCATGAAAGTGACCGTCAGAAAGATCTCAAAGAACGCATGGAGCATTTGCTTGCCGAATTCTCTCGTCGTCATGTAACCCGTTGGCTACTCTGGCAGGAGTACCGTGTGGAAATGCCGGATGGATATGGCTATACACAATTTTGTGAACGGCTCAACACACATCTTCAGCGCCAGGACATGGTCATGCATTTTGATCATATACCGGGGGCGTCCCTGCAATTTGATTTTGCCGGTGATGACCTTATCTGGCTTCATACCCCAAGTGGGGTAATGAAGAAAAACCCGGTGATTGTTTTCGTGTTACCTTTTAGCGGGTACACGTATACTGAAGCGCTACCCTCATCGCAGCAACAGTATGTGTTTATGGACATGACCCATTGCATTGAATATTTTGGTGGTGTGCCCCAGAGCATGAAAAGTGACAACATGCGTCAATATGTTTTAAAGCCCGACCGGTATGAACCCGCCTTCACCGTGTTATGTGATCAATGGGCGGTACATTACGATACGGCTTTAATGGCTGCCAGGGTGAGAAAACCCAGAGATAAACCATCGGTAGAGAATGGGGTCAATTGCAGCTACACACGCATCTATGCACCTATGCGCAACGAATCCTTCGAAGGGTTAACGGATGTCAATTACCGGATGTTGGCCTTGCTGGATGAGCATAACCGGCAGCGGCTGCAAAAACGGCCCTATAGTCGGTGGGATCAGTTCACCCACCATGAAAAGCCCGTGTTAAAGTCCTTACCCTTGGAACCCTTTTCGATCCTTCACCAGACGAGAGCAAAAGTACAGGGGAACTATCATGTAGTTCTGGGTGAAGACATGCACCAATATAGCGTACCTCCACAGTACTTTGGCAAAGAGACCACAGTGGTATATGACCTGATGGAAGTTGAAATCTTTCATGATTATCGTCGTATCGCTATTCATCACCGGGACAGAACACCCTTGGGTATACTACCCTCGATGAACATATGCCTGCAAAACACAGTGAATATCTACAGACCAGGGGCTGGAATGCAGATTATTTTAGGAACCGTGCAGGGAATATCGGTGTCAATACGAAACTGGTTATTGAGCGTATTTTGTCTTCCCGATCCTTCGTTGAGCAAGCTTATAATAGTTGTCTTGGAGTGTTACGGATGGCCGACAAATATGGCAATGACCGGATAGAAGCAGCCTGCAGCATGGCTGTGGTAAATAGTTGTGGCTCGTATACGATCATTCGCAATATCCTGAAGAAAAACCTGGACCAACAGCCACAACAAGAACCCCTGCTGTTTTCACTGCCACTTCATACGAATCTCAGAGGAGCAGAAGCCTATCGCTAAATCAACCCATAAAAACCAATGACGATGAACACACAAACCACCTTAGACCAATTACGAACCCTTAAACTATCTGGTATGGCACAAACCTATGAAGGGGTATTAAGCCTTCCGGTAAACGATCAACCCCCGGCCAACCACTTGATCGTACGGCTCACGGAAGCCGAGCTGCAGTCTCGTGTCCAAAAGAAAACTGAAGCTTACCTGAGAATGAGTAAACTGCGCTATAATGCCTTGTTGGAACAGGTTTATTGTAACACCTCCAGGAATCTCACGGCAGATCAAATGATCACCGTAGCAGATTGCGGTTTTATAGATCGATCGGAGAACATCCTTATCACCGGAGCAACTGGTTGCGGAAAAAGTTTTCTGGCCTGTGCGATCGGCAGACAAACCTGCTCCCATGGCTATAAAACCTTATACTTTGGCGTGTCCCGTTTCCTTGAAAAAATAGGACAGACAAAGCTGGACGGAACTTTTATTAAATGGTTAGACCAGGTCGAGAAAACACA
Source organism: Bacteroidales bacterium (assembly GCA_023229525.1). Taxonomy (GTDB): domain Bacteria; phylum Bacteroidota; class Bacteroidia; order Bacteroidales; family FEN-979; genus CAIVAT01. Next base: position 3,302 of record JALNZC010000082.1, read on the forward strand.
TCTGCTGATCATCGATGACTTTGGGTTACATCCACTGGATGGCATTGCAAGGCTCGCTTTTCTTCAGATACTCGAAGACCGATATGGACGAAAATCTACCCTGATCACATCACAACTACCGGTTGCTTCCTGGTATGAGTATATTGGAGAATCGACTCTCGCCGATTATCCTCACTTTTCTATTATGCAAAGAAAAACTTATGCATAAACAGTAAACCAGATATTTACATAGATTTTCAATGTTGATTACTTCGCATAATATTTTAGCTCCACTATTTGACAATATTTTTCAGCATGGCAAGTAGATCATTATTTCCTTCCCAAACCGGTATTTCATCAGTTGTGATGTTTTTATAAGCATTCTTTACAGCTTCAAAAGTATATTTTGGATTCACTCTGGCATAGATTTCTGTTGTTAACACAGACTTATGGCCTAAAAAGTCTTTGATATGGATCAACTCAACTTTCGATTCTAACAATTCCATAGCCTTCGAGTGACGCAATCCGTGGCAGCTAAGAGAGTCTGGTATTAATCCACTGTCCTTTTGTTTAGCCATACTTGCATATTTTCTCAGAATATTGTTCACCCCGTTTCGTGTCATCTTTTGTCCCTGATAATTCGGGAATAGTGGTTGTTGAGCCTTTTCTCTTTTAAAAAGTTCATACTGATCCATATACCGTTTTAATATTTGTACTTCTTTTTCGGGAAGAGGTATTGTCCTGCTCCTGTTTCCTTTTCCATGCAATATTACTCTGTAAGGCTTGCTTTCAAGGAACAATGAGGATGGGGTAAGATCCAATATTTCCTGTACTCTTGCTGCACTTTCATATATGAGAGAAAGTAAAGTCAGGTCTCGTAGTCCTTTCCCTTTAACCACATTGGGTTGTTGTAGTAAAAGTTTGATACCATCAATTGTAAGATAGCTGATTGGTTTTCTCTCCGACTTTTTCACCGGTATAGATAATATTTGATGGTAGGTATGCAAAGCAGCAGGGTTCATGTATTCAACATATTTGATAAACGAAGATATTGCAGCCAATCTCTGATTACGTGTAGCATCATTACATTTTCTATTACTCTGGAGCCAATTAAGGAACTCCACGACGACCTCTTTGTTTATGTCCTTTATTAATAATCTATTGATGTGTATCTTCTTGACTTCATGCATAAAATTGACAAGCAAGATAAAAGAGTAGCTGTAGGATTTTATCGTATTTTGGCTGACACCTCTCTCATTTGTTAAATAATTACAAAGGAAGCCGGAAATATATTTGGAAAAATCTGTAGGTTGTTTCATGGCTTCATGTTTTGAACGTTCTGATTACTGTCAGGAAGTACATCGATTAATATCCTATCTGCATCCTTTAATAAATCCGGATACATTTGTGCGGTTAACCTCACATACTGTTCGGTCGATTCAAGTGATTGATGCCCCAGATAAGTTGAGAGATACGGCCATGAACAATACAGGTCCATCCCTTCATCTGAAAGCTTTACAAACGAGTGACAGGCGAAGCTATGTCGGATATCGTGAACCCTTGGTCCATGCCGATTCCCTTCAAGCGGGATTCCTGCCCGATCAAGTGTTTTCCGAAACCAATTATAAATAGCACTATGTCTGCAGCAACATCCGTTCAGTGTCACAAAGAAAGGGTTGTCATCTTTGTCTATACCAATAATGGGAAGTTTGTTCCTTTGTTCCAAATAATCCTGACAAACATTTGCAAATGAATCCGTAAATGGCACTATCCTCTCTTTCTGGTTTTTTGTTTCTCTTAGGATAAGATATTTATCGGTTAGATTTATGTCCTTGTTTTTCAATGACAATGCTTCACCTATTCTAATACCGGTAGCATATAGCATTCTAAGTAAGCAAGGCATTACAAACATCGATGAACCCATATCCTTAAGTCGTAATCTTAAATTATCACTTGCGTTAAACAAAGCATTCATTTCAATGTAAGTGAAAATGTGAGGGATAAAGTCTGTGCCCGGATATTTGGGTAATTGAGGTATATATGACTTAACTCCAAGACCTCGCAGATAGTCAGAAAATTGATTTATGCAAACGACTTTCCCATACCTGGTCAGGTCCGATTCATTATTAGTTCTAACCGACCATTTGTCTGCCAGTTCTTTGGAAAAGCCTATTGCTGTTTCTCCTTGTTCAATGATAAACTTGTCGAATAAGAAAAGGATTCTTTCTCCTTCTTTGTATTTATACCCAAGACTTCGTTTTAAGTCTACAAAATCTTTAATATAAGGGGCATATATGCTCCAAAAAACTTTTCTATTCATAGCAATTGCCCTCCTTCAATAACTGATAAAATAGAGGATTAACCATTGGTACATCCAAGGAACACTGCCTTAAAGATTCTGTATCAATACGGATATAGTGCCTGGTCGATTCCGTGTTTTTGTGTCCAAGAACTTCAGTTATGACAGGAAGAATTTGCTTGCTATTAAGCAGTTCTTTGACAAGGCTGTGACGAAGAACATGTGCTCCGTGTTTTCTTCCTTTTAAATTCAAGCCTGCACTTAAAAAACGTCGGTGAGCCATCGTTGATATTGATCTTGAAGAAATAGGATAAAATGGAGATACAGCAAGTATAAATATGTTTTTTTCGCCACATTGAGGCCTTCCGTACTGGATATAATCAAGTATGGCATTGCCAATTGCAGGTAAAAGTGGAAGTGTTTGATATTTCCCTGTCTTATACTGATTGAGTACTATGCTACTATTCTCCCAGTGTAGGTTTTCAAATTTTAACCGTGCAATATCAGATACTCTTAAACCTAATCGTGCTGCAATTATCAGTATTGCATAATCACGTTTCCCTACTGCTGTACCACGATCAATTGACTTTAACAACCGATCAATTTCTGCTTCGGTATAATATGATGGTAATTGGGATTGACAAACATAATTATCTTTTGGTATGACCAGCCCTAGGTTAACCGATAAAACCTTCTTGGTATAAAGATGGTTAAAGAAACCACGCAAATCTAAAAGAGTATCATGTACGAGTGCCTTTTTATTTGAATCCAGGCTTCTAATAAAGTTTAGGATATGCATTTGTTCGATGTCATGGATGGTTGAAACGCCATTAGACAATAGCCAGAAATTGAAATTACTCAAATGGGTTTCAATCTTATCAATCGTCAGATTACTCCGCCTCAAGGACTTTTTAAATTCCAGAAAGTCTCTTATTACCATTCCTATTGGGCCATCAAGATGGATTATTTTATTCGTCTTATGGATAGTCCCCGTTGAAATAAATTCAGACAGAATAGATATGGCTTTTTCGACATTTTTTTCATTTACAGATAAATCACTGTGTTTTCGTCCATTGTAAAGTTTAATGAGAAAATCATTGCATACGGCAGGACTAATGAAATCAGTCATTTTTGATTCCATATACTCTTTGACATACAGCCATCTGGATCGATAATGACGAGTAGTAACATACTTGTACAAAAGTTTGTTTTTCAGAAAATCCAGTGCTTTTGATGTTACATCAGAATAATCAAATTCGTTTTTCATAATTAATAAAGTTTAAATGGTGACGGCAAAATGCCTCCCTTAAACTAAATAATTATGCTAACAAATCGGGATATTATTGACAAGTATATAGCTGATTATCAAACCAAGTAAGAATATTTCTTTGCATAATAAAAAAGTGAGGATAATCGGCATTATCCGAATATTCGCATAACGCCGATGCCATCCTGGACCGTTTGTATCATGGTTCCCATCGCATCGATCTCAAAGGAGAATCCATGCGAAAGAAAACCAAAAAAGACAGTTCATCAAGTATGGGCCTTCATAATCAGACAGTATGAACTCAAAGCCTAAAAAGAAAAGAGATATTGAAACGAGAATAACTCGAAAAGAGTTATTACCCGTTTCAACATCAACCAATTCTTCTTTTTTTATTTTTATTCTGTCCTCACGGACAGATCAGGTTTATAAAATCGGTAAATAAGAATGCAAGGCAACTATATAAAGAAATTTGATTAGAAAACAAATGCAACGCTGAAAACCTAAAAAAGAATAATTTTACAGTCATAATTAGCCATTGACCGTTCTTTTAAATTTTGTCCTCAGAAAATTCTCCTCGCCAGGGGGGCAGTATCACCGGAATGGGGGGGGCAGTATGGCCGGAATATACACTTCCAATTGGTACGGTCAAAACACAGACGATATGGTGGTTTTTCGGGCAACAAACTGAATATTGTTTTGGCAATTAAATCTGTATCAACAATGAAAT
>JALNZC010000031.1 GCA_023229525.1 Bacteroidales bacterium
AACTCAATTGCAATCAGGCATTTCAGCTTTCGGTGAAAAAGCAACAGGTCGATAAAATATTCGTGGCCTTCTATTTCCAGCCGGTATTGACTTCCGATAAAGGCATACCAGTTGCCCATTTCAAGCAGGAATCGCCGGATGTTTCCAATCAAGGCGGTTTGAAGTTGTTTTTCGCCATGTTGCTCTCCCAATTCCAGAAAATCAAAGGTATATTCGTCTTTAACTGCCGACAAAGCCTGGTGTTTGTAGTTTTCCGGAACGGATATTTCGAAATTGGTTTGGTTATGAAGGTATTTTTCGTAGGTTTTGTTGGCGATCTGATGAAGCAATATTTCTTTGGTCCATCCTGATTTTATAGTATTAACAAGATAAAATTCTTTCTCTTCCGGATTTTTACATTTTTCAAAAATGATAACATTGTGCGACCAACCAATTTCTCGCACCAATGGTGCGAGTTTTTCAATATTTTGATAACTGTAATAAAAACTCCTGATTCTCCATAGATTCGATAAGGAAAAACCAGAAATCCCCGGAAACTCTCGTTGCAGATCCATGGCAAGAGTTTGAACGACGGCCTTTCCCCAACCCTGCTTCTCCTGCTTTTCCACGATCATCTTTCCCAGGTCCCAATAGAGCCGGATCAATTCCTTGTTTACTGCTTTCAGCGCGGTATACTGAGCATCGAGGATACGTTTTTTAATCGAAAGCAAAAAGGTTTGATAGTCCCCGGAACCGTTTACAAGTTGCATACTGCTTTTTCTGCTTAATCGGGGAAAGGGGAAAAAGGTAATACGGGAAGTGAAAAAAAAGCTGGCGAGGTGGCGAGCTCGTGAGTTTGTGAGATGGTGAGATAGTGAGATAGTGAGATGCGGTTCATATTTTTATGGTTATTTTTCATCCTGGTGACACATTAACTTCTTCCTGATTTCATTCGCATTGGGCAGGTATTTTTGATATCCTGCCGGTATTTTTGAATGGGTTGTATAGGTTGCTATCCCGATTGGCATATTGGAAGTCCTGAGAGAGTATTCCACGATGGTCTTGTTTTTATGACGACAAATAATGATCCCGATCGAATCGTTTTCATCCGGTTCTTTCACTTTTTCATTTAGTATTGCAAGATAAAATTCCATTTTACCTTTATATTCCAGAATGAACTCTCCGACCTTTAACTCAATTGCAATCAGGCATTTCAGCTTTCGGTGAAAAAGCAACAGGTCGATAAAATATTCGTGGCCTTCTATTTCCAGCCGGTATTGACTTCCGATAAAGGCATACCAGTTGCCCATTTCAAGCATGAATCGCCGGATGTTCCTAATCAAGGCGGTTTGAAGTTGTTTTTCGCCATGTTGCTCTCCCAATTCCAGAAAATCAAAGGTATATTCGTCTTTAACTGCCAACAAAGCCAGGTGTTTGTAGTTTTCCGGAACAGATATTTCGAAATTGGTTTGGTTATGAAGGTATTTTTCGTAGGTTTTGTTGGCGATCTGATGGAGCAATATTTCTTTGGTCCATCCAAATTTGTTGGTTTGTAACAAATAAAATTCTTTTTGTTCCAGACTTTTACATTTATTGATTATGATAATATTTTTCGTCCAGCTAATTTCTGCAACCATTGGTTGCAGTTTTGGTAATTCACTATAAACCAGGAATAAATCTCTCATGTTCCATAGATTTCTTGTTGAAAATCCTCCTATTCCGGGAAACTCTGCTTTTAAATCCCCAGATAGTTTTTCAATGACCGATTTCCCCCAGCCAAGTTTCTCTTGCTTCTCCACAATCATCTTTCCCATGTCCCAATAAAGCCGGATCAATTCCTTGTTTACTGCTTTCAGCGCGGTATACTGCGCATCTTGGATACGTTGTTTAATCGAAATCAAAAAGGTCTGATAGTCCTCTGAACCGTTTACAGATTTCACACTGCTTTTTCTGCTTAATCGGGGAAAGGGGGAAAAGGTGATACGGGTGTTGAAAAAAAGTTGGCAAGTTGGTGAGCTGGTGAGCTCGCGAACTCGTGAGGTGGTGAGATGGTGAGATAGTGAGATAGTGAGATGCGGTTCATATTTTTATGGTTATTTTTCATCCTGGTGACACATTAACTTCTTTCCGATTTCCTTCGCATTGGGCAGGTATTTTTGATATCCGGCCGGTATTTTTGAATTAAGGGATTTTTGAAATGTTAACAATTAATCAGAACCCACCCCCGGCCCCTCCCTGCGTGCAAGGAGGGGGGTCACCTTCAGACTGACTTTTACTTTGGCAGCCAAGTCTCAACCATTGTTTTTTATTTTAAAACCTATTCGCTTGCGTTCTTTTTGTTCGGTCACCAGTTTGTCCTTTTTTATCAGGTAGTTAATAGCTTCATAAACATCATGAAATTGTTTATTGTATTTTGTTTCAAGTTCCTTTAGTTTGTCGGTTAAATCTTTGTGAGTTAAAGCGTATTGCCTGATAAATACAAAAGCTCTCATGATTGCAATATTTACGTTAATGGCTTTATCCGAATTTAAAATGCCGCTTAACATAGCTAAACCTTGTTCAGTAAAGGCATATGGCAAATACCTTGTCCCACCCCTGCCTTTTGAGGTTTCAATTTGCAACCTCAAACCCTCCCATTCGGTCTTTGTTAATTGAAACATAAAGTCTTGTGGAAACCGGCTTATATTCCTCTTTACAGCAAGGTTTAAATTTTTGGTTTGTACTTCATAGAGTTCGGCAAGGTCAAAGTCAAACATTATCTTTTGTCCCCTTACTTCATAGATTTTTGATTCAATTCTTTGTAGCTGCATGTGTTTTAATTCTATGTTCTCATCCCTTTTTTCTGCTTAGTCCGGGAAAGGTGTAAAAGGTAATACAGGAGGGGAGAAAAAATATTCATTTCCTGATTACGGACAGTAATGCTTATTTTTCACTATAATCTTTATAACCAATACGTTTCCTGATAGCATGGCTACCTCCTGTTCAGTAAAAGCAAACGGAATTGCGCCGCCAAGTTATCTTTTTGAAGGAATCACATTTTGAGATACCACAAAATCTATTTCATTTTCAGTCAATTCAAACATAAAATCATCAGGAAAACGACGAAGATTACGTCGTACGGCCTGTTTTAATGATCGTGTTTCAACTCCAAATAATGAGGCAAGATCAAAATCAAGGATGACATATTGACCTCTTAAAAAATAAAAATGGTTAGCGATGTTTTTTTTCCTATAACTTGTAATTCGTTCATATTGTTATGTTTAAGGTATCACAGATTGTGATACCTTAATTTATAATCAATTGGTATGAACCCCAGGCAAGCCCTGAGCCCGAATTCCGCCCCAAGGGGCGGGGAATTTACCCCGAGGACATCAACCCTTGCACCCCTTCTCCTTAAGAAGAAGGAGCCTGGGGATGAGGTGAATCAAATTGAAAAAAAGGAGGCGCAGCCCGCCACCTCGTCAACTTTTCATTGTTTAATTATCTTCACCACTTCCATCCTGTCATGATCGACGATCTGCATAAGATAAATCCCTCCCGGCTGAGATGACAGATCGAATTTCGCCGAAAAGGCAGGGTTCAACACTCTTTTCATTACCAACTCACCGGTGATTCTGTATATCGCCACAAACCCATTCATCGTTCCTTCGTCATCGTTCAATTCTATGTAAAATTGACCAGGTGTAGGGTTTGGAAAGAGGGTCACCCTTCTGTTCCCTGTTCCTTCAGGGCTCCTTGGAATTTCAGCATCTTTCCCTGGAATATATTCCCGGGGAAACGACTGTCCGGAGCAATAATTTCCAGCCGTAGTGATGAAGGTCGACAGATATCCGCCAGTATATACCCTCGTACCCGGATAAAAACATATGTTCTGACCTGCGATAAGAGTGATATTACCTCCTCGCGCGACGGTAAACGCAGACTGATCAGCTGCGACTGCTATCGTGTGTTGGGCATCGTAACATACCGATTGGCCGGCTGCCACCGTTCCGGTAACGGTCAGCTGATCCGGGACACCGGTAAAGATATCATCCCAGCTTGTCCCAACGCGGATTCCATCAAGTTTTAAAGCCGCCCCGCTCGATTCCCCTCCCTGCCGGAGCGCTACCAAGCTTATTTCGCCAGGGTCGGAAGGGGTATCGTAGCTGGTGAGCCGGGCAACAGGTTCCGGTAAATTGACATCCGGATTGATGAAAAGGCAGGCGATATCATTTTTTGGCCCCGGTAAAATGGTGTACTTCAGCACCATCAGGTAGGTGGTATTCAGTGAATAGATAAAATGGCTGTACGAGATCATTGCCGTAATATTTGACGACTGGGATACACCAAACGATAAATGGTTACTGCCGTCCCTGCGCACAAAGACTTTTCCCTTGAACGAAGAACCGACCGGGCTGCACCCCAGGTGCAGAAAGAAATCACCGGTAAGGGTCGCGCTGACAATCCGTACGAGGAAAGAAATATATACATCCCCAGCATACTGTGATATGAAGGTACGGTTAACATCCTGCCCGCACCTGGCCAGGGTGGTTTCATTCCCGATCCCTGAGGGCGGGTAACCGGAATAGGTAATAGATGCCGGGGTGACCACGATGACATTGGTTGTTCCCGAATGGGCGTTCCAGCCGTGTGCAGTGAGCGGATCCCCGACCGGATAATCAAAGTTTTCTTCCAGCAATAACTGTCCGCTGACGGAGCTGACAGCTCCTGCACTGATAACCAGTAAAATGAATAATTTTTTCATATGAAACTAATTTTAGGTAGCGAGCTGGCGAGTTCAAGAGTGAGTGAGTGAGTGAGTGAGTGAGTGAATGAGTGAGTTGGTGAGTTGGTGAATAGGTGAATAGGTGAAATAATGGCACGATTAACACGTGAACTTTCCTACTGGTTTATGATCTTTATAAATTCTGTCTGATCTCTGTTAATGACCTGCATGACGTATATTCCTGGCGGTTGATATGATAAATCAAAGGTTATTGGAAAGTCAGGGGTCACCTCTTTTTTCATTACCCGTTCACCGGTGATCCGGTATATTGAAACGGATCCTTTCACTGCCCTTTCTCCATCATTCATGTCGAGAATAATTAATCCATCGGTCGGATTGGGATAAACCTTACAGATGGACCGGTTGGATTGAAGGCTGGTAATCCCGGTTTCCTTCGTTTCGGTTGTTACGATCGAAGGGGCCTGTGAACCGCAATATCCGGAGGTGGTTGTGATATATCCCCGTAAGTGCGCCCCAGGGAGAACATTGGTCCCGGTTTGGAAAAGGATATTCCGACCGGCAATCATGGTAACTTCACCTCCGGGCTGCATAATAAAACTGTCAGGGTTTCCGGCTACGGTGATCGTTTGTGTGGCATTATAGCAATTCATTTCTCCGTTTTCCACCGTGCCCGTTACCAGAATTTGACCGGGAATCGGATTCAGGATATCTTCCCAATGTAATCCGATCCGGATTCCATCCAGTTTTAATTCAGGCGCCGACGATTCTGCTCCCTGCCTGAGCGAAAACGAACCAATATCGGCCGGGTCGGAAGCCAGATCGGTATTTGTTATTGGTGGCAAGGGTTCCGGGGAACCGATGACCGGGTTAATAAAGAGAGATACCACATCATTACCGGGACCGGTAACGAACACGTATTTCAGTACCAGGAGATAGGTTGAGTTCAATGAATAGGAAAAAGGAGTATAACTGACCTGTGCGGCATTTGATGAGGAGTGCGTTATTCCAAAAGCCAGATGGCCTTCGGCATCCTTTTTAACAAATACTTTACCCCTCAGGGTTGTACCGATGGTATTCCTCCCGAGATGAACGAAATAGTCCCCGGCTGTTCTGGCGGAAATTATTTGAACGATAAAGGAAGCATAAACAGCGCCCGTATCCTGCGCCTGAAACACTATATGGTCGTCTTCACCGGTATTTTTCAATGAAATTTCATTTCCGATTCCCGAAGAAAGATAACCGCTGTACGTTATGGAGGATGGTGTCACGGACACACAATTTTCCGTTCCCGAATGGGCGATCCATCCATGTTCCGTAATCAAGTCGCCCACAGGATAGTCAAAATTTTCATCCAGCAATAATTGTCCGTCGACGGAGCTTATAGCTCCTGTCGTGATGACCAGTAAAATAAATAATTTTTTCATATGAACCTATTTTTAGGTAACGAGCTGGCGAGCTGGCGAACTCTTGAGTTCATAAGTACACTTTTCCTCCAACTCACTCATTCACTCATTCACTCATTCATTCACTCACGATCGCACCATTTCGTTACCTATGTTTTCTGCTTAATCAGGGATGATGTGAAAAGGTAATACGTTGTTGAAAAAAAAAGAAGCCGCCCTTTTGGGACGGCCTCCTTTTGCTGACCGGATGACTTTCTTTCCATTCCTTAATCGCGGTACACCTTGCCTGTATAAGTAGTATTTCTTGTGATGATCTTTACAAGATAGTATCCCGGGGGTGCATCCAGGGTGATCTTCGTCAATGCATTTTCGCTCAGTTTCCGGTGAACCATCTGCTGTCCCATCATATTATAGATGATGACATCGCCGGTTAATTTCCGGTTTTCCTTTCCGGAAATGAAAATGCTATTACCTGAGAAATAAATATCGAAGGCTTGTTCCGGTGACATTTCATTAATACCGATTGGGCCGTTAAAGTGGAGTATGAAACGGTTGGGATCGTCCGTGGTAGTCGCAGCAAAGGAGTAAACAGGTGTTTGAACAAGGTTCTGTGCTGTATGGGTCTTCAGGTCTTCCAACAGAATTTCCGGGAGGGAAGGAAAGCTTTCAAGGCCGGAAATATGTATGCTATAGTTGCCGTCAGCAGGGATGATCAACCCTGCCCGGATATCGACAGGGTTAGCGGTGTAAGGCATAGAGTTAAAACTTATTTTCTGTTCATCGCCTGTTAGCGTATAGATCTGCGGCATCTGATTATTCAGGCTGAACAGTTTGTATGCATCGTATCCATCTTTTACCGCGGTGCCATTGGGTTCAAAGAGAATGAACGCTTCATCATAATTGGTCGCATTGCTGATCTTTATCCGTAACAGATTGGCAGGATTGCCTGTTTCGTTTTTCAGCCACCCGTTATCATGAACCCTCGCCGCGTTGGGTAAATCCAATGAGGCTCCGGTTGCTTTGACAAAGAAACCTTGCATAGCTGGTATTTTACCGGTTGCTCCGTCACTTTTATAGGTTCCATCTGAATAATATTCATATCCTGCGCCTCCAGCTTTTGCTTCATTATAAATATAATAGTAACCCCCCTCAATATTGGTTTTGGTAATACCATCCCAATTGATCGCCGATGGGTAAGGATTGCCGATCAGGTTCCAGCCAATTCCCCCGGTGGTCAGGGTCACTGTTTTATCGCCTGAATATGGGATTCCGGTAAAGGTCTTTGTCGTACTTCCGGCAAACGAACTGCCATAGGCAACCAGATAACCGGTATTGGCGGCAAATTGAGGAGTGGCTCCGAAATCAGTAGTATTTAATGACCAGTCGGCATTTTTCAGGTTCAGCCAGTTCAGGTCGCCCGATACCGCAGGTTCGTTCCACCTGTATAAATCATAAGTAGCGCCCGTGGTTGAATTAAAATCTCCAGCCAGCGGGGCGAAATTTCCATCGCAGATATTCTGTCCCGTAACCGGGGAAGAGAGAAAATGCCATTTGCTGTCGCTGGCGATCTCCCGTTTTACCGTAACTGAACCTGAAACTGAGCCATTGGTGATCAGTGATCCACCGCTTTCGACAACCAGTCCGGAAGCCGTGGCGTTGTTGGTGAGGGCGCCGCTGACAGTAAGGGATTGACTACTGGAAATACTCAGTGTTTTTCCCGGATTAATGATCAGCGAATTAATAGTTTCGACCTGGTCCAGGATTACACCATTGTTAATCTCCACACTGATGGATGAAACATTGGGGACAATGCCATCAAACCACGTACCCGTTGCACTCCAGTTCCCATCCGCAAGAGACCTAACATAATTATACCTGAAATGGGCCGTATAATTGGACGCATTTCCACCGTTGTTATCATACACAATATCAGTAGGTGTAGTGCCATTTACACCGCAATATATTTCAATGGTGTATTCTCCTGCCGACAATCCGTTCAACATATCAATATTAACTGTGGCGCTGGTAAAACCCAATTTCTGGTCACCGGAACCTAAATCTGCCAGGAATAATAGAGATGTTGAACTAAACACAGGTGATCCCGGTCGGTTGCCCTTGGGATAAATGACATAATAAAATGTTCCGCCGGTAACGTTTCCTCCTCCATTCTTCCATGTTTTCACATCGTAGTCGGTGAGCTGAAAAATATCCCCGGTTATGAAAGTACCGAAATCGAAATTCTGAAAGTCCCCGGCGCTGGTACTCCAGACAGTTTTTGTGGTAGGAACTCCTTTTACATTGAAAGTGACGTAGCTGCGATCTGCGTCCCATAATCCCCAACCCGCATGAAGACCAAGTGTCGGGAATAGGAATAAAACGAGTAAAAAATTTTTCATGGTGATCAGTGTTTAAATAATGTATGCTTACCTGTTCAATTGATTTTGCAATATTAAAAAAAACATGGATTTATTTCATTAAAACTTTCCTTGTTATAATTCCGTTTACTCCTGTTACCCTCACAATGTATAAGCCAGCGGGCGCTTCAACCGGCAACACGCAGTGTCCTTGCTCAAGGGTCCTGGTCATGAGGCGCTGTCCCTGGAGATTAAACAATTCTATGGACAATCCGGAAGTAGTTGTGTTTATTATCTGAATGACTTTCCCGTGGGGAAAGATTTCAATCCCTGGAAGATCATTTGTTTCATCCACGTTGACCGGAGAGAAACGAAGCATGAACCGGATCGGTTCATCACCCGCCTCTGAGGTAAAACTATATATAGGATTTTGATGTAAGTTTTGTATATTGTTGTTTTTCAAATCGGTGAGCCAGATATTCCCCATAATGGGTTGTTCAATGGTCTCAATACGGAAGGAAGAGGAGTTGTTTTTAATGAATCCCAAGGGGATCACCTTCTCACTATCGTCGGATGGCAAGGTATTCAGGGCATAATTTTGTCCGCCGGAAACCGAATAAAATTCAGGTGCAAAACCGGGCAGAAACCAGGAATCCGCTGCAAGATCGAATCCATCCATGGCTTCCGGTGCAAACCTGATAATGGTCTGTTGGGCGGTATTTCCATCAGGATCACGTGCTGCCAGGACGATACGGAAATCCTGATCATTCGTTGATTTATACCACTGCTGCGAACTATGCACCCTTGCATCGGCCGGTAGCGTGAGCGATCCGTCGCCGGCATCCGTATAAACCATAAATCCGTTCAACGCCGGGATGATCCCACCGGTAAGTGTCTTATAACTGGCATCGGCTTCGTCCCACACCTGGGGAACAGCGCCAATGGATGAGGAACGGCTCCAGGTACCGGCATCCCAGTTCAGCGCGCTCGGAAATGGGTTTCCCAGCAAATGCCAGCCTTTTCCGGATGAAGTGAGCGTGTGCGTGAGGCCACTGATTGCGATATTGCCGACATTCAGTTCTCCACTGAAGGTTTTGGTATCGGAATCTTTATAGGCTACCTGATATCCCATCCCATTCTGGAACCCGGTGATATTATTTCCGGGAATTTTCTGATTCAACCACAATCCGTCAGGTTCCGACCAGGCATAAAAATCGTAATCGGCAGGAGGATCAACGATAAATCCGGAACCGGCCAAAGTAAATGAATTCACCGGAGATGAAAGCAAATGCCATCCATGAGCTTCACCGGAATAGGAACCGATATACCGTTCGGCGGTTGCCTGTACACCTGTATTGCTATGGATCAGCGAACCTGAAGCGGTTAAGGTTCCGGATTTTATGACCAATCCGGTGGACCCAGCTTCATTCGCCAGGTTATCGTTGACCGTGAGGGCGCCTCCGGGATTGATGGTGAGTGTCGCTGCCTTGTTTACCTGGATATAGCGGGATGTCATAGCGGCATTTACCGAAAGGTTAACCGGGTTGGACCCATCACCCATAACTAGACGGCTGTTGGCGCCGGTTACTGTCCAGGGGTTTGCTACCGATGGAGCAGACTGGTTGTAAACAAAATAATTGGTGTTAGCGGAGGAAAAATCGGCCGGGTTATCCCCGCTTCCGTCATTGCCGGTACCCCAGGTGGATAGTGCGTCAAGATTACCCGAAGATTTAGCATAATAACTGTTGTCAAACTTACTGGTTGTATACAGCCGGTATTCACCGGGTTGAAGGGAGATATCCTGTTTTGCACCAGTTACATTCAGAACCTCCCCTGTAAAATACTCATACCAGGTTCCTGTTTGCTGGAAATAGGGTGTTATGGTTCGTTGTATCACATCGAAATTACCAAGCAGCGTAACCTTCACACCGGCGCTGTTGAGGTGGATGCGCTTCATATAGGTGTCGAGAGAATAGGTGAAGTCGCCGGTACGGAAAACGGGAAAGGTCTTTTTAAGGTGAATCAGCCGGGCATAAGTATCAAAGAGCTCCCGTCGCGCCGAGGCATCGTAATAATCCCATCTTACCGGCTTACGCGATGTGCGGCAATCCGGTGATACCGTACCGTCGGGGCAATGGTTGATGGAATAATCGTAGCCAAGCTCCCCGAATTCCCATATCATCTTTGGGCCCGGAGTCAGTAAATAAAAAGCGGCGGCAAGTTCCTCCCGGGCGAGGGCAGTATTTAGTTGTTTTACATCGTGCAAAGGGTTTGCGCTGTTGCCATAGGTAAGATTTTTATACATGAGCCGTTCTTCATCGTGGCTTACCATATAGGATACCAGATTATGATAGGAAAATCCCCGGGCGAGGTGCGTTCCCCAGGAAAGATCAGATCCGGGTTCATAACCCATGGAAGCCTCACCATACTGGCTGTTCATGTTGCCCCAGATGAGCAGTCCGTAGTTGGCAAGTTCTTTTTCCTCCGAATTGTCGGTGAGATGTTCAATGATGACGTAAGCGCCCGGATTGACCGCTTTAATCTGATCGAACATTCGCTTTAGAATAGCAATGCGGGAAGCATCATATGTCCATCCGTTTCCAACGGTATTCGTAAAACCCTTTGTGAAATCGAAACGGAATCCATCAATTTTAAACTCCCCGAGCCAAAAAGCATTCACTTTGTCAACAAAGGCCTTCGTATAAGCGCTTTCATGGTTGAAATCAAAACCCCACGAATAGTCCGGGTTTGGACTGTCAACATTGTACCATGGATTCTGAGCTGTTGTCTTACCATAACTTCCGGCATTGGGGTCAAAATACATTTTCACCAGGGGCGACTGTCCAAAACTGTGATTCAGCACCATATCCATGATCACTGCGATACCATGAAGGTGACATTCGTCCACAAAGGCCTTGTAATCTACAGCAGTACCATAAGCTTTGTCGGGGGCAAAATAAAAGGATGGATTATAACCCCATGAATCATTGCCCTCAAATTCGCTGAAAGGCATCAGTTCGATGGCATTAATACCTAGAGATTGCAGGTAATCCAGTTTATCTTTTACCGATTTGATAGCGCCTGTACTCACAAAATCGCGGATATGGAGTTCGTAGATGACAAGGTCCTGCACCATGGGAGGGGTGAAAGTGGTAACCTGCCAGGGATAAGCTGTAGTGTTGGTCTGGAAAACACTAACGATGCCGGTAGTCTTCCCCTCCGGATATGCTTTTAGATCAGGATAGGTTGAGGATGATATGTAGGGATCATTCCATGGATCCAGGATTTTTTGTGTATAAGGATCGGCGATCCTCAATTCGTTATCGATAAAATACTGGTAAGCATATTCCTGCCCCGATGTCAGGCCGGTAATTGTTACCCAGTAATTTGAACCATCGGGTGTTCTGTTCATCAAACCTGAATTGGTCACAGTCCAGTTGTTAAAGTCTCCGATAACAAAGGCATATTGCTTATAAGCCGGAGGATCATTCAATACCAGCGTAACGGTAGTGGCGTCAATATAGTTAATACCCACGCTAACCCCGTCGGGTAAAGGGGCTTCCGTCACCGGTCCACGGATATAGATGGGCACGGAGTCACGGGCAGTTGCCTTTCCTCCTGTAGCAACAGCTTTAATCCAATGTGTACCGGAACTCAAATCCTGTATGCCGATTAACTGCGATACCGAAGTCGTCGCTACCGATGTCACTAAAGAATTGTCAAGGTAAAGGGCCAGGTCGGTATGATGCATCGCATCGGCACAAACCGATAATACCCTTTCAGAACCTACGACCGGATTATCGGCAACCGGATTCTGAATCTTTACGCTCAGCGCCGGGGAGTAAACCACTGTCATGATGTTGGATCCATCGGCATTGGTATGAACCGTATCACCGGTCACACTTCTGAAAACAAATGCCAGCTTTTTGATCTGTTCGCTTTCGGGAACCCCGTAATATGCTCTTATTCCGCTGATAGTAAGGCTGTATTGATTCGTGCCAAGCCTGGTAAGTTTGGTTTCAGGGGTATTCACGCCCCAGGCTGTTTTGGTGTATTTCCAGTCGGAATTTCCGTTACTGAGGTTGGTGATAACGCCGGTATGGGCATATACATCATGGGTATATCCTTCAAGGGCTGCATTTCCCTGTGTGGCGTCGAATGTAATGGTCAGTGCAGCGCTTTCAACCGGGAAAACCGGATCGGTGGTCACCACATGGGCTCCGCAATTCACTATCTGGTCGGTCGTATATGAATAATTGCTGCCGTTATTGTTATTTAGCTTTAGGGTGTAAAGGTCAAAATCCTGTGTCGGATTACTCACCACTGTGCTCATCACATAATATTCAACCGTTGTAAGTGCAACCTGGGCAGGAATGGTGGCTGTGCCTGAAGTACCCGTGAGTGAAACGTCAACGATGGAAGATGTACTCCAGTGATCGGTTGTATAACGAACATAAAATTTTTCTTCTGCGGATGGGGTGGCTGATAAAGCAATACTTATCTCCACAGGATCGGAACTTGTCACCATTACCGGCGATTGCGAAGATGTGGTAATATTGACAGGTTCAGCCGATGTCTGCATAAAAATTGCACGGGCATTGGCATAACTGTTGTCTTGATATACAACAGTATACCAGGCAGCATTGGTTAGGTTAACCGAACTATTTGAAATTCCGGATGTACCATAGGTAAATGAAGTCAGTATATTAGGCTGGACCGAAGTGGCATTCCCCCATTGGTTATGCCATGGATCACCGGTTCCCGTACTGACAAATTTAAAGTTCTGAAGCCCCGATGTTCCGGTAAACTGAAAAGTCGTTTTCCATCGAAGGGTACCAAGTGAGGTACGTTTCAGGTCGAAATTGCCTCCCATACCGGTGGTATTGACCCAACTATTCCAGTTTCCCGGCATACGAAGGCCATCGGGAAGATAAATCTGCGAAAAGACCGAAGGAACAGTCAAACTGAAGGTCAGGGCGATAACAAGTATCCTTGTCCATATATTTTTCATACATGCAAAAATATAAAACTTTCCCAAACCCTATATGCGTGAGGAATTTAACCAAGAAAGCCGCCCTTTCGGGACGGCCTCCTTTTATTGACCGGATGTTGTTTTACCGGTCTTTATATGCAACAACCTCTGTGAGGCTGATGTATACTGGTATTATTGCTTGATGATCTTCACGGTACCTGCCATATCGGAATTCAGAATTCTCAGGATATAAATACCGGTTGGTTGGTTTTGAAGGTTAAATTGATGTTGTGATTCTCCGGTGATGATTTCCTTAACAATAGGTTCTCCCGTCATCCGGTAAATTTCAACATTCACGGACGAAGATGCATCCATACCTATCATATCGAGGTTGACTATTCCATTTGTCGGGTTCGGATAGACCTTGAACGTTGACTTGTTGGATTGTAGTGTTGTCACCTCAAGCTCCTTGGTTTCGGTCGTGATTATTGCCGGAGCTTTGGCGCCGCAGTAAGATGATGTTTGTGTAATGTAAGCCCACAGATGACCTCCCGGTTGAACTGTAGTTCCAGGTAAGAAAATAATATTCTGTCCAGCGATGAGAGTAGCGTCACCTCCGGTTTCGACCAGGAACGTAGTATTATTGCCTGCAACTGTAATGGTCTGAGTCGCATTGTAGCATTTGGTCTGGCCAATACTTACTGTTTCGTTGGTTACGTCAAGCATTTCGGGTATTGCCACAGTACCGGTAAAGGTACTTAAAGTGGTCAAACCAACGGCTGTGAGTTGGTGTAGGGTAGTGTTGGCGGCATCATAAGCCATATAAGGTGTAGGATCAACCCTGACACAGTAAATCTGACTTTCGGCGCCATGCACATCTCCGGGAAGATACTGGAATGTGGCGTCACAGGTGAACCCCGTTATCCCGCTTTGTAAAATATTCCAGTAACGATTCAAATAGTTTCCGGTATTGGGATCTGTCGGATATTTGACATTCGACAAATTGACTCCCGCGTATGCACTGGTAAAAGTACCACTGGTAAAATTCAATGTTACCGGCGAGTATTCTGGGGTCGGTATACTGTTCCCCACCGGGTAAGTGAAACTGCCAATGGCAGAAAACTCCTTGCGCAGATCACCTGTACCCGTGGCTACGATCATGTTGGTAGCAGTTGGCGTACCTCCGATGGTCGCTGCCGGTCCCAGAGTTATCATACTGGTACCGAGGTCAACGAGACCATTGGTAAGTTTTAATATACCATTGATCCTTACATTATTGGTAAGGGTGATTCCCAATGCGTTGGAAACTTCAATGGTCGAAGTGGCTCCGTTTGATATGGTACCTTCACCGGAAATGGTCTGTATTGCCGGCCCGTTCAAAAGAACAGTTCCTGTACTGCCAAAGCTCAGCGTACTCCCGGTTGCAACATGGATATTCCCCTTAACGGAGTGGCCGGGTGTTCCACTCATATTTATATTCAAGGTGCCATTGGTAACGGTCAGGTTATCGATAGAAACTGCACTGCCTCCGGAAGGACTGGCTGTTATTCCTGTTGCATCCATTTCAAAATCAGCATAGATCCTGCCTGAAAATGCCGGAGTACCATTCATGAGTTTAAACAGACTTCCTGTTTGGAAAACAACCACACTGGCCGGCTGGCCTGCGCCAAAAGGATTGCTTCCGGCTATATGAATATAGGTTGATCCTGGGCCAAAAACAACGGAGTTCAGGTTTGTTGTTCCGAAAGGATTTCCATAAAAAAAGGTTCCGGCAGTGAAGGTTGATCCGGATCCAAAAACCACCGCTCCGGGATCAACAGCAGTTAATCTATGTGCAGTATTAACGGTCGAGGAAAATTTCATGCTACCCGTTATACTTCCCGTTGCTCCGGCAGATAGTGCAATGGTGATGGCATTGACCGTATCGCAATTCAGGGCACAACCCGTCGAAACCGCCAGGTCAAGTCCGGTACCTCCGGCAATGGTCAGTACGGCAGCGGCGCTGCTATGGAGATTGACCGTGGTACTGTTGGTCATAAGTAATCTTCCGATGGTCTCGGTTTGTAATCCCAGAATGGTTTTCGTTGTCCCGTCATTAAACCACAGGATATCATTTGTGAGGGGTGTGGTACGGGCCGGGTCCCAGTTCGCGGCATCGGTCCACAATCCTCTGTCCGGACCAATCCAGGCATAGCTATTAACAGGAGGTTCGGCCGTTGTGGCAGAAGCTTCCGGCACTACCGGGTTTGTTTTATAATCAATGTTTGTAAATGAATTGGTATAGGGATAAATTTTGAAATAATAGGTAGTTGCCGGAGTCAGGCCGGTAAAAGTATAGGCTCCTGTCCCCTGGAGAACATTCTGTACCAATGCTGCGTCGGCTTCAGGAACTCCGTCGACCGGATCAATGATATCTGCAAAGCCTGTGGCGCTCCCTTTGATCAGGTATGCTTCGGGAAGTGTTCCTCCGGTGGCATCGGTCCAGGTAAGGGGAATCTCGGTCTGGGTTGTTGTACCTGCGGCAAAATCAGTAACATGATTTGTCGGTTCGCCCCAGATGCCAATACCGCTGACGGGAACACTTTGTGGTGAAGCGCCGGTACTGGTATGGGTAATATTTCCCAGATAGGATTGTATTGTAACTGGAGTAAACCTTACATATATAGTGGTAGGTGGCACAGTTCCTGAAACCTGGGTCAGCGTAATGGGATTAGTCGGCACAAATGCCCCGCCGGTTCCGAGGGAAATTTCGTATCCCATGGGAGGAGTGATCACAATATCGGCCGTCAGATAGTCGCCCGAAACGTCATAGCTCTTTTCGGCAGAAATGGTATTTATTACCTGAGTGCCAAAGCCCGTTACGAAGCCAACAATAATGGCCGGTCCGGGAGGGAAAACAGTACCACTGCAAGTCACATTTTGAGTTATTGCTCCTCCACCGGACACGGTAACCATCTCTCCATTATAATCACCGGCGGTCAAACCTGCTTTAAGACGTATAAACGCGTTTACTGCCGTTAATGATCCTCCTGTATATTCGATTAATGCTGTGGGACCGAAATTTACGTTGTCGTTGGCGACTTCATAATTTGTTGAACCGGTCACGGTAACATTTCCTCCGGAAGGAACAAGATTTGATGCTGTAATGGCAAACGATTGGGAAGCAGAAGGTCCGGCTCCCAGGAAATAGGTAAATCCGCTCAGCGACGTGGGGTCAACCGACAATGAAGGAGGAGAAATGATATCGGCAAGGCTACGGGATGTTATCTGCATGTCCGTATTATACTGGCCAACCAGGGCAATCAGGTTCCTCGGCGTGTGCGGAACTGGAGTATTAATATAGTCGGCTTCTCCGAAACCGGTGCGGAAAATGCTTGAACCTTTGGAAACATCGGTAATGGTATAATTTTTACCTGAATAAAAAACCGTCGAAGTATCTGCGAAGGAAACACCGGCAACAGATACCAGTTTTGACTGATCGGCAGAGGTAAGGGTTGCGAGGGTTTTAACTTCAGGAACAATAACATTTCCGGTGGAAGTCGGGGCTCCCGGATCAGAAGTCGGGAGTAACTCCAACAATTGGTTATAGAGGGTTAAGGTGCCAGTCAATCCGGTCATTCCATCTCCGATCGCATATGGCGTCGTAATTATACCGCTTGCATCATGGATAAGAATGGCGCCTGTGGCATCCTGAACAAACTTTTGATTGAAGCCGGTTGGCGGTCTTGTGAAGGTCACAACAGCTTCGCCCGTGAGTTTGTAAACGGTTATTCCATCTTTAACCCCTCCCTGTAATGCGAGTATATTGGCAACGGAGATCGGGAAACGAAAGAGGGCTGTGGCAGTCGGGCTGGGCGACATCCCGGTTTTAAAGGCTCCGGCTTTTACCAAAGTAGTTGTGCTTACCTGAGGTTTATCTAAAGGATTATAAAGAATACCATCAATAGGGTCGTCGCCATTGGTAGTATAATATATTTCCGCACCTTCGGTTGCACAAGTCATGGTAATAGTCTGGGTCGTTTCAAAAATACCGCCGGGAGGGGAAATCACCGGGGTTTCAACGGTAGGACCAGTACTCCCGGCGCCCAAGTTGGTCCAGGCATCGGCACTCGTCGCACCATAACCTACTCTTACACCATCAAAAGATCCCACAGGATTTGCCGCGCCTCTGTTATGCCAAAGAAAATTACCGACCGTTGTCGGAGTAGCATCAGTACCGGTTGTAACTGTAGCTTCAGCAGAACTCGTTGACGGTTCTGATGTAAGTGCCGGATCAACCCAAACATATACAACGTCATTCGCTGTTCCGGATACAAAATCATATCGAACTACAATTAGATATGTCTGATTTAAGTTCAATACTGTTGTTCCATAAGCTGCTGTATTTGATAACTTTGAAATTCCAATATTATAACCTAAGCCATTCGTTTGTGCAAACAATCTTGCAAAATAGGTAGTGCCAGCTGCAGGATCACCCAGGGTAATAAAATAATTGGATGAAGGGGTTGTCGTACTGGTAAGATTGATGAGTAAAGAATAAAAAAATGTGTTTGTTCCAGGCGCAGGGGTTGAGCTTAAACCCTTATAAACTTTACTTGATGATGCGGTTGCAGCAGGAATTACGACATATTCACCTCCGCCACCATTATAGCCGGTATACGTAAGCGGAGTTGCATTTCCAACGGTTGCATCCGGGCCTGAACCACCTTTGGTCCAGGTACCCTGACCGGCAAGATTATTGCCCACGGTATATCCGGTAAAATCATCATACAACAATTGCCCCCACCCTGTCTGGTGAAAGCTGATCATAAATACCGCCATCACAAGGATGACTCTTAATGTAAACTTTTTCATACCTCGAGGTTTAGTTTATAATAATTATTTGATTTGGTAATTTATATTATTATTGAATAATCGGTCAACTACCGGTTGATAAGCCCCAAAAAATCAGGATTGTAAATGTAGATAGAATCGGCCAGAGAAAAATTGCTTCTATCGGAAATTAATGTAAAATTAACAATTGATGTATATCAACAATAAAATTGTTAATATTTTTTTAAAAAAAATCAATTGGTTTGAGACCCAGGGCAAACCCTTTATTGCAGTTCCGCTCACGGATGCAGGATACAGGATACAGGATGCAGGATACAGGATGCTTGATGCAAGATACAGGGTATAGGTTTCCTGTGATAGTTATCAAATATGTAAAACAAATTTTGAGGCCACTACGAAAAGTCGCTTATGGTAAATTTACCCACCCCCAGCCCCTCCCTGCCCACAGGGAGGGGAGCATCTCTGCTCCGGCAAAATACTGTATATCTTGTTATTGGGTATGGGGGCGCTTTTCCCCTCCCTTTTCAAGGGAGGGGTTGGGGGTGGGTAGATTGGCTACAAACCTTGTTCGCATACTTTTCGGAGCAGGCTCAATCTTCAAATTCTCAAATTCTCAAATCTTCAAATTCTCAAATTTTCAAATCTTCAAATCCTCTATCTTTGTATGTTATTACGTGTTTTCCCGGCCATGGCTCATGCTTTGAACAAATATTTCTCCCACCTTGAACCCATTGTCAGGGGACTGCCCCACAAACCGGGTGTTTACCAGTATTTCGACGAAAAGAACCGGATCATCTATGTGGGGAAGGCCAAGGACCTTAAAAAGCGGGTGAGTTCCTATTTCGCTAAAATCAATTCCATCAGCGGTAAGGTGCAGATGCTTGTAAGGAGGATTGCCGACATCAAATATATCGTTGTGGAGACCGAGCAGGATGCACTCCTGCTCGAAAACAATCTGATTAAGAAATACATGCCCCATTATAATGTGGCGCTAAAGGATGACAAGACATTTCCATGGATATGTATTAAAAAAGAGCCTTTCCCCAGGATTTTTTCAACTCGCCATGTGATCCGCGACGGATCGGTTTATTTCGGGCCTTATGCCAATGTGCGGCTCCTGAATACCCTGCTCGATCTGTGCCGGCAACTCTATCCCTTGCGGAATTGTTCCCTGAACCTGACCGAAAAAAATATCCGGACCGGAAAATTCAAGGTTTGTCTTGAATACCATATCGGTAATTGCAAAGGGCCATGCGAAGGACTGCAAACCGCGGAGGATTACGACAATTCCATTGCTGCCATCCGTGAGATCATCCGGGGAAACATCACCATGGTGGCCCGGCAGTTACGTGAACTGATGATGGATTATGCAAGCCGCGAAGAGTTCGAGAAAGCTCACATTGTCAAGGAAAAATTGGCGCTGCTCGACAAATACCAGAGTAAATCTACCGTGGTTAATCCATCCATCAACAATGTGGATGTATTTTCCATTGTCGCCGAAGGGTTATCTGCCTATGTTAACTTCATGAAAGTGATGAATGGAGCCATCATCCAGGTACATACCATCGAACTGCTGAAAAAACTGGATGAAACGCCGGAAGAGCTCCTTTCACTGGCCATCATCGAGATCAGACAACGGTTTGAAAGTGTATCCCCTGAAATTATCGTTCCTTTTCTTCCGGATTATGATATCCCGGGAATTGCCTTCACCATACCCAAAATCGGGGATAAGAAAAAACTGCTGGAACTTTCGCAACGGAATGTGAAATACTATCAACTCGAAAAGGAGAAGCAAAAAGAGCTGGTCGACCCCGAACACAAAAGCCGCCGTATTCTAGATACCATGATGAAAGATCTCAGGATGGCAGAATTACCGGTACATATCGAATGTTTCGACAATTCAAATATCCAGGGGACTACGCCGGTGGCAGCCATGGTTTGTTTTAAAAATGCAAGACCTGATAAAAGCGAATACCGCCATTTCAATATCAAAACTGTGGAAGGACCCGACGATTTTGCCTCCATGGAAGAGATTATCTACCGCCGGTATAAACGTTTGCTGGAAGAAAAAAAGCCGCTCCCCCAGCTCATCGTGGTCGATGGTGGCAAGGGCCAGCTCAGCGCTGCCCTGAAAAGTCTCGAAACACTCGGCTTATCGGGAAAAATGACCGTTATCGGTATTGCCAAGAAACTGGAGGAAATCTATTACCCCAACGATCCTCTACCGATGTATCTCGACAAAAAATCGGAGACACTGAAAATCATACAGCAGATGCGCGATGAGGCACACAGATTCGGTATCACACACCATCGCCGCCGCCGTGAAAAAGTATCGCTCTCGCCACAGCTTACTGAAATCCCAGGCGTTGGCTTCTCATTAAACCTGAAATTACTCCGGAAATTCAAGTCGGTTAAAAATATAAAACTGGCCACCCTATCCGAACTTCAGGAAGTCATCGGCAGGAGCAAAGGTGAAATCGTCTTCGAACATTTCAATAAATCAGGGAAAAAGCAATAAAAATTTACGATTTAAAAATTTGAAAATTTGAGGATTTGAAAATTTGAAAATTGAGCCTGCTCCGAAAAGTAGCTTATGATAAATTTACCCACCCCCAGCCCCTCCCTGCCCACAGGGAGGGGAGCATCTCTGCTCCGGCAAAATACTGTATATCTTGTTATTGGATATGGTGGCGCTTTTCCCCTCCCTTGAAAAGGGAGGGGCTGGGGGTGGGTTGATTGGCTGCAAACCTTTTTCGCAGACTTTTCGGAGCAGGCTCAAAATTTGAAAATTTTTTCACATGTTTGATAACTATCATGTCAATGACTGCATCCTGCATCCTGAATCCTGTATCCTGCATCGGGAGCGAAGCGAGCTCATCGGGAGCGAAGCGACCTTATCTGCGAGCGAAGCGAGCTCATCGGGAGCGAAGCGACCTGTATATTCCCCAACCTGCTAAACAGCCCAGTGCATGGCAATAAAATCAAAAATATCACCCCGGCGCATCGGGACAAATAACTCCTGAAGAATTTCGGTCAGACCTCCAAGGAAAATCCCTATCAGCAGGGTCAGTATTACTGCATGACGTTGCAGGAACGGGAATTGGCCTTGCATTGAAAATCCGCGGATCTGCAAGTAGACGTAAACTCCGAAAATAAAAATATGGATCAGTTTATCCGGCTGAAAGAGATCCAGGAAAACAGGAAGTCTCGGGAACACTTTCCCGGGCAACATCGTCAGTACAATGATCAAAATACCCCATAGGAAACTCCAGAGGTTATGTTTCAGAAAAGTCTGCAATCAGGGAATTATTTGTGTTTAAGGTTATACCTGTACGATTTGTTCGTACTGTGCAGCATCTAGTAATTCAGCCGTTTCGGCAGGATTGGTCATCTTGATCCTGATGACCCAGCCGTTACCATACGGATCCTGATTGATGATTTCAGGTTTGGTGGTCAGTGTTTCATTGAAGGCGAGAATTTCACCCGAAACAGGCATAAATATGTCTGATACCGTCTTGACAGCCTCAATGGTACCAAAGGATTCATGCTTTCCCAGATGTTCTCCTACTGTTTCAACTTCTACAAAAACGATATCTCCCAATTCATGCTGGGCAAAATCCGTGACGCCAACCAAGGCATGGTCACCTTCAACTTTCAGCCATTCGTGGTCCTTTGTGTACTTGAGATTTGCAGGAACGTTCATAGATGTGATTTTTAAAGATTTTTCAAATTTATGGTTTTTTTTATAAATGTCAAGCAACGTGTTGAAAAACCAGAAGGTTAACACGCGTTATTGTGAAAGGGTAAACCGTAAAGCAATACCACCGCGGGTATTCGAGGTCCGGTATTGGTTGGAAACATAAGGTGTATTGATGACCTTATCGAAATAAAACCGGACGTTGAACCGCTGGCTGAGGTTGTAATCGGCAGAGAAGTTGAGCGACATCACCTGCTGACCAACCGAAACCTGGTTAATATCCTGATCGATCCGTCGCAATACCGTTTTGTTTTTGCGAATCGAGAAATCGAGCTTCAGCGCCAGATCGCTGGCGGTTTTCGTTTTTTTACCGCCTCCGAACACTCCGGAAAAGTTCAGGCGGATGCCTTTGATACGGTATCCAAGCCCCACGATGAATTCATTACTGGTAATTTCGGTAAGTTGGTTGTTGGTTATTGCAAATGAGACATTTCGCGACCGCTTCATTTCGAAATTAGCCAGCAAACTGTTAAGGAATCCAAGATCAATTTTGATCAGTGGGCTGAATTGCTCGGTCATCGAAACAACCATCAGTTGATCCTGCGGGATAAAGTTTCCTGCATTGTCCATTACCGCCGGCATGCCGTTTTTTTCACCGTAAAGGATACTGGAGTTGAAACTGCCAATGCTGTACGTGGAGAGATATGCATGGGTAAGGGTCAGGGTTCGTAACCAGGTTTTAAAAAACTTCAGCTTTGAAAGTCCGTCGTATGTCACCCTCCAGTTTGGAAGAGGGATCCTGGGGATGGCAGTCAGTTTGATCTTTGCCGGATTTTTGCCACTATATGCGGAAAGAAACGCAATAGTCAATACCTCCTGGTCGGTAGCCCCGTATCCCATCGGGTATCCCGTTGAGTCATTGATCCCTTTGGAATTGGGATTTATGGTTGCGTAACGAAGCGCAATCTGCTGCCGGTAACCCTTCATCCGTTCAAAGGTAGCCGATTTCCCGAATTCATCCTCCGTGTCGAATGAGGTTCCGATCATAATATAAGACATGGTGAAACTTCCCTGGTCCATCGGGGAGTAAGAACGGAACTGCCCTTGTGCGTCGGATTTATAGTATTCCTGGTGCGTTTTCGAATACTGCCGTGTGGCCGTTAATTCGATACGCAGGTCCTTAATGGGCTCAATACTGATATTTATGGTCAGGTTCTCTGTAAATTTATTGACATATGCCGTATTCAGCATGGTATCGGCAGTAAGCCAGCCATGTTCGGTAGCCATCCCGCGGATGTCGCGCTGGTCGCCAAAAACAAAGCCCAATCCCGGTGCATTGACACTCCAGTCGTTTCCCAGGGCAATCGGCTCCGGTTTAAAACCAGGTAAAAGTATCCCATTTCCCTGGGTATAATTAAATTTGGCATTGCGGATACCCATCAGGAAACGCAGGGTCCCTTCAAGCAAAGTTTGACCAAGATGGCTTGGCGGTTTTTGGGCTTTGAGGCTATCCTGTTTTGTCATGATCTTATCCTTGGGAACTTTTGGCGGAGTGGGTTTGTTGGTTCGCTGCCCGGAGGAACCCTGGTTGATCTTTTTCAGGTAAGGAATTTTATTATAAAGGTTCACCAGATTGAAGCCTCCATTCAGGACTTTATTATTGGTGTTTTCGATGGCATTTCCATATTGCGGCTGGATGGAAAGGGGTGTGGCAGTCCAGCGATAGTTTGCCTGGTAACCTGCATTCAGCGATATAAAGTCAAGGATGGGTATTTTGGTGAAGGGCAACTCCCATGTTATGGTGAAAGCCTGGTTATAATTGTTCATCGTACCGAAAGAGAAAATTTCGTTCCACACCTGGTCGCGGTTTGACCGGTCGATCAGGCCGGGCGGTTCATTGATAAAGGCATTGGCATTGGCCATAAGGGTAAGCTTCAGCGATTTCGAGAAATCATACTTCAGGTCGTACAGCCGGGTCCAGTCCCATCTCTTAATATAAAAAGTCTCCATCGGAACGATGGCCCGGCTTTTATTCCGGAACTTCCGCTCCTGAAATTCACGGTTCATATCGGTACGGAAAGTAAATGATTTCGGAAGATAATAGAAATTGAAATCCCTTATCAGTGCCAATACTTTGGATCTGAATACCTTGGCCTTTTGAAATGGCTGTATGTTTTTTGGCTGTGCGGAATAGGTATATCCCAATCCACCGGTATACTTTTTCTTCAGGTCATATTCCACATCCACATCGCGTTGGTAGATTTCAGAATAGGCGTAACTTACATTGAAATTTTCAATGTCATAGATTTTGACTTTTTTCTCGCCGGTCCTGTCTTTTCTGACATTCATCAGGTTAAAGTTCTTCCGTTGTATATAGCCCTGGGTCAGGCTACGGATGGAGTCTTTTTGCTCCTTGGTATTGAAGGCGTTAATTACATCTTTCAGGTATAAGTCGGGATTCAGCGGGTCGTAACGCGGACTGTTTTGTTGCATGGAGTAGTCGAAATGCATCGGAATCCGAACCCCTGATTTCGCCGGGAAAAACTTACCCAGTTCGAGATCGGTATCAAATCCGAAGGTCGTGATCGATTCCATGAGCCGCTGGGTCTGTTTCTGCTCCAGGGTACCAAAACCGGAACTGTTGTAGCTGCCGGTGAGCTGTATCCGTCCCAGATCGGCCAGTTCTACGGCAACCCTTGCTGTTGCCGCCCATCCACCCTGTTTATTGAAATCGGTAAGGCGCAATTCGTCCACCCATATTTCAGCACATTTTGCCTGCCCGTCGTCATCCGGCGATTGGGCGCTTTTCTTGGGATTTCGTACCCCGATCATGATGGCTCTGACATCACTGATGGTAGGTGAACCGACCACTGTTATTTTATTCGCCCCGTCAAATTCCACATACGGGGTTCCGGAAGAAAGCTGCAATCCTTTATCACTCAGGGCAATCAACCGGTCGTATTTGACCTGCACGAGCCGGTCAAGCTCGATATTAAACGCGTTATTCTCGGGCCAGATCGCATCGGGATTGTCAGCCCTGGTTCCCCAGGCAGTAAAGCTGAGCGGGATTTCGTACTCATAATAATTTTCGGTGAAGTCGGAACCGATCCGCATGAACACGGTCATATCTCCTGTTTTAAGATTCTGACTCCGGATCGATTGTTCGGCATGGACGAACATCTGCAGTCTTTTAAACTGCCGGAAATCAAATTCAGCGGTTTTATAGGCAGCCCTTGCATCACCATCAACGAGGTTGCAAACTTTGAACGACATCGATTGCTCGTTGAGCTGTTGCATATTGGTCGAGCCCCAGTTGGTTTCCCGTTGGATCCCCGGAGGCATAACATAGGGAATGGGTTGTTTGCTTCCGTTCTCTTCGATACTCACCGTAGCGATATCGAATTGTGTTGAATTCTGATAATCATCGGGGATATACTCTCCGGGTGAGAGTAAACTGTTACTATACTTACGCCACTCTCCACGGGTAAGTTCGAGGGTTGCAAAACGGCAGACAACAGGCCGCTGGAAGTTTTTAAAGAAAACCCGCATAAACCGGATGGAGGTGAAATCGGAGATATTTCCTACTACTTTATCGGGAGTGCGGATTGGTATTTTAAACTGGTACCAGTTCACCGAACCTCTCGTTCCGTCGGCCAGAGGAATATCGGCAGCGCGATAGACGTTGGTGATATAATTGGTTCCGGCTTTCATCTGGTCGCGACGCAATTGAACCACATATTGGTAATAACGTTCAGCCTCACTGAGGGTATTGTCCTTGTTGATGTCTTCCACGTTGGGCAATGAAGTGGCCAGGGTGGGATAATTTTCGGGCGACTGCGAAGAGGTTGGCGAGTTCCCGTCAGGGCCGTTATATTTCTTATACCGGTTCAGGATGCTGCTGAATTGCGGATCACCGTCGTAATCGGATCCCCGGAAGTAATGAAAGTCATCGCTCGAAGGATCGGTGGAGGCGTTTTTATAAGCTCCGGAAGCAGAACCGAAGGTATTTCTTACCTTCGAGACGTAAGTGGTATCAAAAAACGAAAGCTCGTCGGTATCGCTCAATCCATCGTATCCGACATCCTGAAAGGGTCGGGAAGCGGGGTCATTATCAAAAGCGTCCACCAGCGCCTGAAGCCGGGGTACACGTCCCCAGATGGTCGTATCTACCTGGGTTACCAGAGAGGTAGTCGGTAGCCCGTTCTCAAAGCTTTTCCGTCCGTCGCGAAGAATATCTTCGGAAATATCCCCGAGGTTAAAATAAAGCTGACCGGAATTCAATGAGTCGTATACGAACGGATCCATCATCCAGAATTCGATATATTGGATATTGGTTGCATCGAAATCGGTGCTCTCGATTTTACGCATAATACCTCCCCAGCGGGTTTCCGGCTCTGCCAGGGATCCATCCGGATTCAACCCTCTGGAAAAGCCGGTGGGGAGAATGTCATAATTGTAAGGACCACGGTCGGATGGATAATAGGCCATATTCAGTACCGCCAGGTTTACAGGAACACCGTTGAGTGGCTGCTTGTTTGGAAAAATTTCCGTTTCCCATACCTGACGCACATACTGGTTCGATAATTCCTGGTTGGAAACATTAGGAGGGATGAGGCTCGTATTCTTATCATAAAAGAGAGGATCGATGACATACCAGGCTAATTTGGCACGGTTATAACCATATATCAGGCCTGTTCCGGCAGCGCCTTCCGGGAAAAGGTTGGTGGTAGCCTGACCTTGTGGCGTACTGGCCATGAACCAGGTTCCGATATTTTTCAGGTCGATGGTCGATTTGGCGCCTTCAAAATCGTCGATATAGGTTGTACCAGCCTTCCCGATTGCTTTGGAATGGCCCGGGATGAACTGTGCGAATTCAGCGTCAACTGCTATACTTGAAGGCGCCTTGGTGGTGATCAGCGGCAGTGCATCGATGAAACGGGTGATCAGCCGTGACTGGGTCCGGTAAGTAAGACTCAGCCCCCACACGGTGTTCGACATGGGTTCATCCCCGTAATTAACCTTCTGGGTCAGTGGTCGTTCATTCAGATTCAGGATGGTACCCCCGATGATAAAGTCCTTGTTCAGTTTGTAATCAATGTGCGCTCCCATCAGCCGCTTGGTTTGTACGTTAAACATTTCGTTGCTTTCGAGCGAAATATTGATGGGTGTTCCCGAATTAAGGATTCCTTCGTTTATGATCCTTACCCGTCCCAGGGTATAATCGACGGTATAATCCACATTCTCCTGCAATTGAACCCCGCCGGCGGTAACCCTTACCGAACCGGCCGGTACATTCAGGGCATTGAGTGAGATTTCAGAACCGGCTGACGACTTATAAAAACCATCCAGCACAAATTTATTTTTATCCGGGTATTGCCGGGCCATGGTTTTCGTCATGGTGTATAGTGAGTCGAAACAATATTTGTTGGCAAGTTCCAGTGAACCTTTAGGATCGTTAATGTCGAGGATGGAGTCGCGCAGGTCATTGCCGAAAGGTTCAAGTACGGTGAAGAAAATCCGGCCGTTTGAGGCCTGGATCGTTCCGCCGTTGGTGGCAGCCCTGTCGATGAAGTCGAACATTCCGTCCGACGGTGGATTGAATTGCTGATTGAGGTTATCGAAGTTCAGTATCCGCAACAATGGAGTCCCCTTGATGCGCCCTTCTGTGATGAATGCGGTTGGCACTCCGTTCGCGTTTCCGGAATAAAGAATATTCATGTTGAAATCGTTGGCCTGGAGCTGATAGGCGCCAAGTGCATAGACATTCTTCATCATCAGTTTCCAGGTCGGGATCCGTGTATTGAGTGAAGTGCTTTTCAACAATTTCACAATAAGGCACTTGGGGCTATTGATCCCCTGGTCGGAGAATTCCCCCACCTGGCGGACAAGTGAATCACCGACTACCTGGTACTGGTAAGCCACCGCCAGTGTCTGATCAGAGTTCAGCGCCGTATTCAAAGAAATAAATCCCAGCTTGGGATTAAAGCTATATTCGGAGGGTAATAACTTCCGAGCGCTTTCTACCTTTTCAAAATCTTCACCCGACACCAATAAAAACGGTGGGGCTTTCAGGTAATCGGTTACTGTGTTTATGTTACGGACTTTGGCCGTATCGGCTGGATTCGGCATGATCACCTGGAAAAGATTATTCGAATTATTGGAAGGAAACTTACGCGTTGGGTCGCCGGTAAACAACCTGTTGTAAGGATTGGATTCACCCAGATCCATGAATGCCACGATGTTCCTGTTTTCAGTCACGGCGGCGCCTACGTTGGTAACCCAGACTTCGATCTTCAGGATGTTGACATTCGATGTAATGATCGGAAGTTTCGCGAGCGATTTTTTATAGGTATCACGGAAATTCTGGGAAATAAAAAAGTGCTTGTTTTCCTCATATTCGTCGGCCCGGATAGAGAATTTCGTTTGCTGTGCATTCCCCTGGACAACAATGTTCTTTGTCTCGCTTTTCTGTTGCGAATAGAGAGCCGTCACTGTGACCCTGCCAAAGCGTAGTTTTGTCTTGATTCCGAAAAGGCTTTCCGTTCCACGGATGAGATTGGTACTTAGTGGCATGTTCACATCGCCACCTTCTATCAGCTGGATAATATCGTCTTCTTTGCCTTCATATTTCAATTTCAGCTTATTCTCAAAATCGAAGGTGGCTTCTGTGTTATAGTTTACCTTGAATTCGATCTTGTCGCCGATTTTGGCGATGACATTCATCTGGATTTTCTCTGTGAAATCGAAGTTGGTCTGCCGGCGCTGGCGGGTATTAAGCATGGGATCATCGCGACGGTTCGACACGATCCCGAAATTGATTTCGGCCGAACCTTGTGGACGGATATCTACGGTATTGTTTCCGAAAATAGTTTCAAAAACCTTTCCCGGGATATGGATCTTGGGAATAATCCCTTTGGCATTATCTATACTGGCCGCCTCCGAACGTTCCTTCCAGTAATTGTTGATCATGGTCTGCATGTCCATGTTCTGGAACTCTTCGAAGGTCAGTGTAGTGGGAATTCGGTAGCGGGTTTCCCCGATCTTGTAAGTATAATAGTATTGCCGTGTTATCGGGTCATATTCAATGGTAGTTTTAAGATTCGATGGGTTTTTAAGGTATATCCCGTGTTCCTGACCGGATCCCGGCATCACCTGTTCGTCAGTGAAGGGATATCGGAGATGTACCGAATCGTCCCTGTTCAGGGTGTCGGGAGGTAAAGTAAAATGCGCTGCCAGTCCGAATTTGTTTACCGTTCTACCGAAAACCGGAAAACCAACGTCAACAAGGAGGGCCAGGCAGACAAGACAGTATAAAAACCTTTTCTTCACTAAGTATTACAAGGTGAAATAATTCCGGAACCCAGGTACTCATAAAATCTTGAGTGCCTGTTTGATCAGTTGTTCCACTGTCAGGCCTGTTCCTTCCTTTTCGATGATCTTAGATAATGCTTTATCCGCAAGCATCTTTGGGAAGCCCAGAATGATCAATCCTGATAACGCTTCTTCTTTCTTCGTATTGTGCAGGAATCCGGATTTTTCATGTGGGATTAATTCTTTGGAAACCTTATCTTTCAGGTCAATGATGATGCGCTGGGCTGTTTTTCCTCCTATCCCCTTGACCCGCTGAAGTAAAGGGGCATCGCCGGTAGCAATTGCGATGTAGACTTCTTCCGGCGAAAGCGAGGATAAAATGATACGGGCGGTACTGACACCGACTCCTGAAACGCTGATCAGCTGCCGGAACAATTCACGTTCACCCGGTTCAGCAAATCCATAAAGCAGCAGGTCATCTTCACGAACCACGAGGTGAGTATAAAGCGTACAATGTTCATTTTCGCGGAGCTGCGAATAGGTATGAATGGAAATATTCAGCAGGTAACCGATACCATTGGCTTCGACCACAGCATAAACCGGTGTTCTCTCAACCAGTTTTCCCTTGATGTAATCATACATATCTGTTTACCATTAATGGTTAATCCATCAGCTTGTTTTCACGCAATGTCTGTTCCATTTCCCGTAGCGATACCGGTTTTGAAATGATCTTTTTCTCACGGTCGAGCAGGAACAGTGTAGGAGTGGCATAGATGTTATAATCGTCGCACGATTTGCTTGCAAAGCCTTTCAGTTCCGAAGCATTGATCCAGTTCAGCTTATGTTCTTTCAGAAATCCCGTCCATGCAGCCCGGCTGGTGTCGATCGATAACGCTATGACCTCGAATCGTTTGGGTTTCTGCTTATCGTAAATTTCTTTTAACCGCGGAATCATTGCCGTGCAATGGGGGCATTGGGTTGACCAGAAAACCAGAAGCGTATATTCGCTGTTGATATCTGAAAGTTTAACTGTTTTCCCTCTGGTATCAGGAACTTCAAGGGGCGGAGCAACATTTCCGGCGGAAAGCTTTTTAAAGGTATCCAGTTTTTTCTGCAAGGCAGTCTTCCGTGTCTGATCTTCACAGGCAAAAGGATCCTGGAAATTATCGGCAATGTAAGTGATTACCTCGTCGAAATGATACTTATCAAACCCGCTCACCAGGTAATCGAGCAAGTATTTGAAAATCTCCGGATTCACTGAAGCAGCGCTTAGCATGATGGTAACTGCCTTGATGAATTCGGCTTCGAGTTCCTTTTGCTGCATCCGGTTATTGCTGTACAGCGATAAATAAGAGATGGCTTTATTGGCAAAAACCGTAGAATGCAACAGGGTGGTATCAGAAAAATCGACCTTGTCGAAATAGTGCTGTTTTAGATATGTGATCCGTTCATCCTTGTCCAACGTGGCGGGTATAAAAGGCGTTTGGTATACTCTCGCCAGACGCACCGCATAAGCATTTGGATACAAGGAAACCAATGAATCGAGATAAACTTGCTGTTTTCGTTGTATACCCTCCATTTCCTGGGTAACGTTTGAGTAAAACCGATCCCTGACCGGATAGTAATCCACTACCGGTATCAGCAATTGTAACTTTGCCTGGTTGATCCGGTCAAGGGTTGAATATTCCTGGTTGATCTTGTTTTCGATCGAAGAAAGGATTTTCAGACTATCTCCCGGGTAATTTTTCACAGTAAAGAAGCGCACATCTCCGTGATTCCAGATCAGGTCGATCCGTTCCTCTTTTCCCCACTGAATACGGTACATGCCCGGCTGACACCGTTTGGACATCACAAACCGGAAATGTCCGGCGGAATCGGTCAATGTGGAATCTATCCTTGTAGTCTTCTCGCCATAAAGGCTGAACAAGAAAACCATGTCACGGGTATGTTGACGAATAGTTCCATCCAGGAGATTCTGTCCCCGGGCCAATCCGGTAACCAGAAGAAGAACAATCAGAAAGGTTTGTTTCATAGGTCTGCAGGTGAGCTCGCGAGCTCGTGAGTTGGTGAGCTGGTGAGCTCGCGAGCTGGTGAGGTGATGAGGTTATTTTTTCCGGGGGGATTTCTTTTCAGGAACGACAGGTCCCAACACTTCACTCAGTTTCACTGTCAGCTCATCACCACGGAGATTACGTCCGATAATCTTTTGATCCTTGTCGAGGAGGACATTGGCCGGAATGGAGTTTACGCCATACAGTTTGCCGGCGGCATTACTCCATCCTTTCAGATCGGAAACGTGGTTCCATGTCAGCTTGTCATCTTTAATGGCTTTTATCCATTTATCGCGGTTCTTATCGAACGAGCAACCAAGAATATCGAAACCTTTTTTATTATACACCTGATAAGCTTTTACCACATTGGGGTTTTCAGCGCGGCAGGGGCCACACCATGATGCCCAGAAATCGACCAGCAATATTTTTCCTTTCAGCGAAGAGAGCGCAATGGGTTTCCCGGTTGTATCATTCAGGATGAAATCGGGAGCCTGTTGACCGATATCTACGCTTTTCAAAATCTCTATTCGTTTTTTAATCGCCTGGGTATAAGAAGAAGCATTCAGGCTGGTATCAAATACAACAACGATCGCTTCGAGATCGGGTAATTCAAATTGCCAGCTGTTACGCATCACGATATAGGGAGCAACCGCCGACGTACCATGTGACTTGGCAAATTCCAGCAATTGTTGTTTCATCTCTTGATCTAAAGTGGATGAAATGGAATCGGTTCGCTTCATGTTCAGCGAATCATTAATCTCCTTGGCTTTTTTCCATTCCTTATAGACTAATTCCATCTTTTTGTCGGTCTCACCGGTCATCGTAACAAATTGTTTATAAATTTCATGGGATGCGGAACCTGTGATCTTCGATTTGTCAGCGCTGTCGGCATAGATATTCACATTGATTTTTCCGTTTTCAACGAATACAGGCACTTGAATCTGCTTTTCCTGCGTGGCTATAAACCACATCTCAGGTAATCCGATCTTTCCTTTGAAGGTGAATTTACCTTTTTCAAGTTTTGCTGAATCAAGTTTTACCCAAATGTCGCCACTGGATTTTTGAAGAAAAACCGTTCCGGTATCAATTCCGGAAATAGTACCATTAATTGTATATTGATCTGTTTTTCCTGCACAGGATGCAAGAATGGCACCGATCAGCAGGATATATGCTAATTTTTTCATGTATGAACCTCCCTGTTGGATATATGTTTACAAAAGTACGGCTTTTTGTGAAATAAAATAAATCCCTATTTTTACAGGAAAATCTCCTTGTATGAAGCGTTTCATTTTCCTGACAGGAGTAATTTTGTCAATATTTTTTACCGGCAGTTCATTGGCCCAGCTTCAGGGACAAAATCCGGAATCTCCCAGGTACGATCTTTCGGTACAACCGGTGCTTTACACGGTCGGATACGCATATCTTGATGCGGAATGGCGTTGGGATTATGAAGAAACGATCAATGTGTTTTTGAAAAATACCCTCGACAACAATTTTCAGCTGTTCGAAAAATATAAACCCTATGTTTTTACTTTTTCCGGGGCCCGTCGTTATCAGATGATAAAAGAGTATTATCCAGCCCGGTTTGAAAAACTGAAAAAACTGGTGGCCCAAGGTCGTTGGTTCGTCGGAGGTTCTTCGGTGAATGAATGTGATGTTAATATTTCTTCTCCCGAATCGGTGATTCGTCAGGTACTTTATGGAAACGGATATTTCCGCAGAGAATTTTCAAAGCAAAGCATCGATTTTTTATTGCCCGGCTGTTTTGGTTTTCAGGCTCATCTGCCTTCGGCGCTTGCACATGCAGGCATTAAAGGATTTTCAACCCGGAAACTCGTTTGGGGTTCCGCTGTTGCTATCCCTTTTAATATCGGAAACTGGACCGGTCCCGATGGTAAAGGTGTGGTGGCTGCACTCAATGCCACCGGTTATGGCGGAGAAGTTGAAAAACGGCTGGATACAGTGAAATACTGGGTCGACCGGGTAATGGAAAATGGAAAAAAATATGGTGTATTTGCCGACTATCGGTATTATTATGGTGTCGGTGATATGGGAGGTGCCCCTCGGGAAAATGATGTGATCAATGCCGTGGCCAGTCTCAATAATCCCGACCGCCTGATCAATGTTTACCTATGCTCATCCGATCAGCTTTTCCGTGACCTTACCAACGATCAGAAAAAACAACTGCCTTCCTATAGCGGAGATTTGCTGCTGACCCGGCATTCAGCAGGTTCACTGACGTCACAGTCCGCCATGAAACGTTGGAACCGGAAGAATGAACAATTGGCGCTGGCAACCGAACCCCTGGCCGTTATGGCCGACTGGCTGGGCGGAATTGACTATCCACAAGGCCGTCTGAATAATGCGTGGTGGCTGGCGCTGGGAAGTCAGATGCACGATATCCTGTCCGGAACCTCCATTCCCAAAGCATACGAATATGCATGGAACGACGAAATCCTTGCCATGAACCAGTTTGCTGCCGGACTGGAAAGTTCGGCCGGGGTCGTGATCCGTGCCATGGATACCCGTGGAAAAGGAAAAACCCTGGTTGTTTACAACCCGCTTGCTATTGCAAGGAAAGATCTGGTAGAAGCGCATATTAACTATCCCGAAGGTGTCCCGGAATGGGTCAGGGTATTCGATGGAGACAACAATGAAATTCCGGTACAGATCATCAATGCCGGCAAAAACAGGATAAAAATCATGTTCCTGGCCTCGCTTCCTTCGCTGGGATTGGCTTGCTACAACGTCGTAGCTTCTGGACAACCCGGCAGATTCAGTACAGCATTATCAGCCGGAAACAACTTCCTGGAGAATGAATGGCTTAAAGTTTCCGTTAATACCGATGGGGACATCGCCAGTATCATCGATAAAAAAAACGGTCGTGAATTACTTTCAGCGCCCTCACAGCTTGTATTCCAGAAAGAACATCCCGAATACTGGCCGGCCTGGAATATGGACTGGAACGACCGGGAAAAACCACCATTCGGATACGTTCATGGACCTGCAACGATTGGCCTTGTGGAAAGCGGTCCGGTCAGGGCTGCCCTCAAGATCGAACGGACTGCTGAAAATTCATCTTTCACACAATACATTATTCTGATCTCGGGCAAAGAACATGTTCAGGTGCACAATTTTATCGACTGGCAATCGCGGGGTGTCAGCCTTAAAGCTTCGTTCCCGCTTAAAGTTTCCAATCCGGTTGCTACGTATAATCTTGGACTGGGGACCATAGAACGTTCAACAAATAATAAAGAGAAATATGAAGTTCCCTCCCGTGAATGGTTTGATCTTACAGATAAATCGGGCAATTTCGGAGTGACTATTTTCGAAAACTGCAAGTTCGGGTCCGATAAACCTGACGATAAAACCCTCCGGCTCACCTTGCTTTATACCCCGACCACTAACTTTTACCACGATCAGGCTACCCAGGATTGGGGAAGCCACGAGATCATCTATGGAATCTACCCTCATAAAGGAGATTGGCGTGCCGGACTCTCCGAATGGCAAGGACGTGGGCTGAATCAGCCGTTTAAAGCTTTCCTGGCGCCACAGCATCCGGGTTCCCTGGGTAAACGTTTCTCATTTGCACAGGTATCTGTTCCGCAGGTGGATCTCCGTACGCTCAAAAAATCCGAAGACGGGAAAAGTTATATCCTCCGCCTCCAGGAACTCACAGGAAAGGATTTTGCCAATGTTGAGATCAGCATGGCTGTAAAGATTACCGCTGTATGGGAAGTGGACGGACAGGAACAACGGATTGGCGATGCCACATTGAAAAACGGGAAACTGCTGACCGACTTTACAAAATATGGCATCCGCAGTTTTGCCATCCAGCTTGAACCTCCGGTAGAAAAACTCATTCAGCCCTCCTGTCTCGAAATTCCGATTCCATTCGACCGGGACGTAGTGAGCAGCGACCGGAACAGGAAAGATGGCAGTTTCGATGGTCAAGGGATCAGCATTCCGGCGGAACTTTTCCCGGAAACCCTCAATATCAATGGCATTTCTTTCAAATTGGGCAGAAAAGCAGATGGACAAAATAATGTCGTTTCCTGCAACGGACAGAAAATCCAATTCCCCAAAACCGGGAATTTCAACCGGGTCTATATTCTCGCTTCAGCCCTGACGGACACCAACGGGACCTTTAAAACCGGGAATACCAGGATTAATCTACGCATTCAGTCATATAACGGGAAGATCGGCCAGTTCGACAAACGCATCTGGGATAAAATTGGCCGTATCAAAGGCCTCGAAAAAGGATTCATCAAACGCGATGAAGTGGCTTGGTATGCTACACATCTGCATAAGGATACCCTGAATATTCCTTACCAGTATGGTTACATTTACATCTATGCAATTGACGTTACACCTGCTGCCGGATTCCTGCAACTTCCCGAGAATGATGCGATCAGAATTTTTGCTTTAACCGTAGCCGATAATCTTATTGACCAGGTACAACCGGCACAGGCGCTTTACGATGACTTTACCGATCGGTCTGTCATGGCCCTGAAACTCCCTAAAAGTTATGTGAATGAAACCATGCCCCCGGCAGCCGCGATAAAAGTAACCAGCAAAAGAAATCTTAGCGATCTGCCTGCAAAGCTGACCATGAAAGATTATGCTGATTTGCACCAACCCAATGGCGTCACGGTAAAATACTTTTTCTCCAGAACCGATACGATATTCAAAACCCTGGAAAATGGAATGGATGTTCCGGCCATCATCGATGGTATGTATGATCTGCTTCCCGGCGATTCCCTGAAAGATATCTGGTCGGACAAGGGTGAAGGCCGCGTGTGGATGGATCTTCAGAAGGAAACAGAAATCGACAGTATCCATATCTTTACCGCTCAGGATACCCGGCGCGGACCACAATCTTTTTCATTATGGGGAGCCTCAGGAGTCAAAAGTCCGTCAGTTAAAGATGATCCCAAAGCAGCCGGCTGGAATTTTATTTTATTGGCCAACCCTGCCGATATCCGCGGTAGTGCCAAAGCGCTCTATACCATCAAGGACTTTATCGATAAATCAAATCGTTTTCGTTATCTCATGTGGATCAGTGAAGATTCTCCTCATGGTCCATACTATTTCAGGGAGGTCGATATCTTTGAAAAACAACAGTGATCATAATGTAAAACGATGGGTCTGCAATATCCCCGAAACCGGTTGGCTGGTATTCATAATATTTGCCGGTGGTGCACTTTTCGCTTCCATACAATCACTTGCATTCGAATATTACTTTAATCCAGCCTCAGGCATTGTCCAGTCGAATTACGGCAACTATACGATTTTCAAACAAGCGTGGCTCCACCTGATCAATGGTAAAGATCTCTATCTCGCTTATCCGCATGAGCAATTTGATTTGTTTAAGTACAGTCCTTCATTTGCCGTGTTCTTCAGCCTGTTCGCCTACCTTCCCGATACCATAGGGCTTCCACTGTGGTGCCTGTTGAATGCCTTCATCCTTTTTTTCTCTATCAAAAGTCTTCCGGAATTCAGTAACCGCAGGAAAAATCTCATCCTACTTTTTATTACCCTGGAATTAATAACCTCCCTGCAGAATTCCCAGAGCAATGCCCTGATGGCAGGTCTTCTCATCTTTTCCTTTGTCTTCCTTGAACGACGGAATTATCTTGTGGCAGCACTTTTATTGGTACTATCGGTATATATAAAATTGTTCGGAATAATAGCCCTGGTCCTTTTTATCTTTTATCCCGGGAAATGGAAACTGGTGCTCTATACCCTGTTTTGGGGATCGGTGATGTTTTGGCTTCCTTTGCCTTTTACAGGTTTTGACCAACTTAAATTTCTTTATATAAGTTGGGGGAAAATGTTATCGGCAGATTTTTCCGCTTCTCTCGGTTTTTCTGTGATGGGATGGCTTACTTCCTGGTTCCATCTCTATATTCCCAAGATGATTGTTGTGATAGCGGGGGCGCTCGCCGGTGTGATTCCATTGTTTTACCGGAAACATTATTCCATGTATACATTTCGGTTATTCATGCTTGCCTCTTTGCTTATCTGGGTGATCATATTCAACCATAAAGCCGAATCACCCACATTCATCATTGCCATGAGTGGTGTGGCCATCTGGCTTTTCGCCCGCAAAATGTCCACTGTGAATCTTATTCTTGGGATCCTGGCGTTGCTTTTTACTTCTCTCTCTACTACCGAGCTTTTTATGCCCTTCCGTGACATCGTGACGGAACCCTATGTTCTCAAAGCCGTCCCCTGCATTATCATCTGGGGTAAGATCATCTTTGATATGTCCACCTTTTCAAATGAAACAAAACCCGGACGATAGTTCTGAAAGCTTGCGGGTATCCAATCCTAAGTCCGCTCCGAAAAGTAGCTTATGGTAAATCTACCCATCCCCAGCCCCTCCCTGCCCACAGGGAGTGGAGCATCTCTGCTCCGGCAAAATACTGTATATCTTGTTATTGGGTATGGTGGCGCTTTTCCCCTCCCTTTTCAAGGGAGGGGTTGGGGGTGGGTAGATTGGCTGCAAACCTTTTTCGCAGACTTTTCGGGGCAGGCTCAATCATAAGATTACATTTTCAATCACCGCAACCCCTGCTATTAGGAGAAGTGGCCGGGGATGAGGTGATTAAGTCTAAATTGTGAAGTGTTTTTTGTACTTTTACATAAAATTTTAAACAGTTAATGAAATGAAGATAGATATGAAAATTTTAGCTATCCTGACTTGGATACTGATGATCGGTTACCAGGGCTCGGCACAGACTAAATGGGCGATTGACAACGCGCATTCCGGCGTGAAATTTACGGTTTCACACCTTGTTATTTCAGAAGTGGAAGGTGGTTTCAGGAGCTTCACTGGAAACATGACTGCCACAAAGTCCGACTTTACCGATGCCCAGATCGACTTTGCCGTTGATGTGAACAGCATCAATACCGATAATGAAATGCGGGATAAACACTTGAAATCAGACGATTTTTTCAACGCGGAAAAATTTCCAAAGATGACTTTTAAAAGTGTGACATTTAAAGAGACCGGCGAAAAACAGTATGAACTGACTGGTGATCTGACTATCCGCGATGTTACAAAGAGAGTGAAATTCCAGGTGACATATGGGGGTTCGGTGAAAGATCCATATGGAAACTTGAAGGCTGGTTTTAAGGCAACGGCTGTTATCAACCGTCTGGATTACGGTTTGAAATGGAACGCCCTCACAGAAGCCGGTGGAGCTGTTGTTGGTACGGATGTAACCATCCTGATCAATGCGGAATTTGCACAGCAGAAATGAGGCAGGATGAAAGGTCGCCGCACTCCCGATGAGGCTCACTGCGTTCGCGGATGCTGGATGCTGGATGCTGGATGAAAAAGTCAT
Source organism: Bacteroidales bacterium (assembly GCA_023229525.1). Taxonomy (GTDB): domain Bacteria; phylum Bacteroidota; class Bacteroidia; order Bacteroidales; family FEN-979; genus CAIVAT01. The sequence goes on from JALNZC010000031.1 coordinate 38,679, forward strand.
GATCTCAAAAGTTTAATGATTATTATAATACCTGCTAATGCAAGGATAATCCAAACAAGTTTGATGAAAAGATCTCTTTTGGGTTCTGCTTTTACAAGTTTGATCCTTTCTATGGGGATTCGGAGCTGGCGGATGATGGTGTCGGCTTTGCATTTTCCCTTTACGTAGATGGTGTCGCGGATCCTGATGAGCGAAATCTCGAGCCGGTCTTTTTGAATGGCCGTCGTATCGGTAAGGCGGAATAGCGGAATGGCCGTATCGACTGTAACTTCAGGAAACTTTATGGTGTCATTTAACATCAAAGTATCCGCGATCTGTAACTCCGGATGATGCTCCACCAACCGTTGCAACCGGCGTTGAGGAGAACACGACGCTAAGAAAATCAGAGACAGGAAGCAAATTGACAATTGACAGTTTAAATTTGAAAATTTCCGGGTAATTAATTTGAGTGTTTTCATAGGTTCACTATTCGTTTTTCACTATTCACTATCCACTGCAGGCTCTGACCAAGTTCGTCAAGCGATGCCAAAACCAGAATTTGATGTTGTGTTTTCATGATGTTGATTTTTAAACGCTTATTCCCATTAATCAGAATTTTCTAAAAGAGGTAACACAGCAATGGACGTTTTGACACTTTCTGCGCTTATTTGCATTCTGTATAATGGTTATTCAATGGTTGTTCAATGGTTGTTCAATGGTTGTTCAATGGTTGTATAAGGGTTGTTCAGTCGTTGTATAATGGGTGTATAATGGGTGTTCAATCGGAGTATAATAAGATGACAGTCTCACTTCGTTCGCAGATCCTGGATGCTGGATGCTGGATGCTGGATAAAAAATTTCCTTAACACTTGACACTTAACACTTAGAGTCTGTTTAAATTTCATTTTATCGTTCCAAAAACCATAAATTTTAAACAGTCTCTTAATCACTTGAACCATTCCTATTATAATAATTCACTTTCAATATGAAAACACAATTTATAACAGATGAAAAGGGAATAAAATTTCTATTGTAATTCCTTTGAAAGAATACAGTAGAATCCTTGAAAATTTAGAAGAACTTAACGATATCCGGTTATTCGATGAAGTGAAGGCTAGGAATGAAAAAAGTCTGCCTCTTGAGGAATATCTTAATCAGTTAATTCCTCTCACTGAATTAATTTTATAATATCGTTAGAAATTAAGCACTTAGATTGTCCAAATTTATCCCGTTCGTAGTATGGATTGACGATCGACGATTAAATTATTAAACTCGTAAATCGTAATTCAATAACTTCATTCGTCAATCGTAATTCGTCCAATCGTAAATAACACCGGGTTCCCAGTACCTTAAAATAAGATTTAGCCTGTCTGTAAAAGATGGGTATTGGTTTCGAATTTATTATCTTTATAGTGGTGAATAATTATTCAACATTATGAATCGTCGGTCCGTTAATCGTAATCTGCAAAATTCCCCGGGAACCGGTGCGGAAGGAAAACTACCGGTTGATTTTCTCGTAAAAATCGAAAGTTATTGTGCATTCAGGGAACGATATACGGGAGAAGTGATACAAAAGCTGAAGTCCTGGAAACTGCCTTCAGGAAAAATAAGCACGATCATGAAGCACCTCCGTGAAGCGGGTTTTATTGATGATGAGCGCTTTGCCCGTGCCTTCGTCAGGGGAAAATTCCGGAACAACAGATGGGGCCGGCAAAAGATCCGGTTTGAGCTGAAGGGCCGCCGGATCCCGGAAAAACTTATTGACCATGCCTTGAAAGAGATCGGTGAAGAAGAATACGAGCAAACCATCCATACCCTTATCCTGAAAAAGCAAAAAGAAATAAAAGCAGAAAAAACCCTAAATATCCGCGAAAAAATTATCAACTTTGTCACAGGGAAAGGATTCGAACTTGACCTGGTGTTACGAATGATGACTGAGGAATGATACAAGATTCAGGATACAGGATGAAAGGTCGCTTCGCTCCCGATGCAGGATGCAGGATGCAGGATTCTCCCCTCTCCTTGAGGAGAGGGGTCAGGGGGTGAGGTAAATACAGGATAACTTTGGAATATTAACTTAGAAAACATACAATATGATAGCGCAAGACCAACTGAAGGATCTTGAAACAAGGCTCGATGCCTTGAGGAGGTATCTTTGACATCGATACGAAACTTTCACTGATAAAAGAAGAAGAGGAGCTCACGCAGGCGGCGGATTTCTGGAATAATCCCAAACCAGCCGAACTGGCACTTCGATCCATCCGCGATAAAAAAAACTGGACCGACGCATGGCAGAATGCCGCTACAGGTTATGAGGAGCTCATGATAACGTGGGAATTTTATCTTCAGGGACATGCCACCGAACAGGATCTGGAGGAACCGTTCCACAGAACACTGGGGCTGATCGAAGAACTGGAATTCCGGAATATGCTGAGTGGCGAAGAGGACAAACTGAGCGCCATTGTCCAGATCAACTCCGGCGCGGGGGGTACTGAAAGCCAGGATTGGGCTCAAATGCTCATGAGGATGTACATCCGTTACGGTGAAAGGAACCGATTCAAGGTGTCAGAGGTTGACTTCCAGGAAGGCGATGTAGCCGGCCTTAAATCGGTTACCCTCGAAATTGAAGGCGATTATGCTTATGGCTATCTCAAAGGGGAGAATGGCGTACACCGGCTGGTAAGACTTTCACCCTTCGACTCCAACCACAAGCGGCATACCTCTTTTGCCTCGGTTTATGCCTATCCGATCATCAACGACGATATTGTGATCGAGATCAATCCTTCGGAAATTTCCTGGGATACCTTTCGTAGTAGTGGTCCCGGCGGACAAAATGTAAACAAGGTCGAAACGGCGGTACGGTTGAAACATGAACCTACCGGAATTGTGATCGAATGTCAGGAAACCCGTTCACAAGGTCAGAACCGTGAAAAAGCCCTGAAATTGCTGAAGTCGCAACTTTACGAGATCGAACTGCGCAAGAAACGGGAGAAAATCGCCGTGATCGAAAGCGGGAAAAAGAAGATCGAATGGGGCAGCCAGATCCGCAGCTATGTGTTGCATCCTTATAAAATGGTGAAAGATCTCCGTACCGGGGTGGAAACCAGCGATACACAGGCTGTACTCGATGGTGATCTAACTGAATTTATCAAGGCTTACCTGATGGAATTTGGAAGTGCCTGAAAGCTGGTAAAGGATGCATGGTCGCTTCGCTCCCGATGCAGGATGCAGGATGCAGGATATAGGACGCAAGATACAAAATGCTGGATACTGGATAAATCTAAAATCTGAAATCGTAAATCGTTTATCATAAATATGTTACGGATTTACCATAACCCGCAATGTAAAAAGTCCCGCGCCGGTGTTTTATATCTGCAGGAATACATGGATAATTTTGAAGTGGTTGAGTACATGAAAATCCCATTTACTGAAAAAGAGCTCGAAAAATTACTGATCAAACTGAACAAAAAGCCGGTTGAAATTGTCCGGACACAAGAAGACTACTATAAACATAACCTGAAAGGAAAACATTTTGAAGATCATGAATGGGTAAAGATCCTGGTTCAAAACCCAAAACTTATTCAGCGCCCGATTGTCGAAACCAGATACAAAGCCATTATCGGCGACCCGGCTGAAAATATTGAAACATTGCTCCAATCGTCGAAATAACCGGAGGAATGAAAAGATATTACGCTGAAACACCGATCATTAAACTTTTAAAATATTAATTAAAATATAGCTTTATGAAAACACGCATTGAAAAAGACACCATGGGACCGATTGAGGTTTCTGCGGACAAATACTGGGGCGCCCAGACACAACGGTCGCTCGGTAACTTTAAAATCGGGGAACCCGGTTCCATGCCTAAGGAGGTAATCCGGGCCATGGCCATTCTCAAGAAGGCAGCCGCCATGGTCAATAACGACCTGGGAGTGTTGACCACCGGGAAAAAAGACCTGATCGTTAAGGCCATTGACGAAATTCTCGAAGGAAAGCTCGATGACCAGTTTCCCCTGGTTATCTGGCAAACTGGTTCAGGAACCCAGACCAACATGAACCTCAACGAGGTGATCGCAAACCGTGCCCATGTCCTGGGTGGCGGAGTGCTGAACGGTGAAGGAAAAACGATGATCCACCCCAACGATGACGTGAACAAATCACAGTCGTCCAATGACACCTTTCCGGCCGCTATGAGCATTGCGGGTTACAAGATGATCATCGAGACCACCATCCCCGGGGTGGAACAACTGAAAAATACCCTTTCCGGAAAGGCAGATGAATTCAAGGAAATCGTAAAAACCGGACGTACGCATCTGATGGATGCCACACCGCTTACCCTGGGACAGGAATTTTCGGGATATGTTTCACAACTCGATCATGGGCTAAAAGCATTAAAAAACACCCTCCTCCATCTTTCGGAACTGGCGTTGGGAGGAACGGCCGTGGGGACCGGTTTAAATGCCCCGAAAAATTACGACGTGCTGGTCGCCAAAAAAATTGCCGAACTCACCGGTTATCCTTTTATTACAGCTCCGAATAAATTTGAATCGTTGTCGGCACACGATGCCATGGTGGAGACATCGGGCGCATTGAAGACCCTCGCGGTCAGCCTGATGCACATTGCTTCCAATATACGGCTTTCCTCCTCTGGACCGCGTTGCAGTATCGGTGAGATCCTGCTTCCCGAAAACGAACCTGGTTCAAGCATCATGCCCGGTAAGGTAAACCCCACCCAATGCGAAGCCATGACCATGGTCTGCTGCCAGGTTGTCGGAAACGATGTTGCCATAAATATCGGTGGGATGAACGGGCATTTCCAACTCAATGTTTTTAAACCCCTGATGATCTCCAATTTGCTTATGTCGGCCCGCCTGCTAGGAGATGCCTGTGTTTCCTTCAGCGAGAACTGTGCCAATGGAATTGTGCCCAACCTCGCAGCCATTAACCGGAATCTTGAAAATTCCCTGATGCTGGTCACCGCCCTGAATCCCAAAATCGGGTACGATAATTCCGCGAAAATTGCCAAGAAAGCCCACAAAGAACACAAAACGCTGCGGGAAGCTGCACTGGAATCCGGATTGCTCACTGACGAAGAATTCACCCAACTGGTGGATCCGAAAAAGATGATTGCACCGAAATAAGCTCGCTGCGCTCGCGGATGAAGGATGCAGGATGCAGGATGCAGGATGCAGGATCCAGGATACAAGATGCAGGATTCTCCCCTCTCCTTGAGGAGAGGGGTCAGGGGGTGAGGTGGATGCAGGATAAATAGTTATGCAAGAATCTCTTTGCTTCCTGTGCTTTTCCTGATCGCACTGCAATGAATATTTACCACCTTTTTGATCAGCTTTTCCGGGGAAATGATGGAGACCGAATCACCATAAGAGAGAATCTCCATGATCAGGTCGTAGGTGATCAGCAACTTTAAGGAAATCCGTAATCCCTCTTCATTGTCAGCAAGGATGGTCTGAGATTCATGGATGGGGTAACTCTTAATATACTTTCCCTGCTCAAAATCAAAGGATAACCGGATCTCCTCGGGCTCAGCGCCATCCGGATTTATAACCCCAAAACAGAACCGGAAAATCTCATCGACATCGAAATTCTGAGGATAATCGAACCTTTTCGGAGTAATCTCGAAATCGAATATCCGGTCAAGACCAAAAGTTTTTATCCGGGTTCCGCTTTGCTCACGGGCCAGAAGGTACCACCGGCCTTTAGCCTCTTTTAATGCCAGTGGGGCTACAAACCGTTCCGTTGGTTCATCATCCAGGAATTTCTGATAAACCAGGTTGATTATCAACCGGCCCTTAATGGCATGCAGAAGTCCGTAAAAATGTTGGGTACCATGGGCTAATCGCTTTTCAAAGAACATGTACTTTGAAACATCAGTCACCATTTTCAGTGAGTTAATCGTATCGATGGATTCGAGCATCCTGTTGTTCATTTCATTTTGCTGGTCATCGATGATCTGATATACTTTAAGTGAAAAATCGTACTGGATATCTACCTTGAAAAGGCTGCGGATCTCATTCAGGTCACGCTGAAAGGTGCGGGAAGAAATGGCACACAGGTAGTCATTGAGTTCAGCTTCACTTTTCATGAAATCATAGATCTCTTCGTACGATGCCACCTTCATCCTGCGTAATGCTTTGATGATTGTCAGATATCTGAAAAAATAGTCCTTCTTTGCCATAGGGAACCTATTTACTGCTATACAACTTTAAAATTACACTAATTCGTATACCCGCGAGTCCTGCGGCCATCACCTGGAATTTCCCCGGATAATATCAATCTTCCTTATATTTTTTCCAGACCAGTTCCTTTTCATCATAATACCAGGGATCATCAAAGTTCTCGTTGATTTCCGTCCAATCAATGGTTCTGCTAGTCAGTGTGTCAAAAATATCATAAAACATTTGATGGTTTTGTCCAAACGAAATGGCTTCCTCAATAGTGGGAAATTCAATATCTCTTTTTCTTCCCCGATCTGTTGCTGTAACAACGTATGGCATCAATAAATACATGGCTCATGAAAATTTAATAGTGAATGAATTGTTTTATCCAATAATGTTATCATGGCAAAATTAATGCATACCTACGCCAAAATATGACGTGGTCTGGAAAAATCTATATATAAGGTTTGCTGTTTCGTCCCTAACGGTTTATTCTCATGGTATTCTCCAACCTTAACCGCTCCCTCGATTGGATTATCATTTTTTGGGCGTCCCGCCGGATGAGGTCTTCAAGGGGGAAATATCATATCCTTCTTCAGGTTTATCAACCGATAAACAAAAGCTTTCCGAACAGTATCCTGCCCGCGGAGGATGCAGATTGTGTCAGATGGAAGAATCATCTCAAATAAAGATCCATATAGCGCTACCGGATCTTCATAATCATCGCTAAGGGCAATATACCAGGCATCACTGCCTCTTTTCAGATTTCCACGCTGTTTATTGATCCAGAAATATTTATGGATTCGTTCAAGTGTCCCCAGCGCATATACCGTTTTATCGATTTTACGGGCTACATAGTAATCAAAATTTGCAGCCGGAAACCACCGGAAGGTCAACAGCGGAGAATCTTTGTCAATGAGAAAATTATCTTCATTCCATTTGGATAGAACGCTGAATTTATCACCCAGTTGTTTCCATCCGTACATATCGAGAGAAACGTCTTCCACCTTCCAGCGTTTTACCGGAATCCATCCATACCGGATTTGTCCTACACCCCCTACGGCAACTCCCGCCAGTAACGTGAGGGAAAGGATAACCGGCCAAGGGATAAGTTTCATTTTCCGGGCATTGAGTGGCGGGTCAGACAGGTACGCTGCGCCGATCAGGATCAAACCGAGGTATGCAGGGCCGGTCCAGTGCGGTAAAGTACTGCGGAACAAAGAGAAAGCAAGGAAAACCAACAGGAGTGGAAGACTGGTCCATAGGATCAACCATTTGTAAGGCCTCTCCAGGAAATTCCGTTTCCGTATTAATGCCACAAGGGCCAGGATAATGATCACGACATTGACGGGATTATTATAAAAAATCTGTCCGACTACTTCGGTAAAAAAATATTGGGGTTGGATACCCGATTCCGTAACCCCCACCCGGCTTTCATGAAAAGTAAAACTGATGAAATCATTTTCGGCATTCCAGAATATCACGGGTAAAAAACAAAGGATGGCCAGCACAAAAGCGCCCCAGGTTTCCTTTGCCTGAAACCATTTCCGATTATAAAATAAAATGTAAAAAAAAGTTCCCACCACCAAAAAAATCGCATGATACTTTGATAATAAAGCCAATCCTGTCGACAATCCGGCAAAAAGCAGAAAATTCCGGCTTGTATACGTCAGCTCTGGATCAGGAAGCGATTTCACCAGGAAATAGAGGGTAAGCAACCAGAAAAACACCTGGGGTCCATCGGGTAGAATGAATGTCCCCGAAAGAATAAACCCATAAAAAGAAGCGGTGTACAGAAAAGCTGCATATAATCCCGTAAGGGGATTCTTGATCTGCCGGCCGATCAAAAATATCAATCCCGTACTCAGCGTACCACAAACAACAGCAGCCAGCCGCAGAAAAAATTCACTATCGAAACGCAGATTCAGGGTAAAGAGTTGGATCACCAATCCGACCATAGGAGGATGATCAAAATGGCTTAGCGCAGGAAATTTTGCATAAGTCCAGTAATATACTTCGTCGTTTCCCAACTCGATAAAACCGGCAATAAATCCGCGAGCAACTGCTGAAAGTACCAGCAAAATGACCAGGGTGATATATATTCTTCGGTTAGAGGGCATGGTCAGCTAATAAGTGGGTATGATTATAGCAAATGTACGTTTGGCCTCCGGTGCGGATATTGCATCGCAGCTGCGTCTCGAGCCGCACAGGCCTATCGCACATCCAAAGCTCTCGCCAAGGCTGCTTATGCAACATCCACACCTCCGTATAACTTTATCTAGCATCCAGTATCCAGCATCCGGAGCGAAGCGACCTTTATCCTGTATCTTGTATCCTGCATCCTGTATCTGTCAATGACTGAAATAGGTTGACCAAAATTAGGGTAAAAAAGTCAATTTATGAAAGCAGAGAAAAAAATTAAACGACAGAATCGGATTTTTAGTGAAGAGATCAGGAAGCAGG
>JALNZC010000032.1 GCA_023229525.1 Bacteroidales bacterium
TATCCTGGCTTTAGTGATTGGGATTTTCCTCCATGTTTCTACTTCTATTTTGTTTGAAACGGAGGAAAACCATCAGTATAATCTGAAGAAGTTCGTTACAGTAGTCATTGGATTGGGGGTCGCATTCGGGATTTCTTTATTGTAATCCACGAATTTTTTTTGCTAAAAATGAAAATATCCCTAACTTTGCGCCCCCAATTCCTCATTCATTATTTCTTATTGGGAACGCCCAGGTGGTGAAATTGGTAGACACGCTACTTTGAGGGGGTAGTGTCCTTAGGATGTGCAAGTTCGAGTCTTGTCCTGGGCACCATAACAAGCAAAAAGACGCTATAAACGAAAGTTCATGGCGTCTTTTATTTATATGGGGAACGGTAAGGCAAGGCAAGGGGAGTTTATGTTGTGAAATTCACCAAAGAAAGAACCGAAGGGATGAGGAGATTGATAAAAATATAAAATTCATAGTTCGCGGCGAATGACCATGGCAGTGGTAACACCTCCTCCTCCGCAGATAGCGGCAACGCAGTGGGTTTTACCGGTCCGTTTAAGGGCATAATAGCCTGTAACCAGGATCCTGGCCCCGCTGATACCCGTAGGATGACCAAGCGCAATAGCTCCACCATGGATATTCAATTTTGACGGATCCCAATTCAGCACTTTTTCGTTGGCCAGTACCTGGATGGCAAAAGCTTCGTTCACTTCAATGATATCCATGTCATCAAGAGTCATCCCGGCATTTTTAAGTGCAGCAGGTATGGAAAAAGCAGGACCTTCACCCATGGTGGACGGATTAACAGCCACCTGCGCATAAGACAAGAGGGAGAACAGCGGTTTCACTCCAAGTTCCTCCGCCTTCCTGCGGTGGGTAACAATCATGGCAACGGCTCCATCGCTTAAACCGCAAGAATTTCCGGCAGTAACCGTTCCATCTTTCCGGAAGGCAGGTTTGATGACAGCCATTTTTGCCGGGTTTACATCATAACGTATGGTCTCGTCTTTGTCGAAAAGAGATGCGGGTGTTTTCCCCGCGGCCGGAATTTCTATGGGCACTATTTCCTCATCAAACCATCTGTTTTTCTGAGCCAGTGCAGCTTTCAGGTGGCTATTCACGGCAAAGGCATCCTGGTCTTCTCGGGAGATCTTGTATTTATCATACAAATTCTCTGCAGTTTCGCCCATCCCTTGTTTAATCAAAGGATCGATACTGTCGCTCCAGCCGTCTTCAAGGGTCTTGTTACCCATTTTAAATCCATCCCATCTGGCTCCTTTCAGTAAATAAGGAATGGAACTCATACTGTCGAATCCGCCGGCAATGACCACTTCCACATCTCCTGACATGATTCCCTGGGCGGCCAAAGCAACAGAACGCATACCCGAAGGGCAGGCCATGTTCAAAGTGATGGCCGGGACGAATGGTGATACACCGCCTCTCACAGCTGCAGTCCTTGCAGGATTGGGCCCATTTCCTGTCTGACGGCAACTTCCCAGGATCACATCGTCGATCTGGTCACCGGCCAGTGAAGCACGACGCAAGGACTCTTTCACGGCAGCGGCTCCGAGATCATAAGCCGGTATATCTTTCAATGAACCTCCAAATCTGCCCATGGCAGTACGGCAGGCTGAGATAATTACGATATCGTTTAAGTTCATTTTTGAGTGATTGAGTGATTGAGTGATTTAAATTTCAAATATATTGGCCGCCATCGACTTTAATCACTTCACCGGTGATATGACGGGCCAGATCAGTACATAAAAAAGCAACAACGTTTGCTATATCTTCAGGTTGACCGATCCGTTTCAGAACAATATCTTCCATGGCTGCAGAACGGACACTTTCATCTGCGTTTTTCATCATGCCGGTTTCGATTAAGCCCGGGGCGACTGCATTTACATTGATCCCATATTTCCCCAATTCTCTTGCAACCGTTTTGGTTAATCCGATGATCCCTGCCTTCGCAGCAGAATAATTAGACTGGCCGAATTTTCCCCGCAGGCCATTGATGGAAGTGATGTTGATGATCTTTCCCGATTGCTGATCGCGGAAAAGGGGGGCAACGGCCCGAATATAATTGAAATATCCCTTTAGGTTGATGTTCAGAACCTGATCCCATTGCTCTTCGGTCATTTTCCAGATTACCCCATCCCAGTTTATACCTGCATTGTTGACCAGGATGTCTATTTTCCCAAATGCATTTGTAGCGGTTGCTACCATTTTTGCAGCATCATTAAAATTTGAAATATCAGCCTGGACCAAAAGCCCTTTTCTTCCCAGCTGAACGATGCGGTTCAGAATGACTTCCGCTTCTTCCCGGTGTTTTCTGTAATTGAGTGCGACATTGGCTCCACATTCGGCCAGTTTCAATGCAATGGCGGCTCCAATGCCGATACTGCCTCCGGTTACGATGGCAGATTTTTCCTCAAGGTTCAGTGCGATATTCATTATTTTATATATTAAATGACCTCATCCCAGGAAGATGATGAAGTGCCGGTTTTATTTCATTTTATCCTGCCTTTTATCGATCCCATGGATGGCCTCCAGTACCGTTTGGGGAGTAATCGGCAGTTCGAATATCCGTACCCCGATTGCATCTGCCACTGCATTGGCTATGGCCCCCAGAATGGGAAGGGTAGCTCCTTCACCCACCTCCTTGGCTCCATAAGGTCCTGCTGGTTCATAGCTGTCAACAATGGTCGATTGGATCTCCGGCATATCGGCCGAAGTGGCAATAAGATAGTTGTGAAGATCAGCATTGATCATCTTTCCACGCTTATCAAATACCTCGTTTTCAAAGAGTACCTCGCTCATTCCCATCAGTACGGCACCTTCTGTCTGTCCTTCCACAAGCATTGGATTCACTGCAGTACCGCAATCATGGGCATCCCAGAAATTAAGTACCTTGACTTTCCCTGTTTCCATATCCACTTCCACCTCACATATCGTCGCCGAAAAAGAATAAGCCGGTGAGGTCCCGACTGCAGCGCCCTTATATTTTCCTCCCAAACCTTCGGGAGGAGAATAATGTCCCTTTCCGAGAAGCGGTCCTTTTTTGGAGAAATGTTCGAAACCGGCTTTTTCCCAAGGAATGAAAGTGGACGGATCCTTTTTGAGATAGATTCTGTTATCTTTTGCATCCAGCATAAAGGCTTCCACCTTCATGATCTCCGCTGCCTGAGCAATGACCTGTTTCTTAACCTCTTCTCCCGCCATTTTAGCTGCATTACCCCCCATGAGGGTAACACGGCTTGAATAGGCGCCGAATCCAATGGGAGTGAGATCGCTATCGGCCGAAACTACGCTGATCCGGTCGTATGAGATTCCCATGGCTTCACAGGCCGCCATCGCCAGCACGGTATCCGATCCCTGTCCGATGTCGGCATCCCCGATGAAGATCACAGCTCTGGATCCATCTTCTATAATCTTGATGGTGACGCTGGAATGGGGAAATTTGGAACGGTAAATCGGATAACCGGCGCCGGAAACAAATCCACCACAGCCGATACCGATACCGCGACCCCTTGGAAGTTTCCCTTTTTTCAGGTCCCAGTCTGACTTTTGCCTCACCTTTTCGATGCAGGCTTTAAATTCGCAGGAGTGGATATCCAGGTCATTGCAGGTATGATATTCGGGCGTCATTGCATTCTTCAGCCGGATATCGATGGAATCCATCCCGATATCATCGGCGATCATCGTCAGGAGTGATTCGAAGGCAAATCGCGGATGCGGACAGCCATGCCCGCGGAAAGCGCCACAGGGAGGAAGGTTGGTATTGACGCGGTATCCATCGTATTTGTAATTCGGGAATTTATACAGGGTTGGCAGCATTGATCCTGCATAATAGGTGGATACGATCCCGAAACTGGAATAAGCGCCCCCTTCGAGTACGGCTTTCTGTTTTACGGCGGTGATTGTACCATCATTTTTCACTCCAATCTTCAGATCGATATATTGTTTGTGGCGACCCCGACCGAAAAGGTACATTTCCTCCCGGCTGAAGCGCATTTTTACTGCACATCCGGCAACTCTGGAAAGAAAAATTGACATCACTTCGATGGTGGTTGTTGAAGCTTTGGCTCCAAACCCGCCGCCACAGTTTGTCATTATCACCCGGATATCACCCAGCGGAATACCGAGGATATGAGAAATCTGGTGGTGAACATAATGAACCACTTGTGTGGATGTATGGAGCGTCACCCTGCCGTGATTGTCCCATTCGGCAATGGAGCAGTGGGGTTCCATCGGATTCTGGTAGGTGCGGTTCCCGGTGAATCGTTCTTCGCGGATATAGTCTGCTTCGGCAAATCCTTTTTCTATATCTCCGAAATGGTGATCGACATGGGTGTTGATGTTGTTCTCGTATTTATCATCGAACAAGCGCGGAGCATCATCTTTCATGGCTTCCATGGGATCAAATACCGCCTGGAGCTCTTCATACTCCACCTTAATAAGATCAAGCGCCCGGTAGCAGGTTTCCTCATCAATAGCGGCAACCGCAGCTACCACATCGCCCACGAACCGCACTTTATCCTTGGCAAGTATCGTTTCATCATAGCGTGGCGGAGAGGTTCCCCAGCGAACATCGGGTACATCGGCGCCGGTAAGTACCACCTTTACACCGGGAAGTACTTTAGCCCGGCTTGTATCGATCGACAGGATCCGGGCATGGGGTACGGAGCTGAGCAGCAGTTTTCCATATATCATGTTCGGTAAAGTTATGTCGTCAGTGTATAAAGCCCTGCCCGTGGCTTTGTCGGCGGCATCGATCTTTGGGAGACGTTTTCCAACTACAGACAGATCGATGGCTGATTTTTGCGGCATGAATACCAGCTCGACCGGTTGTTTCCCGTTCAGGTAATCCCTGGCTGTCTCTATCGCCTCGACAATTTTCGTATAGCCGGTACATCTGCATAAATTGCCGCTTAATTCCTCCTTGATTTCCTTTTTCGTCGGGTTTGGATTTTTATCCAGGATGCTTTTCGTCCGCATAATCATTCCCGGAGTACAATAACCGCACTGGATGGCCCCTTTTTCAACAAATGCGCGTTGAATCGGATGCAATTCACCTCCGGTTGCCAGGCTCTCGATCGTTTCCACTTTCTTGCCTACCGAATCCACTGCCAACACAAGGCAGGCATTCACTGCTTTCCCGTCCATTATAACAGTGCATGCTCCGCAATCGCCCAATTCACAGCCTTTCTTTGTCCCGGTAAGTTTCAGTTCTTCCCGCAGTAAATCCAGTAGCGTGGTAGTTACTCTTACTGCCACCTCATATTCATCGCCATTGACATTAATTGAAATCAGTTGTTTCATCTTCGTTTTTTGCAGTTCATTTTTTATATCCCATCTCCCATGACCCGCTTCCCCAACAAGGGAGTAGGGAGTAAGGGCCTCCCTTGTTGGGGAGGGATTTAGGGTGGGGCTTTTCACTTTTCATTATTCACTGCTAATTCAAAAGCCCTTCGTATCGTCCGTTTTACCAGTACTTTTAACACATCCCTCCTGTACTGAGCTCCGCCGCGGATGTCATCGATCGGAATGGAGTCCCTCACGGCTGCATTTCCTGCTTCTTCCAGAAGGGGTAAATCCTCTGCAAACTCCGAAACCTTTTTCCCTTTAAGAACCGTTGTTGCCTGACCACTGATTTTAGGCGTGGGAGCTACTGCTCCAATGACGATGCAGGCATCCACACAGATATCATTCACCAATTGAACTTTTGCAGCCACCGAGACCACAGCGATGGAACCCGCTTCGCGCAGGCCAAACTTCTCATAGCAGGCGCCGATACCGGGTTCGGATTTCGGAACAATGATCCTGGTAACCAATTCGCCCTTTTTGAGGATGGTTTTTTTATTGAAGGTGAAAAAATCACGAAGGGGTACCACCCGTATATTTTCAGTGCCGGCGATCTCGACCGAAGCATTCAGCGCTAACAGAATCGGTGCGGAATCGCAGCAGGAGGCCGCAGTGCAGATATTACCCCCAATAGTCCCTGTATTTCTGATCTGGTTGGATCCGATTTTGGAAGCCGCTTCAACCAGTGCCGGGGCGAATTTTCCGATCAACGGCGAAGCGATCACTTCACTGTGTGTCGTACAGGCACCAATGAAAAGGTTTTTCACATCTTCCTTGATGAATTTCATCTCAGGGATCTTTGCCAGAGAGACGAGATTCTCGGATCTGCGAATGCCATTTTTCATTTCGACCAACAGGTCTGTGCCCCCTGCCATTGCCGCAGCATTGGGTTTCTGCATGAGCAGGTCTATTGCATCTTTGACAGATATGGGTTGGTAAAAACCGAAGTCAGGTAAAACCATATTTTTGTTTTTTTATTCAAATGCATTTTCGCCGGTAATGTCTTGTCCGGTGATCAGCAAATGGATATCGTGGGTACCTTCATAGGTAATGACCGACTCAAGGTTCATCATGTGACGCATCATTGGGAAATCGCCGGTTATGCCCATGGCTCCCATGATTTGACGGGATTCCCTGGCAATATCAAGCGCTATCTTTACATTATTCCTTTTGGCCATGGAGATCTGGGCCGGCGTTGCCCTATCCTCATTACGCAGCATCCCCAGGCGCCAGGTCAGCAACTGTGCCTTGGTGATCTCAGTAAGCATCTCAGCCAGTTTTTTTTGGGTCAACTGGAAGGCGGCAATGGGTTTTTTGAACTGGATCCGCTCTTTGGAATATTGCAATGCCGTGTCATAGCAATCCATCGCCGATCCGATAACACCCCATGCGATACCATACCTGGCAGAACTGAGACAACTAAGCGGACCTTTCAGACCTTTGACAAATGGAAGAAGGTTTTCCCTGGGTACTTTTACATTATCGAAAACGAGTTCACCTGTGGAAGAAGATCGTAAGGACCATTTTCTCAAAGTTTCCGGGGTGGTAAACCCTTCCGATCCTCTTTCAACGATTAGTCCCCTGACTATCCCTGTTTCATCTTTTGCCCAAACCACGCTGATATCGCAGATGGGTGCATTGGTAATCCACATTTTAGAGCCATTTAACAGGTAATGATCGCCCTGGTCGGTGAACCGGCTGAGCATACTCCCCGGATCCGAGCCGTGGTTGGGTTCTGTGAGTCCGAAAGCACCGATCATTTCACCTGTTGCCAGTTTTGGCAGATATTTTCTTTTTTGCTCTTCCGTACCATATTTGAAAATCGGATACATTACCAGTGATGATTGTACCGAAGCCATCGAACGGATACTTGAATCCCCTCTTTCAAGCTCCTGCATGATCATTCCATAAGAAACCTGGTCCAAACCCGAACCACCATATTCAACCGGAATATAGGGACCGAAAGCACCGATCGCACCCAGTTCCTTCACAAGGTGCCGGGGGAATTCATGCTTTTGGTTGGCCTCATCGATGATAGGCCTCACGGCCCTGTTCACCCAATCCCGGACCGATCCCCGGATCAACTTGTGTTCATCGGTTAAGAGCTCATCTACAAGGTAGTAATCGGGAGATTTAAATCTGATTGTTGACATAGTTTTGTTTTAAATGATATCTTTCTTATTGATCGTACAGTGTGTTATAATTATTTTTCCACCCGGGCAAATTTCCCTGTACAGCAAGATTCAGCGGGGGATTTTGTCCTCCGATGTTCAGTAAACGTAATAACGAAGTGGAAATATATGGATTTTTTGCGGGATTGAATGTTTCGCCTGTCTCCCGGGTTAACCGCTCATCGTTGTGGCCTTCGGCAAAAGCGTTCTTTTTCTGGAGATTATACAAGGCAACTGCATAAGGCACGGCATACTTCTGCTTTAGTCTTGCCAATTCGAAAGCCCGCTCGAGCAATTCGTATTCATCTTCGCCGACTCCGTTTGATAGGCCAAGTTCGTATGCACGTGTAGCTGTCAATCCCTGAAGGAAAAGTTCGTCGATAAGGGATTCCCCGAAACCGAGACGGACCAATTCCTGCACGGCTCCGAATCCGCCCAGGATACCATATTCGATCTCAGGTTGATTGTAATTCTTTTTGATTCGTAAAACGTTTTTCCGTTTGAGTGAATCGAATTCAACACCCTTTAGAACGAGGTCAAACCGCTGGTTCAGGAAATAGGTGAATTCGGCGCCACCACCCCATTTCTCTCCAAAGACACCGAAAGTCCAAACAGGCATCTCCTGGATGAACCGGAACAATTTCACTCCTGCTTTTGTAAAATAGGAGGCCTCTTGTTCTCCAAGAAACTGATACCCCGTTTTTGCGTCGAACCACCCTTTGTTGAACTGTCGTGCATCGGCGCCCAACATGCGCATTCCCTTACCTGAAGCGGTAAAGAGCAGTGCTCCCAAAATCCCTTTTTCATACAGACCGATTGAAATCCCGATAGCATGATCGAGCTGGTCGAGGGTATTCCGGTTCCAGACATTCCCGCGGAGGGGATTATCGAATATGATAGATGCAACCCTTTCTTTTTTTGAAGGATAAATGTAACGCAGATCATTGTAATAGATGTCCATCATACCGGTCGTGAAGTTACGCTGACTGACCGGAGTGCCATAAATACGACCGTAACCAAGCAGGTTCGACCATCCCTTTTTCTTCATTAGATACAAGAGGGAAGGGTTCTCCTTCCGTGGACCGATCTTCCCGTCGAGGTCGAAAAGCTCGCATCTGTCAGGATTTTCAAGTCCTGATTTCTTAACAAGTCCGATAAATCCATCGATCCCGAAATGATCCAGGAAATTGTCGATGATTTCACATAACCCATATTTAAACCGGAGCCCGACTTTGGTGGAAGAATCGATATCAGCGGCAGTCGTATAATGGTCCTGGATAAGGTCCAGGGCATAAAGCATAATGGGGATCACATATCTTCTGAAAGACCGGCCACCCTTATCATCGGAATCTGCAATCCGGATCAGACCGTTGATGCTTTTAATTGTTGATTCACGATAATCCAATGCTGCTGCTTCCGACAATGACCAATAATCAAGATGATTGATCTCCCTGATAGCAACATAGGATTTAGATTCCGGGTCATACACTCCGGTGATCTTTTCCTTGTTTGGCGTACCGTTCCATTTGAAGAAGCCTTCCTTCTTTTTTGATGAAGCTCCAATCCTCCCTGATTTTTCCAGATCTTCGATCCACTGCGGATAATGTCTACCCCCCTGGTTATAGAGACTTTTCAGACGGTCATGTGCCGGTAACGCCTGGCCCAGATGTTTGGCGCATTCGGTATAGGGCATATGCCCGGTACGGTCAAGAACCTGGAACGGATTGGCCGTAAGAAGTTCAAATATCTGAGGTAACTCAACCAGATCCTGCCCGGTTTCCACATCCCAGTGAATGATGGCTCCCATGCCTTCAAAGATGGGGTCGGCAACATAACCATGATGGTCGTTCCGCAATGCAATGACTTTCTTTTCCAATACCTGTTCAGCAAATGCAACACCGGCAATGAAAGTCTCTTCCGAAGCATATTTCCCCTTCATTACATCAAACAAACGGTTTATATGGAATGGGAAATAGCCATGTCCGGTCAGGAATTTTTCCCTGAGAAAACTATCAGTAAAAAGGATAGCCAATTCCGCAGTGGTATGCGATGAGGTATTTGAAAAAACGAAGACCAGTTTTTTCAGGTCCGCATGTTTCTCAATATTACCGAAAATCACTTTCTTGACATCGATACGTTCGGTGGCTGCTTCACAGATGATCTCTGTCTGGCCAAGGAGTGCGAAATCCTTTGAATAGCTAACCCGGGCAAGACTTTCAGTGGCTTGTTCTTCCATCATTCTGCCATCGGTTACCAATCCTGAAAAATAGTTTCCAATATCCATGGAAGCCTTTTCCAAAGCGCTATCGGCGATGTCAATGAAAACGACCTCACATCCGGTTTTATTGAGGATGTCGATACCGATGCCTATCCCCATGGTTCCCGAACCAATAATGGCGATTTTTTTAATGTTGTTCAGCTTTGTGACTTCTTTCTGGAGTAATTTGTTCCCGAATGAAAAAACAGTTCCCATGATATTACTTTATTGGGTAATTAATATTCTTTTAGATTAAACAATTTCCACACAGACTGCACCGCCCTGGCCTCCGCCGATACAAGCGGATGCAATACCTGTTTTCAGTCCACGGCGTTTTAATTCATAAACGAGGTCGATGGTGATACGCATTCCGGTGGCGGCAATATTGTGTCCGATGGCAATGGCGCCACCGTTTACATTGGTGCGTTCCCGCGGGAGGCTTAATTCCTTCTCAACACCTAGGTACTGTGCGGCAAATGCCTCATTGACCTCAAACAGGTCGACCTTCTCTTTTTTCATATTTAGCTTTGCAAGCAGATCATTGATGGCCGGTACCGGACCCTGTCCCATGATTTCAGGTGGAACGGTTGAGAATTGGTATCCTTTGATCTTCGCCAGGTAAGGAATGTGGTTTTTATCGGCGAAAGAGCGTTCCATCAATAAAGATGCTGCCGCACCGTCGCTTATCTGGCTGGCTGTACCCGGAGTGACCAGTCCATCGGGTTTCAGCATGGGACGCAGGTTTGAGAGTTCATCCATATTGATATCGTACTTCGCTCCTTCATCTCTCCAGACACTGATCTCATTACCTGCCTGGTCAATCGTGTCGACGGTGAAAATGCCCCGGAGGTAATTGTTTGGTCCGGATTTGGTGAAACGGTTCCATTGCTTCGACTGTGCCTGGATAGCACGTGTATGGCTGAGATATGCAAATTCATCACAATCTTTCCGCGTTATGCCTGTCTGCACACCGTATAATTCTGCAGTTTTTGGCATCTGGGTCTTGAATAAGTAATGATTGAATCCTTCCATCAGATAATCCCGGTGCGGGGCATCTTCAAAATCCCAGACATTCTCCTTTTTTCTGCGTCCCTGGTGGATCAGATTGGTTTGCGACATATTTTCGGTGCCAAAAGCCAGAACACAACTAACATTTTCGGTATCCGACATCAGCTGGTCGAATCCGTCGGCAAGCACCTGGAATCCAGTCCCACAGATCCTTAGGGTTGTCTTCCCCGGGGCCACACACAGGTTTTCATTATCGTTGAACTTTTCCGCAACCCTAATTGCAACGTTTCTTGGCAAATAGATCTGCTGGCTTAATGAATCGATGTAGATCATTCCTGCAATTACCTGATCAATTCTTATCTTAGACAGGTCTATTCCTGATCTGAGTATGGCTTCATATACAGCCAACACAGCCAGGTCTTCGGCAGGCAAATAATTGTAATAACCGCCATGTTTACCAATCGGCGTTCTTGCACTACTAACGATAACTACTTCTTTCGGTTGTTTGTCCATATTCGGAATTGAATTAATGACCTCACCCTAGACCTCTTATCAATGAGAAAAGGTTGGGGGTTGAGGTGAATCGAATTTTTTTTCATTGTTTAGAAGTACGCACCCGTATGCAGCAAGGAACTGTGACTGCTCCGGACTGTCACTATTGGGGAATCTCTTTTTAAAAAGGCTGACGATCGTTGGATGTATTACCGGTAATCCGCCGGTAATCACCAAATGATCCTCAACGAGGGATAGTTCAATAGATCTTAAAATGATCGAGTTGTAAATGCCGAGTATAATATTTGGTAAGGATGCACCATTTTTGATCAGCCCGATGATTTCAGAAATGGCAAACACGGTGCAGAAACTGTTGATCTTCACTTCTTGTGTCGCTTCCTTTGCCAGTTCGGTGAATTCTTCGGGGGTAACATCCAGGCGAAAGGCGATCTCCTCCAGAAAGGAACCTGTTCCGGCAGCACATTTTCTGTTCATCTTGAATTTTTCTACCTGACCAAGTGCATTCACCTGTATAAATTTTGTGTCCTGCCCGCCAATGTCAATAATGGAACAAGGACTATGATATATATTGTAGACTGCTTTGGAAAGTGCGATCAACTCGGAATTAGAAACAAACGGCGCCTGGATCTGTTCGCGACCATATCCACAAGTGTAAACGGGATATCCGATCTCAAACTCCTCTTTGAAATGATTGATAATTTTCGTAGAAGCGTTGTTGAAGTTATATCCTGATTTGACGCATTGAAAAGCAGTTGCCCGGTTGTTTTCATCAACCAAAACCCCTTTTGTATAAGACGACCCAAGATCGATGCCCAGACGATACATTTGGAATTTTAGATTTTAGATTTTAGATTTCCTTTTGACGCCATGATTATTAGACCTTCCCAGATAATTGACCGATGAAAGTTTCAATGGCAATGATACTTTGTTCTTCGCTATAGCAACGTGGATCATTGAGGTCGCCATTGATCTCTAAGTATGGGATACCGGTTCGTTTGAACAGACGACTCTGCAGTCCGAACCGGTTATTTGAATTCCTTACGCAGGTCTTCGATTCATGGTAGATGATTCCCTGAATGGAGAATTCCAGCATCAATTGTTCCAGCACATTTTCCTTTACTGAATCCGACCTGACAATGAACAGTTTGCAATAGGCCAATGCGGAGGATTCAAATGGATATGCCGGGTCCAGATCATCAAATACCCAACTGTTGCAATAGGTTGAGGCGACAATGCAGGTATCGAATTTGGCGAACAATTTGGCCAGGTTGCTGAGCCTGTACCAAATGGGCATGCCTTCCCAGTAGATCCTGAATCGTTCCGTCGGGACAGCGCTGATCCCGTTTTCGATCCTCTCTTCCAGTTCCCCCAGAAGAATTTTGTAATATTCTACGGCATATATTGTTCCCCGCATGACCACGATAGGGCCCATATGGATGGCCGAATCGAAGAAATTGATGGGGGAGGGGATGGATCTGGCCTTTTCCAATACCTGCTTCCATAACACGCAGCCGTCATGGGATAAACCGACAGTTTGTCTGAAGCAGTCCATGTCAAATTTTCGCCCGGCGACTTTTTCCAGTTCCGGAATGATCCGGTGATACTGATCTGAAACGCTTTTAATGATCTCAGGGCTCAACTTGGAGATGCATAGTGGGGTATGAATTCCTATGATAGGAACATTGAAATGCCTGGCGTAAAAACTGAACCAATCTTCCACCTCTCTGCACTGGTTCGTATTGAAAACCAGGATGTCGGGACGGGGAACCGAACTGAAGCCACTCTTCCTGAGGGGTGTTTCGTTTTGCAGGAAAGCTCCGATATCGCTGGTAAGGTATGAACAGATATCAGGTGAATAACCATGAGCGACAGCCGTCGGTATGTACTTGTCAGCATTCTTCCCGGCACCTAACATAGCTCCATGGTTTTCGGGAAAGTAGACCTCGAACCCCATCGAATACAACAGTTCAGCCGGCCCGACACTGGTACACCAGGCGATCTTGCGCTTACCGGTTTCAGCCGCTTCCTTTAACCTGGCAAAATACCCGTCCATGGTGCTTCGAAGTTCATTCGCCGACCGTAGTTTTACTAACTCGCATTTGTCCTGGTTTACTTTTTCACTCATTGTTTTTCATCATTTACCTCACTCCCATCCCATTCTCCTTGGGCGGTAGGAAAAGGTTGTTTGATAGTTTCATTGATTTTTCCAGACAGGCTTTCTCTTCTCTATAAATGCATTGATCCCTTCATTGGCATCATGGGTTTCCATCATTTCCTTCACATATATATCGGAAAAGAGGGGTAAAAACTTCAACATGAAGAAATCAAATGATGCTCTGGCTGCTTTTGTGGCAAACCGCAGGGATGAAGCGCTCTTTCCAAGGATATTTTTCCGGATCCATTCATCTGTGGCGGCATCCATCACAACTTTGTCTTCAAATACTTCATTGATCAAACCAATGGACTTTGCTTCCTCGGCAGAAATAATTTTTCCGGTGATAAGCAATTCTTCCGCTTTCATATTACCTACCTTCAGAGGCAGCATTACTGAAGCCGGAGGTGCGAATACACCCAGAATAATTTCGGGTTGCCCGATCCTGGCACTCTTATCGGCAAAAATAAAATTACAGACAAGTGGCAGCTCGAAACCACCTCCCAGACACTGACCGGATAATTTGGCTAGCGTGGGAATGTGAAGGTCGAGAAGGGTAAAAAACATCTTGTGAAAACCCTCCAGCATTTCGGCGGCCTTGTCCTTCATATGTTCTGCAACACTGGCGCCGTAGGAAAAATTATTGCCGCCTCCTTCAAAGGTCACCAGCTTGATGTCCTTTTGATTTTTCAAAGAAACCAAAAACTCCGTGATCTCGCTCATCATAATTCCATCCAGGATATTGGCTTTCCCGTCATCCAGTATCACCCGGGCAACGGTATTCTCGTATAAAAATTCAACTTTGATCTTTTGCATACACTTTCGGGGTTATAACCTTTACTATATTTTCTGGTATTGAGGAGATACTTCCTTTATAAGATCGTCATTCCATTCGTGTCCTTGTGCGAGCATCTGCCTGAGTTTAATGAAGTCAACCTCTCGTTTGTCTTTCGGACCGTCGTTGAATGCCCGGAAGCCGGCTTTGCCTTCGGTCATCATGTTCAGCGCAAGCCAGTCCCTGTTATTTTCTTTGTTTTTATCCCAATGTTCAAGTTTGTGTTTTCGCAGTGAATTCATGGTCTTGCTGAGACAATTCGGCATAAGGTACATCAACCGGGTACAAAAATGTTCTACCGCCATGTCAAGCATCGATAGGTCCATTTCACCGGCTTTCATGAGTTCCTTTCCCTTTGCAAGGTCTTCTCCTGTTTTCATCTTCCCGTAGATGATCTGTCCCTTTTTGTTGACCCACTGATCCGTATATACAAGCGGGTTCGCGATGAATTCTCCGTTAACCTTCAAAGCGGGGACCACCTCGGTAAGTAATCCCGATCGCAGCGCTTCATAGGCAGACCAGGGGTCACAAACAGTACAGGAGAACATGGCGCTTTCAATTCCCACAAAAAGCGGCAGAAAGTCGGTCGACCCACCGTCGGGCGCACTGCCATGCTTGGGACCGGCCTGCCCGAAACGGGCGAAATCCTGCGCAATCGAAATGTCACAAGCCATCCCTATCTCCTGACCACCACCGATCCGCATCCCATTTACCCTGCAAATTACGGGTTTGTCGTTCATCAGAATGGATGATACCATGTCGTTAAAAAGGCGCATGTATTGTTTGTATTCCGGGGGATTTCCTGCATAGTATTCAGCATACTCCTTGGTATTGCCTCCGGTGCAAAAAGCTTTATCACCTACACCGGTGAATACGACGGCAACGACACTCCGGTCGTTGGAGGCTTCACGCATGGCAAGGATCACCTCTTTAATCGCTTCTGTGGTATAGGAATTATACTGCTGGGGATTATTCAGGATGATCCAGGCGTTAAACAGTCCTTCGACAGGATTTCCATTCACATCCCTGCAGGGACGTTTTTCAAACAGGATCTCTTTGTATGAAAAACCAGTAAGATTATGATTTGCTAACATGACATTTTATTTTGGATTAATTTTATTTTATTCAAAATCAGGGATAAGTATCGATCTTTTACGGTAAACATGGTTCAGGGTATTCCGGAATACCTCATTGATTTTCGATAGAGGGAAAGTTTCAATAAAATCATCAATCTTAAGTTTTCCAGTTGTGATCAGGTCAACTACTTCGGGATAGAGTTCCGGTTTGCAGCCCCAGGTCCCGATCAGTTTGGCGTCGAAAGCCATCAGGTTGCTCAGGCGAACTTCTGTCTTGTCAAGGGTAAATCCGACAATGGAAAGGGTAGAGGTAAAGGTAATCAGGTTGAATCCCAGTTCCTGTCCCTGTTTCGTGCCGGAAACCTCGAAGATCTTCCAGCCATATCGTGATACACCCAGACCCTTGGCAATCTCCCGAACCTTATCCTTGATGGCTTTAATATCCAGTCCATTCACATTCAGGATTGCATCCACACCGTTATTTTTAACGGTTTCCAACTTATCGTCATCAATATCCAGGGCAAGCACTTTGGCACCAAAGATCCTGGCGATCAGCGCTGCATAAATGCCAACTCCACCAACGCCAATCACAATGGCAAGATCGCCGGCTGCCAGTTCCGATTTTTTAATGACCTGATATGGAGTGGAGATGGCGTCGGCTATAACGGATAATTTTTCGAGGGGATATTTTGTTAACAGGAGATCCGGAACGGAACAAAGAAAACGGGCAGGAACCTTGATATGTGAAGCAAATCCTCCGTGAAAATCATTACCGGGCATAAGTTGTTTCTGGCACATATTGCTCCGCCCTTTTTTACATAGTTCGCACTCACCGCAAGGCAATACAGCAGGAATGATCACGTTTTTCCCGACCCATTCTCCCGGACCTGCGATAACCGATCCGCTGATCTCATGGCCGAGGGTAATGGGAGGGTCTTTCTTTGTTTTCACTCCGGAATGCCAGAAGCTGAGGTCGGTGTGACATACTCCACATCCGGCAATTTTAACAAGGACCTCATGGGCTTCAAGCTCCGGGAATGGTGTTTCGGCAAGCTGAAAATCGGCATCCGGAGCCGTCATTTGCCAGGAATAGATCTTCTTTTCCATATTGATCATTTTATCATGTTATGAGGTGATTCTTTCCAATGAGTTTACTTGCATTTACCTACTCCATCCTTACAGGAAATGGCATTGACCAGATTGGTAAGCACCAAGTTTATCGGCGTTTTGATGTAATGCTTACGCCCATAGTCAACAATCTTTCCGTTCATGTAATCGATCTCGGTTTCCCGTTTATTGATCAGGTCGACAGCAAGGGAAGGCATGTGATTCCCGGCATTGTTGAGGTACCGGATGGCAAGCTTGATGAAATTATCCGTCAGTTTAACATCTTCGGCACCGGCAACCTGCACCGCTTCGTAAAGGATCTGTTCGATGATCTCAAGGGTATCGCCATTGGTCATCGCTTCCTTCATTGTCAGCCTGGATATGGCACATAAAGGACTTAAAGCAGAATTCAGGATGGTTTTTTCCCATATTCTGTCGTTTATGGTAAAAGAGTTTACCTGTTCTGTTGTGAGCTGGACACTTGTAAGTGTATTTGCAATCCATTTAGCCAGTTCTTCCTGCGAATCGTCCATTGATCCGATATAATTGGGAGGATTGAAAAAGTTGATTGCGGTTACATTTGGAGCCTGTAGATTCCCGGCAAAATTAATCACGAGCCTGAGGATGGAGGATTCCGGAAAATGACCCTGGTACTTTTTTCCGATGTCGATCCCGTTCTGGGCACTAAGCAGGAAAACATTCTTTTTCAGGTTCTCCTCGATGGTTTTAACGATCTTATCGACATGGTAGTCTTTTACGGCAGAAACCAGGATATCAAAATCATGTTCCAGCATCTCTTGTACCGAGTAGTAAACATATTTGAAGTATGATTTTTTATTGATTTTCGAAACGATCTCCATCCCTTCTTTGCGAATGAGGTTGAGCTTTTCCCGGTCAAGATCGGTTACGGCAACTTCACAGCCGGCAAGCTTAAAATGGACCGCCAGCGACTGCCCGATCGGTCCCAATCCGATGATCCCGATATTATACTTTTTATCTTCCATGGTTTTTATTTTGTATTAGAATTGGTTTTTTGCTTACAATATGATCCTGGCATCCACGACTAAGATTTCATCTTCTATGGCCAAAAGCGGATTGAGGTCGAGCTCTCTGATCCCGGGAAAATCTGTTCCCAACATGGATATCCGTTGAATTATTTCAACCGCTTTCTCTTTGTTGATCCCTTTTTCACCCCTGAAACCCCGGATAAGCGGTGCGGCTTTGACTGTGTCAATCATTTCCATGGCTTCTGTGTTACTTACGGGTCCGATTGAGAAAACCACATCTTTCATGATCTCAACAAAAATCCCTCCCAGACCAAACATAATGATATGACCAACTCCTTCTACCGCCTTAGTCCCGATGATCAGCTCCCGTCCCTTTGGAAGGAATTGTTGCACCAGGAACTGAAATTCTTCACCAAATTTCCTGTTCATGAATTTAGCCACAATTATTGCTTCTTTGGAATCCTTGATATTCAGGGCCACGCCACCAACATCACTTTTATGGATGATCGTTTCCGAATCGACTTTTATAACTACAGGAAATCCGATTTCATTTGCCGCAGCAACGACCCCATTCACATCGGATACTATTTTCCAGTGAGCGACCGGAATCATGTAAGCCTCTAAAAGGTTGTAAACTTCGGCGGCCGTTAGGACCTCCCTTCTCCGTGACCGTGCATTATCAAGGATTGAGCGGACCACATCTGTTTTTACATCCGTGAATTTTTTTATAGTGCCCTCTTTCGCTGACCGTATTTTGTTGTAACTTACCATGGAATGGAGCGCCCTCGCTGCAGTTTCAGCAAAATCAAAACATGGGATCTCCCCGTCCTTGAGAATTTTTGAAGTGCCACCCCATTTCTGTTTATCGGTCATGTAATTGCAAACAACTGGTTTGCTGTTGGTCCTTGCGGCTGCCACGATTTCACGGGCAACATTCTCGCAATCGACAAACGGCGGAGTAACAAAATTCAGATAAATGCTGTCGAACTGCGGCTCCTTCATCATCACGTCGAACGCACTTTTAAAATGACCGGGACCGGCAGTTGCAACCACATCCAATGGATTCCGGATGGAAGCCGATTCCAGCATGGTTCCTTTCAGGGTTGATGCTGCTTTTTCCGAAAGTGGCGGTAACTCCAGCCCGCAATTCACAAGTTCATCGATCGCGATGACGGATGGTCCGCCGGTATTGGTAATAATACCTACTTTATTGCCTTTGGGAATGGGCTGTGACGATAAGGCCACCGCTGCATGGCAGAGATCTTCCTGGCTGCTGAATGTAAGAATACCGGCTTTTTTGTAGATGAGGTCCATGGAGATGTTACCTGCCAATCCTCCGATATGTGACCGGGAAGCTTCGGCTCCCTTTTCGGTCCGGCCTGCGGTGATGGCAAGTACCGGTTTCCGGGCTGTCACCTGTTTGGCGATAGTAATAAATTCCTGTGGATTCCCGAGGCTTTCGGCATAAAGTACTATGGCCCTCGTTTCGTCGTCTTTCCCGTAATAACTGATGATCTCCGTAATGGATACATCCGACCCGTTACCATTGGAAGCGTACATGCGCTGGCCAATACCCATGTCGTGAAAAGCTTGCATGATCACTGCACCCACACCACCGCTCTGGGCCACAACCGAAATATGTCCGGGTTCGGGATAGGTAAAGGTGAAATTACAATAAGCGTTGATCCCGGGATCTGAGTTGATAATACCCTGACAATTCGGACCAACGATCCGGATACCATATTTTTTTGCCCTGGCCAGAAAATCATCCTCCAGAGCCTGGCCTTCAGCACCCATTTCCTTGAATCCTGCTGTATTGATAATGATGGTCTTTATCCCCTTTTTACCGCAATTTTCAACTTCCCCGGGGACAAAAGGAGGAGGAATCACAATGTGTGCCAGATCCACCTCTCCGGGCACATCCAGTACCGATGGATATGCTTTCAATCCCCGGATTTCGTCCACCTTTGGATTAATAGGGTAGACGGGACCCCTGAATTGATAATGGAGGAGGTTTTTAATGATGACATTGCCTATGGAGAGTTCCTTTGCCGATGCCCCGATCAATGCAACAGCTCTGGGTTTGAATAACAGGTCAAGATGGTCGTTCATTGATATGAATTATTTTGTTTCATTTAGTTCCTTCCTGCTTCCAATTTAAAATGCCGGAAACCGCCCCAGATTGCAGCCCCGATGGCTCCAGCGTAAATCGAATCCTGATGTGTTGTGATCTCCAGACCAAGTTCACTCTCTTCCACCAATTCCCTTACCGCCTGGATCATTCCGATGTTCATGGCCATGCCTCCCGTAAGGGCAACCGGTGACTTTGCCTTGAGCGAAGAGAGTAGTTTAACAATCTTATTGGCGATAGAAAGGTGAATCCCTTTGATAATATCCGGCGTAGTGATACCCCTCGAAACCATGTTGATCACATCGGTTTCTGCTAAAACGGAACAGATGCCCGAAGGTGTTTCAGGAGCGACAGATTTCAAGGAGGTTTCACCGACATCTTCGATTGCAAGTCCCAGATACCGGGAGATGTTCTCAATAAATTGTCCGGAACCGGAAGCGCACTGACCTGTCATTTTATAATCGAGTACCTTCCCCATTTCATTGATCTTGATCGCTCTCACATAAAATGCACCCATATCAATGACGGTCAGACAACCGGGATTCAGGAAAATACCTCCTTTTGCATGGGTGGTCATGCTGTAAAAATGGCCCCGCTTTCGCTGAAGCATCTCGCCTTCGCCCGTCGTGGCAAGATAAGCGATATCATTGTAGTTGAGATTATTTTTTTTCAGTAAAGAATCGATCAGTTGGTTGGCGACCATTTCAGGATTTCTCTTTCTTATCTTTTCGGCCGCTTTGCCTATGATGACCGGAGTTTCAGAATAGGACATCAGTATCGTTTTGATGATGCTGCTTCCTACATCGACTCCGAACGTATAAATTTGCTGATTCATATCTGTATTTTTAGTACCTTCCCGCTGCCCCCTCCCTTCTGAAAGGGAGGGGATCGGGGTGGGTATTAACTTCTTCTTGCAAACATTGCTCCACCGAGTGCCCCCATGAATATTGAATCGGTGTGAACATTGATCTTTATTTCGCGTCCGTAATTTTGTAAGACCAGGTCTGAAACGTATTTCAATACTGCCTGGTTCCGTGCCACTCCACCGGTAAACGTGAATTCGTTACGCACTCCGCCAGAACGTGCCAGCAGTGACATCGCCCGCATAACTATGGCCCTGTGCAGACCTGCAAGGATATCGGACCGTTTCTGGCCTACATTGAGTAATTCCCGGATTTCGGCGGCTGCAAAGACGGTACAGGTGGAACAGATATTCACCTCACTCGTAGCTTCAATTGCAAGGGGACCGAGTTCATTCAGTGAGATGTTGAATTCATCAGCAATATACCCAAGATACCGGCCACAACCTGCGGCACAGCGGTCATTCATGAAGAAACTGGTCACAAGTCCGTGGCTGTCGACCTGAATGGCTTTTGTATCCTGACCTCCGATATCCAGCACAGTCCTGGTTCCCGGGAAAACCGCATGTGCCCCGAAAGCATGGCAGAGGATCTCCGACCGGATTGATTTTTCAGGGAAGGGTAATAAGGCCCTGCCATATCCTGTCCCAACCATATTGGTGATGTGGATGTCGAGATTGGCAACAAAAATGATGTGGCCCTTCAGCGAGTCGTAAATTTGTTTGTAATTGCCTTTAAGGAGGTTAAGTTCACTGTCGAAACCAACCCCTGATCCGTCTGAAGTGGAATCATCCATATTGGAATATTTATCGTTCAGCAGTTCCATCGATTGGTAAACCAGTTCCCTGAAATCATACTCCGTCAGCTCATTTTCCACATGGGTAATGCTTTTGTCATAAACTAGCATCAGGGGTTCAAAATATACCACCGGGAGGTTGTTAACATCTTTATTGTATTTTTCACTTACGATATCCCGGAAGAATTGGTTTTTCTGCCCCAGGTTCCCGTTTAGATATTCATCCAGGATGGCCGGTCCGATCTTTTTTACAATATCTTTAACGAATCCGGAAATTTTTTCTTTCTTTTCTCCGATGAAGGTATCCTCGATCGTATCCCGGAACTGAACATTCAGCCTGTCAAGCCTTCGTTTGAACTGAAGGTACTGGAATACTGATTCAACATCCCTGATGTATCTTTTGAAGTCGGGTTTGCGTTCAATTTCATCTTCCAGCTTCATTTTCAGGAGGGAGAACCTGGCATTGTAAATTGCTTCCAACCGTGAAATCTCTGTTGCAACAGTATAATTTGCCCTGGTATTTGTAATACCCCGACCGATGATCCTATCAGTTTCATCAATGATAATGGCTTTGGAAGTGGTTGATCCGAGATCTATTCCCAGGAAATATTTCTTCATTGATGTGCCGGTTAAATTATATCATTCCTGCTCCGTTGACCGGAGAAAATAACAGCGTTGTTGCAGTTTCAGTGCCGGGTCATGATCATCTTTCGCTGCTCCAGCATCTGGAAAAATGATTCAAGCCGGTTTTTGATATTCGAGTAGGAGAAATACCGTGGATCCACCAGATCGGATTCGATGAATCCGACCGGTATTTCAAGTTTTCGCTCCAGTTGCTGCATGATCATCAATTGCCCTGCAGAGAATGAATTACAACTTTTGATTGAATTTACCAGGAAACCATCGGCATGGTAGTCTGTTATGCACTTCGACAGAAGGTCGACCCGTTGTTGAAGGTTGAGGTTGGTATAGCAATTCATGCAGTATTCTGCCAGGCTTTCCAGGGGTTTATCGGGATTGACACGGAAACCCATGTCGTAGACCCCACCCACTTTTGTGTAAGATGAAGCAACGATCACGGCGCCCATATCATAAAAGAGTTTCCAGAATTCGCGGAAATGGGTCCAATTGGGAGGTCCTTCCACTACGAGTCGGAACCGTTCCTCTTCCATTTCTCCTTCGGGAGTGATGGGCCCAAGATTTTTTTCGATGCGGGTTAGGATTTCTTTATAGAGTTCAGCATAATAATCCACTGCTTCAGTTGTCCCCCTGAACCCGCTGTTGATGGGACCGATATAATAAACTCCGGCAAAATAGGCATCAATGGGCGATGGCCGGTGTTTGGTAGTATCAAAAATCTTTACAATATAGTCCTCTACCTTGGAAGCGTTCCGGAGTATGGATTTCAATTTCTCCTCGTCATACTTATTTCCCGACACCTTTTCCATTTTCGGGATCACCTCCTCTTTCAGCTGTTTGACCATATAGGCTGTCATCTCTGGAGTGATCTTATGAGCTTCCTGATATGGGGTATGAAGCAAAGCAACCGGGACTCCGGGATAGAGGCGTTCGAGCGTCTCAAACCATTTCAGGAAAGTAAAACAACCGGTATAACTCAGCAGCAACAGATCGGGGTTGGGGATCTTTTCACCGGTAGGACCGATGTTCCCGTTGAGCATCATTCCCACATCGCATTTCACATATGTGCAGACATCTTCTGAATGGCCATGTTGTTCGGCGTCGCGGATATACCCGCCGGATTTTTTACGCATTCCCGACTGTAATGCATTGATTTCGGGATAGACGGGAAGCATGTCGAAGGAAAGTATCAGCTCGGAAATATTGCCTGGAACGAAGGTATAAACCACTTTTTTCCCGGTCTCCTTTGCATTGCTTAACTCTTTGAAAAGCCGGGTGATCATCTCTTTCTGGATGATCATGCTGCGTTCTTTAGCCACCTCATTTGACATATGACACTTTTTCAGCAGGTTTCATAAACTGACACCGGTAACCGGTTCATCCCAGAGTTTTATTGAATCAGAGAATGTTCCTACCTGTTCCTTGATCACCTTGAATTGACCGGTATTTTCGCTATACAGGAAACTGATGAACCGGATATTTTTATCATTACATTCTTTCTGCAGGATGGGATGGTCAAGCAAGGCCGGGTCACAAAAACTGGGCGCTGCAAAAATAACCCCGTCAACCTTACGCTGCCTGATCAGGTTGACAAGGCGTGCTTCTTTTGGATTGTCCACATCAAATACCGAAGAAGAAAAGGTGCTTTTTTCAAGATAAGCCGTGGTTATAGCCTCAATAGGATCCTCGCTTTCACAGTCAATATCTCCCTGTATCCACCTGGCCCCCAGCAGAAAATCGTCCTCGACAATATAACAACCGGCCAGTTCGATTGTGCGGATCAAGCCGACCGGCGGCTGTTCACAGAAAGCACCGATCACGAGCACCCGGATTTTGTCCATAGGATCTCCTGTCTCCCTTCGGATCAAATCGATCACATTCGTAAGAATTTCATTATGTTCTTCCACCGGAATGACATATCCCGCGCGGACTACATGGTAGATGTCATCAGCAGTCAACCTCCAGGGATATTCCTGGCGGATATCATAAAGCTGGTTGATAAGACGCCGGTTTTTATTGAACAATCCGATTGAATGATTGAGACGTTTGGCTGTCACTTGTACACCGTTCAGTTTATAAACCTCATCCAAAATCGTTTGAAGCTCATGCCGGTAAAAAACACCCCCGATATGGGGTTTGAAGTTCTGGGGGAGGTCAAGGTACTTTACAAATTTGGCTTCACCCATTAATTGAAACATCCCGGAAAGGTTCCGGATAACATCACAAATGGAAGGAAAGATAAATCCATCAAAACTCGCAAAATGCTTATCCATGGCGAGTTCGATGATACTCCTCGGCATATGGCAGATATAGGATTGATAATAGGCATCCCCTTTGATAATGAGCTTTTTATCTCCTCCTCCCAGAATTCCTACAGCCAATCCGTTTGCAGCATGTATGATTTCACGCGGGAAATAAACGGGTAAATGGCCTACGATGAAGCGGTTTTTATCCATTGTTTTCCACTCCACTGCCTTCGAAAAGGAAAGATCAAAAGCCAGTTCCTGGCACAGGGCGACTATTTCCTTCAGATTGTTCAGATGCGTAAGGATTAATGCAATGATCCTAAATCAAAAAACCTTGTAAATGCAATGGTTAGTAGGAGAAAATCATCAACGCAGAAATAGTCGTGAACAGAGTTCCAAAAATAAACAAATTTAATTATTAAAACTCCAACATAAATAAATTAATTTATATGAGACTGGTCTTCATATAATAACAATCCGGCAAACATTTTTTTCTATGATCAGCACCCATCGTTGGCTTTTTACATTTACTTTTATCTTTGACTATGAAAAATAGATCATCGAAGGAGAAAAAATGCTGATCGGATCGTCAGCCGGTTTATGGCAAATTGGTGACGGGGATGGAGAATAGTGATATCGACACATAATAATATGTCTATGAAAAAATATCGTAATTATTGGAATGTTATATGAAATTAAAATATGGTGACTATGAAACACTTAAGCGTTTTAATAATATTTTTATGTTTGAGTCGAATAGCATTCACCCAAACAGATTATTGGGCAAATCTTGTATATTTTAGTGGTTGTCCGATCAACCATATTCCAAAGGGCATAACAATTCCTGATAATGATAAGCAGTCCAAACTAATTCTGAATGCCATTCTTGCCGGCACTTCAGAAGAACAATTAAAGTTGCAATTTTCTGACAGTCTTGAAATTGAATTGAATAAGTTGATAGAAGGCAATGTTATAAAAAGAAACAATAATCATCTTGAAATAACATTTCCTGTATTGATAGGAGAGAGTAGAAACAAAATGAGAGATTTAGTGCATAAAAGGCTATTAAACCTTAATATTTCAATGGATTCTTTGGTCAAACCTCTTGAAATTGCCTTGAAGGATCATCCAAAATTGGTTTTTCATTTCTTATGGTCAAGAGTTATGGATGATTGTTGGTGGAACTGGTATAATTCGGAATTTAATACAGAACAGGGACCACCAAGTATCGCATTTATTGTTTTTCCACCTCATCCATTTCAATGCGGGACAAATAGTGATTATTCTTCTGATAATAGCCAATTCGCATTTTCTTGGAGTTACAATTTGTTTGATGAGTTTTTTACTTTGCCTTCAACCAACTCTTTTTATAATCTGGCAGTAAATAAACCGATTCCGGAAAAAGACAGGAGTTTTTTCATTCGATATGGATTATTAGACACAAATAATGTAGCAAAGATCTTCTGTTATTTTGAAGACAGTGCATTAGACAGCATTTGTAATTTATTAAAATCAAAATATTTAAGGATGGTTAAAGGTATGTTTGACTATCAAAAATTAAGTAATGAATTTCATATACCAGTTGACGAGCTGTTTTTAGTTGTATCTCATGAAATTGCCTATGAGATTTTCAATATGATAAATATAAAGAAGACATCTGTCTATATCCCGATTATCAAAGAAAATAATCCAACACTTGACTTCTCCGCTTTAGTTTCATGGAAATTATCTAAACCAAATAAATAATGAATAACTTCACATAACGAGCTTGTAACCGCAACAAAACCAGCATTGGTGAGGCTTTACAAAGGTTCACCTTTGCTGCGGTTACAAGCAACACGTTATCAAGTGAGGAGATTTTATTTATTCTTAATATCGAAAACCTTTACGTATCTTTGCAAAAATCATCCTTTTCTCCTCATCTGTTCATTCCAGCCCCCCGTTTTTAGCATACCTAAGTTTATTTAGAATTACCCAATTATTTAATTAGAAATACAAATCATGTCATTTAAAGATTTATTATTAATTGAGCCACTCCTTCTGGCTCTGAAAACTGAAGGATATTCAATACCAACTCCTATCCAGGAAAAAGCGATTCCCGTTGTACTACAGAGGAAAGATCTTCTTGGATGTGCTCAAACCGGCACCGGGAAAACCGCAGCATTCGCTTTGCCGATCCTGCAACTCCTGGAAGAAGAAAAACGCCTGGATGCTGGGAAACGGGTCATCCGCGCACTCATTGTGACACCAACCCGGGAGCTCGCAATACAAATTCGTGAAAGTTTTGCAGCTTACGGAAAACATACCAGTCTCCGCTGTCAGGTTATCTTTGGCGGCGTACCGCAAAATGCACAGACAACTGCGCTGAAAACAGGGGTGGATATCCTGGTTGCAACACCCGGTAGACTTCTTGATCTGATAGACCAGAAATTCATATCCCTCAGGGATATTACCTTTTTTGTCCTCGATGAGGCTGACCGTATGCTCGACATGGGATTTATCCATGATGTCAGAAAAATCGTTTCAAAACTTCCGGCAAAACGCCAGTCACTTTTCTTTTCCGCTACCATGCCCGTGGAAATCCAAAAACTGGCGTCCACTATCCTGGTGGACCCGGAAAAAGTTGAGGTTGCCCCGGTAGAATCTACATCCAACCTCATCCATCAGTCAGTCTACTTTGTGGATAAACCTGATAAACGGTCATTGCTTATTCATCTGCTGAAGGATTGCTCCATAGCTTCGGCTTTGGTTTTCACCCGGACCAAGCATGGTGCCGATCGTGTTTGCAGGGATTTGAATAAGGCTGGAGTGAAAGCAGCTGCCATACACGGTAACAAATCGCAGAGCGCCCGGCAGGATGCCCTGAGAAGTTTCAAGAACAAAACACTACGGGTACTTGTGGCCACCGACCTCGCTTCGCGCGGTATCGATGTGGAGGAGTTGTCGCATGTGATCAATTATGAGCTCCCTAACATTCCGGAAACCTATGTTCACCGGATCGGCAGGACAGGCCGGGCCGGAGTCAATGGGATCGCACTTTCATTTTGTGATAATGAGGAACGGGAGTACCTGAAGGATATTCATAAACTCACATCCAGCCGGATTCCGAT
The DNA here is from genome assembly GCA_023229525.1 of Bacteroidales bacterium. Taxonomy (GTDB): domain Bacteria; phylum Bacteroidota; class Bacteroidia; order Bacteroidales; family FEN-979; genus CAIVAT01. The sequence continues at coordinate 27,259 of JALNZC010000032.1, forward strand.
AGTTGAGAATCATCCCTTTCCGATGAACAAGGCCTTACCTGCATTGAATGTATCTGAAAGAGCTACAGTGCATAAACAACATTTACGCAATCATACCAGTCAAGGTTTCCGGAGATCAGCCTGATAAATTGGACCGATAGAACAATAAAAATTGTTCATATTTTGAATTTGTCTACTTATTTAGATTAATTTTGAATAACAAAAAAATTCATATTATGAACCGCAAGAAAATTTTTTTATTGAGCATCATGGCTGTTGTTTTTGCAGCCAGGCCGGCCTTGTCACAGGACCAGATGAAAGGTATGAACATGTCACAAGTTCCAGTCGTAAAAGCAGTTTGTATACTCTATCCGACATCGGGTAACAAGGTTACCGGAATCGTCATCTTCACAAAAACCGATGGTGGGGTAAAAGTTGTTGCCGATGTTCAGGGACTTACTCCAGGCAAACATGGTTTCCATGTTCACGAATGCGGAGATTGCAGTGCAGCCGATGGATCTTCTGCCGGCGGGCATTTTAATCCGGGCAAGATGAATCATGGAGCACCCATGGATATGATGCGGCACGAAGGCGATCTGGGTAATCTTGAGGCAGATGCTACGGGGAAAGCCCATCTTGAATTTGTCGATCTGATGATAAAGCTTGATGGTCCGGGTTCGGTTATTGGACGATCCATGATCGTACATGAAAAGGAGGATGACCTGAAAACTCAGCCTACAGGGAACTCCGGTTCTCGTATTGCCTGCGGGGTGATCGGAATTGGGAAATAATCCCGGCCAAAGGTTAACAATGGAATCAACTTAGAGATGATCACCTGACGTCATAAAAAATGCCCGCGTCGCGGGCATTCCTGATTTGGTTATTGTGAAACCAGCGGTTGTCAACTGATACAGGAGATTTTACTTTAACGTTCTGATATAGTTAACAAGGGCCCAGCGGTCAGCATCGGAAGGGATCGACTTACTAAAAGCCGGCATCTTATCTTTTCCGTTCGTTATTTTATAAAATATTTCGCCGTCAGTCTGCGCTTTGAAATCTTTTGATGTGAAGTCGTTACACGAAACATCAAGTACTGAAGCTTTCGGGCCATCGCCTAAGCCTCCTATGCCATGGCACGACTTGCATGATTTGGTGTAGAGTTCCTTCCCGGTAGCAATACTTGCAGCGGCTGCAGGGGAAGGATTTTTAAGTGTTTTGGCATTGTCCGGAGCTACCCATTTTGAGGGTTTCTGCGCAAGGCCAGAAAATGCCAGTGCACTGCAAATAGCAACTACAGTAAGCATCCGGGTAATAATCTGAATTTTCATTGTAACCTCCTTTTTTTGTAAATAATGTTTTACTATACACATTCCAAAGTTTCCCTGATACGGAATTTTTATAACGATGAGTTCAATTGAAAAGTATTTCAGTTTTTTTTATAATCAAAGAACATCATGCGGCAAAATTAATAAATAAAAGAATACTCATTTACTTAAAAGGAATTTTTATGATATCTGAGAAATCGAAAAACATAATAAGGTTATTAAAATGAATGAAATTGAGGGAGTTATCTTATAATTGCTTCTTCATCTTTGGATATTTCACGGTAAAAAGACGATGAATATTAAATCCGAAATAAATATCTCCATTTGACCATTTCCCAGTTGTCTCAGTAATAAAGGCTTGTTCGAAATTCCCCTGTGAATTTGTAAAGAACAATTGAAAAACATGTTGCCCTGTTTTAATATCACAACTGACGGAAAATGAATTGGTCGTATTACTTAAATGTTGGCCGGGAATCAGATAATGATATTCAGCGTTCAGGGAAACAACATCCGAGACTCTGAAACTGATCCCTGTACCGATTGAGAACAAGTCATTATGATCATCTGGTGTGGCTACGAGGTTTTTATGTACCCAGGTTGGAGCAATCTGAAGTGAGAAGATATTGCCGAATTTTCTGGCCAGGATCAATTCGGTACAATAAGATAACCGGGCATCAAAATAGTCTTTTTGATCGGGATCGCTAAGTTTTAACGTATTGATTGACATGCTGCCAAACACAGCAATGGACAAAGGGATATTTCTTTTTCCCTTGTTTTGGCGAAGTATCCTGAATTTCAGATAACCATCGAAGGTTTTCTGGTATGTGCTTCTGCCAATACCAATAGCGATGAAATTATTGATTCCGTATTCCAGACCAAGTCTGGTACTGGCCTGGTCAAGCCCGAAGAAATTATAAGATCCGGTGTTCAATGCTCCAAAATGATGGGAGATCAGAATAACCAACGCTCCATTGGGTGGATTTTCAACAGATTGTCCCAGGATCACCCTGGAAGATTTGAAAGTTTCTTCCGTATAAATTGTTTTACCGGAAGGCTTATCCTTTAATATTTCTGATGTTTGCGAACAGAGAACCCAGGAATTTATAAAGCAGAGTGATATTAGTAAAATTCTCATGTGCAATTTATTAATTGATGAATTACTGACTTATTTCACCTAAATAACTTGACCTGTTTTACGGGTTCGCCATGATTTATCCAACTCCTGATTTTTGATATGTCGCAATCGGATAATTTTGACCCTCCTTTTGGCATAGGGACTACACTTGGATCGTGTGTCACTGCTTTGAGCAACAAACCATTCCGGGCAGGTATCCTGGCGCTGTCAGGATTATCAAGAATAACCCCACCAAATTGATTGATAGAAGTATGACATGGAAGACAATTAGCAGAAATTATTGGCAGAATGTTGCTTGAATAGCTTATGTTGACTGTATCACAGGGAGGATAGAGATCCACCTGGTTATAATTCTTGCATCCCGGAGGAAAAAGTAACAACAAGAGAAGGAGTGAAAAAATTGGAATTAGCGTGTATAGTCCTGATCGTACATGTATTTTCATATTATTGTGTTTGATCTGATTAATGATTAAACAAATATAAAAAATAAAAATATAGTGATTGTCTGAGAGGTGAAAACGGAGTACAACAAAACAATTTTTTATAACCCATGACTTTCTCCGGTCATTTGTTTGTATTATAAGTCTCCGATCAAAGCTGACAGAGGAATCTGATTTTTTTCGTTGCTTCTCCGGTTCCCTGAAAAGGAAAACCCTCGTAAATATGAATTTTACAAGGGTTTCTTACTTTTATTTGTGCCCGGAACAGGACTCGAACCTGCACATCCGTACGGACACTAGTCCCTGAAACTAGCGCGTCTACCAATTCCGCCATCCGGGCAATTTAATGTTTGAAGAATGGAACATGAATCAGGGGGCACAAAGGTAAAAATATTTTGGTTAATGACCCACCTTAGTCGTTGAATTTTTCAATATTACTATTTATTAACCATTTATTAGTAAATTTGTAAGGGTGTGAACCTAAAATTGAATTTTCAAATTCACTATTTATTAACCATTTATTAATAACACAACCTATGAAAAAGTTGTATACGTTAACAGTCCTTTTGGTCTTTCTGGCATTGGTAGTAAATGCCCAAAATTCCACCAAACAAAATCAGCGGATTACGACAGATTTTGAAAAAGGTAAAGTGGTTGAATTCAGCCCGGTCAGCGTACCGGTTACCGAACCTTTGAAAACAGATTTCGACGGCAAAGGTGCGGTCTTAAATTGGACCGCCTCTGATGCCGCATCCATCGCAAATTATGTAAAAACATCCAGTCTGAACCTGAAATCGGCATGTGGATGGGGATTAAATGATCAGCGTATATCGGTTTATAACAATACCAGTAATATACCTTTGTGGGAGAAGCTATGCCCCATCAATTCATGGGATGAAGTGATCGATATGACGGAAGATGGCGCTTTGACTGCGAATGGTTTCGATAGCGCCTTCACGATATACAATACCGCGACCGGCGCAGTGGTATGGGAGCAAAATACCGAAAATTGTGTAAAAGGGATTCAAATCACCAACGATGGCCAGAAAATTTTTGTAGCCACTTTTAATATTGTTTCCCAAAACGATTCCTACCTGGCTTGCTATCAGGTAGGTCAAGCGATTCCTCTTTGGTCCAAAGCCTTTGTCGGCAATTTTACTGCATTGAATGCAAGTAAAAGCGGGAACAGGGTAATTTTTTGTGAGTATGGTGGTCCAGTGAATAAAATGTATGTTTTTGATGGTGTAACCGGTAACCAGTTATTTGAAACAGCGTTTCAAAATCAAAATCCACCGGGTATATCTTATGACGGAAAATTCATCGTCAACGGTGATTACAGCGGTTTTGTTTTCCTATATGAATTCGATGAAGGGTCCAATACTTACAATGAAAAATGGCATTACAGGGTCAATGGTTCCAGCGCATGGGTCTGGGGGATGAATATTTCAGCCGATGGAAGCACTATTGCTGTCGGTACCCTTGTCTTTTTAACCAGCGACTATGATGGTGAGCTTTACGTTTTCAATAATTATTCTCCGGTACCCCTCTGGGTTGCTTCCGGGTTTAAAGACGCCGTTGTTTCCGTTGATCTCAGCGCCGATGGTTCTATCATCGCAGCGGGCAGTTGGGGACCGTTGGATAACTCACGTCCCGATTTTATGCTTTACCGTAAGCAAAGTGTCACACCTTATTTTAGTCTCAATTCACCCGGTTCGATTTTCAGTGTTGATTTATCTGCTGATGGAAAACTTTGTATGGCCGGTGGGAAAGCGGTCCATGCCCGAGCCTTCGGAATGGGTGGTAGACTTTATAGTATCACATCAGATCCTGGTGGAGGTATTTTGAACGGGCATGCTTATAAATCCGGAACAACGGAGCAGAAAGGCGTGAAAGTTGAAGTGCTCGGAATCAGTAATTATTTCACTTATACCAACGAAGAGTCGGCCTACTCGCTACCATATATCCCTGCTGGAACTTATACAGTCCGGTATTCGGCGGTTGGTTTTATACCACAGGAAATAACCGGCGTCACCATATTAGAGGGTCAGACCACGGTTCAGGATGTGACGCTGCTTTCGACTGGTGATCCACCTTCAAACCTTGTTGCGTCCAAAGGATCTGGTCTGACGGTTGGTCTTAAATGGGTTGCACCTGCCACAGGTACGGTTGTGTACTACAAAGTTTATAGAAAACTCTATGAACCGGATTTCTATCCAGAAACACCATTGGCAACGGTTGGGCCGACTGAGCTTACCTATACCGATAATTCTGCACTGCCCACCATTCATTATTTTTACGCGGTAACGGCAGTATTGGCCGGAAACCTGCAATCACCGTACTCGAATACGGACGAGGGATGGATTTCCACAGGGTTTATTGCCCCTCAACTAAGTTCATATGTTGGAACCACACCGATTATTGACGGCGTTATCTCCCCTGGAGAGTGGACTGATGCCTTTAAGGTAGATATTTCTGATTTCCTGGGAACCAGGGATAATTTACCCAATCCCATTGGCAGCGTGATGGCATATCTCAAAGTCAATCCTGAAAAAACGTCGTTATATTGTGCTGTTGAGAATTTCAACGATCTGGAATTGAAAGATCACGATGAAGTAGCCTTATATGTTGATGATAACAATGATGGGGTATTCCCACCCGTGGGAGACGATTCGGAAGGGAATTATTGGCCCGTACATTATGCTACAGGCGATCTTATCCGGTACAGACCTCTTTATAACAACGGTGGGGTAGGGACAACCATTGAAATTCCCAATCCGCAAATTCATGTGTCAGCCGCCAGTGGTCATGTTGTATATGAATTTGTCATCCCACTGGGATCAGATGAAAATTGGAAAATCAACTTCAACGATCAAAGCAAGAGCGGAATTTTTGTATTTGTCCTTGATGATCCGAGTAACTTCGATGGGTACTGGCCTTACAATACAATGAATATTTTTGACCCGGCCCAATATGGCGTGATCACTTTTGGGGATGAAGATCTGGTACCACCACCACCGGTTAATCTGGTACTGTCCAATCAGCCTCCGTCCCTTGATGTAATTCTGACCTGGGATCAACCCGATATCAACGATTTCGATCATTTTAACATTTACTCTATGTTCGAAACCGGTTTATGGAATTTGTTGGCCCCTACGGTCGGGGTTGAATTTTTCTATACCCTTCCCGTAACAGGTATGTATTCTTTTTATGTCACGACTGTTGACCATACCGGACATGAATCTGTTCCGTCGGAGATTGTATCGATAGGCGGTGGTATCGGTTTTAACCTTGCCGGAACCATTACATACGCAAATTCAGTCCAAACACCGCTTTCCGGGGTTGTCGTTGCTTTGAAAAATGCATCCGGAAATGTGATTGCAACGACCACTACCAATGCTTCGGGAGGATATACTTTTAACGGGTTACAGAACGGGAATTACACCCTTGCACCTTCCACTGCCAAACTTTGGGGCGGGGTCACCGCACTGGATGTGCTTTTATATAAAAAACACATTGCCAATATAACCTTCCTGAGCGGTATCTTTCTTGCCTCCGGCGATGTAAATGCTTCAGGCGTACTTACAGCCGCAGATGTGCTACTGATTAAAAAGAGAATTGCTTTTGTGACGAATTCGTTTGTTGTAGGTGACTGGTTGTTCAACAACAACCCTGTTGAGATCAACGGGGCCAATGTTACCCAGAACTTCAACGGATTGTGTTTTGGCGATGCCAATGGATCATACATACCCTCATCAAAAGGTTCTTCGGTGGCCGAACTGGTAAAGAACGTTTCCGGCTCCCTGACCATCAGATCTGCAGATGCACAAAGTGGTAAAATTACTTTACCCGTGTTTGCCTCTGATTTAGAGAACCTTGGCTCCTTCCAATTTACTATAGTATATGATGCTTCAAAACTTACCTTTACCGGCGCCGATCATTGGTACAGCGGAATTGAGAATGTGGTGGTGGGAAATCCCCAGCCGGGTAAATTGACTTTCGTATGGGCTGCCGATGCAAATGGAATTTCGATCGCTGACGAAAAATTATGTGAACTTCATTTCACTTCTTATTCATCGGAAGCTTCAGTAATCGCCTGGAGTGATTTTCCAACGACTCGCGAATTTGCCAGTTATGACGGCTCCTTTTTTATTCCGGTATATACAAATGGCGCACTTGGCCCGATAGCAGGTATCGGCATCCCTAACGACCATAGACTGTTGATCTATCCAAATCCTGCCCTGGATTTCGTTACAATTCGATCGGGTGACGTGATAAAGTCCGTTAAATTGTTCAACAATCTCGGCAAAGTGGTCTTTGATAAAAATCTGAATACCAGTGAAATAACGTTGGCTACGGAATCCTTTGGACCGGGATTATACCTGATCCAGGTTGATACGCAAACAGACCGTATCAGCCGTACTATTCTGATTGAGAAATGATCGGGTAACCGGTTTTCTATACATAAACAATAGTGACGGGATCTTTAATCACCTCAGGGTAAATTCACCGCCCCTTGGGGCGGAATTCGGGTCCAGAACTTGCCATGGGGTTCATACCAATTGATTGAAAATCACCTTCAACAAGTATATGCCGGACATTTTTACCTCGAGGAATCGTTATTTCGGCGGGAATAATGTCTTGGATATTAATGAAGGGAATGGTTTAAGGTCTTTTATGGTATAAACTGCAGTATTCAGAGGAATAAACACATATAAATTCTTCCTGGAGTATGCGGTGCAAGGTGGTAAAAAAACCATCTTTATTCGGGTCGTAATTTCCGACCACAAAAACGTAATTTAACTCCAGCGAAGGCCGGCCTTTGGTTTCCTCGAAATTGATATAAGCGTCGGGATTGGATGGTGAACCCAGAAAATAATTGGGTTTGGCTTCTCTATTCCAGATCACCGGGAAATAACCGGTAATACATTCGTAATTATAGACCAGTAAAACGGGTTTGTCCACGCCAATGTAATCGACAAAATGGCCGGTAAACCAGTTATCCATAACATATATGGGCAAGACAAGACTGTTCGGGGTAATTTTCTCTGCAGCCTTGTTACAGGATGATGCCATTTTCCCTAGATCCCTGACGATCGGAGCATAATAATCGACGAGGCGAATATTCACATATAATCCAACAATTACAGCAATTATTCCTATCCACGGCGAAGTACGGAACGTGGATATCCAGAGGATGATCAGCAGAAAAAAAATAAATCCCAGTCGCAGGTTGGTATAGCTGGCGGTTCCATATGCATCGGGCAATGTAAAATAGAGAACAAGGATGATCGCAGAGGAAAGCAGAAGCCACCACCCATTCAAGGCTGGAATTGGTATCGTGGTCTTACTAATTTGTGATCTGATCAACCGAACAACGAAAAAAGTAAATCCGGTGACGAGCAATCCCACCAGCAGAAAAAATAAAACGATGGTAATTTTTCCCTCAAGTATTGTATTGAAAGAGATCAACGGACGCACCGTGACTAAGTATTTGAGCAATTCTTCGCGGGCAATATAAGATATCTGGCGCGTTCCCGGCCTTGTGTAAAAAAAGTATACAAAGAGAATCAGAGGGACCAGGGCAGAGGTCGTAATAGCGTAGACCTGAATTAAAAAGTTCCTGAAAATCATTTTTGTATCGCCTGACCTGCATATTACCGCAGCTGCTGTCCGCACCACGATTCGTATGGCGATGATGATCAGCAAGACACCGAAAATAACGATATGGGAAAAATAGGTTACTGCAACAAGTGACGTAAGGATCAGGATTTTCTTAAAGTTCCATGGACTATCTTCCTTAAGAAGCCAATAATTCAGAGCAATCAGAAAAAACACGATCGCGATACAAAAATTGAAAAATCCGAAAAACATGAACATGGAATGGGTGAATGGGAAAATCAGATAGCTGTATAAAATGTTTTTAGGTGCGATGGTGTGCATCAAACTGCGAAAAGCAAATGGAATACCGCCAAGTAGAAAGATCATCAAAATTTTTTCAGCAAGAAAAGCAGGAAGCACCAGCTTTAGTATGGAAATGATGAAATGAGAGGTCCAGTTGGGCACTGGTTCGGGGTTCAGCATGAAAAACTGTTGAAACAATTTGTTGTTATAGAATACCAATTGGTTGATGATATTTGTATTACTCAGGTGAGAAGCTCCATCGAGACTGGGGAAAAATTTCGTAGTCAACAGGGGTATCATACCGGCAATGGTGACGAAAGTGAATATCCACCATTCGGCGCGTTGCCACTTTTCTGAATTCAGCATTATTTTCTGTTTAAATTCAACAAACCGGGATAAGAAAATGGGAATTATAATGGGATAGCATTATTTTTTCACGGTTCGACCTGGTATAGAAGGAAATCCCTGATAAGTGGAATATCATCCGGGGAGATGCCGTTTTTGATCAGGAATGGTACATCTTCTTTGAAAGCGTTGACCAGGGCTTCAAAACCAGGCGCTTTTGACGAAAAAGATTGCCGGTAGAAATCCAATGCCGGTTTTCTTTCTCCCAGGCACATCTTGACATGGGCCGCATTCATCAGGTCGTATGCCGAAGCCGGTGACGATTCCCGGAGAAGGGTATTATAGTTCTCGTCGGCATGATCCAGTTTCCCCAGAACAAACTGACAGTATGCTATGGGACGGAGTAATTTTATGCTGTTGGGATCGAAAAACCGGAGTTTCGTGTAAACTGCAAGCGCTTCTTCGTAATCTTTCAGGTTCAGGTAACATTGTGCAACCTGGTTTTGCAGGGTAATATCTTCGGGCGCCAGATTGGACGCTTCTTTGAAATAGCTCAACGCTTGATGATAATCCTTCATCTTGAGGTTACACCAACCCAGTTTTTTAAGTAACCACAAACGGTTTGTGTCAAAAAGTTCTGCTTTTTTATAATATTCCACGGCCTTTTCAAACTGTTCTGTTTTTTGATAGCAATATCCGATTTTTTCAAAAAATTCGCCCTGTGGACCGTTTTTTTCAAGCAGGTAAAGGTAAATTTCAATGGCATCCTGGAAATAATCTTTATCAAAAAAGAATGATGCAATTCGTTCAGTAAAACCGGATCGTTCAAAAATTAATTTATAAAAATCAAGATCCGGGAGCCGGATTTTCCAGTTAAAAACATCATTGAATTCCTGACGTGTCGGAAATAATTTAAAGAACCGGTATAGATCCTGGATATATTGAACGTAAACGGCATTTGAGGTAAGTGATTGATCAAGGACTTGTTCTTCGGAAGCCATCTCTTTCATCTGGGCGAATTCGGCTTCGAAATTGGTCACGATCATGGAACGCTGCTGAGCAGGAATTGCCTGGAAGTTAAAGGCAAATGAATATTTATCGGAATTGCAGATATAAAATGCTTTTTCAAGACTTTCAAGCAGGCGGATATTAATCTCTTCCGAATCGGAGAACGAAGAACTGATGTCCGGATGATCCCTGTGAAAAGGGATAAACCAATTGCTCATGCTGTTAAAAAAATCGAAACGCTTCAGCAATTTGAAAGTACTCATGAATACGTCGCCTCCTTCCATCTGCATTCTGGAGAACTTTTCAATCTTTTCAAACAGACCGGGAACCTCTTCAATCATATCTTTCCAACCCGGGTTTTTACCCTCCATATCTTCATCCTCCGTCTGATCCCCAAGCTGAAGTTTATCTTCAATTTTAGGCATCATTTTTCTCATTTCCGGGAGGACTTCCGTTTCAAATTCGTGGGTGATTTTATCGGTTTCTCTAGCCATCAGATGCTGAAACAACACCATTTCCAGTTCCGGAGCAATGGCTTCATCTCCGTGGAGGCTTTTCAACTTCTCGATCAGCTCAGGGTAAAACTTTATCCGGTGGTCATAAACAAGCAACGAAAGGATCACACCGGTTAATGCCCGTTGATATACCTGATTTTCGCGGTACTCGATAAATTCAAGAAGAAGATTGAATTTATTGATATCAAAATGATTCAGTAAACTGAGCGTCAGAGCGCTGACGACGAGACATTTTTCATACCAGGGAATTGATTCTGAAATGTTAATTCTGTGAATCGAAAGGATAGAGTCGTCGTTTAATTTTTCAGTTAACCATATCAGTTTAAATTTCACTTCGATTGGGTGACCGGATATTTCCTCCTTATCAAAAGCGCTGATTTGCAAGTCATCACCCAGATTAGCACGCAACGTGGCCTTTTCCGCTTTCATGAAAGGAAGTTCCGGTTCAATCTGGATCTGGCGCATTTCATCGGTTATCCGGAGCATAGAAGCACAGAGTCCATCGAGAATGGTTTTCTGCTGAACATCCTTATAACCATCAAAAGAATAACGGAGTAAGGTTTTATAATTATCGTTCAGTGTTTCAAGCTGATAAAAATAATCCGATTTTGAAATATAGCGGATACGGCGGGCAAGATCATCCAGCACCGCTTTAAGTTCAAGCTTATAGATTTTCTGATAGAGCGATGAATATTGCTGGTCAATTTCTTTGCGGGTCATATTTAGTTTGCTGGGTTTGCTGGGTTTGCTGGGTTTGCTGGGTTTGTATTGTTATGTCACAAAGATACCAATTAAAACCGCACCCCGGTCGTAAAGGTCAGGGCCTGGAAAATATCGCTGGTGTTGCCGTAAAAGACCAGATTTTTCCGGTTTGCAGCCAGATGCCGGTATGCTACCCGGATATATCCGAATTTCACCGGTCTGTATTCAAATCCGGCAGTGAAACCGTTCATCATTAAGCCACGCAGTTGATTGTTAAAAATATAGAAGCCGGATAAAAATCCATCGGGGTCGTTAAAAAATTCATACCTGGCGGTGATTGCAAAATGATTTAGAAACTTGTAATTCGCCTGGATAAATCCCGAAAACATGGTCGCTGTTTTATTGGTATCGGGTGGTAACTCCGAGTTGGTTTGTAAAGCGAAATCCAATTGTCCGACAAAAGTCAGGGGTTTAACGGGATTATAGGAAACGATAAAGTTATTGTAGAGGATATTGTTGTTGATGTCGGCATCAATGAGGGCCTGGTTGCCAAAGAAATTATTGTATGTCACAGAGAGATTGGAAAGCGGATTATAATTCAAAAAGATAACACCGGCCATGTGGGTGTTTTTTGCATAGGCAAGTGAGTAAGGATTCCCGAACATGAGCCCACCGTTCAATTTATCGGAAAAGGCAAAGGATAATTTACACCCGAGGAGATTGCCCGGTTCAAAATAGCCTCCGGTAGTTACGGTGCTGAGTTGGTTTAGGACTGCCCAGGAGGATTCGTACCCTATCGGATTTAAGAAGTAGCCGAAATCGATCCACATTTTTTTCATCAGCCGAAATCCAAAATTAGCCTGCCGGAGGTTTTTAATAAATTGCGCATCCGGTGAGGCCAGCAGGTTTGGGGCATCACCATACTGGAGTACCAGTTTCCCCCTTATTTGTTCAGCATTGTAATAAATTTCAATGGCCGCGTGATTCATCCTGATCTGGTCCTGAACCGGACAATTACTTGAGAATGGAATGATGTTGCTGGTATCATTTCTGTTCCCAAGGGTGAAATTGTAGTAGGTGTCGATGTAAAACCCGAAACTGAAATTTTTTAACCGGTGAAAGATCTGGTTTTTAACCTGATCGGTTACAGTATCGGCCTGATTTTGTGCATTCAAAGATTGAATCGAAAGAAAAATCAGGATAGAAACTACCCACATTAATACTTTCTGGGCATGTCCGGGTGTCTCTGACTTTTCCATGGTGAAATAAATTGGGTTATTTCCATCCACCTCCGAGGGCGCTGTACAAGGTAATAATAGCAGTAAGCTCATTAATCTGTGCTTGGGAAAGGTTGATTTGAGAGCTGAAAAGCAGGGATTGTGCATTGATTACGTCGAGGTAGCTGGCATATCCCGCATTATACAGCTGGTCAGAAAGTTCGAATGAAGTTTGGGCAGCATTGACGGTGACCTGCTGACTTTGAACTATTTCCTGTTGTTTTTTTACCTCGAGCAATGCATTGGAAACCTCTTTCAGCGAAGTGTTGATGGTTTGCAGGTAGGTGTAAAGCATCTGTTCCTTCTGGGCTTTTGCTTTTTTAACACCGGCACGTAGTTGCCCGCCTCCAAAAATGGGAGCGACCAGGTTACCAACAGCATTATATATCATTGTTGTGGGGTTAAATACAGCGCCTATGTCGCCGGATAAGTTCAATGAGGGCAACATCATCGCACGGGCAACACCGATGTTGGCGTTGGCTGCCACAAGTGTTTGTTCAGCCATGATGATGTCGGGCCGGCGGACAATGAGCTGAGAAGGAATGCCCGGAGTTTTGATTTCGGGGATATTGATCTGATCAAGCATCGGTCTGCCTCTTTTGATGACATGAGGAGCATCACCCAGCAGGGTGCTGAGATAGTTTTCTTTCTCGCCGATCTGCATATCCAGTTTCGGAACTTCGGTACGTGCTAAAGCCAGTTCTGCTTCGGCCTGAGCAACAACAAGCCCGGATGCGGTCCCGGCAATCATCTTGGCTTTTACCAAAGCCAGCGATTTTTCACGGATGATGATATTGTCGCGAACAATCTTCAATTCATTATCGAATTCAAGCAGGTCAAAATAGTTTGACACAATCTCATATATCAGGGTGATTCGAACGGATTGCTGATAGGCTATTTGTCCGAAAAGGTTAGCCCTTGCAGCTTCTTTCGAACGACGCAGCTTACCCCAAAGGTCGATTTCCCAAGTCAATCCGGCCGTAGCTTGCCACGAACTGTATTCGGCAATTCCCGCCGTGGCTAATGGCTGCCGGTTCCACCCGCCCGATGCACTTGCATTTACCTGAGGAGATTGTTGTCCCCGTGCAATTTTGAAATTTGCACGAGCCTCTTCGATACGTGCAAAGGCGGTTCGGATATCATAGTTCTTTTCCAACCCGGTTTTGACGAGTTGTTGCAGGACAGTGTCTTTGAACAACCTGATCCATTCGACATTGGCTATACAGTTGGTATCTGCGTTTTGTGCAAAGCGGTAGAGACTGTCCATTTTCATGACCGGACGTTGATAATTCGGACCGACTTTACAACTATTCAGGAGGGTTATGAGACCGGGAATAATGAACAGGATAATGTATTTTGTATTTTTCCGAACCATTTAGTTTATGATTTACGATTTTCGATTGAAAAATTTCCAGTTGCAGATTTTAATTTTCGTTGAATGCTCACTTTATGTCTATCAGAGGTAATTGTAAATGCCCGGTTTTTAACTATTTCACTTGTTCGCTACCTTTTTTCTTCATCCTGTTTTCTAATTTCTGGAAGGCCACGTAAAGAGAGGGTACGATCATTACGCCGCAAATGGTTGCGACCAGCATTCCTCCGAAAACCGAAGTTCCCAGTGCGTGACGACTTGCTGCTCCTGCTCCGGCAGCAATCACAAGTGGCACTACCCCCAATATAAAAGCAAAGGAAGTCATAAGTATGGGCCGGAAGCGGAGTTTGGCGCCTTCCAACGCCGCATCCAACAGCGGATGGCCGGCGTCGTGTTTCTGTTTCGCGAATTCAACAATAAGTATTGCGTTTTTCGCAACCAGACCGATGAGCATGACCAGTCCGATCTGGGCATAGATGTTGTTTTGCAGACCACGTATCCATTGCAAACCAAAAGCGCCGAATACGCCAAAGGGAATAGCAAGTAATACCGGTATCGGCAAGAGCCAGCTTTCATATTTTGCGGCGAGCAAAAAATATACAAAAATGAAACAAAGTGTGAAAATGTAGGGCGCCTGTCCACCGGAGATCAACTCCTCACGGGTCATCCCGGAATACTCGTATCCGAAACCATAGGGGAGGGTCTTTGCCGCCACTTCTTTCACCGCTTCTATTCCCAGACCCGTGGAAGAACCTGGCGGGATACCGATGGTGAAGTCGGCGGAACTGTAAAGATTGAACCGTTTTACGACATCAGGCCCTTGCGTGGGTGTAATGATAACAAGTGTTCCCAGCGGAACCATCTCTCCGGTATTACTTCGTACATAAACTTTATTGATATCTTCCTTGTTGGCACGATAATTGGCATCGGCCTGGATGATCACCCGGTAGGATTTTCCGAATTTGTTGAAATCATTCACATAATAACTGCCGAAGAGCGATTGTAGGGTAGAATAAATAGTATTTACAGGAATACCCATCTTCTTGGCCTTTTCTTTATCGACTGTCAATTTATATTGCGGGATGTCGTTCCGGAAGGGTGAGAAGATACTGGTTACTTCCTTACGATTGGAAAGCTCTTGATAAAAACCACCGACTACACTTGTCATTTTATCAAGGCCTGCTCCTGTTTTATCTTCAAGTTGGAGCTCCAGCCCACCGGTTTTTCCGAGACCTGAAATAGCGGGAGCGTTAAATGCCATACAAATACCGCCAGGGATCTTGTTCATTTCAGTCTGAAGCTTTTTAATCAACATTTCCACATGCAGGTCTTTGGATTTACGTTCTTTCCAGTCTTTCAGTTTGACGAAGGCCATCCCGTTGGTGGTACTCACCGAATTGTCAAGGATGGAATAACCGGGGATCATGGTATAGGATTCAACACCGTCAAGTTTGGCTATCATGGATTCAACCTTGCGCGCCACTTCATCGGTTTTCTCAAGAGAATAAGCTTTCGGAGTATTGATGTTGATAAAGAAATATCCCTGATCTTCATCAGGGAGGAAACCGGTAGGAAGGACTTTCATCACAAAGATCAATAGTACGACTATTACTGCAAGGAACATTACCGGTCGGGCAAGATGGTGGGTAAAATTATTGACGATCTTCATGTAACCCTGTGTCGTTTTATCGAATCCACGGTCAAAACCCCTGAAAAATTTTCCGATAAGGCCTTTCTTCTCTTTTTTTGGTTTTAACAAAATCACACAAAGCGGTGGAGTGAGTGTTAGCGCAAGAAGGGCTGAGATCAGAATGGAAGATATCAGGGTTAAAGCAAACTGCTTGTACATGACACCGGTTGTACCACCCAGGAACGAAACCGGGACAAACACCGCACACAGGACCATCGTAATTGTAAGAATGGCGCCGGTGATCTCTTTCATGGTATGCTTCGTGGCCTCGAGGGGTGAAAGTTTTTCGTTGTCGATCTTTTCCTGAACCGCTTCAAGGACCACGATCGCATCATCGACCACGATACCGATCGCAAGAACGAGGGCAAACAGGGTAAGCATGTTGATCGAAAATCCGAGGAGACTGAAAGCAGCCAGTGCCCCGACGAGAGACACAGGTACCGTGATGGCCGGGATTAAAGTTGCACGCCAGTCCTGGAGGAAAATGAATACAACGATAAACACAAGGATAAAGGCTTCAAGGAGGGTTTTTAAAACTTCCTCAACAGAGGCGGTAACGAATTCAACAGTATCCAGGCCTTTTTTATAATAAATCCCCTGAGGGAATTCCTTGGCTAATTGTTCCATGGTTGCATCACAAAGCTTGCGGACCTGGACGGCATTGGAACCGGGTGACTGGTAGACTGCGATGACAGGGGCTGTTTTCCCGTCAAACCGGCCGTTGGCATCGTAGGTTTTTAATCCGAGTTCGATCCTGGCAATATCCCTCATTCTGACAAGAGATCCGTCTTGGTTGGCCTTGACGATGATATTCCCGAACTCCTTATCTTCGATAAGTCGTCCCTGAACACGGATCATGATCGACATCTCCTGACCCTTGGCGGCAGGGGATTTCCCGATTTGTCCGGCAGCCGCCTGCACATTCTGATCCTTGATTGCAGATTGAACATCCTGAACGGTAACGCCCAGACCGGCCATCCGCTCTGGATTCAACCATATCCGCATGGCATAATCATCACCACCAAACAGATTAACGTCACCAACTCCTTCCGTGCGTTTTAATACATTAACGATATTGATATTTGCGTAGTTTGACAGGAACTTAGTATCATAAGCGGTATCATTTGATACCAACGCGTAAAGTAAAAGAATGCTCGGTGATTTTTTCATAACGATGACTCCACCCTGGATTACTTCGGGTGGAAGGACGTTCATGGCACGCTGGGTGCGGTTTTGAACATTCACGGTAGCCATATCTGGATCGGTTCCTACCTCAAAATAGCCGGTGATCGTACATGAACCGTCGTTGGCGCACTGCGAGGTCATATAGGTCATGTTGTCCACTCCGTTGATCTGTTCTTCAAGAGGAATAGAAACGGTTTTCTGTACATCTTCCGCATTTGCTCCGGGATAGTAAGCAGTAACCTGGATAGTGGGTGGAACTACATCAGGATATTGGGAGATCGGGAGAACCATCAGACTCAGGATCCCGACCAGTGAGATCAGTATCGCGATGACGGAAGAAAGGATCGGGCGGGTTATAAAGGCTTGAAGCATGTTTCTTTAATTAGGAATTAAGAATTATAAATTAAAAATTATCATATAACCGTTTACTTTCAATTTCACCATTTCACCATCTCACCATCTCACCATTTCACCATCTCACCATCTCACCATTTCACCATCTCACCATCTCACCATTTCACCATCTCACCATCTCACTATTTCACCATCTCACCATTTCA
>JALNZC010000033.1 GCA_023229525.1 Bacteroidales bacterium
CACGGGTTTTTTGTGCTTTTGCCATATTTCTTTGCAGTATTTACCATGTAAAGATAGCTAAAATCATTGAATAATAAGGCTTCTAGATAAAATCAGCAGACCCTATTTATACCGACATTAACCAATGGTTTTCATTGGTACATTTTCAGTAGCGAAACCCTGGTGTATTCATTTATGATCAATAAATCACATCAACTACTCACGATATGAATTTTCTGGACGAATTAAAGGACTTAAAAAGGATCAGTGAAGTAAGTTTTTACCCGGTCACTTTTGCTGACCCTATGGACAAGGCAGATCATCAGGCGGAAACCCAATCCTTCACCCATGCTGAAAGCTTATTATACTGACTTCAAAGTTGCCCTCACCTCGGATTCTTTCCTGTTCCTGGCATTCCTGGCCGGATTCCTTTTAACGGTCGGCAAATTTCTTTTTTTCAGTGATCGGGTTGACCCGATGCTATTTGACCAGGTTTTTAATCACCTCTTTCATGGCATCGAACTCATTTTTTTCGTACAGTCTTGTGAGAAAGACAATCTTTCCCTGCTGATCAATAATCACATTGCGTGTAACTCCGGCATCCTTGTTAGCATATAAAAAAAAGACCCGGGCGCCCGGATCCGGCGCCAAAGGATAGGTTATCTTCATTTTCTTTGCGAATTCCGACACAACATCAGATGGCTCATCGCGATCAACACCCACCAGAACAAAATCTTTATCTTTCAATGGTTGCCAGATCTCCTTTTCAATATGTGGCATTTCCTTTCTGCAAACACCGCACCAACTCGCAGTAAACTGGATCATGACTACCTTACCCTTTTTTTCAGAAAGTTTAAATGTTTTGCCGGAAGTGGTTGTCAAGGTGAAATCGGGAGCAGGCTGACCAACCTTGACAATATAACCCCGTTTTTCTTCCTGTGAAAAGGTGACCGAGCTTATCAACAGGAATAACAGAAAGATTTTTACTTTTTTCATGGGAAAATATCTTTTGAATGTTTATCATTAACGGAAACTTTCCCCTCTTCAGTATATAATTTCCTGCCTCTGGTTTCCGGGAAAGTCCATATCCAAATTCCGGTAAGTAATGCGAATACAGCTGCAAGAGAGATCCCGCCACCCAGGCCATACTGCACGGCTATAACCGAGATGATAACAGGAGTGAGGAACTGTATCCCCCGTGCAAGATTGAACGCAGATCCCATGGCTGTATTGCGGATAGAAGTCGGGAAAATTTCTGAGAATAAGGCGCCAAAACCACCAAACATACCGGTACCAAATCCTACAAGAAACATAAATCCCAGGATGATCGGTGGATACATCGCAATATGGCTCCAGAATACCGTGACCATCACCAGGCCAAGCGCCATTATGACGGAATAGAGGCTGTATGCCGGTCGTCTGCCTAACCGGTCTGCCAAGAACCCAAAAACAAGATATCCCAGGAATCCTCCCGTTTGGGTAACCAGTATCCACAAGGCAGATTTGGTAAGTGAAAAATGTCTCTCCATGTGAAGGTAGCCCGGCATCCAGGAATAGGTGAGCCAGTAAGCCGACATATCGAAGATCGCCAGTACAAGGCCAAGAAGAAAATATTTGCGGTGCTCTTTTGAAAAGAGCCGCAGGAATTGCCTCAGACTTTCTGATCCGTGTTGGAGGATTTTATGTTGAATGGACTTTTCGGCTACTTTCTTCCGGAGCCAGAGATCCGATTCCGGTAATTGTTTACGGATGTAAAGGACCAACAGGGCAGGAAGTATTGAGATAAAAAAGCATGCCCTCCAGCCGATCAGAGGCATGATCAGTCCGCCGACTATTGAAGCAAGGGCTATTCCCAGCGGCGCACCGGTTTGCATCATGGCACAATAACGCCCGCGGACCTTTGCGGGGAATGTCTCCCCGATGTATGTCTGACCTGTTCCCCATTCTCCTCCGACCCCCAGTCCCGTAATTACCCTGAAGATCATAAGAAGCCAGAAAGTGCCGGCAATTCCCGATAAGAATGCTCCGAGGGAATAGGTCATGATCGTCCATTGTAAAACAGGCCTGCGGCCGAACCGGTCCGACAGGATACCGAAGATCACACCTCCTAATGCTGTTGCTGCCAAGGTTGCTCCCGCAACATAGGACATCTGCATATTGGTAAAATGGTACTCTGCTGAAATGGGGATCAATAAGAAAGTAAAAAGGATCAGGTCATAAAAATCAAAGACCCAGCCTGCCCAGCTCATAAACAGGATCCGGTAGTGGAGAGGCGTTATTTTTTCGTATTCACTAAGGAGTATTGGTTGTGAGTCAGGCACAGATGACGAGGTTAAAGTTCATTTAATTAAACCTACTGCAAATGTACTTAAAGTAGAAACGATTTTAGATTTACGATTTGCGATTTTAGATTTAGGATAACCGGGTTTAAATATATAATTCTGTAATTCAACGGATTTAGCTAAGGTTTGTATTGAATTATACCGATATTTGCAGATGTAACGTGTAAAAGACCATTTTGCTAAAAATTAACTCTAAAAACTAAACGAAATGAAAAAGACCATCTCGATTGAACTACTTATTATCATTGGACTGTTTTTAATACTTACAACAGAATGTAAAAAAAAGGAGGATGATACCAATACCACTGCCTCGGGCCTGTTTGAGAAATCTTTTGATAATACAGGAACGTATCCTGCCCCTTCCAAACTGACATATACCAGAATAAATGGCACCTTGATGACAGGCACTGTTTTTCCTGGTCATGTCATCGTGCTTGCTTCAAATACTTCCGCCGATGCGGTCACGCAACTGATCATACAAAACAACGGGACCGTAATCGCCCAGGTCCCGAATGCAGGATTATATCTCGCAACCATCAATGCTACTAATGTAAAAACGTTTCTTTCCGCTATGTATCAGAGTTCAATTGTGGCTGATGCATTCCCGAATTCCAAGGTTACCGGCAATGGAATCCTGGACCAATGCGGGGTAGTTGCAGTTGAAGGCGATCAGAACAGTATTGTTCAGACCATTGATCTGTCGACTGACATGGGATGTAGCGATCATGTGACCCATAAGCAAGCTGTTGGCGCTGTTGCATCATCCGGCGGGGTAAGTGTCAATGTCAATGATGTAACAGTATATAACCCAAATACAGAATTGGCAGGCGCTGATTCATATAAATCGATGCAAAAAATGTTGTCGCTCTTGAATTATGCATACGACCATAATTTACCGGTAGTCATCAATATGTCCATGGGCGGCGATGATAAAGATGAGCTTGATAATTACTGGTATCATAAACGGTTCTGTTATATGTTGCAGGCAGTTGAAAAACAAAACCCGCACCTTCTGGATAATGCTGTTATCTTCATGTCTCAGGCCAATGTAAAGAGAAATGAAACGGATGATTTTGTTCAGCTTCGCCAAAATGATTTTCCTGACTCTCCGATATGGGAACATCTCTATTTTGTTGGGTCGCAGGAAGGAGCCAACGGATGTAACCTGGGCTATGCGGATAATGGCACTCCCAATGTTTTAAGCGCTCCTGCATGTCATGTTCAGATCCCGAATTCAATGTGTGTCCGGTCTGGAAATTCATTTTCAGCTCCTTACATTTCGGGGCTTGTGGCGAAGACCCATGAACTGCTGAAACAGGCAAATATCAAGGTTGGTATTCCTGAGATCACATCCAAATTGTGGAATTTTCAGAAAGACAACAACGGTGTCCTTCCAACTGTCGAACAGCTGTACAGCATTTGTGCCGGCAACGGGAATTTTAACGGCAAATATGATGGTATCTGGAGCGGAACTTTCTACTATACGGCAGAAATTCCACAGGAATCGGGACCGCCAACCATCGTCAATACAAGTTTCACCCTGACGCTGACGCTGGTGTCGGTTGCTTCCGTCCCCGGATTTCCGCAAATGCTGACTGTAACAAGTGTCAAATGCAGTGATCCGACTTTCGGGGCGACCTCACCGGTTGTGCCAACACCACCCATAAGCATCGCATTATTACCGGCAACATTCGGATCGGTTTCGCAGCAGGGGATGGGGATAAACATTGAATTCCCGAATGGGTCACACATTGCAACGACAAATACCGTTGACGGATCTTTTACGATCGATGTCAATGGACGTTTGCTCGCAAATACGAACCTTGTCCAGAAAGAAGCATTCAGCGCCGGGAGCGGTATCGGGAACAGTAATGAGCCGGGAAGCGGACCTGGCGGATATGCCTATAACTGGTGTACTTTTACTGGTTGGTCTCTGGTGAGGTAAGAGATTCCGATTTTTATCATTAAGCAATGACCGGATAATGGTAATTTTCCATTTTCCGGTCATTGCATTTCACAAATGGATGTAATTTTGCATCATCAATTAAAAATTAAGACCAATGAAAAAAGATAAAATAATTTTCTGGATAGCAACGGTCATCGTTTCCGGTATGATGTTGTTTGCTGCATTTGGGTATCTTACCAATGAACAAATAAAAGGTGGATTTGTCCATCTTGGATTTCCCTCTTATTTCAGGGTTGAGCTGGGAGTTGCTAAAGGGTTGGGGGCCATTGCGTTGCTTTTACCGATGTTACCTGTCCGTCTGAAAGACTTTGTCTACTCCGGCTTTGCCATCACCTTTATTTCGGCCTTCATTGCCCATATTTCAAGCGGCGACCCTTTTTCGGTTGCCATTAACCCTGTTATTTTCCTGGGGGTACTTGTTGTTTCCTATATCTATCTTCATAAAATGAGAGATGTACAAACAGTAAGGGAAAACGAAAGCCAAGCAAAGTAAACATACCAATAAATCTGGCTTACTTTTCGCACTCTTGTTTTAATAAATCAAGCCATGACTGCATGCCCTTTTCCAGGTTATTATTGAGCGATTTCTTGAGAAGTACTGCCAGAAGACCTTCCATACTTTCGTCTACCGAAACTTGTGTTTGTCCATTCGCTTCCGTGAATGTCCAGTTGTGAATGGCAACCATCCCAAACGTTTTTCCGGTCCAGCCGAAATGTGTGAAAGGTTCAACTGTATGAAGTCTTGAATGGATCTTTGCTCCGCCTGTTTTCCAATCAAAAGTTGTGTCGGGTTTTAATTGCCCGTTTAGTTTCGGTTTGCTTATATCTGTTTGCCAGTTTGCCCATTGACCGATGTTTGTTATTATGGTCCAAACCTTTTCAGAACCGGCGTTTATCGAAATTGTTTTACTGCATTTCACTGGGGCATCATTATTAATACTTATCATTTTCGTGATTGTTTTGATTTGACGATACAAAGGTCTGCACGAAATCAATGATTGTTCTTGACATAGATCAAGAAATTACGCTCTCGTTTTTCCTCTTAATCTGCTCAAGGTTTCAGGCGTCATCCCCAACATAGATGCCAAATAATGCAAAGGCACCTGATTAAATAATTCCTTATTGAAATTGAACAATTGATGATATCTTTCTTCAGCTGTCATTGAAAGATGGGTAATAATCCTGTCTTCCAGAACTGTGAAGCATTTGGCAATGAAAAGTTTTTCCAACTCAGTCCAACGTTGAATTTCTTGTGCGATCTGCTGATAATTTTTATCGTCAATGACAAAAAGCTCACATTCCGTTAGCGCTTGAATGTTCCAGCGTGCCGGTTGATGAAAAATAAAGCTGGACAAATCCACAACAAAGTAACCCTGAGTTGAAATCCATTTTGTTATTTCCTTGTCGTCAATTTGTACAAACTCTCTTATTATGCCCGTCCGGACAAAACCAAGCCGGTCAGATTGTTTGCCGGTTTTCAGAAAGTAGTCTGCTTTTTTTAAAGAAACAGGTTTAAAAAATGAACTGATTTTTGTCAAATCATCACTTGTTGCTCCAAAGTAATTCTTTATATATTTTTCCAGTTCTGTCATGTGATTTCTTTTCTAATCTCATTAGGGGTTAGTTCCCCGCTACTTGCAGCGAATGTGAAATAGTTCCCGAAGATACCCCGTAGCTTGCCGCGGGGAGCTTTATTAACTTGCATTTTACTTTTTTACTTTATATCTGTCGGGCTGATTGAAAAGTGTTAAATCGGTAAATCCTTTTTTAATTTTTGCAGCGTGTCTGACATTTTTCTTAATGTAGTAAGTATCCCCCTTTATTAATTTTTTTTTCTGTCCGGCAATTGTTAATTCCATTTCTCCATCTAAAACAACCCCCCATTGTGCTTCGTGGAAATGTTCAGGTACTTCAGTGTCCTTATCAAACTGCATAAAGACAAATTGTTGTTGTTCAGCTTGAATAAGGTGCGATTTAACTCCGTCAATAGGAATGTTTGCCCCCGGATGTCCGTTAATAATGTCTGGAAAAAATTTGTCTGTTGTCATCCTTTTATTTTTTTATAAATGTGTACCAATTTTTTTATATCCCAATTCCATATTCATGCAAATCCATAACAATTTTACGATTTATTTTATTTCATTGGTTATTATTTGGTTCTTCTTTTATACCTGGAATCTCAATGATTTATGTGAACCTGTTGTATTGCGTTATTTCATGCTTTGTTTTTCAAACAGAATGATTTACTTTTATAGGTATTAATTTTAAAATCAACCCTATGAAAAAACTGATAACCTTGGTATCTTTTGCCCTGATGTTGGGAGCGGTTCTTGTGATTTCATGCAAACCTTACAGGAACGACAAGGAAGAAAAAGAAAAAGCGGCCATTACCGACACCATTAACAGACTGATGGCGGAGATCATCAAATATTCGGAGCAGCTCAATGCCGATTCTACATTTAAATACCTGACAACCGATAGCGCTTCGATCTATATGTCAGGAGGGATGTATTATTCCTATGCAAGCCTGAATGCAGCCTTTAAAAATGTATTCAATGGATTCAAAAGCCAGCAAAACGTGATCATCTTTTCAGAGGTTAAGGTTCCGGAAAAAGATCTTGCCATATGGATTGGTTATCTGAAAAACAATGCTATCACAAAGACGGACCAGGTAATCGGACAATATTTATGCGAAACCTGGATATGGCAGCGCAAACCGGAAGGATGGAGGGTGATCCATTATCATGAATCCATGATGAACATACCTTCGGCGGAGCAAAGATCGCTGGTGGAGATCGCACTTGGGAAGCTGGCCGGGGATCTTGCCATGAAGTCATTGAAGCCGGAGGATATGAGGCCTATCCTTACTGATTTCCTGAAGAAATATCCTTCGGTCTACGGGACGACCCTCGCCTTTGCACCAACCGATGTTGACGGAAAAAGTCATAAAGCGGCGCCCTATTTCTACCGTTCCGGCAACGAATTCAAGGAGACCGAACTTCCCGAAGCTTATGACTATACGGTAAGCGAATGGTATGCCGTACCGGTAAAAACCAAGGCGCCCTGCTGGAGCAACCCCTATTACGACGCAGGCGGGGGAGGAGTTGTCATGATCACCTATTCGATCCCGCTTTACGACAAAGACAACAAGCTGACCGGAGTACTGACCAGCGATCTGGAACTCAAGTAACCTGGCCATCCTTTACCGGAAACTGCGACACGATGAGAATGAGGCAGGTAAATACAATCCATCTTTTCTTCTCTCCGCTCGCGGAATTTCCGGATTTATTTCGTGCACCACCTGGAGTAGTGAACTTATCCGGATTTCAGACAAATGATGTACATTTGTGGCATGAAAAAGAAACTTTCAGGTCTGGGAATCCTGTTCATTCTGATCCTGAAAAACCCACCTTTGCCGCAAATATCCCTGTTCCAAAAAACGGATATCGTTGCGGTGCGCAGCTACTCGCTTAAGCAGCTTGCTTTGGAATTTTTCCTGAATTAATCTGCCGGATTGTATCAGGTACTCCTCAATCTCATCCTCAGTCAATCATTGATGGGAGAGACGCAACTGGTGTTGACCGAGTTTCACAACAAAACTTGATTTTTCCCGGATGTAAACATGTGACCGTCCCAGTCCGGTTTTATAAATCCAGCCAATCATTATTTTTTTGAGGGCGATGGCGATCATAGTTTTGCCTCTAATTAATTTCTATAATTCCTCAAACTTAAAAAATGTTCTTATGAAAACGCTATTCAGATTCGGGATGCTGTTCGCATCAATTTTTATGGTACAATGTTTAATGGCTCAATCCGGGCCTGCCATATTCTCTGTAAAACCATCACTGACCAACGCAAAAGAGGTCAGATTCGATAACGGGGATAATTATATCTTCCAGGAAGGATTATGTGCTTTAAAGAAAAATGACCTCTGGGGCTTTATCGATACTACAGGAAATGTGATTGTCGACTTCAGCTATTTTCCATATGGAGGAGGAGTCGTGAACCCGAAATTTTCGTGTGGTATGGCCCTGGTTGCCATTCAGGGTCCTTCCGGGTATGGACGAGTTCCCGTTTTTATAGATAAAAAGGGTCAGCAATTATTTAAAAACCAGTTTTTTACAGGTGCTACAAATTTTGAGAGCGATATCGCTCTTGTAGAAAAAACCAATTCCAAAACCAGGGCCAGGTCTGTTCACTTTATAAATAAACAAGGACTGGACATTCCCGGATCCATCAATTTTGGTCAGGTATTCGGATCCTTTTCATATATGCTTGAACCTTTTCATGAAGGGTTGACTAAGCTTTACGACAATAAAACCAGTTCCTATGGATTTATCAATACCCAGGGGAAATGGGTTGTGAATCCGGCAAATTATGCCGAAGCAGGGTCCTTTTGTGAAGGTTTAACATTTGTTCAGAACAAGGTGAACTGGACCTGGGGTTATATCAATAAAAAGGGCGAGGTAAAAATACCCTTTGATTACAAAAGCAAACCGGGCAATTTCTCCGAAGGTCTGGCTGCCGTTCAGAATTCAAAGGAAGAGCTGGGTTATATCGATCAGAACGGTAAAACCGTCCTTCCGTTCATATACAACCATTATCAGCTGAACAGTGATTTCAGGAATGGATGCGCGGTTGTTTATGATGACAATGCCGGTGGATATGCAGTTATTGATAAAACAGGGAAAATTGTACGGAAACTAAATACCACAGTGGTTAAGGTTCTCAAGAACGGATGGATATTATGGAAAGAAGATCTGGGAACGAATAGTTCGTATTGTTTTGGAGTTTTATCACCGGATGGGAAGAATATCCTGGCTCCCCGATATTTTACTCAAATCGGCGAATTCTCCAATGGGCTGGCCTATGCAACGGCAATGATTGACGAAAAGGAAGTGAGAGGGTTCATCAATATGAATTTTGATTTTGTGATCATCCAAACATACTGATCAGGGAATGGTAACAATTTAACAACTTAAAAAATGAAACTATGAAATCAAAAATATTTTTTTTTATGGCAATCAGCAGTTCGTTAACACTATTGTTAACCAGTTGTGGCGGAGGAATGAAGACATCAAAGAATGAATTCCTTGGTGAAATACCCTCCATTCAGAAATATTACCATGCCAAAATCGATGAAAAGGATAAGGAACTGAAAGCATGTACCGACATGAATAAAGCATTTAAACTTGATAAAGAGGCAGAACTTTTAAAACAAGAATGGGATGCTAAAATTGCAGAAAGCTTGAAAACTAATCCGTTAACTGCACCTATTCCTTTTGAACCATTGAAAGATCAGTCGTATACCATTGACAAGATCTCTTTTTCTAATGTTAATTCGATGGGTTTCGGCATTAAGCTTTCCATAAAAGTTGATACGGAAATAAAATTTGACAATAAGGATATTTTCCTTTATTACATTGCTATTGATAAAGATGGAAAGGAAATTCAAGGCACTAAAACCCGGTCTTTAATAAGACAAGATTACGGGAAAGATCTGAAGGCCGGAACCGAAGTTGAAACTAGCGGTAGTTGGCCTACTAAAGCCATTTGTAACATGGAGGATTTTGCAAAAATAAAATTCATCACCAAAGATGAATTTGATAAGATGTAAAAATTACCAGGATTAAGGATCCGATATTGTATTAAACTGAAAAAAGAAATAACGCCGGACTTCAGGAGCAAGTCCGGTGTTGTTTTTTCAGGTCCGTATTTTGCCGTTTTGGAGGACAAACTCGGTAGGCGTCATTCCTGTTGAATTTTTAAAAACCTGGTTGAAGGTAGATTTTGACCTGAATCCTGAACTTTTTGCGATTCCTTCCATTGAATAATTGTTAAACTTATCATCCAGGATCATCTTTTTGGCTTCCTGAATACGGAACCTGTTTAAAAATGTGCTGAAATTAACCTGGTATTGCTCATTGATAAGCCGTGAAAGATAGGTGGTATTTGTATTCAGCTTTCGGGCAGTTTCGGCGAGGGAAAGATCTTCGTTCAGGTAAATTTTTTCATGGTTCAGCAGGGCCTCCAATCGAACCATCAGATCTTTATTCATTTCAGCCTCTGGTTGCTGAAGGATTGCAGAAGGCTTAAGTTTGGGAGGAAGGATCTTGTATAATGCCTTCATTTTACGGTTATCCCCTTCTTTTACAATGTCGATCTTTTTCTGAATATAGTTCATATCCCAGATTTTCGGCATGAGTTTTTTATGGTAATACAGCCAGGAGAGATAAGCCAGAAGTCCGGAAAAGGAAAGAATCATCAGAATGATAAGGATAGAAATCCGGATTTTTCTTTGTTTATCTTTTGAGTCATCATTCAACATGCTGATCTGTTCATCCTTTTTCTGGGTTTCATATTTTATCATCATATTGGCCACATCCTGGTGTGCTTTTTCAGTAAGGATGCTGTCTTTGATCTCATTGCGCTTTTTAAGATATATCAACGCATTTTCGTTATCTCCTTCCGCCTCGTAACACTTTGATAAAAGATTATACACCTCTTCCCATTGGGCCCGGTAATTGACAAGTTTCGAATAGAAAAGACCTTTGTTAAGAAAATCGATTGCCTTTGTGTATTTCTTTTGTTGTGTATTCATTTCCCCGAGCGACAGATAAGTACAAGCCATCGGAAGCCAATCCTGATCCCGGGTTGAAAACTGTAAAGCCCGTGAATAGTAGAATTCTGCTGAGTCAATCCGTTTCATTTTCAGCCAGGTATCTCCGATATTGGTCAAGTTAAAAGAATAACCTGAACGGATGGTCAGCGTGTCAAGCGAATTAAGGGCAAGGGATTTCCTGTAGTATTTCAGCGCTTCCGGATAATCCATTCTTGAGAAATAATTCATCCCGAGGAGGTTATCGGCATAACTTTCGCCTTTAGGAAACTTTGCCTGCCTGAATAAATCGATCGCCTTTTCAACAGATTTAAAACCCTGATCCGTATAAGGAGGCTGAAAATAAAAACCCGCCAGGTTGCAGTACAAATACCCCGCCTCAATTAATTTCTTTTGCTTCTCCCATATTTTTAAGGCCTTCAGATAAAAATATACTGACCTTTCCGGGTAACCCGCATCTCCGTATAATAAACCAAGGCTCTGGCAATAACCTGCAACATTCTCCTTATTGGTTGAATCAAGTTCAATGGCTTTTTTAAGAAATTCAACAGCTTTGATCTTATCTCCTTTTAATCTGTAAATCTCACCCAGTCTTCCATAACCTTTGGAAATATGCGGTCCGGAATTGATAAATTTACTTGTTTCCAACCCGGTCCGGCCGAAGTACATCGATGAATCAAGCATTCCCCTGCATGAATAATAGAATGATATGGCATAACATGCTGTTGCTTCCGCTTTTTTATCATTCAGTTTATTCGAAATGAAGAGTGATTGTAAAACATAAGGGTGAGCTTTGACCGGAAAAAACCGGTAGTATTCATCATAAATTCTTTGAAGTACTTTAAGTTTTTTAGATTCATCCCTGGTATTTAGCTGAGAAAACAGGTCGGCCGAATCCGGTACTTGAGCCCGCAATGGAGAAAATAACAATGTAAAGAGGAAAAACGACAAAATTGTTAACCGGGAAGACCTTAAAAACAATTTCAAATGAAGAAGTCCGACTGGTTTGCTCATTAACTTGATCTTAGTTCCGGCATCTGCGGTAAAGGTTCAAATTTATTCGTGCGATTCAATTTTTTTAAACGAAGTTAATAAAAAATTGTCTTCGAACGCTGCCTATGTTCTAAGATAAAACCAAATATGATCTTTTGAATGAATTAAGCTTTACCACAACCATCGTCAGACTGAATTGCTCAAAGTTGACATATTAAAGAAAACACATTACCAACTATGCTATTAAAACTTCAAGCGTTGTGCTTTCTAACTTCGCAAAAGTTATATCTCTGATCTCTTTGAATACCTTACGAATATTACAGGCTAATTCATCTTTGCAAAACTCGCATGATTGGTAGGCTTTCTCAGAAACGCATGAAAGTAATGCGATTGGACCTTCAAATTGCCGGACGATTTCCGCTAAGTTTACATCCTTGGGATGCCGTAAGAGAAAATAACCGCCCGTTTTTCCAAGTTTGCTTCCCAAAATACCCATTTTCTTTAATTCAAGTAAAATGTTTTCAAGATAACGTCTGGGGATCTTTTCGCTGTTGGCGAGTTCGCTGATCAATATGGCCCCCTTCCCGTATTCACGGGCAAGCCTTGTCAATGCAACCATTGCGTATCTTGTTTTCTGAGAGAGCATGGTATTTTTATTATCCGTTTTTACTGATCTCTTTTAATTTGTTCAAATCCCTGATGATGATTTTCCTTCCTTCAAAAGCGATAAGCCCTTCCTTATTATAGGTAGATAAAACGGAAATTACATTTTCATGGGAACAGGCTGCAAATTCCGCAATCTCCTTTCTCGTCAATGTAAATTCATATTCCGAATCCCTGTAAACATTCTTCCAGAGAAAAATCAGGATATCCGCTATACGGCCATGAACATGGTTATGGGCAAGGCTGATAAAATTGAAAATAGAAGACTGGAACATGTCCGTTGAACGGTCAACCAATGACAGTAACAACTTACCATGGTTTTCAAGAATCCCAAGTACTTTCCGGCTGTCAAAAAAGCAGATGTCACAATCCTCGACACCAATGATGGAGAAAATATTTTTCTCCTTAAAGAATAAATTGGCCTGACCGATCAGTTTAGGGCCTGAAACGACGGTCATGATATAATTCTTTTTCGCATCCTTCTGATAGGTAAACTTGACAATCCCCCGGTGCATAAAACCGATGCTGGTGGAATTTGCACCCTGCTTTAATATCACCTCTCCTTTTTGAAAATGCAGTTGATTTGCGTTACCGCAAATTTGTTTTCGCTCTTGTTCATTTAAATAGATACCCATAAAACTGTCCAGAAAACAGTTGTTGCAATTGAAGATGGGTTTGTGATCTACGACCGATTCCATTTTTTTTAATAGTTGAGTATAGAATAGTTAATGCCAGAGTATTCAATGTTATAGGCAAATGTACACTAATTTGGTGAACATAGTGTATATTTTTGTAAAAACATTTAGACTATGAATGTCGAAAAGATTACCGTGTCCGGAGGCTATGGAAAAGATGGCTCCGAAGAGAAAGTGAAAGAATTCAGTATGAGCGTCGGTGATATTGTCAGCATTGTCGGTCCAACCGGCTGCGGCAAAACCACCCTGATCAATGACATCGAGCTTTTTGCCAACCGGAATACCCCATCCGGAAGGCGGATCTCCATCAATGACGAACCGGTGCCGGAGGATTTCATCTTCGATCCTGCTGATCATCCTATCGCCTTGATCTCACAGCATACCAATTTCCTGAGTGATCTTCCTGTTGAAGAATTCCTTACGATCCATGCAACCGTAAGGGGAGCCAGAGATGCTGAATCCATCATAACCGAAACATTGAGCTTTGCCAATGAACTAACGGGAGAGGCCATTTTAAAGGATATCGCCATGACTGAATTGTCAGGAGGTCAAACCCGGTCGTTGTTAATTGCCGATGCCGTGGTGATTGGCAATTCACCCATTATTTTACTGGATGAAATTGAAAATGCAGGGATCCATCGCACAAAAGCGCTCGAATTGCTTAAGAAGTACAAAAAGATCTTTGTCTTTGTCACCCATGACCCTTGTATCGCCCTGATGTCGGATTTCCGGATTGTGATGAAAAACGGAGCTATGCAGCATTTGATCCCCACCTGCCAGGAGGAGAAAAATGTGGTTGGTAAAATGAAGCAGATTGATGACATGATGCTCAATTTCAGGCAAGTGATCCGGTCAGGGGACGAACTCACCGAATCGGTTTTCAATGATAGTTTTAATGTGTTAACCTTTTAATCGATCGATATGAAACTCGTCATTTTTGCGGGTCCGCCAACGTGCGGGAAAACCACGGTAATAAGACAAATTATAAAACGGATGGCATTAAAGCAGATTAAGACTGCCTACCTTAAGATTGATGTTCTTTATGCCGATGATGACAGCATTATAGCAAAAGAGTTTGGCATACCGGTTAAAAAGATCTATTCCGGTGAACTGTGCCCGGACCATTGTAATGTGGTGGTTCTGGACGAAGCCGTTGAATGGGCTGAAAAAACCGGAGCAAGCTACCTCTTTGTAGAAACCGCCGGATTGTGTCTGCGCTGCTCGCCTTATGTCGAAAATTCCCTGGGTATTGTCGTCCTTGAAGCCACCAGTGGGATGAATCTTCCCCGGAAAATAGGTCCGATGCTCACCCTGGCTGACATCAGTGTCATCACAAAAATTGACCTCATCTCACAGGCGGAACGGGAAGTATTCCGGTATCGTGTTCTTGCATCTGCCAAAGGGATCACCGTAGTGGAAAGCAATGCCTTATATGGAATAGGCATCGACCCGATTGTAAAACATATACTCAAAACACCCGATGTCGAGTTTCCCATGTTTCTCAGGGGAAATCCTCCGGTGGGGACCTGCACGATATGTGTCGGAAAAAAAGAGATAGGAGCAAAAAATCATTTTGGCGTACTTCGGACTTTGGAACAGGAACTTTATTATGTCGGGGAATAACAAGGATTTTCTGAAGAACAGGATCTACCTGGATAATGCAGCGACAACCCGTGTTGACGAACGGGTGATCGAATCCATGATCCCTTGTTTTTCCGAGGTATATGGGAATGCCTCCAGTTTGCATTATTTCGGTACAAACGCCAGGGAAGTTCTGGAAACTTCAAGGGCAACCATCGCACAATGCATGGGTGCACGTCCCGACGAGTTGTTTTTCACCTCAAGCGGGACGGAATCCAACAACTGGGCCTTGAAGGGAATTGCCCTTGCCAACCGTAATAAAGGCAGGCATATCATTGTTTCATCCATTGAACATGATTGTATTATGAACACATGCAAATGGCTTTCCGAAGAAGGTTTTTCTATCACCTACCTTCCGGTGGATCCCCATGGCATTATTGATATTACTGCGCTGGAAGAAGCCATCAATCCGAAAACGATCCTTGTCTCGGTCATGCATGCCAATAACGAGATCGGGACCATCGAACCCATTGAGGAAGTTGGCCGTATCTGTAAAAAGCATCATGTTTATTTTCATTCCGATGCCTGCCAGTCTTTCGGAAAAATCCCTATCGATGTCAACAAAGCCGGGGTTGATCTGCTGACCATCAATGCACATAAGATCTATGGCCCTAAAGGTATCGGCGCTTTATACATCCGAAAAGGAGTTGACATCGTTCCGCTTTTACACGGTGGCGGGCAAGAATCGGGGTTACGCTCTGCCACGGAAAACCTTCCTGCCATCGCCGGCTTTGCCCATGCATCCAAATTGTGTTTTTATGATATGAAAAATGAGGCAGAACGACTATCCCGACTCAGATGGAAACTGGAAGAATTCATTTCCTCAAATTATGAACACGCATATGTAAACGGACATCCTCATCAGCGGTTGCCGGGTCACCTGAGTTTCAGTTTTCATGGGTTGGAAGGGGAGACGATCAGGCTCTTGCTTCTTCTTGATGATATGGGTATTGCTGTTTCAGCCGGGTCAGCCTGTTCATCCAATGACAAATCGAACAATGCATCCCATGTACTTCAGGCCATCGGACTTAACCCATTCGAAGCAAGAGGAGCAATCAGGGTGAGTTTGGGCCGGTTCAACACCGAAGAGGAGGTGGATATTTTCACGGATCTGTTAGATAAAGCATTAAAAAGCCTGACGTCTATATTTTCAGGAAATCAAAAAAGTAGCTTATGGTAAATCTACCCACCCCCAGCCCCTCCCTGCCCACAGGGAGGGGAGCATCTCTGCTCCGGCAAAATACTGTATATCTTGTCATTGGGTATTGGCGCTTTTCCCCTCCCTTTTCAAGGGAGGGGTTGGGGGTGGGTAGATTGGCTGCAAACCTTTTTTGCAGACTTTTCGGAGCAGGCTCAATATTTAATATTCAATGATATGGAAACAAACATCAAGGAAAGTACAACATTGAAGCGTTTACCGCAACTGAACTGTGCTGTGTGCGGTTTTAAAACATGTGATGAATTTGCAGTTGCCGTAGATCATTCCGAAACTTCTCTGGACAGGTGCATCCACCTGAAACGTAACGGATCATCCGCAGTGAGCCAATTCAACTGCATTGATTGTAAAGATGCAGGTCAGATGGGGAAAAAGATGGGATGGAAAGATCACCTGAAACGGGATTTTGATTTTATCCTTGATTGCTTTGAAAATGATCCGGGACCAAGGGAGACGATCCTGCCTTATAATCCGCAGCTTATTAAGGAACTTGGTGTTAAGAAGGGAGACGTCATGATCGGACGCCCGATGGGAATGTCCTGCGGGTGTCCTATAACCCATTGTGGCGTTGTAACCGATTCCGATCCGCGGAATGGTATCATCAACTGGTGTGTGACGGGTCCTCTGAGACCAAGATCATCAGGATTTGTGGATATCGGGTATTATGTCGCCCAAGGGTATGAAGGACTCATCAGGGAATCGAAGGAGAAAATTGAATTGGGTCGCAGGTATTGGTTCCTGCCACGCCGTTGTATGTTGCAATGGAGACACAGCGGGCTGGTCAACGCGGTTACACGAATGAAAGACGGAAGCTACAAAGTCAGGATCGAGGGCCTCTTCATTGGGTAAATAATTATTCCATGCAAACCTTGCGGATAATTATTTCATTATCAATGAACAATTTTAAAATATATATTCCCTTCGGATTGGCCGCCAGATCAATATTAATGTCCTTTTTGAAGGCATCTGTCATGATGACCTTACCTTCCAGATTACTGATTTCAACCTTTACCGTTTTGCCGGATATTTCATCCAATGAAATATTTATCAGCCCAAAGGTGGGGTTGGGAAAGATTCTGACACCGTGCCCTTTTATCTGATCAATTGCTGTGGGATCATGTACAGTAATTTTAAAGGTCGTTGATGCATTTACTCCGGTATTATCCGTCGCTTTTACCCTGATCATCAATGTTTCGACATTAGGAGGTGTACCGGAAAAGGACGCTGTAAGGCTGTCAAAAGTCAACCATGCCGGTAAAGGACTCCCATTGACAAGTTTAGCGCCGAAGGTTAGCGTATTGTTGCCATCGTCATCAATAAAAGTGCTGTCGGGGATTGTAAAATTGAATAAGACCCCGATATCGGCTGTCTGATTAGGGATCAGATTTTTTACATAGGGGATAAAATTGGTGTGCCTTAAACTATCGATCAGACCATCTATACGAACCCAATAGACGTAAGTGTCTGAATAATTCGGGTTAGTCCCGGTAGAATAAAACAGATATTTATTATCAGAAGAAACATAGGGTCCCCACATTCCAAGTCCAAAGTTTATCGTTGAACCTAAGTTTTTTGGATTTGTCCATTTACTGTCAGGCTTATGATAGCTAATACATAACCCACCGGGCTTCGCCACAATCATAAGAGAATCATCCCTGGATACAATAAAATCTAAATTATCCCCGGCAGTATTTAGTGGCAGCCCTAAGCTCGAAGCAGTAGTGTCGGCGCCATTTATAAACAGCTTGCACCAGTCTCCGGCTCCAAGGCCTGTTGAAGATCTTGACGAAATATAATAATTCTCATTATTGGTAACCTGCAAATAATGCGCAGAATTAAGGCTCATTAAAATTCTTTTTGGATTGCTCCAGCTTGAACCATTCTTTGAAGAAAAAAATGTTTGAGGTACAGTATTCCCATTTTGAAAATACATTGTATCTCCGGTAACCGACAATCCCGCAGCCATATAATTTTGAAATACAGTGAAAGGCCCTGTCCATTGACCACCGGAATAGATATAACTTTTTATTCTTGGAGAGTTTACAGGATAATACCCATGCACTTCTGTATAATAAATTTCACTCCCGTCATTGGAAATTGCGATTCTTTCGGCAGCAAAGAAACCCGGGCTTACCGAAAGGTTAAATATTTTCGGAATATTCCCCGGAGGGATCTGCCCAAGATATAAACTATCCGGAGGCACGGAATGTGAAAATACCCTAATCCCAAATAATAAAAATAGGATTGATGTCAGTGTTGATTTTTTCATATGCAATTTTTTACTGGTCAATAATTTTGGTGCAAATCACGCCAGAAGAATTAACATTCTCGACCTTTAACGCGTTAATGGACTATTTTTATGGGAAAAACAGGGGAGGGGCAGGATCAATCAATGAATTTTGACCGGTATTCCTGGGGAGTCAAATTGGTATACAATTTAAACTGGTTATTAAACGCCGACTTTGAATTAAACCCGACCTGATAAAGAATTTCAAGAATGGTGAGTTTACTGTGATTCGAATCTGCCAGCATTTTCATGCTTTCCTTAATACGAAACTCTGAGATATAACCTTTAAAATTTTTATTATACGTTTCATTAATAATTTGTGAAAGGATCCTCGGATTTACAGAGATTTCATTTGCAAGGGATTCAAGTGATATTTCCGGGTTGAGGAATGGTTTATTTGTTTCCATAAAGGAATTCAATCTTTGCAGATATTCCCTTTTATCAGGATCCTTAAGTTTATTGTTCTTGTACTTCGTAATTATGTAATAAACATCAGGTTTTAACAGAAGAAAAAAGATTAATGCATTTACAAATAAAAAAGCAGTCAGGGCATATATACTTGCTGTAAATGCACACCACCTGTCCCTCTGAAATATTGTAACAAAAGCGAATGAATTTAAATTAACGATCCAGACAACAATAAATCCTAATAAAACAATCTGAAGCCAGGTTATATGGGGGGAAATTGTAATGCGCTTATAAAAACTCAGGAAGCTGATATTCATTGATCTCATGCTCAATACAGCCAATACTATATATATAAAATTGTGGACCAGGATCAGTATTATGTCAAAGAAGTTTAATACAGATGCCCATATAATAAAATGGTTGTTATACCTGTAAAAGATCAGCAGAAATAAAATAACGGTTATAAATGGGATAAAATGAAATAAACTGCGAACGTTGATGAACTCTTTTCTTTTCAAAAATGAATTGACATAGAAATAGATCAGCGGGCCAATCAGAAATGAAGTTTGTCTTACTAAAAAAATAGGCTTATGCCAATTTAAAAAATATTGAAAAGTGTAATCGCTTGTAAAGAAAGAATAGATGATCTGAAGGTTAAAGATCAGCAGAAGTGTTGCCAATATTTTATTTTCATTGCTAACCCCCTTTTTAGTAACAAAGAAGAACAATGACAATATAATTGTAAGAAAAACACTGATAATCGTTATTATAGTAAAAAAGTTTAAAGTCATTGATTTTACCTGTGTGCCTGCAAAACTAACAAATTCCGGAATTGAAATACGGTTATTCGTCCCTTAACGCCTCAGCCGGGTTCATAAGATGAGGAAGGACACACAGGCAGGCCGCCATCCAGGTTATTTTCCAGGATCTCTGCATCATAGTCATACGGAGGAGGACTTGTCTCGGTTTGTTATTTATGAGAAGAATACGATTCATTTACTCATATTTTATAGCTTCCACCGGGTTTTGTGTTGCTGCCTTCCAGGCTTGCCAGGTTATGGCAACAATGGCTACGGCCAACACAAACAAAGCGCTTAATAAAAAATATCCAGGGTGTAACCGGATACGTTGCACGTACTCTGTAAGCCATTGATTCATTACAATATAGCTTCCGATTGAAGCAATGACAATAGCAATGACAACAATGATCAGTGTGTCCTTGAACAAAACAGAGATTATCTGGCTGACAGAACTCCCATTCACTTTACGAATCCCAATTTCTTTGGTACGGCGCGAGATTTTAAGAACGGTCAGCGCCAGTAAACTTATCAAACTGATGATAACCACTTCGGCCCCTCCAATAGATACCATTTCGGCAAGCCGGTTTTCTTTCTTATACATCCCATCAAAAATATCCGCCAACGTGCTATGGTTAAAAATATAATTTTTATCAAAGCGGTGGAAAATTGACTTTATTTGCATCAATTGGCTTCCGGTCAAAGGGTTCATACTGCGGATATAAATATTAGGAGTTCCCCAATAACAATTTGTAATTACTAAGGGAGCAATGGGTTCACCCGGATTGGTCATATAATAAAAATCCTTCACTATCCCGATAATTTCAACCCGTTGATCCTTATAAAGAACAGATTGTCCGGCTTTTGGTTTTAATCCCAGTAATTTGATTGCCGATTCGTTTAAAACGACAGCCTGACTGTCAGCCATGGATTGGTGAAAAAATCGTCCGTTTATCAGTGTAAATTTCATGAGTTCTCCGAACCCTGGTTTTTCGCGGTATTCATTGATCGCTTTGTTGCTGTTTTCCCCGTCAGCCAGGGTTCTTATGTACTGTCCGCTGCATCCCCCGCCCATAAAGTGTTCCCCTCCACAAACCGAAGTAACGAAAGGCAACTTCAACAATTCAGTTTTAACACTTTCATACTTCTTCGAGACAGGCATGCTGCAATTGGTAATTGTGATGACATTATTCTTCTCGAAGCCCAACGGCACATCGTGCATATATCCTAACTGCGATATAATGATGACGACACAACTGATAAAAAAAGATGTTACAGTAAACTGTACAAATACCGATGCTGTCGAAAGCCAGTTGTTGTTTCCAGTGCTTGAAATTCTTCCCCTCAATCCTAATGCATATTTCATTCTTGAAAGATAGAGAACAGGATAGCCGGATGTAATCACAAGAAGTATGATCAGGACAATCACAAATGAAATAATACCACCAAATGATAACAAATCGGAAAGATCAACTTTTGATTGCAACAAATTTGACAAGTATGGCATTGATTTATAGATAATCAGAAATGCCAGGATGGCGGAAAAAAGAAAAACGATAGCTGTTTCTAATAAAAACAATTTGGCGATGCTGGCTTTTGTGGCGCCGAACATGGTTCGGGTGGATATTTCAACTATGCGTTTTTCACCTTGTATGATAAATAAATTAATATAGCTGAGCATTGCTGTGAGCAGGACAAACAATGCGATCAAGCCGACTATCAGCATTTGTTTCGTACTGCCATGGTTTGGGATATAGGAACTTGCAGCAGAATGCAGGTACAAATCAGTCAGAGGCTCAACCCCCGATTTTACTTTTGCGAAAAACGTCCTGGCCCAATCCTGCATAAGAATATTATATGCACTGGCAATCTTAGCGCCTGCCGCTTTTGAATCAATATTTGGTTTAAGTAGGTAGTATGTTTGAAATTCGAGAGACGCAGATAACCAGTTCATATTAAGAGTGGACATGGAAATCAACAGATCGAAACTCAAATGTGAGTTTTTCGGAATTTCATCCATTACCCCGGTAATCATCACATGTTCACCATCCGATTCAATTGTTTTTCCAATACAATTGGTTGAATTGAACAGTTTTTCGGCAACCGAAGTTGTGATCACTGCACTTTTTATCCCGACCAGCGCTGTTTTTTCATCACCAGAATTGAGCGACAGTCCAAATACCTTAAAAATCTCAGGATCAGCATAGAATATCTTGACTTTTTCTATTTTATTTTCT
The DNA here is from genome assembly GCA_023229525.1 of Bacteroidales bacterium. GTDB lineage: Bacteria > Bacteroidota > Bacteroidia > Bacteroidales > FEN-979 > CAIVAT01. Next base: position 21,844 of record JALNZC010000033.1, read on the forward strand.
TTGTTTTGAACGGATGTTTGTATACTTCCATATAATTGAACAGCAGATTCAATTTCGGGAACTTTTCCGGCAAGTTGTGTATATGCCTGGCGTAGGGAAATGCCATACACTTCGGTGCTTGTATTATCGGTTACCCGGCTGAATAATCTTACTACCCTGTCCCTGGTTTTAAACTGATTATCATAACTCAGCTCATAACGTATGTAAGTGAGTGTGAAAATCACAGTGGTTAATGCCACTCCAAGCCCTGTCACGTTTGTAATGAGCATGAACGGGTTACGCTTCAATATTCTCAGGATAAATTTCAAATCATTCATGGAAGAAATTATTGTAAACCTGTTAGCGATTCGGGGTTAATTTCCGTACTTGTTCCATATACATTTCAGCTTTCTAACGAAATTAATTTCTGCTTTATAGTTGGTTTCACCTTCTATATCGGATTTGTGACATGTCTATTCGGTTCTCAACGTTTCAACCGGATTCACCGTTGCAGCCCTGTATGACTGGAATCCTATGGTAATCATGGTTATCATACAACTGATTAAACCTGTAAGTACAAAGATCCACCATGAAATACTGGTCCGGTATGCAAAATTTTCCAACCATCTCAACATGATATACCAGGCGATTGGCGTGGCTAATACAAATGCGACGGCTATCCATTTCACAAAACTTACAGTAAGCATTTGCATTATTTCCGAAACAGTGGCTCCGTTAACCTTTCTTATGCCGATTTCTTTCGTGCGGCTTGTTATAATAAAAGAAGCCATGCCAAAAAATCCCATGCCGGCCAGGATAATTGCCAGTACGGTAAAGTATCCCATTAATTGAAAAGTTTTTTCATCGGATTGATAGAGTTGCTCAAGCTGCTTGTCTAATAAGTGAAAATCAAATACCTGATCCGGATAAATAGTTTTACAGATCTCATTTATTTTATAGATAGAGTTTGACACATTTGATGGCTTCACTTTGACCATAAGCTGCCAGCATTCCTTATAATCAATCACAAAAACTGCGGGCTTGATTTTTTCATACAGTGATTCGAAGTGAAAATCGCTGACAATGCCTATAATCTTCCGGTCTGATTTGGGCCAGTTGCATTTAACCGACTGCCCTATCGGGTCTCCCTGTATTCTTAAACTTTTAACCGCCGCTTCATTAAGAATGATCGCCTGACTAGAATCAGTTTTATAGGTATTTGAGAACAATCGTCCTTTTACGGCTTTGATATTCAATGTGTTAAAATAATCAAAATGAACATGGACATAGGGAATCTTAATCCGGTTTTTTTGTCCCTGAAGCATAACGGTCCCAAAATTGTTCAGACCATCCGAAGGAACACGGCTTGCTGCTGAAACGCTGATAACTGAATTCTGATCAAGTAGTGCCCGCTTCAGTGTTAAATATTTTCCTTCATTCCCGAAGGTCGCGACTTCGGAGATGAGAACATATTCCTTATCGAATCCCAGATCGCCATGCTGGAGAAACCTGATCTGCCGAAACATAACAATTGAAATTGTAATCAGAATAATGACGATGGTAAATTGAGCGCCAACAAGGATTTTTCTGAATTGAAATTTATGTTCCCCGCTGCTTTTTGATGATTGAAACACTCTTACGGGATTATACGATGAAAGTATAAAAGCGGGATACCATCCTGCCAGAATTCCTACGATTAACAGAATTCCAAGAATTCCCAGGATTGTGTTTGTACTAATCAGTGTCAGGATTGACAGCTCTTTTCCTGATAACTCATTAAAAACAGGCAAACTTAAACCAACAATAAGAAGTGACAGGCAAAACGATATAACAAGCATTACAAGTGATTCGAAAATATACTGCATTGTGAGTTGATAGCGTGATGCTCCACATGCTTTTCTCATACCAATTTCCACCACCCGTGTAGTGGAATTGGCCGTAAGCAGGTTTATATAATTGAAGCAGGAAATGAGCAAGACCAGAAAAGCAATTGCAGAGAAAATCAGGACGTACAAAATGCTGTTTTGGGGTTGAATGTCACCTTTAAAGTGAGAGGAGTACAGATGAATGTCTTTCAGTTTTTGCAAAGAAAATACCGACGGAGGATTATTCGGGTCCTTAACAGTTTTCATCAACTGGTTGCATTTTGCTTCAACTTCAGGTATGGAGAAATGGTCTGGAAACTGAAAATAGACCAGGAAGTTTTGCCACCCCCAGTTGTCCATTCCTTCTTCTTTTTCGGTACCGGCAAGGGTCAAAATCATGTCATAACGGAAATGGGAATTCTGAGGCATGTCGTCCATCACAGCTGTAATGGTATAATTGGATTCGTTATTCAATTTCAGCACTTTGCCTACCGGGTCTTCATTTCCAAAATATTTACGGGCGGTTTTTTCGGAGATTACGATGGTGAATGGCTGCTGCAAAGCGTTTTGAGGATTTCCCTGTCTGAAAGTAAAAGAGAATATGCGAAAGAAAGCAGCATCGGCATATGCAATCCGGTTTTCTTTGAACCGTTTTTCTTTATATTCCACAAGTTCATTATACCGTGGCAAGATCCTGGTATAGCTTTTTATTTCCGGGATATTATCAGCTAAGAATTTCGCTGTCTGAGGCGAATGATAAGGGTGTTCAGGATTGCATAACCTGTAAATATTATCTGCATTTTTATGGTAGCGGTCAAAACTCAGTTCAATCTGAACATATAATAAAAGCAGAATACATACCGCTATTCCGATGGTCAGGCTTGAAATGCTTATTAAAGAATACGTTTTATTTCTTATAAGGTGAGCAATGGCAGTTTTAAAATAATTCTTTATCATAAAGTAAGATTTTTAATGAAAGACGGATCAGAAATTTAAATCGTTTATTTAAACTCAACTTTATCATTGGTGCCAAAGATGGAATAATCAGAAATGATCACTTCCTCACCAGGAACCAACCCATCCAGGACTTCATAATATTGTGGATTTTTCCTGCCGATCTTAATATTTCTTTTAACAGCGAACTGCCCGCTTTTATCCACGACAAAAATCCATTGGCCTCCTGTGGTCTGGTAAAAACCTCCCTGAGGTATCTGGGTCGCTTCAACTGTCTGCCCGAGCTTTAGTTTAATGAAATATGATTGTCCTATCCTGATATTCTCCGGAAGATTGCCTGTGAACACGAGATCGATTTTAAATCTTCCGTTACGGACTTCCGGATAAACCTTCTTAATCTCGAGCGTAAGTGTGTCCCTGGTTCTTTCAATATATGCAGTCAGCCCCGTCCTGATCCTGTCAATGTAATGTTCATCCACATCCGCTTCTATTTTATAAGAAGTTAGGATATTTATCTGTCCTATACGGAAGCCGCGGGTAATCGACTGTCCGATCTCAACCATCAGGCTGCCAAGCTGTCCGTCGACCGGGGATTTTACATTCAGATAATCCTGCTGCTGCTTCACAAGATTCAGGTTTGTCTGCATGTTTTTAAGGTTATCTGAGATCTGCTCGATCTGAAGACTCCTGAATGAAGAATCCTGTTTCTGCCGGAGAAGGACAAGTTCCTGGGTTTTATCAGCCAGCTGATACGCTTCTTCCGATCGTAAATACTCATCTTTTGAGATCAGCTGGTCTTTGTATAGTTCCTTGTTTTGTTCATAGGTTCTCTTTTTGGCTATAAGATCAAAACGGGCATTAAGCACTTCGCGTTCAAGCGAATGCTTTTCCTGTTCCATGCGGATCCTGACTTCCCTTAAAAAGTTCGATTTCTCGGCCAGCTGTGCTTCACTGTTGAGAATATTGAGATTGATATCATTGTTGCTTAACCTGATGATTACATCGCCTTTTTTAAGCATGCTTCCTTCTTCCAGCAGGATTTCCTCTACTTTTCCTCCTTCATAAGCATCGAGAAATACAGTGGAAATCGGTGCTGCAGTTCCGTCATTTGTGATATAATCGTTGAACACTCCCCTGAAAACCGGCGCAATTGTAATCCTTTCCTTTTCAACCCTTACGGTGCTGGTCCAGTCCCTGAAAATAAAAAACAGTATGACCGTCAATAACAATGCACTCCCGATAAAATATTTCCAGTATTTTTTCTTAATCCATCGTTTTTCAACAATGACCCTGTCCATTCCGCCGGATGATTGGATTTCCATGTTTACGATTTTAGATTTACGATTTACGATTCACCTTCATACCTTCATACCCTCTTACCTTCATACCTTCATACCTTCATACCCTCTTACCTTCATACCTTCATACCTTCATACCTTCATACCTTTTAATCTTCCGCCTCCTTCATCCCGCTCAATAGTGAGCCTGTCATAAGGAACCGGATATACCGTTCTTTCAGCAGAACCTGAAGTCCGGTTCGGAGTACTTCGGTTTTTGCCCTGATCCATTTATTTTTCTGGATATAGAATTCGATGATGTTGATCAGTCCTTTGTCCAGCTTTTTTTCGGCAGCATCATACGCCTTAAGGTTCTTGGCAAGCTGGCTGAGCGAGGATTCATACTCAGCCCTGGCTGCCCTCCAATCTGTGAGGGATTTTTCAACACCCATCTTAAGTTTATATGAAATATCATCATACTGGACTTTCGCCTGCTGGTATCTCAGTTTGGATGTACTCAGGGAACTGTACCGGGAGAACCTCGAAAACAGCGGTATTTGCAGTCCAAGACTTACATATTCACTGGCGTTATTGGTCATCTGGTCATTAAATGGGATTATTCTGTTCAGCGAATCCCTGCTTGTTTCCATGTATTGGGAATTCCATCCTGCATAAAATCCCAGCCTCGGTGAAAAGTTGCCCTTACTCACCTGTACTGCCTTTTTAGCCGCCAGCAGGTTATTTTTTGCATATACCAGATCCGGCAGGGCGGTAGCTGCAACATTGTAGAGCTCTTCCATCGACAGGGTGTCGATAGATCCGGCGAATATCGACATCACAACAGTGTCGATGACCAGGCTGTCACCGACCGGAAAATTCATCTGGTATTTCAACCCGAGACATGCCTGTTCAAGCAGGTTGTATGACTGGACCAGAAGGAAACTGTCTGATGCCAGGTTTGCTTCTGTCTCCAGCAGATCAGTGCCGGGTTTACGTCCAAGCCTGACGAATTCAGTGGTAAAATCGAGCTGTGTTCTGGACAGTTTGAAATTTTCCAGGGCGATCGCCGACAGACCCTGCTGAAGCAGTACATTAAAATAACTGTTAATCACCGTAAACGCAACTTCGTTCCTTACCTGCTGCAGTTTGTTCTTTTCCGCTTCATAATTTAACCGCTGCATGTCGATGGTATTGAGTTTCATAAATCCGTTGAACAGATCAACTGAAGTAGAAAGACCGTAACCATTGTTGAAGAACTGTACATCGATGTAAGAATTCGTGGTCGGATCAATGCTGCGCCCGAAGTTCTGGGTATATGAGGTTTGAAAACTGAGATCGGGAAACAGCTCATTCTTTGCCTGACGGTAATCGGTTTTCCTGATTTTAACACCCAGTTCCTGGTTATGTACCGTAAAATTATTTTCCCAGGCATAATTGATGCATTGGTCCAGAGTCCAGGACTTTTGCGCAACTAACGTTCCCTGGTTTAATAGAACCAGTTGCAACAGGAAGAGGAAAATGGGAAGGCGGTTCATTATTATACGGCTTGAAGACTTTGGGCAACCTCTTCACTTACTATCTGGCCATCAAATAAATTCACAACCCTGTGTGCAAATGCAGCATCCCTTTGTGAATGGGTAACCATGACAATGGTGGTTCCCTGCTTGTTCAGTTCCGACAAAAGAGTCATTACTTCAATCCCGTTTTTTGAGTCAAGATTCCCGGTAGGTTCATCCGCCAGTATCAGCTGAGGTTCAGGAACAACGGCACGTGCAATTGCAACACGCTGTTGCTGGCCGCCCGACAACTGCTGGGGAAAATGCTTTTTGCGATGGCCGATCTTCATTCTGTCAAGAATATCCATGACCATTTTTTTCCGTTCCGCAGCAGTTTTATTCAGGTAAAGAAGCGGGAGCTCCACATTTTCAAATACGTTAAGTTCGTCGATCAGGTTAAAACTCTGAAACACGAACTGTATATTTCCCTTGCGGTACTGGGTGCGTTTTCCTTCCTTGTATTTCGAAACATCAACTTCATTGAAGATGTAATTACCTTCACTCGGATTGTCAAGCATTCCAAGGATGTTGAGCAAGGTCGATTTCCCACAACCGGAAGGACCCATTATTGCAATGAATTCACCTTTTTTAACCTCCATACTGACATTTTTCAGCGCGGTGGTCTCAATTTCATCGGTCTTAAACCGTTTTGTAAGATTTACAGTCTTTATCATTGTCGCAATATTTATTTTTATCAAAATGATGCAAACTTTGTGCCATTATACTTATATTATTGTTTTACAACTCTTTACACATTGTTCATTAAATCGTTTTGTAAACATATTGAACAACCTGCTGTAAATTTTCTGTACATTTACAATGAATTTCCTTGTTTTAAATCATAGCTTATGGAAGAAAAAATCAAAGAAGGCAGGTTGCTGATCGTGGATGATAATAAAAGTGTCTTGAACGCTTTACGCTTATTTCTGAAATTCTATTTTCTTGAGGTTATAACTATTTCCAACCCGAACTCCCTGGCCCATGAAATTGAGGGCAGTGATATAGATGTCATTCTGCTTGATATGAATTTCAAAGCAGGAGAAAGTTCAGGCAATGAAGGGATGTACTGGCTAAGAGAAATCAAGAAGAGAAAAGCCGATATTGAAGTAGTGATGTTCACCGCTTACGGGGATATTGAAACTGCTGTAAAAGCTACCCATGAAGGCGCCGCGGATTTTGTTTTAAAACCCTGGGAAAACGAAAAACTCCTGGCTACTTTAAAAGCTGCGCTCAAACTTCGCAAATCGAATCTCACAGTCGGTCATCTGATGAAACGGGAGCGGGATTTAAAAGCAGAGATGAACAGGGATGAGCGAATGATCATAGGAATTTCTCCGGTCATGAAACATATCCTCGACCTGGTAAAAAAGGTAGCGCGGACTGATGCAAACGTTTTGATAAGCGGGGAAAACGGGACAGGGAAAGAGCTTATTGCCAAAGAGATTCACCGTCAGTCGGAGCGTAACAACGAACTTCTCGTTGCCGTTGACCTGGGATCAGTGTCAGAAACTCTTTTTGAAAGTGAAATGTTCGGACATACCAAAGGGTCGTTCACAAGTGCATATGAAGAACGGACCGGGAAGATCACGCTGGCAAATAAAGGCACCTTATTGCTTGATGAGATCGGGAACCTTTCCATGCACTTACAATCAAAATTGTTAAATGTCCTTCAGAACCGGGTGGTCGTTCCTGTTGGTTCCAATAAGGAATTCCCTGTTGATATCAGGCTGATTAGCACAACAAATAAAAATCTGATCCAGATGGTACAGGATAAAGCCTTCAGGCAGGATCTTTTATACAGGATCAACACTATTCAGATTGAGCTGCCTCCATTACGGAAACGAATTGAAGATATTGAAATCCTGGCTGATTTTTTTATCAGCAAGTATGCAGTAAAATATAAAAAGAACTGTGTGAGGATCCATCCAAAAGCAATTGAACGGCTCAGGAGATATGAATGGCCGGGGAACGTACGGGAATTGCAACATACTATGGAAAAAGCCGTCATTTTATGTGAGGGACGGGAAATTTCCCCAGCTGATCTGAATCTGAACCAACCATACCATATACTTACCAAAGAAACGCTTACTCTGGAGGAAATGGAAAAAAGGACGATATTGAATGAACTTAAATCCAACAGCCAGAGTTTAAGTATTGTCGCGAAAAACCTGGGTATTTCACGTACAACCTTATATAAAAAAATGAAAAATTATGGGTTATAAACATGTAACACTGTCGGCTCTGGTTAATATTGCAATTATCTTAATTGCAGTATTTGCAGCCGGGTTCCTTTCGGCGTATCATATGGATGCAAGGTACCTGATGTTCCTCCTGCCTGTTCCGATTTCAGCATATTCTATCATCAATAGCTTCAACCAGTCGAACAGGCAGATCGCATTCTTTTTTGAAGCGATCCGAAACGATGACTCCTCATTAAAATTTCCCACCCAGATCAGGCAGAAATCTCTTCGTCATTTGTATCATAGCCTTACAGCGCTTAATGAACAGATCAACCAAATCAAACTGCAGAATGAATACCTTGAGAAATATTTCAGAACCTTTATTCAGCATGCATCCACCGGGTTGATGTCGGTGAACCAGGACAATGAAGTTGAGATTATGAATGATAAAGCATTTGAGTATGCCGGCATACCTTCCTATACCCCTCTTCACCTGGTTCCATTGAGAACCCCGGATCTGTTAGGTGTCCTTGCCATGATCAAACCGGGTGAGGCATTTACGTATAAACGCCTGACCGGCGACACACAGATCAATCTCCTGATCCGTTCAAAAGAGATCCGTTACGGGGGAAAGGTGTCAAAACTGATATCCTTGCAGGACATCCGCCATGAACTCGATGAAAAGGAACTGGATTCCTGGCAGAAACTGATCAGGGTGCTAACCCATGAAATTATGAATAGCATTGCGCCTATTGTTTCGCTGACCGGCACCCTGAAAAATTTCTTTCTTGAAGAGGGTCAACCGGTGAAACCCGGGAAGGTTGATGAGGAAACCATCGACAATGTCATCCAAGGGCTTGACACCATTGAAGATCGTGGCAACGGTCTGGTCAATTTCGTGGACAGCTACCGCAAACTCACAAGAATACCAAAGCCCGAATTTATATCCTTCCCTGTGAAAGAATGGCTTGAACAAATCTGGATGCTTTTACAGGAAAAATTGGAGAAACTTAAGATCCAACATGAGTTAAAAATCGAACCCAGAGTAACCAACCTGACCGGTGATAAAAAAATGCTTACCCAGGTTGTAATAAACATTATGAATAATGCAATGGAAGCACTTGAAGAAATTCAGGAGAACAGGAAAATCAAAGTCACTGTCAGTTTCTCAAGTCAAAGCCGCTCCATCATCCGTATCAGCAATAACGGTCCTTCGATCCCGGAAGAGATCATCGAGAAAATTTTCATTCCCTTCTTCACTACAAAAGACAAGGGTTCGGGAATAGGACTGAGTCTTTCGCGCCAGATCCTGAGATTGCACAGCGGGGGTATTCATGTTGAGTCAGCCGGAGACACAACTAGTTTCATTATTACGCTGTAATGTAGCGTTAATTTTTATGAAGTACTTGCCACCCAATTAATTGAATACTATACGGGTTTGCGATATATTCTAAGTTTGATTCAAATCCTCTTACAAAATTTTTTTTTCAATTTCCTGAAGTTAATTCAATAATTTTGGTATCTTTGATTTCTCTTTGAAATCCGGATGATGCGACTTCATGTTAACAAAATCACGCATCGTGGCATTATGGTTCTTGGTCCGGTACAACAATACCGGATCCCCTTCTGACCTTCTTCCTTCCCTAAGTCCCATCTAAGTCTCCTCTAAGTCTTGTCTAAGTCTTGTCTAAGTATCCCTTTGTATTCAATTAATTAAGCATTAGTTAAGCGTTAATATCCGATACTGAAAAAACTATACAGGTAAGATGGTTTGTACTGGAAGACTATACATGTTTTATGAATATACTAAAATTGCTTAATGATTTTTTTAAGAGAAAATATTTTAACTAGGTAAAAATTCTATAAAACAAATTATCTATATTTGCCTAACAATATTGTTTAACTTAATGGTTATGAAGTGAAAAGTACCGAATCCTATTATCGTAGAAAAATAGAATCACAAAAACCAAATTTCCTATTACCGCCATATAGTGGTTATCAATACGTTACACACAATAATAAATAAAGCAGTGAAAAAACATCTATTAATAATATTTTCAATCTTGCTGGTCTCCTGTACTAAAACCCCCAGTGGATATAAATACGAACAGGGACATCTGCCCATTTCGCCGGTAAATCTTGAAGATTTTAATACAATTTATGATGACTATAACTCTACGGGCCCAAGCCTTGGTCTTTTAATACCATTCTGTTTTTCAACGAATAGAAATAGTAGTGGGACCGATTTTGATGTAATATATCAACCAATGAATGTGAATTTTGATAAAACAAGTGGTAGTTTAACTGTAACAAATGAATATTCGAATTGGGCTGTATATGTCGAAGATTATGAGGTAATTAAAAAAGGAATAAATAAGATTAATACCGCAGGAAATGAATTAGGCCCCAATTTGGTAACAGAATCTGACTTCAATAAAATTAATTTTACCCTTTTATATGCATCCGACTTCAGTGGTAATTTTCAGATAAACTTTACCTCAAATAAGAGTAATCCGGATTTTTCTGATATTAAACCAGTAACATTTCTAAATTCAGCATATGACGATTTGTATCCTGCTTTTAATTCTGAGAAAAATAGAATATATTTTTGTTCAAACAGAGTCGGAGACCAATTTGATATTTATTATTCCGAGATTTCCAATGCAGTATCTGATCTGGAATTATTATTATCTGACACCAGTCATCATACCATTTGCAAAGACACGATCATTTCCAGTGGTTCCGACGATAAGTGTCCTTTTATTTATCATAATACACTGGTTTTTGCATCAAATAAACCCGGTGGCTTTGGTGGTTTTGATTTGTACTATTGTACGTTTGAAAATAATAAATGGAGCAAGCCCATTAACTTTGGTTCAAACATTAATAGTGAATTTGATGAGTACAGGCCCATTTTAATAGAGGAAGGCGTGAGTGAAACGGAAACGATGATGATATTTTCCTCAAATCGATCCGGTGGTAAAGGCGGTTTTGACCTATATTTTGTCGGTGTGAAACTCAAATAATTACTGTGTGTAATATGCCTGTAAAACCAACGCTGCCAAGAGATTTCTTCTTTGTGAAGGTTACAGCGGCACTTGGTTTTACAGGCAAAGCGTTAAACCTCATAAAAGATAAAGGGATGTCCAAAAATTCAATCTTCCTTTTTCTTTTCCTACTCATGCCAGTTTTGGGTATTGGACAAATTTTAATTGGAATTAATGGAGGGTTCAATATGAGTGTACCATTGGCAAATTCGAATACGAATCCTTATCATGATGCTTCATTGTCTATCAATCAGAATAGTTACTTAGTTTCGGTTTTCGTCAAGCGTCGAATCCCACATAAAGTAGTAAATCTGGGTTATGCGGCGGAATACTGCAAAACTGGATTAACCGGACACCAATCAAAGGGAGGCCTGGGTGGAGGAACAAATTACAACTACAACTTCACACTCCACTTTCTAAATTTAATGGTAAAACCCGAATTTGTATTTGGATCAAAATGGAAATTTATCATTAACTCTGGAGCTTATTTTGGAATTCTTCTGCATGTACACACTACCGGCAACTGGACAACATATGGTCCTAATCCAGTGACATCAGGAGTAATTATTGAAAACACAAATAATTACTTTCAGTATTTAAACTTTGGTTTCCTAGGAGGAATTGGAACAGAATATCCTGTTACAGATAGAATTATTATCAACCTTGAGGCAGATTATATGTTTGGGATAACAAACATAGCTAAAGGTTCTCTTTCTTCTGAATTTTTCAACCTATTAAATGGTCAATTAACAGTTGGCGTTGCTTATAAGTTCAATTGGATTAAAAGAAATGATAAGGAAAAGAAAAAGATTGACTGGTACGAAGGATAAATAATAAAACGAGGCCTAACAAGCAGTCAGCCGAGCAATACGGGGTGTTTCCGGAGGCTGGCATTCACCGAACCTGCAAATGATAACCGTAAACAAAGAAAAGAACAAGTAAACCCTGCACTGCGGCCGGCCGGCGCCACATTAGTGGCATTTAATCTATACACTATGAGAATCATTATCTTTATTTTTCTTTTTCTTTTACTTTCTGTTTCACAATTTATATTAGGGCAGACGAGTGGTGAGCAGGACGCACCCTATTTACCCAAGCATTATATTTCTGTAAATCCATTAAACATTTTACTTTTTCAGCAAGCTGGAGTTACTTATGAATATAAGCCTGGAGTCATGGGTTTTGGAGTTACCACGGGGTACATTTATCCAAATAATAAAACGTATAGTAACTACTTTATTGCCGGACCCACATCCTACGGTTCCCTGGGCAATTATTCAGGCGTTTTTGTTGTTCCTCAAGTAAATGTATACTTAACAAAACCAAAAAACTCAAAGCATGGTAGTCTGATTTATCTTTCAGTTAAGATGGTTTATAAATATATGCATATCGATTCAACCGGACATACTGCTTGGTATCATGAAGGCAATGGTTATTATATATATAGAAAAATGATTGATAAAGTCAATATCTATGGAGGATTTGTCGATTTTGGTTACAGATATGTTTTATATCATTTCTTTTTTGATATAAATTTAGGACTTGGAACAACCTGGATAAATCATAAAATGACTATTGGAGGAGAACACATTGGTCTCAGTCCCGATCCTATACACTATATAAATCCACCCCGACAGGAAGAGTTACACCAAAATCCTGTGACCATTAATTTTACTTTAAATTTTGGAGTTGCACTGTAGGAAGATAAAAATTAAACGCCACATAACAAGCCGTCAGCCGACAATGTAGGGCATCGTGGTAAAACGAATTGGTTATAGCTACTAAACATGAAAACGAAAAGCTAATATAAATCTGCTAAACCCCGCACTACGGCTGCTGGCCAAGGCGTGTGTGCCTTGACTTATTCCCCTAAGCAGGAATAATGGTTGTACAAAATATATAGCGACTTTAAAATATCCCCCAGGAAATTTACCCCGACATGATAGGCTATGAACTTGATCTGAAATCATTAGGAAAGCGCAGTGCGTTTAATGCGCACGCTGCGTTTGACGAGGCGGGTGCTGGAAACACGATCGGATTGATTGGTGCGCCAGTGCTCGACCCTACCTTAGGGGACAAGGGCGGGGTAACCCATCTGCGTTACCCGATATTTGAAACAATCTTGGATGAATACACGCAAAATGAAAGAGTGATACATTTGTAAAAAATCCTGCTATGAAAAAAAGTGTTTGGATTTCCTATGATTTAGGAATTAAAGGAGATTACCCGGGATTATATCGTTGGTTAGATTCCCACAAAGCAAAGGAATGTGGTAATAATGTTGCCTTTCTAAGTTATGAGTATAAATCTGATTTGATCGAAGAGATCAAAGTTGATTTAAAAAAGGCAATTGAGTTTAAAAATGGAGACCGGATCTATATTGTCTACAACGAATTAAAAGAAAGCAAACAACATTCACTTGGCCTTTTCATCATCGGAAATCGAAAATCGTCTCCATGGGTTGGTTATGCCCCTATGGATGAAAATATTGCTGACACTTAAAATATGAATAATATTTTAATCGATTCTGGCTTCTGGTACGCTCTTTATAATAAAAGAGATTGTTATTATACCAAAGCCCAGGAAATTTTCGAATTTCTTTCAATAGGTAATGTCTTAATTCCATATCCCTCACTTTACGAAACAATTAACACAAGATTTACAAAAAATGAATTTGGATTACGTGACTTTAAGTTATTAATTACTCGGACGAACGTAATACTATTAGACGATCAGGAATATAAATCTGAAGCCTTAGAATTAACTTTTAAGTCAGCCTTAGATTTAAAAAAACCATTTAGTTTAGTAGATATAATTATTCGTCTAATGCTTGCTGATGAGAAACTTAGAATTAATTATTTAATAAGTTTTAATCCACGAGATTTCATCGATGTTTGTAGTAGAAGAAGCATTTCTTTACTAACAGATTAAATTAAGTAATGCCCCCAACAAGCGTTCAATCGCAACAAAACCAATCACGACGGAGCTTTTCTAAGGTCATTCGTTGCTGCGGCTGCCGGCGCCACGTGTGTGCCTTGACTTATTCCCCTGAACAGGGAATAAATGCTGTACAAAAGATGGAAGGCTCTTTGAAAATTGTGTAAATGTGCGGAGGTCAAGCGAACCGGCTGGCCGGCATTGCCAACGGGAAACGAGAAATTGACTTCTGTAAACGACTGTCAGGAGTAGTTGGAATATACGAATACAAGAAAGGGTTACGGGCACACCGCTAATAGTCATATTTTAGCTTGTTCCCTGACCAATTCTTTCTTCTGTAGACTTGGCCTTATCGGGTTATCGGATACTTATTCTAAGTCTTTATCTTTACGAACCGCCGTATCCGAACGACACGTACTGGTGATGTGAGAGGACAGTGAGGGAGTTAATCCCTCACTTCCTACTCGATTTGTAAAATTTTGCAGACGCTTGAATTAAAAATAGTCTTCCCTTGGGATCCAAAAATTATAAAAACAGCAAACCAAAGTAAGTGGCCTCATAATGAATTGCAATCTGCCAGAATTAGAATAAATATCAATATTCAGATTTTTAACAAGGTGGAAAAGATTTCATTTTTTAACAAATTTTATTATAAACTATTTTTTTATGTATCTTTGCATACTGAACGTTAAGTATATTTAATTATGAAGGACACAAGAGAAAATATAATAGATCAAGCCTATAGCTTGTTTTTAACACGCAGTTATGAAGCGGTTTCAATAAATGACATTAGTAAAGCTATTGGGTTCACCAAAGGAGCGTTGTATCACCATTTCATCAATAAGGAAGAACTTTTCAAGGCAGTCATTGACAAATACGTTAAACTTGATTATCTAAGTTCACCAAACCTTGAAAATACGTTAGCACAGTTTATTGAAGAAACAATAGTGAAAGCCAGCGAAATCCTTAAAAATATTTTTGGAGAAAAACCTTCTTATATTCCAATAAATTATATGGCGCTTGCAATTGATGCTTTTCGTCATTACCCTGGTTTTGCTGCTGAAAAGGAACAATTGTTAACCCGGGAAATTGAAAAAATAAAATTAGTCCTGAACCATGCAATAGCCCAGGGCGAAATTCGAAAAGACATTAATACAGAGATTATGGCTACAAATTTTTTTTCAATCTCATTGGGCATTGTACAAAATCTTTTTTATAATAATTCTCCAAAACTGGCAGTGAAATCATTAAAGGAGCAGTTAAAAGAATTTTATAAACTGCTTAAAATTTGATTTTGGGTTGATTTCAACCCTTTTATTATACTTCCAAACATACTGTCTGTTCAGTATGTTTTTTGAACACATCAAGCATACTGATCGTTTAGTATTTAATTAGTAATTTCAAAAAGAAAATTATATGAAAAAAACAATTTGCCTTGCCTTAATGGTTTCTCTTCTTTCAGGATGCAACACAAAACAGACTCAGGAGAAATTGCCAGCCGAAAAAAGTATTGCAATTACCGTATCCGAAGTAAGATCTGAACATGTTGTTGTCAACCTCCGGTACAGCGGAACCGTTGAACCCTCGCAAACAATTCCGTTGAACTTTCAAACCACGGGAACAGTTGAAACAGTCCTGATTGATGCAGGCGATGCAGTAAAGAAGGGCCAGTTGATGGCAACCCTCGATAAAAATGACATGCAGAATTTGTACGAAATAACCAAGGCGAAATATCAGCAAGCGAAAGATGGCTACGACAGATTAAAGACGGTTCATGACCAGGGCAGCCTTACTGAAGTGAAATGGGTGGAAATGGAAACGAACATAGAACAGGCAAAGTCGTTACTGGAATTATCCAGGAGTAATCTCGAAAAGTGTTCCCTGCATTCCCCTATGGATGGGATCATTGGCCACCGGAACATTGAACCCGGCATGTCTTCACTTGGAATATCCTCACCGTTTGAGCTGGTTCAGATTGCGTCGGTCTATGTAAAAATCTCAGTTCCTGAAAATGAAATTGCTAAAATGAAGAAGGGGCTCAAGGCAGATATTGTTGTTTCTGCGCTGAATGACAAGAAGTTCAGCGGCGAAATAACAATCGTCAGTCCTATTGCCGATGTCTTTGCGAGAACCTATGAGGTTAAAATAACTGTGAACAACTCAAACCTCGAATTGAAGCCGGGAATGGTATGCGATGTGACACTAAACCTGACTACTGAAAAAGAACTGATGCTGATTCCCTATCAAAGTGTAACTCAGGATAATGATGGAAAACATTTTGTTTATGTTGTGGATGCCGCACGAAAAAGGGTAAAAAAACAACTTATAGAGATTGGGAATTACCGTGGTACTAATTTAGAAGTATTGTCAGGATTGACTCAGGGACAAACAATCGTATGTGAAGGTAAGGAAAAATTGTGTGATAATACGTTAATCAGTTTTTAATATGAGCTACAAGAAAACAGACATTATCGGAGCCGCAATGCGGAATCGAAATATCATAATTATTATTACTGCAGTATTTATAATAATCGGGATCGTTGCTCTGATCAAGATGCCACGAAACGAATTTCCACAATTTACGATAAGGCAGGGGGTTGTTGTGGGCGTTTATCCCGGGGCAACTTCAGCCGAAGTTGAAGCTCAATTAACGCGGGTGGTGGAAAATTATATTTTCAGCTACCAGGAAGTTAGAAAAACCAAGACGTATTCACAATCGAAAGAAGGCATCATGTACATTTTTGTTGAGCTCAACGATAATGTGAAAAATGCAGACCAGTTCTGGTCGAAACTTAAACATGGGTTGAACGAACTAAAACCGACACTGCCAATTGGGGTCCTGGCCCTGATAGCCAACTCCGATTTTGGCGATACATCGGCATTGCTGATCACCTTATCGTCCGAAGCCCGGAGTTACAAGGAGATGGAGGAGTATCTGAAGACACTCGAGGCCGAATGCCGCAAAATACCAGCTACCTCAAAAATAAAACATTATGGACTGCTAAAGGAAAAAATATATGTAAACGTGAAGCCTGAATTGCTTAACGAATACAATATAAAATCAATTTCATTATTAGGTTCCTACCAATTAAATGGAATGGTAAACTATGCCGGTATTTTGAAGGATGGCAAAACCAACCTGGCAGTTCATTTGCCGGCAAACTTCGAATCGGAAAAAAACCTGGCCGACCAAATTGTATATTCAGATCCGCGTGGAAATGTCGTACGGCTGAAAAACATTGCCTCAATTGAACGCCGCTATGAGGATCCGGACAATTACATAAAGCAGAACGGCAAAAAGACCATTCTCTTGTCGCTTGAAATGCAACCGGGCAACAATATTGTTGAATATGGAAAAGATGTGGACAATGCTATTGCACTATTTGAAAAGCGTTGTCCAAAAGATATCAACGTCGCAAAAATATCAGAACTTCCCAAATATGTTAATGACTCTGTGTCGGAATTCATGAAGGAATTCTTAATTGCCATCGTTGCTGTCATCTTGGTTACCATGATCTTGCTTCCTTTTCGGGTAGCATCCGTAGCGGGGATAACTGTTCCCATTTCCATCCTGATAACCTTATGTATACTTTACTTTTTTGGTGTAGAGCTGCATACGGTTTCATTAGCTGCGCTTATTCTGGTATTGGGAATGATCGTCGACAACTCAATCGTTATCATAGACAACCATGTCGAGAAAATAGATCATAGAATATC
Organism: Bacteroidales bacterium; assembly: GCA_023229525.1. Taxonomy (GTDB): domain Bacteria; phylum Bacteroidota; class Bacteroidia; order Bacteroidales; family FEN-979; genus CAIVAT01. Next base: position 39,356 of record JALNZC010000033.1, read on the forward strand.
TCCATGGCACGCAGCTATAAAAAGTGCAAGGGAACTAACTACCCCAATCATTACCGCTACACTTGCGATTATGGCCGCCTATATACCGCTGGGTTTTATGGTGCCGGGCACAGCCGGGGAATTTATGGCTACCCTTCCGATCGTGGTAAGTATCGCATTGGTAGTTTCCATTATTGTTGCGATCTTTTTGGTACCGTACCTGAATTTTGTTTTCATTAAAAAGGGATTAATCAGCAAAAATCCCGGGAAAAAAAGAAAGACATTTTTAGACGGGCTGCAGGGTTGGTTCGATGCATCGCTTGAAAAAGCTTTCTGTTATCCCAAAACCATTATTTCAATTGGTATTGCTTTCGTGGCATTAGCTATTCTCTTGTTAAGGGGGCTGGACAAGGAATTATTTCCCAAAATGGAACGTAACCAATTTGCCGTTGAAGTGTATCTGACTCCAGGTGCATCAATCGAAAGCACAGCAAAAATTGTTGACAGCCTGGAAAGCGTACTGATAAAAGATAAACGGGTAACCAATGTTACTAGCTTTATTGGCACAAGTTCGCCCAGGTTTCATGTAACATATGCACCTAATATGCCTGCCAGTGATTATGGCCAGCTACTTGTCAACACCATTTCGAATGAGGCTACACGTGAAATTGTTGACGATTATAGCCCCAGGTACTCTGATAATTTTACCAATGCTCATGTGAAATGGAAAATTCTGGCTTTGCAGCTAAATAAAGCGCCTGTTGAAATCCGTATTTCCTCGGATTCGATTAAAGATATCCGCAATGTCGAAGCTCAGATCAACCTCATACTCAAGAAAACAAAACACATCGCCTGGGTGCGGACCGATTGGGACAAGATGCAGCAGAATATCAAGGTTAATCTTGATCGCGATAAGGCAAACCGCATGGGATATTTTAAAAGTCTGGTGTCCACGTCACTTATGATTGGACTGGATGGACTTCCCTTAACAACGATCTGGGAAAACGATTATCCGGTGGAAGTTCGTCTCTCCCAGGAAAACACTGGTAATAAAAGCATAAAGACACTTGAAGATTTGTATGTTTCTTCACCGATAAATTTTACGGCAGTACCATTACGTTCCTTCGCTGACTTTTCCCCGGAATGGACCGAAGGAACCATTGTACGCCGCAATGGGACAAGAACGCTGACTATTATGATCGATAATGATTCCCAAGGAATTGCCTCTAATATTTTTAACGAAATAACGCTTCAAATCGCAAAACTGAAACTTCCGGAAGGAACCGCTATTACTTATGGGGGTGATTATGAAGGCCAGGTAGAGGTATTTGTACCCATGGGTATTGCGCTGGGGCTCAGTATTTTATTGATATTCTTTATCCTGTTATTTGAATTTAAAAAGACAAAATTATCCTTGCTGATTATGTCCACTATGCTTCTCTCACTTCCGGGTGCAGCGATCGGTTTGAAATTAATGGGATATCCGTTTAGTATTACTGCGTTTATTGGTATCACAAGCCTTTGCGGGATGGTCGTCCGTAACGGGATCATACTGATAGATTATGCCCGCCAATTAAGAAACAGGGCCCAAATGCCAGTCCATGAAGCTGCAATTGCAGCCGGAAAACGACGGATGCGTCCCATCTTTCTTACTTCTGCAGCAGCTTCAGTTGGTGTTATTCCTATGATTTTAAGCCGCTCGCCTCTTTGGGGCCCACTTGGAACTGTGATTTGCTTTGGCTTAATGTTCTCCATGGTGCTAACGCTCTATATTCTCCCCATCCTGTATTCTTTAGTTTACAGCGATCGGCCCAAAAAGTCAGGGTTCTGGTCGTTACCTGCGACAGTTGCAGCCACCCTTGCAATTTTGATCTTTCCTTTATTTTCAACCAGTGCCAAAGCCCAAACTTTAAGTTTGGATTCCTGTAAAACCCTGGCGTTACTGAATAATCACAAAATAAAAGAAGCAGCCTATGATGTGGACCAATCAAATCAACAAAAGAAATCTGCATTCACTAATTATTTTCCTAAAGTGAATGCCAGTGCCTTTGCCTTCAAAGCTTCTGACTATCTCGTAAAAGCAACAATTCCACAAATGAACCTTCCGGTGTACGATGGAAACCCGGTAAACCTTGTGAACCCTACTCAATTTGCCTATGTCCCATCTATCCCAATAAATCTTCTTGATTACATGAATGTTGCTACAATTATGGTCACCCAGCCAATTTTTGCCGGCGGACAAATTTTAAATGGAAACAGATTAGCGAAAATTGGATACGAGATCAACCGCGAGAAGCAAAACCTCACCAATACCGATGTTCTTGTCAAAACAGAAGAACTCTACTGGACTGTCATCGCCCTGCGGGAAAAGACCAAAACACTCGACAGCTACCGGAAGTTGCTCGATACTCTGCAACGGGATGTGTCCGTAGCTCATAAAGCAGGGCTTGTGCAACGGAACGACCTTTTGAAAGTTGAACTTAAACGCAATGAGATCGATGTAAATACGCTGAAGCTCAGAAATGGCATTGAACTGACGCAACGTGCACTCTGCCAGCAGATCGGGATCACTTACGACAGCACGTTAACACTGATTGATCCGCAAACCGAACCAGTATTGCCGCAGCAATTTTATACTCAACCGGCCACAGCGGTTCCAAATCGATCTGAAATTAAAATGCTCAGCCAGGCCGTTATTGCCGAAGAGTTGCAGAAAAAAATGACCATCGGGGGTAATCTTCCAACAGCAGCTATTGGAGTAGCCGGATTATACGTGGATGCCATGAAGACCACCACCACCAATGCAGTGGCCTTTGCAACAGTCAGTATCCCTATTACCGACTGGTGGGGCGGTGCCTATAGAATCAAACAAGGCCAGGTTAGGATAGAAAGTGCACGAAATAAACTCGCCGAAACATATGAATTATTTGCCCTGCAGATAGAACAAGCCAACAACGAATTCAACGAATATTACTTTCAGGTCATTGTTGCGCACAAATCGGTCGAACAGGCAAGGGAAAACCTTAAAGTAACCAGCGACAACTGGAAGGCTGGCATTTCATCCATGTCTGACTTGCTTGAAGCACAATCAATTTATCAGAACGCCCTCGATAACCTGACCGAAGCCCGGTGCAATTATCAGATGAAAAAAGCGAGATACCTTCAGGCTACTGGTCGGTATAATCAATAATCAACACCGTTGTTCACTTTTTCCTGGTAGTTAGGTTTTAAATTTAACAAACACGTATATACGGACATAACACGGAATTTTAAAAATGTGAGGGAAGGCATTGAAATGAAAAAAATTCTTATCACCGGAGCCACAGGTTTTATCGGAAAATTCCTTGTGGAGGAAGCGTTAAAACATTCCTATGAAGTGTATGTTACTGTCCGCAAAACGAGCAACAAGGAAAATCTTGCAAACAAAAAAGTTCAGATCGTTGAGTCTGATTTTTCATCAACGATCAGCCTGCACAATCTGATTTATTCCCTGCCAAACTTTGATTATGTAATACATAACGCAGGGGTAATAAAATCACTGGATAAGAAAACATTCTTTGAGGTAAACTATTTAAATACGATAAGGCTGATCAGTAAGGTGGGTATCTTCAAAATTGAGCACACTAGATTTGAATGACCGAAACAGCTTATGTAAAGCTTTGCATAAATTTTATAAAAACTGTAAACAATACCTGAATTTTGGTAAAGAACAAATGAGTTACCTTAATTCAATTATAGCTTCAGACGCATTAGTGTTCATGCGCTATTTGGTTTTGACATACCTTTTGCTGAGGAATATTTTTAATCCAACTCAAATTCCTCAGCTGGAATTTGTCAATACCGGAACGGTCAAAGTGAACGATCAAACGATTGACGTAATTATGAAAAAGAAACGAAGTATACCGGTCATACTGGGCTTATTAAAGAAATTTGAACATCAGAAAGACGCCGGCATTCTTCCTGGGAAAGCACTACAGGAAGGTCTTTTGTGTACCGTATTACCGATAAGGCATGGAGATTTTCTGGTTTTTTATTGTGAGGAGATAATACCGTAAACCCCAGACGGCCATCTTGAATGTCCCCTGTTGCCTGGTGAATCGGTTGGTAAGACCCTGCAGATAACCGTTTATTTGCTCCTCGGTCAGATTATCCGGGATAGTGTCGAATTCCAGGCTGATCCGCGCCAGTTCACGCAGGTAATTACTACTGGTGGAAAAAGAATACCCAGTTAAGAATAGCTTTTGTTCCGTTTTTTCGTACAAGCCAATGAAGCCTTCTACAGCCTCCCTTGCTTTTTCAATCATGTTTTTGCTCATAACTTTTATGTGTTGGTATGAGCATTTGTACGAAAAGTATCTGACTTAGCTACATTAATGCTAGCGGAGGTTTAGTTCAACGAACCGCTAATAAAAAGGACTTAATGCAGTTTTCACTGTACAAAAACCCTCCGTTAAACTAACCTCAAGCGCAGTCTAAGAGAGGGTTTCAACACTTAATTCATTTTAAAACCTTAGTACAAAATGAACAGAAACGAAAAATCAGAAATCGAAAACAGGAAAAATCAAATCCTTGATTTGATTAAAGAATTTTGTATGCTAAAACTTGATGATGATGATTTTGAATTATCAAAACGACTTTTAAATAAACTTGGAAGAAAAAGAGATGTTGTATTCATGAGTGGAAAAATTGAAATATGGGCTGCAGGTGTAATCCATGCTCTTGGTACTATTAATTTCCTTTTCGATAAATCATTTGAACCATTTGCCACTGTTGATGATATCAATATTTTTTTTGGTACGAATAAATCTTCAACCGGAACAAAATCAAAATTCATAAGAGATTTATTGAACCTTGGATATTTTGACAATGAGTTTTCTACAGATCATTGTAAGCGGCAACTACAAATGCAGGAAATCGGCAAATAAGGATGCAAGGTTTTTTGCATCGTTAATTTCCGATTTAAAGATACAACATTTTAAAGAACGGTGTTTTCAAAGATCGTTTTTCTATTTT